>DASZXP010000095.1:0-6659 GCA_035545935.1 Puia sp. | reverse complement strand
CCTATAGTAAGAATATAAAGGTCAGCATGGCGCAGCAGCTCGCGCTCACCGTCATATACTTCAGCCCGCTGCAATCCATCTTCTGGTATGGCAGGCCGAAAGAATACACCAACGAAAAAGAAATAGCTTTCTTCAAATATGTACCCACCGTCTGGAACGAAACGCACTACCTCGCCGGAGCGCCCGGTAAATACATCTCCGTGGCGCGTCGCAACGGCGACACCTGGTTCATCGGCAATGCAGCCGGTACCGAAGACTGGAGCGATACGCTGAAGCTGGACTTTTTACAAGACGGCAGGAGCTATACCGCCACCATCTATGAGGACGACGACAACGGCAGCATACAGGAAAGGACATTCACCATAAAAAAAGGCGGCACGCTGCCCATAGCCATAAAGGCCCGGGGTGGACAGGCGATCATTCTTAGGCCCCGCGATCACGAATAAAAGGTAGATATACGCTTGCATTTGCCAAAAACTGTCCCTAAATTTCAAGAGACTCTATAGTAGTATCCGCCCCGCCTGGACCCCATCTTTCCTTTGGCATATCCACCCGTTAGCCGAAAAGGGTATATAGAGTAGGCAAGCATAATTTCAACGTATGACAGGTCAACAGATCCTTGACAAGGCAAAGCCGCATATCGGCGAACCTTATATCTTAGGCAGCCTCGTCCCTAAGAACGACCCCAACTGGAGAGGGCCATGGGATTGCGCTGAATTTGTCTCCTGGGTCGTATACCAGGTCTCAGGTAAACTGTACGGCTGTAATAACAATCTCGGTGACCCTGCCCGGGCGGATGCCTACACCGGCTACTGGCGCGACAACGCCGAAACAATGGGAAAAATCATCAGCATCGAAGAAGCAGTAAAGACCCCCGGCGCCGCCATCCTGCGCGCCGCCGCCACAGGCACCATCGGTCACATCGTTATCTCCAACGGCCAGGGCGGAACAGTGGAGGCCCATAGTCATGCCGATGGCGTGATCGCTTCCGTCGTCAATGGCCGCAGATGGGATTATGGCATCCTGGTTCCCTGGATAGAGTACGCATCCGCCCAGGACACCCCCTACACGCCGCCTAATTACACTATATACAGGTATACACAACCCATGATGATCAGCCCTGTGATAGGAAAGATCCAAACGGCGCTTACCAGCGCCGGTTTCCCGACAGGAGGAGTAGACAACGTTTTTGGCCCCAACACCCTGAAAGCCGTGGAAGCATTCCAGGCCGTAAAGAATCTTGTCGTGGATGGAGAAGTGGGAAAAGACACCGCCGCCGCATTGGGCATCGCGTTGTAAAGCCCTTCATCGCCCCCAAATACAAAGCCCCTGCCATCGGCAGGGGCCTCTATATAGTTTAAGCACCGGCGCCTATTTCCTGAATATCCTGAATATATCCAGCCCCAGCGCATACGCCATCAACGCGAACAGCAATATCATCCCCACCATCTGCGCATACTCGATGAACTTATCGCTCGGCTTGCGACCCGTGATCATCTCCACCAGCGTGAACAACGCATGCCCCCCATCCAATGCCGGTATCGGCAGCACATTCATAAACGCCAGCAGGATGCTGAATATCGCCGTCAGCGTCCAGAAAGCCTGCCAGTCCCACACAGGCGGGAACACATTCGCAATGCTCACCACGCTCCCCAGCGAATCCTCCGCCTTCACTTCCTTGGACGTGAACAGCAGCCGGAGATTGCGGATATAATTCGTCAGGGTCATTACACTCTTCTTTACCCCCGCCGGTATCGCCTGTGCCAATGTATAATGTATCTGCTTATAACCCAGGATGTCTTCCGGGTCCTTGTAATAGAATCGATAATCTCCTTTCACCATCGTAACATTCGTCGAGAGGGTATCCTTTCCACGCAGCACCGTCACGGCCACGGTCGTCGGTTTGTCCTTATCCCTGTTCTTATCCACATAGCCCAGCGCCTTCTTCAGATCGAAATACCAATACGCCGGCTTACCCGCCAACGTCAGCATCGTATCCCCCTTCTGCAACGCCGGCCCCGTGAACTCGGCATTCTTCAGCACCGAATCCACTATCATCTGGTATTTCATATAAGTGAAACCACCCAGCCTGTTCTTGTTCAGCTGGTTGATAAAGCCCGCCGGTATCGGCACCTCCATCCGCTGACCGTTCCGCTCGATGGTAATGCTCTTTGCTTCATTCATGATGATCTCCGACCCCGTCGTACCCACTCTCTCCAAAGGCTTGCCCGCCACCGCCAGGATCTTATCGCCCTCCTGCATCCCGATCTTCGTGGCCAGACTGTCCACCGATACGCCGTATTTCAGATTGGCCACCGGTATATACCTGTCACCCCAGATCCACATGATCATGATAAAGATGATAAGGGCCAGTATCACATTCACCGTCACCCCGCCCAGCATGATGATCAGACGCTGCCAGGCCGGCTTGCTCCGGAATTCGAAAGGCTGCGGAGGCTGATTCATCTGCTCCTTGTCCATGCTCTCGTCGATCATGCCCGAGATCTTTACATATCCCCCGAATGGGATCCAGCCAAGACCGTATTCCGTCTCGCCTATTTTTTTCTTGAAAATGGAGAACCAGGGATTGAAAAAGAGATAGAACTTCTCCACCCGGCATTTGAACCAGCGGGCAGGGAGAAAGTGCCCAAGTTCGTGAAGCACCACCAATATAGAGAACGATAAGATGAATTGCAGTACCTTGATGCCAACTGCTGACCAGTCGATTGCTAATAGTATCATAAGTCCAGAGACTCCCGTAGGCGGAGTATTTTATTAGATTTTAGATGAGATGAATTTTTCAAATATCTGCTAAATTTCTCTTCTCAGGCCTCCACCCAAATAAATTAACGTTTCTTCACCTGTCCGCCGGACCGGCTGTCCGCCCAATTCCCCGGCCTGTCCATGTCCGCCCCCGTCTCTCATCCCGCGCGTAGCGCGGACCTACAGCTTGATCAGGCTCGCCGCGAAGTTACGGGCCTCCCCATCGCTTTCAAAATATTCTTCCAGCGTGGGATGCTCGATAAAAGCCACCTGCTGCATCGTACGCTCCACCAGGTCCGTCATATCCAAAAACCCAATCCTGTTCCGCAAAAAGGCAAATACAGCTATCTCATTGGCCGCATTCAGCACACAGGGAACATTACCTCCCTTGAACAAGGCCTCCGTAGCCAGCGTCAGGTTCCGGAAAGTCTTCACATCCGGCTCCTCGAATGATAACGTCCCCGGCTTCCGGAAGTCG
This sequence comes from Puia sp., assembly GCA_035545935.1. GTDB lineage: Bacteria > Bacteroidota > Bacteroidia > Chitinophagales > Chitinophagaceae > Puia. The sequence goes on along the minus strand of DASZXP010000095.1, from coordinate 3,418 downwards.
TAGCGGGGGAAATTGCTGGCTATCCGCCGGGGGAAGGACAAGGCATACTGTATCGGCAGCTTCATATCCGGCAGCCCCATCTGCGCCTTGATGCTCCCATCCTCGAACTGTATCATGCTATGGATGATGCTCTGGGGATGGATGATCACCTGTACCTGGTCCGGCTGCAGGTTGAAAAGCCATTTGGCCTCGATCATCTCCAACCCCTTGTTCATCAGGGTTGCCGAATCTATCGTGATCTTGGCCCCCATATTCCAGTTCGGATGCTGCAGCGCATGGTCCCTTTTCACATTTACCAGGAAATTCGGCTTCTTGCCCAGGAAAGGCCCGCCGCTGGCCGTAAGCACTATCTTTTCTATCCGGCTGCGGGTTTCCCCTACCAGGCATTGGAAGATCGCCGAATGTTCCGAGTCCACAGGGATAATAGGCGCGCGGTTCTCGATCGCCTTTTGCATCACGATGTCTCCCGCCACTACCAGGGTCTCTTTATTGGCCAGGGCTACCGCCTTGCCATTGCTGATGGCCTGCAAAGTGGGACGCAACCCCGCAAAACCCACGATGGCCGCCAGCATGATGTCATAATTGTCCATGGCCGCCACCTCTTCCAGGGCCTTCTCGCCGGTAAAGACCTTGATCGGCTCCGCCGACAGCGCTTCCCGCACCTTCGGGTATTTCTTTTCATCCCCGATCACCACCACATCCGGCTTGAAATGCAGGGCCTGCCGGATCAGCAGGTCCTCGTTGGACTGCCCCGTCAATACTTCCACGCTAAAAAGACCCGGGTTCGCGTCGATCACCTCCAGCGCCTGCCGGCCGATCGATCCCGTCGATCCGAATATAGCAATACGTTTTTTAGTTACGCCGTTTGACATTTTACTCGATATATTTTTCCAGTTCACCCGCCAGCTTCCGGTCATTGCTCAGCCGGGGCACCTTGTTTTGCCCTCCCAGCTTTCCCACCGACTTCATATAATCGATGAAACCGTTCTTCTTGACGGCACGGATCTGTAGAGGCTGCAGGATATTTCCCGTGATCAGATCGTCGTAATATATGTTTTTATTGCGTAGGTTGGTATCAACTTTTCCGGCAAATCGCAATAGGTCCGAAGGTTTGCTCTCGAACTCGATGAACCATTCATGATAGGACTTGCCTTCCCCCTGCTGGATCATCGGCGCCACCGTGAACTCCGTGATATGCAGCCCCTCTTCCTCCGCCGCCTTCATCAGGCTGTACTCCACCTCTTCCCCGATGACATGCTCGCCAAATGCGGATATGAAATGCTTCGTTCTCCCAGTCACCACCAGCCGATAAGGCTCCGTGGAGACAAAACGCACCGTATCCCCGATACTGTACCCCCAAAGCCCCGCATTCGTACTCACGATAAGGGCATAGTTCTCTCCTACTTTAACATCCTTTAAGCATAGCCGCAGCGGGTTCTCTTTCCCAAACTCCCCCACTGGAATAAACTCAAAGAAGATGCCGCTATTGGTATTCAACAACAGCCCTTCCCCGTCGCGCACATCCTGAAAGGCAAAGAACCCCTCCGAAGCCGGGAAAGTCTCTATCGCATCCACTTTTTTGCCGATGCTGTCGAACAGCTTCGCCTTGTAAGGCTCGAAATTCACCCCCCCATGCACCAGCACCGAGAAATTGGGAAAGATCTCTTTTATAGGCTTGCCCGTCTTTTCGACCAATCTGTCGAAATACATCTGTACCCACGGCGGGATCCCGCTTATCAGGGTCATATCCTGGTTCAGCGTCTCCTCCACGATCTTATCCAGCTTCGTCTCCCAGTCCTCGATACAGTTCGTCTCATACGAAGGCAGCTGGTTCGTCCGGAGATACCGCGGTACATGGTGGTTGACGATCCCGCTCAGCCGGCCCGTAGGAATACCCGCGATCCGCTCCAGCTCCGGACTTCCCGAAAGAAAGATCATCTTCCCATCCGAAAAAGCCGTATTCCCCGTCGAAGCCATATAACAAAGGAGGGCATTCCGGGCCGTATTGATATGGTTCGAGATGGAATCCTTGGAAATAGGGATGTATTTGATCCCGCTGGTCGTACCCGAGGTCTTCGCCAGGTAAATAGGCTTGCCCTGCCAAAGCACATTATGGCGGCCCTCCTTGATCTGAGCTATATATCCCGCAAACTGCTCATAATCCCTGACCGGTACCGCCTGCCTGAACTCCTCATAGGTCTTTACCTCCCCCAGCCGGTGCTCCTCCCCAAACGCCGTCTTGCTCCCCACCCGTAACAGGTCCTTTAAGATGGCCTCCTGGTCGCTCACCGCCGTCGTCATCCCCTTTTGGATGGACTTATATATATATGATGCAAACGGCCGGGCCAGAAAGGATTTGATCTTCATGTTCATGCCGGCAAACCTACAAGAAAATGATCAATAGACAATAATTCCCCCAATCCTTTCTTTTTCAACTACTTATATCCACCTAGCCCCACCTTCTCCCCGTTCCGGTAATTTTTTTTACTTTTACCCCCCGGAAAACCCCCATTTTCCGGCTATTTTCTTCAGGATACTTCATGATTTATTCCCGGATTTACATTACCTTTGCAGCCCTAATATCCGATCCATCGAGGGTCGTCACAAATCGATCCACCGGGTCGTACAAAATTGAAAAGTTATGTTCGCAGTTGTAAAAATCGCCGGCCAACAATTTAAAGTCCAAAAGGACCAAACATTGTACGTTCCCCGCGTTGCAGGCAATGCAGGTGACAAAGTGGAATTCGGAGACGTCCTCCTCGTTGACGCTGACGGCGCCCTCACAGTAGGCAAGGACGTGAAGGCAACCATCAAGGCCGAGATCGTCGGTCACGTTCAAGGTGACAAGGTCATCGCCTTCAAAATGAAAAGAAGAAAAGGATTTCGCAAGAAACACGGTCATCGTACCCACTACACGAAGATCAGGATCAGCGACATCGCATAAGCAAGAAATCAGGCAATGCGATCCACGGGATCGCACAATTAAAACAAGTCAATCCTCAGATCATGGCACATAAAAAAGGTGAAGGTAGCGTAAAGAACGGCCGCGACTCGCAAAGCAAACGCCTTGGAGTAAAGATCTACGGCGGACAACCCGCTGTCGCAGGCAATATCATCGTTCGCCAACGCGGTACTCAATACCATCCCGGTAAAAATGTAGGCGTCGGAAAAGACTATACGCTGTTTGCACTCTCCGATGGCCTCGTTGAATTTAAAAAAGGTAAGGGCGACAAAACCTTTGTTAGTATCAATTCAGTTGAAGTAGGCGCCTAGGAAATAGAAAAATTTTTTAACAAATCAAAAATTTTTTTTGGTTGTTTAAAAGATATTTCTATTTTTACTATTGTAAATTGATTTACTAACCAATTAAATTCAAAAACAATGGCAACTGCAAAGAAAGCCGCTAAGAAAAAAGCCG
>DASZXP010000094.1:0-59785 GCA_035545935.1 Puia sp. | reverse complement strand
AATTGCCGTTGGCATCCGCCGGGTGAGCAAGGTAAATTCCATTGATCCAGATATCCCTGTCGCGGGTGAGGGTGGTATCAAAATGTATCCTGCCATTCCTGATCTCGTAATATTCTGTAGGGATATAATACATGCTGTCTTCGGAACTATATACTTCCGTGAGGTCAGCGCCGCCGAACTCCAGATAGCCATCGCCGTCCATGTCAACAATGTCGGAGGTATTGGTGTATACGACTGAATCGGCCCTGTTCGCGGATATCCTGAAACCGTACAATTTGTTGAGGTTGGGGGCGTCAGACATTTCCAGGAACAAAAAAGCTGTTCCCCCGTCCTCGATCAGTTTGTTCCGACGGCTGTCGGGAATAAGCTCATCCGTGTCGAACCAGTGCACTTTTTTATTGTTGATATAGATGCCGCGTGTGTCGACCTTGACAGTGAGCCCTTTGCTGGTATGAAAGCTCAACGGTTTGTCCTGAGCAAAGCTTGTCAGCCATAACAGGAGAGGCAGGGTTGAAAGTATCAGACGGTGCAGGATAGGGGTCATACGCAAATATGCTGATTTTTTTGCTAATTTGCAAACGATGAGATACAGCAAGTTCCTTCCTTCCGCTGCTGCCTTGCAGGCTTATATCCGGGAGTTCATTATCCTGGAGAGCGAGCTGCATTTCGACAGCAGGACGATACCCGATACGGCGCTTGTGATGACATTCCGGTATAAGGGAAAGGTGTGGAAGCTGGATGGAGAAAAACAGGAGGCTCTTCCGGCAACGGGTATCTCGGGATTGAGAAAGACTGTCCGTCTTTTCCAATACGAGCGACAGACGGCCAATCTGCTGGTGGTCTTTAAGGAGGGTGGAATCAATGCCTTCACCCGTGTGCCTGTCCATGAATTATTCGAGCTGAATATCTCTTCCGATAATTTGTTTCTTTCTTCCGAGCTGGAGGAGCTGCTGGAACAGCTGGCGGAGGCTGTCACGGATAAGGAGAGAATACGGCAGGCGGAAAGCTTTTTGCTGGGGCGGCTGAACCTTCGCAACAAGCCTGATCCGATGATCTCTCAGGCCCTTGCATTCATCAACCAGCACAGTGGTATCGTGCGGATAAAAAACCTGGCCGCCTCCTTATACGTCAGCCAGGACGCATTTGAAAAGAAATTCCGGAGTACTGTCGGCGCCACGCCCAAACAATATGCTTCTATCATCCGGATGAAAGACCTGATAAAGAAATATCCTTCCTATGCTTCGCTTACGGATGCGGCCTATGAAGCGGGCTATTTTGATCAATCTCATTTTATAAAGGATTTCCGGCTTTTTACGGGCAGGGCGCCTAAGGATTTCTTTTCCAATTTTCAATATTGGTAGACTGGGCCGGTCCTCGGCAGGTGGGCGACCAGGCCGCCAAATCACTGATTTTTTACAATTTTCTCCCCTTGCCGGCAAGGTACATTTGTAGAAACTCACACAAATGAAACTTATGCATGCCCTGCTGCCTGCCTTGTTTGCGACAGCCGGCATATCCAACGCACAAACCATTGATAACAATCAAAAGAAAGCAACTATGGCAACAGCACAACAGAATGAAGCTATCGTACGGAGCGTTTATGAGCAGGCTCTTAATAAGAGAGATCTGGGATCGTTGCATGAGCTGGTATCCGATGAATACCCGGGTTTCCAGGGAATAAAAGGCCCCGAGGGGTTTTCAAAGCCTGTCGAAGGATTGATCAGGGCCTTTCCGGATATCCAATGGAATATCGAAGATCTTTTTGGCGAGGGTGATAAGGTGGCTGTGAGATGGCATTGGCGCGGCACCCAGAAAGGTGTATTTACCGGGTATACGCCAACGGGAAAGACGGTCACCAATGATGGGATGGCTATCTTTACCTTGAAGGACGGGAAGATCATTAACGGCGTGCTGCAAACGGACCGGCTGGGGTTTTTGCAAGCGATCGATGTGCTGCCCGTGGACCTGACAAAGCGCAAGGACAAGATCAGTCTTATCGATAAGTTCTTTGTTCCGGCGGCCTCCAAAGCGGAATTCTATGAAAGGATGCATATCAATCGGAGCTTCCTGCAGCATCTGCCGGGATTGATCCGACAAGACGCCTATGCGTATACGGATAAGGATGATAATCTCGTCTGTGTCACGGTGGCTCAATGGGAAAGCAAGGAAGCTATCGAGAAGGCGAAGTCGGCAGTGCAGGCGGAGTATAAAAGGGAGGGGTTCGATATGCAGGGAATGCTTAAAAGACTGAATATTACGATAGATAGAGGCATTTATACGGACGTTGATGAGTAGAAGACGGTCGTCTGTCGTAAAAACGTCCTTTATTTGTCGTTTTACCATAGCTTCGAAGAAGATGGCCTGGCGTATGTTTGTATCACTAAAAACAAAAACAAAAAGTTATGGAAACAGCAAATAAGACAAAGATCACGATCCAGGCCAGCGTAAAGGCCCCCATAGAAAAAGTTTGGAATATCTGGTTATCGCCGGAAGACATCGTCAAGTGGAGCACACCATCTCCGGACTGGCACACTGTCCGTGCGCAGCATGAGCTGAAGCCGGGTGGTATCTTCAACTATCGGATGGAAGCAAAGGATGGTAGTTTTGGCTTTGACTTTGGCGGGGTATTCGATGTCCTAAAAAAGAACGAGCTGATCGAATATACCATCGGGGATGGCAGGAAAGTAGTGATACACTTCACTTCAAAAGGCGATGTCACGGAGATAGTGGAGACCTTTGAAGCCGAGGATCAGAATCCCGTCGAAATGCAACGGGCCGGATGGCAGGCGATCCTGGATAGTTTTAAGAATTATACGGAAAACAACTAAGAGCGGGACGAGGTCGGCTTCCTTTAGGAACCGGCCTCCTTTTTATAATCTTCTATCTCCTTTAAGTACTTCATGGCGCGGATGACGGCCGTCCAATCCTTACCACTGAACAGCATTTTAAACCAGCGTTTGTCGGCATTCCGGAGATCGATATTCCTGTACAGCCAGATAGAGGCGGCTGTGAGCAGCAGGCTAACGGGAAAGGCGATCATCCAAAATTTGGGATCATGACTCATCCATTGCCAGTTCCAGAAGAAGGTGCTATAAAAGGGTGTTTGCAGGAATAGTATACGCGTACTGTTCAGCGTGGATGCCTTCAGGGTCGCTGTTTTTTTCTGGACCTCGATCAGGCTTTCGCTGTTGTCGATCTCATCGATGAGCACGATGTGCCAGATATAGGCGAGGACGGAGTAAATGCTGAAGGCCAGTATGGCTGCGACCGACAGGGTCAGAAAGATCTTTGACCATGCTATCGAGCTGGCGAGGACAAAGATCAGGAAGGCTACCCACAGTATGCCTATCAGCACCATTCCCTTTTTGCAATTGCCCAGGCTTCTTAGCCTGGATTTGGCTTTCTCCGTCTTGAGGAGCTCGACGGTCTGCAAGTGCACTACCCAGGATTGCAGGTTCAGGATATTGGCGCTTTCCAATGCCTGATCGTATTTTTTCCAGATGTTGTTTAGTTCCATGTCGTCCATATTTTTATATTTTATTGTTCAACATACATTGTTTGAGCTTTTCCTTGATCCTGCTGAGCCGCGTGGCCACGTTGGTTTCAGATAGACCCATGATCTCGGCCATTTCCTGGTAGCTTTTTTCTTCGAAATATAGCAGGATCAGCGCTCTGTCGAATTCTTTCAAGCCCTGGATACAGTGCTGGAGGCCGGCCAACCGTTCCGCGTCAGCGGACGGACCGGGAGAGTCTTCCAGCGCGAGGTGAATATCCGACAAGGGTAAGGCGTTCCGCCGCCGGCCTTCCCTGTAAAAAGAGATGGCGGTGTTAAGCGCCACCCGATACATCCAGGTGGAAAAGCGGTATTCCTTATTATACCTGCCGGCGGACCGCCACAGCTGATAGATGATGTCCTGTGTAAGGTCTTCTCTGTCAGCCCGATCGGGACAGTAAAGCTGACATATCTTCAAAATGATCCCTTTATTGGCCAGGATCAGCTGTAGAAAGTCGTGCTTATTGTCAGTGGGGTGCATTCATTAGTATGATTCGCGGAAGGAGTGGAAAAATCACAACCTGGAAAAGATTTTTTATTGCCGGAGGGAAGAAAGCACTAAGGTTCCAAAAGCAGAAGGTATGTGAAAATCCGGGAAGCCGGACTTGGGTCTTATCCAGCTGATCCAACGAAGGTCGGCCCGGCCATTGATGGCGCCTACACGCTCCGCCCGGAACAGACCGGCTTGGAGACGGGAGTCCCGGATCAAACCCAGGTCTTTCAGCGACTGGATGCTGATGGCAAATTCGAGGATATAGCCATCCTTTGTTCTTGATGCCCTGATCATCAGCTGCCCATCGGGCCAGTGCCATGGGTAGTTTACTTTCCGATAGTAAAAAGCGTTGTAATCAAGCACCCTTCCCTCGGCGTCCATTTCCAGACAGTAGTAGGGGTTCATGGTGTCGTCCTTTTTTAGAAAGATCTCCACTCTGTCGGAGGCGCCTACTTCCATCTTGTCGTTGTGCTTTACCAGCGTGATCACGGAGTCGTCTTTCACGCGGAAGAGACCATAGAACCAATCCCCATCCCAGAGGGCGGCAAAAGAAGTAGCGGGGGCGGCGACGCTGTCCCAGGGGTAGACAAAATCGCTGAGCTGTTCTGCCTGGCTCCATATCTGTGAAGACCCTTTGCCGTCCACCTGCACGGAACCTTTCGGTACTTTTTTGACCTGATAGGTCTGTGCGGACACCGCCAATACGCAGCAGGCGGATAAGAGGAGGATCAGGCTTCTCATGAGCTTTTATGGATAAAGATACGCGCTGGAATCGGTATCTTACGGCACTAATATGACCTTACTATGCTGCACACCTTTATCATATACATCGTTCTTATTTTAGTCATCCTTTTCCTGGTGATGCTGGCGGAGAAGCTGAGGATCGCCTATCCTATCGTGCTGGTGCTGGGTGGACTGGTGCTTAGTGTCTTTGACGGATCGCATATCATTTCCATCGACCCGGACCTGATATTCATCATATTCCTGCCCCCACTCCTGTACGAGGCGGCCTGGAATACTTCCTGGAAAAAGCTTTGGTACTGGCGACGGGTGATCATGAGCTTCGCGTTCCTGATCGTGCTGGTCACCTCGCTGGTAGTGGCGCTGATATCCAGCGCCGTGTTGCCGGGGTTCACCATGGCCCTTGGTTTTTTACTGGGCGGGATCGTCTCTCCGCCGGATGCGGTGTCGGCCACTTCCGTCCTTAAATATGTGCGGGTGTCCAAGTCGCTGTCGGCTATCGTGGAAGGAGAGAGCCTTTTGAACGATGCATCCAGCCTTATCGTCTTCCGGTTTGCGCTGATAGCGGTGGATACGGGGAGGTTCGTCTTCCATGAGGCGGCTATCAGCTTTGTGCTGGTGATCGTCATGGGTATCCTCATCGGGCTGGGTGTGGCGCTTGTCTTTTACGGTATCTATAAATGGCTACCTACGAACACCAATATGGATATCGTGCTGAGTCTCACGGCGCCGTATGTCATGTATATGGCGGCAGAGTCGTTCCATTTCTCCGGCGTGCTGGCGGTGGTTTCGGGTGGCTTGTTCCTTTCGCAGAAAAGTCATCTTTTCCTGAGCCAGCGCAGCCGATTGCGAGGAGGTAATTTCTGGTCCACGCTGGGGTTCGTACTGAACGGCCTAGTCTTTATGCTCATCGGATTGCAGCTGCCCGTCATCGTGGATCAGCTGGGTTCGGTGAAGCTGTCGCAGGCCATTGGCTATGGGCTGCTGATCTCGGCGGTGCTGATCGTTGCGCGGATCTTTTGTACGCTGGGCGCATCGGCCTTTACGCGATGGATCAGTCAGTATATCACTACGGCGGACAGCAATCCGGGGTGGAGGGGACCGTTGATCTTCGGCTGGGCGGGGATGAGAGGCGTGGTCTCGCTGGCCGCGGCCTTGTCCATTCCCTTACATCTGTCCAGCGGCGCACCCTTTCCGCAGCGTGATCTTATCCTGTTCATCACATTTATGGTGATACTGGTGACGCTGGTCGTTCAGGGGCTTACCTTACCGCTGGTGATCAAATGGCTGCATGTGGAGAACAGAGACCCTTTCCTGCCGGAGCAGGAGCAGGAACGCATACTTCGAAAAAAGCTGGCTTATTATGGGCTGCAATTCCTGAATGACGGCAACAAGGAGGTCATCGAGGGTAACCGCGCCTTGCAGCAGCTCCGGGCGAGGTTCGAGAACGATCAGCTGCCTGTGGAAGAGAATATCACCCAGATACATGAGGATTATCGCCGGGTGTATTTACAGTTGCTGGAGCGGCAACGGAGCGTTTTGCATGAGCTGAATAAAAAGAATGAAATAGAGGACGAGATCGTGCGAAAGTATCTCACCATGCTGGACCTGGAAGAGGAAAAATTGCGAATGAAGTTCGAAGGCGTATAGTAATGTCACAAATACCCCCTTTTATTGTCACGTTCTGCCATCTTCTCTCAGCCGGGGAGTGATTAGCTTTGGGTCATGGAAAAAGAATTAGTAAACGAAATAGAAAACACAGCCGGGGAGCTGTTGAAGGTGATCGCTGGTTTCGGACAGGACGTCTTTAACACTGTCCCCTTCAAAGACAGCTGGACACCGGGACAGGTCGTAGAGCATGTATCTCTCTCCGCCTCGGGTATTTTGAAGACAGTGGAGGGAAACACCGGTCCTACGGAGCGTGATCCGGGACAGATGGTGGCGCCGTTGCGAGACGCCTTTTTGAATTTTTCCGTCAAGATGCAATCTCCTGATTTTATTATCCCTTCCGATGAGCCAAAGGATAAGGCCTCTATGATGCAGTCGCTGAAGGATACGTTCGCGGGACTGGCCCGGGTGGCCCGGACACAGGATCTGCTGGTGACCTGTCTGGATTTCGACATGCCTATGGTGGGGCCAATGACGCGGCTGGAATGGATATCTTTTGCAGTGGTGCATACGCAGCGGCATATCTGGCAGCTGAAGAAGATAAAGGCCATCGTGGGGTGAAGGAGGTATATGATACGGCAAAGGGATGAAGATCGGATTAAAAATTAGGCCTGGCCGGCATATTGCGCCTATAATCAGCTACTTTTAAGGCTGAAACCCCGCAGGTCTATGAAAATAGCTTACTATATATTCCTTAGCTTTCTTTTCATTCTCCTGCTGTTTGCTATCACCACTTTTATCAACTTCCGTCTGTCGGGCGCCATCAATTCCAATACGGAATACCTGTCCACCTCCACGGAGATCATCCGGAACAGCGGACGTTTTCAGCGGAATATATTAAATATGGTGAGCGGCCTCCGGGGATATCTGCTCACGGGCGAGCGATCCTTTATCGACAGTTACGATGCGTCCCAGACGGAGAATGACACGATACTCGCGGACCTGTCCTCCCTGATCACGGACACGAACCAGATCCAGCTGCTATTGGAGATCAAGGATCTCAACGACAAATGGACGGATGAGTATACGGAGCCATTGCGCAAAGCAAAGATGCTGGCCAATGTCAGCGACAGCAATTTGCAGGCCTTTAATAAATTTTATAAAGATAAATTCCTTACGGGGGACGAGCAGGCGATACAGGCGAAGCTGCAACAGAAGTTCAAGCAGTTCTCCAGCCTGGAATACAATGTCCGGCAGGAGAGGAAGGCCATACTCAACCAGTCCGTCCGTGATACCCGGGAGCTCTCTTTTGGTCTTACCATATTATCCCTGGTGATCGCCCTGGTGGTGGTGGGCTCTCTCGTGCGAAAGATCTCACGGCGTATTGCGGCCATGACCCAAATGGCGAATGCCATCGCGGCGGGCAATTACAGCGCCAATATCAAGGATACGGGCAATGATGAGCTGAGCTCGCTGGGATATTCCCTCAACCATATGGCGGACGAGCTGTCGAAGAATATTTCGCTGTTGAAAAGGTCCAATGAAGAGCTGGATCAATTCGCGCATATCGTCTCGCACGACATGAAGAGTCCGCTGCGGGGCATCAGCAATGTGGTCAACTGGATAGAGGAAGATCACGGACAGGAGCTGTCTCCCAAGGTGGATCAATATCTTCATATCATCAAGGAAAGAATCGTCCGGGGGGAGAACCTGATAGAAGGCATTTTATCCTATGCGCGCGTGGGGAAGGAAGAGCTGGAGAAGGAGACGGTGGACGTGAATCTGCTGATCCATGAAATATTGGAGAACCTTCCTGCGGACAAGCCTATCAATGTAGAGGTAGCGCCTCTGCCTATCGTACACTCAGAGAAATTCCTGCTCTTTCAGGTTTTTTCCAACCTCATAGGCAACGCTATCAAATACAATGACAAGGAGATGGGGTTGGTGAAAGTCTATTATGAGGAGCATCTGAGCGAATACGAGTTCTTTGTGGAGGATAATGGCATAGGTATTGCGGCGCCTTATCACAAAAAGATCTTTACCATTTTTCAGACGCTCTCGGATAAGGACGCTTCCACCAGTACGGGAGTGGGGCTTGCCATCGTCAAAAAGATCCTGGATGGAAAGAAGCAGCGTATACGGTTGCGGTCGGAGCCGGGGAAGGGGGCTGTTTTTTCGTTCACCTGGCCTAAATATTAATATGAGACCTATCAATATATTACTTGTAGAGGACGATCCATTGGATATCATCGACATCTCGCGTCAGCTGGACAAGCAGCATATCATTTACCAGCTGCAGACGGGCCGCAATGGCGAAGAGGCGCTCCAACTGCTGGAGGAGAGCGCGGAGCTGCCGGACATCGTGCTGATAGATATCAATATGCCGAAAATGAATGGATTGGAGCTGTTGCAGATCATCCGGCAGCGGGAGGAGTGGAAGAACCTGAACTGTTTTATTATTACCTCTTCCGATGAGAAGGTAGACCGTCGCGCGGCGCGGCTCCTTGGTGCCTCGGGGTATATTACGAAGCCGCTGAAGCTGAACAGCCCTGCGTCGATGGATGCGTTCAATCTTATGATCGACCTGATCAATTTGAAGCCGTAAGAGGATTAGAAATAAAAATTATATATTTGGAGTGCTGATCAGTTACGATGCACGCCAACGACTGCCATAGTGAAAATGAAAAATTATTAGCCCATCGCCTGGTGGCGGGAGATATAACCGCCTTTGACGAGATATATCGCTGATATTTCCACCCCGTCTATAGCAATGCATTAAAGATCACCCGTGATGCCACTCCCAATGATGTTTTCCAGCATATCATCCATGATGCTCCATTCTACTGGCCTGAAGAAATAGAAGGGAAATGTACGGAGCTGAATGACGAGTTCATATTCCGGACGGGCGATTCGCATTATTCAAAGAACAGGGTGGTGGAGCTTGTGCCCAATAAAAAGTATGTATGGCTTGTAACGGAGAGCATGCGTGAACGGACAACTTTGAATGGACGGGGACAAAAATGATCTTCGATATAATCACCAGGGGTGATAATACCTGTTCTGCATTTTATGCATGAGGGTCTTACTCCGGAGAAAGAGAGCTACGCGCGATGTTCCGAAGGGTGGAATATGGTCATCAAGGACTATTTGTTCAACTTTATCGCTGCTGGCAAGCCGCATTTTAATTAGAATGACAGCGCCGGGCCTTTCCGGCGAAATTTTTCCCCCTCCCCCCTCCCGCCCCCTCTGCGTCGTATTTATCTAAAACGCGGATTTTAAAAACAATCATACTGAGTGGCTGCAACAGCTGTTCGAAAAGGACGACTGGTCGGAGGAAGGCCGTCGCCGGCTGCTGGAATATCTGGAGAACACCGACGACGATGCATTGCGCGGGCTGATGGAAGTCCGGTTCAATGAAGACATGGAAGGGCCTACTGCCCGGCATGGGCAGGATATTGCCGGACAAGCTCTTCCCCGGGGCGGGTTTGACCGGCCGAGCCACTGGTTTGCCGGTGAAATTGAAAATCCTGCTGATCATGAAGCTCACTACCGTCCTCCTGCTTGCCACCTAGCCCGTTAGGGCCGGCTCTTTTTTGTTAATGAGGCCAATTAATAAGGTAATTAATCGATAATTAGCCTTTCTATTAACCCGAACTGGTTTATTTGCAGGATATAAGCGTACCACAGGTGCGCTGGCTGTGACCGAGTCAAAGCGAAGGTCATGAACGAGAAAGGGCGTGACGAAGCAGCCCGACCGAAGTTCCCATCATTAGACCCGCACCGGGGATGGGTTATTTTGGGAGTAAACCATACCCGGTGTGACTATTCAACTAAACAATTGCTTGTGTTATGAAAAAATGTCTAGCACTGCTACTCGTGACATTAGGCCTTCTTCTCCGGGGATATTCCCAGGATCAGGTCATCAAAGGCAGGGTGACGGATGAAGAAGGCAAGCCACTCGCCGGAGCTACGGTCACCATCAAGAACACGAACATTTCCACTACCACCGACGTTGCCGGCGCATTCCAGATCACGGCATCCGGACAGCTAAAACCAGTACTGGTGATCTCCTATGTCGGATATTCCAATAGCGAATTGGCGGCCAGACCGGGAGGCGCATTTACTATCAGCCTGCATGCGGACAACCGCGCGCTGAACGACGTCGTCGTGGTGGGTTATGGCACCCAGCGCAAAAGGGATGTGACGGGCGCTACGGCCACGGTCCGCGCGGATGAGATCGCCAAACGACCCCTGGTAAGGGTGGAGCAGGCCCTTCAGGGCACCACTTCGGGTGTGGTGGTACAGTCTAATAGCGGACAACCTGGTCAAGGTCTCAGCGTCCGTATAAGGGGTACCAATTCTATTACGGGTGGGAACGACCCGCTGTATGTTATAGACGGATTTATCGGGGGCAGTATCGAGGCGTTGTCCATGGACGATATCGAGAGCCTGGAAATATTAAAGGATGCGTCCGCCACCGCCATTTATGGTTCGAGGGGTTCCAACGGCGTAGTCCTTATTACCACCAAGACGGGTAAGGAGGGGAAGGCGCGTATCAATTTCAACCCCTGGTTCAGCAAGGCGGAGCTTCCCAAAAAGCTGAAGCTGATGAACGCCTATCAGTTCGCTACGGCCGTGAACGCGCAAAATGCCAGCCTGGGTTCGGGCGCGGCATTTACTCCTGACCAATTGGCGGATCTGAAGGCGAGTCCAAACGTCACGGACTGGCAGGATGCCGTCACCCAAAAGCCCTGGATACAGAATTATCAGCTCAGCGTGTCCGGCGGCAACTCCAACGTACGCTATCTTTTCTCCTTCAACCACCTGGATCAGCCGGGTCTGCTTATCAACACCTATTATAAGAAGACGACCCTGCGGGCGAATGTGGATATAAAGGTCAACGATCGCCTGGACCTGAAGTTCAATGTGTACACACTGCTGCCCAGCAGCCGGAACAATAATTTTGCGGGGGACATCACAGATCCTTTTGCACAAGCCTATCAATGGGACCCGACGACCCCAATACGTGACGCCAGCGGCAAGTTCATCCTGAAATCCCCTTTGGGATCGGACCAGGTAAATCCGGTGGCCCAGCTGACCAACGGGCTGGATGACAACAGCGGCACTACTGTCATCGGTACGGGCGTACTGACCTATAAGATAATGAAAGGGCTTACGTTCACCACCAACAATACCTATCAGACCAGCTCTGGTTTCGAGCAAAAGCTATATGGCCCCGAGACATCCCAGGGCGCTGTGAATTCGGACTATGCGGCCATCAATTCCAGCAAGTATTACAATTGGCAGAACAGTAATTTCCTTACCTATACCAACAAGTTCGGGGATCATGCCATTACCCTGACCGCGCTTTATGAACAGCAGGTGGATGAACATACGGGCGCACAGGCTACTGCCACCAATCTGTCTACCTATGGCAACGGGTATTACAATCTGGGTGTAGGCGCTTCGCAGAAGACCACTTCGGACTATTGGAAGGATGTACTTCAATCCTATATGGGTCGTGTCAACTATTCCTATAAGGATAAATATATGTTGACGGCCAGCGTCCGTTCGGACGGGTCGTCGCACCTTACGAAGAAATATTCCACCTTCCCTTCAGTAGCCGCAGGCTGGCTTATCAGCAAAGAAAAGTTTATGGAGCCTGTGACCTGGATCTCGAGCCTGAAACTGCGTGCCGGTTATGGCGTAGCGGGCAACCAGGCGGTAGGCGCCTATGCTACTATCGCAAGGGTCACGTCCGGAGCGCAAGGCCCTTATGGCAACGTAGGGTATTTTTATGATGGAAGCACGCTTTCGGTGGGTACCCCCCTGGGTTCGCCGGTAACGACTACCCTCAAATGGGAGAACGATGCTACCACGGACGCGGGTCTGGATGCCGCATTCCTGCAAGGGCGGATCACTTTTTCGATGGACGCGTATTATAAGAAGATCACGAACCTGCTGTATTCTCAGCCAAACCCGGGCTGGAATGGCGGTGGGTCCTATCCCAACAATATCGGCAGCCTGGAAAATAAAGGCGTCGAGTTTGCCCTGGGCGGCACTCCTGTATCGGACCATCAATTTACCTGGACCACGAACTTCACGTTGTCGTTCAATAGAAATAAAGTGTTGAGCCTTGGTGGGCTGGACAGCATCGTGGAAGGCAATATCGGATCGGCCCAGAACAACGAAGCCATCCTGGTCGTGGGACGCGCATTGGGTAATTTCTATGGTTATAAATTCCTGGGCACCTGGAAGACAAAGGATGCGGCAGCCGCCGCGGCCTACAAACAAGTACCGGGCGACTCACGCTATGTGGATGTCAATAACGACAATTCCATCAATGCCTCGGACTTCATGGTGCTCGGTAACGGTACACCCAGGTATTCCTTCGGCTGGATCAACGATCTGAGCTATGGCAACTGGAACGTCAGCTTTATGTTCCAGGGCACGCATGGCAACCAGATCTATTCGGGCACTTTCCCCTATACGTTCGGCGGTCTTGGCGATGCCAGGAATGCCACGAATGTGGATATCCTCAATGTATGGACTTCCCAGCATGAGACGGACATACCTCATTTCGGCGGCTCCGCCAGCAACTTCATCAACAGCAGCCGTTATGTATACGATGCCAGCTATATCAAGCTTAAGAACCTCTCCATCGCCTACCATGTGCCGAAGGCGCTGTTGAACAGGGCCAGGATCAACAACCTGGAATTATATGTCAGCGGTCAGAATATATTTACCATCACAAGCTATCCAGGGTTCGATCCGGAAGTCACCAATGCCAATTTCGGCGCCCACCCGGCTATTGCCCAGGGTCTCGAGACAGGCGTAGTGCCTAACCCCCGTACCTATACATTGGGATTGAGGGTTGGATTTTAAACAATAAAAATTTAACGACAACATCATTCGATCATCCTAAATCATCATCATAATGATCACAAAGTATTTGATCCCCTGTGCACTGCTCGGCTCGCTGGTGTTTGCCGGGTGTCAGAAGCTGGATGAGGACCCTAAGGGAAATATTACGGCCTCCAGCTATTACAATACGACGGCGGACCTGGAAGCGTCGCTGGTAGGCGTCTATGAACAATATGCATACGATGGGACCTTTGGTTTTACCAGCAAGATGACCACCTATTTCGGGTCGGACGATCTGACGACGGACCCGGGTCTGAACAAGCAGGACATGCGTGAGTTCGACAAGCTCAGCGGCACGAGCCAAAATGGAAGTCTGGCGGTGTACAATGCCTGGAAGGGTATCTACCAGGCCAATAATCTGCTGGCGAACTATTCCAAGGCGGCGCAGGCTCCTGATCAGGAAAAGACACAGGTGGCGGGACAGTGCTATTTTCTGCGCGCCATGGGGTATTATTATCTCGTAAGGACTTTTGGACCTTTGCCTATCGTCACTACTCCGGTGAACCCTAACTCGCATCCGCCCCGCGATTCGGTGAGCAAGGTGTATGATCTTATCGTATCGGATCTCAAGAGCGCCAAGGCAATGCTGCCGCCCAGCTGGCCCGGTCAACCCGGCAAGGCTACTCATTGGGCTGCCAGGTCCATGCTTGCCGATGTATATCTGACGATGGCGGGCTGGCCCCTGGGTCAGACCTCCTACTATGCGCTGGCGGCTACGGAAGCCGACTCCGTGATCACGGGTGGCCCTTTCAACCTGAGCACGCCGTACGACAAGGTGTTCTCCACCAATAACTCACCCGAGTCCATATTCTCGCTTCAGTACAGCGTCCCCGGCAATCTGCCGCAGCGGGCTTATGGCAACTCCTGTGTTCCCCTGGACGAATCATCGCTGAGCGGCAATGGCGGATGGGATGACTATTACCCGGAGATCAATTTCTTTAAGAACGCGCCGAAGTGCACCCGGACGGATGCCACGTTCTATACGAAGATCAAGCTGCTCAATGGAGATAAAAAGACATATACCATCGTCAACTGGGACGATCCTGTCACGCATGCCCGTCACCCTTACTACAAAAAGTTCAGGTCCGGGCTCAATGGCGACGGCGTCACGGAAACGGATACTTCCATCATCTCCATGAATCCCAGCACGGGCAAGGCGCTGGACATTATCCGGTACCCCCTGGTGCTGCTGGATTTTGCGGAAGCTTCCACGATGGCGAGCGGCTCGCCTTCTTCCGACGCCTACGCGGCGATCAATTTAGTGAGACATAGAGCGGGTCTGCCCGATCTGACGGCGGGCCTGAGCGGCACGGCGTTCCGTGATTCGGTGGTCTTTGAGCGGGCGTATGAATTCGCGGGAGAGTTCGGAGTGCGTTGGTTCGACATCGTGCGTCTGCAGCTGTTGCCGCAGGTGGCGGCAAACAGGGATGCTACGGAGAACCCCATTCCACCGGCCGTGCTGAATAGTCCGGCGGAGCTTCAGAAGAGATATTTAGCGCCGATACCATTCAATGATATGGTACTCGAGCCGGAGTGGACGCAGAATCCGGGGTATTAAAGATGTATGTAAGCCCCTGCTTACGCAGGGGTTTATGTTTAAACTATATGTGAGATGAAAAAGCGTACCGTTTTTTTAGCCGGCCTCCTGCTTTGTGGTTTTGTACAGCGATCGATGGCCGGTGATTCTATCCCCGTTGCAAGATCCAATGCTTCCTATGTAGACCCAACCATCGGCAATGTGGGACAGCTGCTGGAACCTACCCGCCCCACGGCACAGCTTCCCAACCAGCTGATACGAATGACACCGCAGCGGAAGGATTATATGGATGACCAGATCTCCAGCTTCCCGTTGACGATCGTATCGCATCGGCTGGGGCAGGTGTTTGCCCTAAAACCATCGGCGCATGGGACGGGAGAGCGGGCCTGGGATGCACGGCTCACTTATGATCATGACCTGGAGGTCAACCGGCCCTGGTATTATTCCACCTGGCTCATCGACGACAATACGGGTGTGGAGTTTACGCCGGGCCGGCGAACGGGATTGTTCCGTATACAGTTTCCCGCGGGCGCGGATGCCGCCTTGCTTTTCTCGCCGTATAACGAAGGGGACCCGGGTTGGAGCTTTCCTTCCGCACGGGAGATCACGGGTGTGGAGACGTACCATGGAGATATCAAGGTGTATCTGTATGGGGTGTTCAATGTGACGGGGACTTCGGTGGTGCAGGGACGAAGGGCGTCTGTGTCCTTTCCATCGCCGGCACGTACGGTGGAATTCCGATATGCCATCAGCTATGTGAGTCTCGAGCAGGCGCGAAGAACATTCGATGAAGAGATAAAGGGCCGAAGCTTTGAACAGGTGTCTGTCGCAGGAGAGAAACAATGGACGGGTCTGCTATCCAAAATAAACGTGACGGGTGGGACGGAAGCGCAAAAGCGCGCTTTTTATACGGCGTTGTACCGGTGTCATGAACGGATGGTGGATATCACGGAGGATGGAAGCTATTACAGCGGCTATGATAATAAGGTGCATAAGGAGTCCCGTCCCTTCTACGTGGATGACTGGTCCTGGGATACCTATCTGGCGTTGCATCCGCTACGTATGATCCTGGAGCCTTCACAAGAAGAGGATATGTTGCAGTCGTATGTACGTATGTACGAACAGAGCGGGTGGATGCCGACCTTTCCGGTGCTTTTTGGAGATAATCCCTGTATGAACGGATTTCACTCTTCGGTGGTGTTCCTGGATGCCTACCGCAAGGGGCTGCGTCATTTCGATATAGACAAAGCCTATGAGGGTATGCGCAAGAATGCCACGGACGCCACGTTGCTGCCCTGGCGCAATGGACCCAAGACCTCGCTGGATGATCTCTATCACGAGAAAGGTTATTTCCCCGCGCTCCATCCGGGTGAGAAGGAGACAGTGGGGGAGGTACATCCTTTCGAAAAGAGGCAGGCGGTGGCGGTGACATTGGGCGCGAGCTATGATGACTGGGCATTGTCACAGATGGCGGGCGAGCTGGGTAAGAAAGATGACGGGCAGCTGTTTGGTTCGCGCGCGCTGAACTTCCGCAATCTCTGGGATAGCAGTAAAGGTTTCTTTATGCCGAGGGATGCGGACGGCCGTTGGATCGACATCGACCCGAAGTTTGACGGAGGGCCCGGGGGAAGGGATTATTACGACGAAAACAATGGATGGACCTATTTGTGGCAGGTGCAGGAAAATATCCCGGGGCTTGTCGGGTTGATGGGTGGTAAAAAGGCTTTCGAGGACAGGCTGGATCAGCTGTTCAGGGAAGGTCTGGGCCGGAGCCGGTATGAATTCTGGTATAAGTTCCCGGATGCCACGGGGCTCACGGGGCAGTATTCGATGGGTAATGAGCCGAGCTTTCACATCCCTTATCTTTATAATTTCACGGGCTCGCCCTGGAAGACACAGAGCAGGGTCCGGTTCCTGCTGGATGCGTGGTTCAGGGATGACATATTTTCTATCCCGGGGGACGAGGATGGTGGTGGGATGAGCGCTTTTGTCGTCTTTTCTTCGATGGGCTTTTACCCTGTGACGCCTGGTCTGCCGGTGTATACTATCGGGAGCCCTGTGTTTAGTAAAGTGGTGATCGACCTGCCTTCGGGAAAGCATTTCACGGTGCTGGCGCATGGCAGCTCCGCCGTCAATAAATTTATCCAGCGCGCTGTGTTCAATGGGAAGGCGCTGACGACGCCTTGGTTTACGCATCAGCAGCTGGTGGATGGTGGAACGCTGGAGCTGTTCATGGGGCCGAAGCCGAATAAGGATTGGGGAGTAGGGGCGGGGCAACCGTAAATGGCGGGCGAGGAATATTAAACGTACATACTTATGCGATCAGCAGCACTTATAATAGGGACTTTACTACATCTGTCGTTGGGGGGGAAGCTGACTTCGGGGGCGCCGGATTATCGCTTCGATCATACTATATCCCGCGTGGTGCTGGAAAATTATCTTTCCCGCGCCGTATCGATGGAAGGCCTCCTTAATGGCAGGGGCGATCTGCCTGACAATATCCGTATGTTGAACCATGAGGGCGCGAAGTTCATCGGGCGCAGCATCTGTCTTTGGGGCGGGGAGGACAGGCTTCTGAGCAATTTTGAAAGGGCGCGTCAGCAGGTGCCCGAAGTATTGAAGGACGATCCGGACCGGATGCTGGAAGCATGCATTTTCGAGATCGTGACCAGCAAGGTGGAGCAGGTGCCTGTACCGGACTGGGCTTTCAGGGCTTTGAACATGCCGGTGGAAAGCAGGAATTTCCGGTATGAAGATATGCTTTATACGGATGGCCGGCGTCGTGACCAATGGGGCAAAGGCGCGTCCGTGCCGGATGTCAGCCGACCGGAGACCCGGCTGTGGTTTTATTTTTTGGCAGCCAGCTATGTGGATCTTGGTTTCGAGGCCATCCATTATGGACAGGTAGAGCTGATGAATGGCAATGACAAGGACCTGGCATGGTGGGCGTCGGTGTTTGCGCTGGCCCGCGCTTATGGATCAAAACATGCCCGTCGTCATATGTTACTCTGTGATGCCCATGTACCTGGCGGCGGATTGAAAAGGGGCGATAGCCTGCTATTGGACTTCCATGCCTTTCCGCTGCGGATCAAGGAGATCCCTGATAAGCCGGAGGAAGCCAAACTGGAGCTGGGTTTTTCCGATGGTCTTTATCTTCGCAGCAAGGGCGGCATCACTCCGAGCGGGTGGACGTGCGAGCATCTGCCCTATCTCGTAGAGTTCGATAACTATGGCGTCAGCGATCATCCCAGCCAGCCCAATGTCAGCAAGGGCGGCTTCGTATGGATATGGGGTTATGACGAGATCTCCTGGTTTGCGCATCAGCCGGCAGCTTATCGCAGCAAATGGCTTTATTATGCGGATGATTGGGTCCGCAAGACAGACCCGAACGGACATCTTCAAATGCCGGGAAGCCGTACAAGACGGTCCCCTTTAGACAAGAAGAGCTGGTATTACGCCAACAACCCCAGCGAAGCCACGCCTGATGGTCTGGGTGACGAAGAAACGATCCGGGCGATCTGGCATTCCGGTGACGTCAGTACAGGAAAATGAGCTATTTTTACGCTCAGCTTATGAGGTATATCTATAGCATCATAATTTCTCTATTCTCAACGATTAGCGCCTTTGCCCAATCTTATGGTTTGATGTTCAACAGCCATGAGGTTGTCCAGGAAAAAAGGACCTGCCTCGACCTTTCTCCGGACGACTCTTTGTGTTTCAAAAAAGGATTCGATCTTCACTTCGACCTTCGATTCATACCGGGCAGGGCGATCTATTTTGGTTATATCGTGCGTCTCATCTCCACGGGCGGACAGAATATCGATCTCATCTATAACCAGCCCACCAGCACCTTCAAAGTCATCATCGGCGAAAACTTTTCGGGTATCAGCTTTTCCATCGACAGTATCCGGCTGCATAAGGAATGGAATCAGCTGGCGCTGGCCTGTAATCTGGAAGGTCATAGCCTTCGGCTCACGGTGAATGGAAAGGTCATCGGCAGCAGTCCCATACCGGCGACTACGGACAATTGTTTTCGGTTCCTCTGGGGCGCGAACGACTATCAAAAGTTCAAGACGCGGGATATACCTCCCATGCGTGTCCGGGATATAAAGATCTTCGAGAAGGAAAGCCTGAAATATTTCTGGCCATTGGATGAGACCTCGGGTGAGCTGGCCTATGACAAGGTGAGCCAGCGGGTAGGAAAGATCAAGAACCCGGTGTGGATCAAACCGAAGTTCCAGAAGTGGGAATTGATCAGTACGTTCGATCTGAGTGGTTATGCGGCCGTGACCTACGATCCCCGGCATGATAATATCTATGTGGCGGGCTCGGACTCGCTGGCCATCTGTTCGCTGCGGATGGATCAGCATAATATGGATTGGATGCCCAGCCGTCACCAGGAATTTATATTGGGCCATCAGACCCTGTACGACACTTTTCGCGACAAGCTGTATGATATTTTCGTGGACAAGAAGCTGGTCATGACGTACGACTTTGGGCGTCATGGGTGGGATATCCCCATGCCTTATTCGCCCATCACGGAATACTGGCATGCCAACAAGTTCATTACGCCTGTCGATACGTCGTTGTATATGATCGGCGGCTATGGGCAATTGCGCTATAAGAACAGAGTTGTGCGTTATGACTTTGGGGCGCACAGATGGGACAGCATACATACGACGGGAGATTATTTTTCTCCGCGCTATCTGTCGGCCCTGGGTTTGTCGTCGGATGGTAAATATGCTTATGTCGCCGGCGGCTATGGCAGCCAGACGGGCGATCAGATGCTGGATCCTCGTAATTACTACGACCTGTATCGCTACGATATAAAAGGCAGCTCTTTCAAGAAGCTGTATACGCTGCGGACGCAGAGTACGCCCTTCACCTTCGCCAACAATCTTGTCATAGGACCCAAGGCGAATGCATGGTATGGGCTCATTTATGCCAACGACAGCTATAACTCCAATCTACAATTGGTGGAAGGTTCGTTCACGGACTCGACCTATATTCCGGCAGGTGATCTTATCCCTTACAGCTTTCATGACGTACAGTCCTATGCGGATCTTTATTATTCGCCTATCAGCAATAAGCTCATAGCGGTGACGATGCTGTATTCAAAGGAAGAGACAAATGAGAAGATCACCCAGGTGAAGATCTATACGCTGAATTTTCCGCCGGAAAAAGCGGAGGTTGCGCAGGTGGCGTCTGTAGGCGGCGGTCATATCAATTACTGGTATGTCATTCTGCCCTTGCTCGTAGTGGGAGGAGGCGTTTATTGGCTGATTCGCCGTCGTAAAAAGCCGGGTGTCGAGCCGGCCGCCGGGATGACATCTGTTCCTGTGCGTTCAGCGTCATCGGAGGAAGCTGTTGCGGGATCGTCCGTTGGGGCCGTCACGCATGTCGCGTCGGAGTCCATCGAGAAGAATGTTTATCCGGGGGTATATCTGTTTGGCGCATTCCAGGTATTCGATAAAGAGGGTAATGATATCACACGTCTGTTCACGCCTCTGCTCAAGGAGCTGTTCCTTATCATCATCACGTATACCATTCGCAACGGCAGGGGCATTTCTTCGGAAGGGCTCAATGAGATCCTTTGGCATGACAAGTCGGAGAAAGACGCGAAGAACAACCGGTCTGTCAACCTGGCAAAACTAAAGGCCATCCTGGAGAAGCTGGGCAATACGGTGATCAATAAGGAGTCGGGCTACTGGCAGTTCCAGACACCCGAAGAGGACATATACATCGACTATAAGAAATATGTCTTCCTATTGCAAGGGCCGGATGCGGCCCGGATGGATATTCGCCCCCTGGTCAGTATCATAAAAAGAGGGTCTTTTCTGGCACAGACGGAATATAACTGGCTGGACGATATAAAATCTGAGGTTTCCAATGCCGTCATCGACCGGTGTCTGGACTATATACGAAATCACCCCTCGGGAGACCCGGAGTTTACCATCGAGATTGCCAATTGTATCTTCTGTTTCGACCCCCTCAATGAGGACGCCCTTACCTATAAATGTAAGAGCCTTATCCAGCTGCGGCGTCATACCCTGGCCAATAACACGTATCAGAAATTCCTGAAGGAGTATAAGGATATTTATGGGAGTGATTTCGGGAAGACATTCCAGGAAATTATTGCCGGCGCCCTCAATTAATGGTTTATTAAGTGTCTGGTTAATCTTCGAACTGTTAATTGCAGGATGAACAAGAATAGATTGCTGCTGTCTGGCGTCCTGCTGATCCTGTCTTTTACAACCCAAACACTTTTTGTCTATCCCTACAAAGACGCGCATCTTCCTGTTGATAAAAGAGTAGCCGATCTGCTATCCAGAATGACCCTGGAGGAAAAAATACGTCAGCTTGACATGTATTGGGGTAAGGAGGTTGCCAATATGGACGGCCATGAGGCAGAGTCCTGGTCGGAGGAAAAGGTCGTGGCCAATCTGGGGGATCTGGGTATTGGCTCGGTGCATGATCTATATCCCATCCGGCCTGAGATCGCCAACCAGATACAACGTTATGCCATGGAGAAGACCCGGCTGGGTATACCGGTGCTTTTTATCGAGGAGGGTTTGCATGGATACAGCGGACTGGGCAGCACTTCTTTTCCCATACCGTTGCAGCTGGCTTCGGCCTGGGACACGAGCCTGGTCTATCGCATCGGCAGGGCCATTGCTACTGAAACAAGAGCTCACGGGGTGGATATGATCCTCGGGCCTGTGCTTTGTCTCCCCAATGACCCCCGCTGGGGGAGAGTGGAAGAAACCTATGGTGAAGATCCTTATCTATCGGCGCTGAATGGCGTCGCGATGGTAAAGGGTATGCAAGGCGGTGATGTCAGCCGTCCGGATGCGGTGGTCGCGGAACCCAAACATTTTTCCGTACATGGGATACCCGAGGCGGGTAGCAATACGGCGCCTGTGAATATCGGGGAGCGGGAGGCGCGGAGCAGGTATCTCTATGTTTTCGAGAAGGCCGTCCGGGAAGGCGGCGCGCTGTCGATGATGGCGGCCTATAGCGAGATCGACGGCATTCCCTGCGTGGATAATAAATGGTTGTTGACGGACGTGCTTCGTAAGGAGTGGGGTTTTAAAGGTTTTGTCCTTTCGGATCTGGGCGCGATCAAGATGAGCCTGGAGAACCACCGGGTGGCGGCGGATATGGCCGATGCGCTGGCGCAGACGGAGCGCGCGGGGTTGAATATGCAGTTCTATGATTTTCCTCATCCGGATTTTATGCAGGCGATGAAGAAGGCGGTGAGCACGGGTGCGCTGCCCATGGCCACGCTGGACAGGTCTGTCGGCGATGTGCTTCGGGTGAAGTTCCTGCTGGGTCTTTTCGATCATCCTTATGTGGATACTGTCCTGGTGGGCCGGGTCTTTCATAGTGATGCGCATCAGCAGCTGTCGCTGCAGGCGGCACAAGAAAGTATTTGTCTATTGAAGAATGATGGAGGCGTATTGCCTTTTCGGCAGATCCACTCCCTGGCCGTCGTCGGTCCGCTGGCCACGAGCACTTATCTGGGTGGTTATTCCAATGAGCAGAGCAAGGCCATTTCTATTTTGGACGGATTGCAGCAACGGGCGGGCTCCGGTGTGAGCATTCACTATGAGCCGGGGTATGTTCCGGATCCTAAAGGCGCTATGCTTCACCGGGAGGTGATGGCGTCGGACTCGGCCGTCATGCATTTGCTGAGCCGGGCGGTGGATGCCGCTCGTCAGGCGGAGGCCACGGTGGTGGTGTTAGGCGAGGAGAACAGCATTGTCGGAGAAGGTAAGGACAGGGCAGGGCTGGACCTCAGCGCGCAGCAGCTGGAATTGATCCGGGCGCTCAAGGGTACGGGCAAGCCTATCGCGGTGGTGTTGTCCAATGGGCGACCTCTGACGATCGATTGGGTGGCGGCTAATATGCCTGTCATCGTGGAAAGCTGGTTTGGAGGTGAAAAAAGCGGTTTGGCTGTGGCCGATGTGCTGTTGGGGAATGTCAATCCTTCCGGCAAGCTGCCGATGACCTTTCCGCGCAGCGTGGGACAGATACCTTTTTACTACGATCATAAGCCTACTTCAGGGCATCATTATGTGGACGAGAGCGATACACCTTTGTTCCCTTTTGGTCACGGGCTTAGCTATACGCATTTTGAATACTCGGATTTGCAGGTAGGGCCTGCGGCCATCGCTGTAGATGGTACGGCGCAGGTGAGCGTACATGTTCGCAACGCGGGATCGGTGGCTGGTACGGAGGTCGTGCAGCTGTATGTGCGTGATGATGTGGGAAGCGTTACCACACCGGAGCGGGCTTTAAAGGGGTTCAGCCGTGTGACATTACAGCCGGGTGAGGATAAAGTGGTGACCTTTGTGCTGCGTTCAGAGCATCTGTCGCTCTGGAACAGGGAAATGCACCGGGTAGTGGAGCCGGGGACCTTTACCATCATGGTGGGCAGCTCGTCCGGCGATATACGTTTGACAGGTAGTCTCGAAGTAAAGAAAAACCAAAAATAAATCTACCCATGAAGACATTTTTGACATCCCTTCTGTTCCTTTCTTTTTCTTTTGCCTGTCTCCCGCAGCAGGGGGGGAGCGCCCGTCTCGTACAGCAGGGGACAAAGCATAGCGCTACGACCTTATACCCGACCTATGAGGGGTTGGTGATGGCTGGCTATCAGGGCTGGTTCCGTGCGGCGGGTGATGGCAGCGCCGCGCAGCGTTATGCGTATGGCGATACGAGCCATTCGGGTATCGACCTGTGGCCGGATGTCAGCGAGTATGAGAAGACCTATCAGACGCCGTTCAAGACGGCGGATGGAAAGACGGCGCGGTTCTTCAGCTCGCTGGATCAAAGCACCACGGACCTGCATTTTAAATGGATGCAGCAATATGGGGTAGATGGGGTGTTCATGCAACGGTTTTTTGGAGAGACGAGACCCAGCACGCATAAAAAAGAGTCGGTGACCATACTGCAGCATGCGTTGGAGGCGGCTTCCAAATATCGACGGGCGATAGCGGTGATGTATGATCTATCGGGGCTTCGGGGGCATGGCGAGGACTGCTCTTCTGTCATCGACGACTGGAAATACCTGGTGGATTCCATCCGTGTGACCAATCAGAAAGGAGAAAAGACCTATCTCCACCACCGGGGCAGGCCTGTGGTCGTCATCTGGGGGGTGGGTTTCCCGGACAGGCCTTATGACATTCGCAGTATCGGCCTGACACGACTGATCGACTTTTTGAAGCATGATCCTGTATATGGTGGTTGCGCGGTGATGCTAGGGGTGCCGACCTTCTGGAGGGACTTGAATGCCGACTGCGTACATGACAGCTACTTGCATGATCTCATCCGGCAGGCCGATCTGATCATGCCCTGGACGGTGCAGCGTTTCTCGCCGTTGCTGCACAATGATATGGATAGATACCGGGATGTCATGCTGGCGGACATGCAGTGGTGCGAGCGGAATCATGTGGACTATGTGCCGTGTGTTTACCCCGGATTCAGCTGGCATAATCTCAGCGTCCATGAGTTCCCCGACGATGTAAAACCTGTGGGGTCTATTCCACGGCAGGGAGGACGATTTTACTGGCAGCTATTGTCTACGGCTATCAGGTCCGGCGCCAGGATGCTGTATGTAGCCATGTTCGACGAGGTCAATGAGGGTACGGCTATTTTTAAAGCATCGGACAACCCGCCTGTGGGTGGGAACGTACAATTCATCGATATGGATCACAAACCATCCGACACCTATCTGTGGCTTACAGGAGAGGCCGCGCGGATGTTGAGAGGAGAGAAACCATTAAGCTTCACCATGCCGGAAAGAAAATGAGTAGAAAAAACGAGCACATCAGCCATCGCAGTCCCGCCCGGATACGTCTGTTCAAATGGATCAGTATCTTGTTGCCGTTGGCGGTATTGCTTATCATCGAGCTTTGTCTTCGCGTGTTCGGCTATGGCAATGACCTGCGTCTTTTTATCGACTACCCGGCGGATAAGGATTATTTTATATTGAACCCTGCCGCCTCGAAAAAGTATTTTACCAATCAAGCCAATGCCACGACGGGGAATATCGAACCTTTCAAAAAAGAGAAGGACGAGGGGACGATGCGGATCTTTGTGCTGGGTGAGTCCACCACTATCGGCTATCCGTATTTCCACAATGGAAGCTTTCACCGGTGGTTGCAGTACAGGCTGATGCATGACTACCCGGACAGGAATTTCGAGGTGATCAATATTGCGTTGACGGCGGTGAACTCTTATACGGTGCTGGGTTTTGCGCGGGAGGTGGTGGATTATCAGCCGGATGCGGTGTTGATCTATACGGGGCATAATGAGTATTATGGAGCATTGGGCGTTGGGTCAACGGATCGCATAGGCGGCAATCGTCATGTGGTGGATGCTTTGCTGTCGTTGCGCCGCCTTCGGGTCGTGCAATGGCTGACCAATGTCTATGAGCATGTGGCGACGTTGTTCCGGGGTCATAAGGGAAGTAATCTCAGGACCCGTATGGAGGTAATGGTGGCTGATGAGGAGATCCCATACGGATCGAAGCTCTATCAGCGGGGTATCGATCAGTTCAGGGACAATATGCAGGAGACGTTGCAGCTGCTGGACAAACGGCATATACCCGTATTTATCAGTAACCTTGTTTCCAACGAGAAGGATCTTACGCCTTTTATAAGCCTCTCGGGGGACAGCGTCCATTACCATAATTTTTCAAAGACCTATGCCCAGGGCAAAGCGGCCTATGAGGCGGGTGATTGGGTGGGGGCCTACCAGTATTTCAAGGAGGCGGAGACAGCGGACAGCATGTATGCACAGTGTAATTATTATTTAGGGCGTCTATCCTTGCGACAGGGTGATCCCGGCCAGGCAAAGGCGTGGTTTTCGCGGGCGGAGGAATTGGATGCGTTGCGATTCAGGGCGCCGTCGTTGATCAATAATATTATCCCGGCCCTGGCGGCGCAATATAAGAGCGTGCATCTGGTTGACACACGGTCGGCCTTCGAGGCGAGATCGGAGTATGGGATCATCGGGAATGAGCTGTTGCTGGAGCATGTGCATCCCAACATACATGGGTATGCGTTGTTGTCGGATGCGTTTTACAGGGCCATGAAGGCGGCGGGTACATTTGGGGGCGGGGCTGATGCGGGTGCTGCCGGTACGACCGGGAAGGGTATTGCCGGGGACATGGGGCTGGACAGGCTGCTGAGCTCCATGCCTATATTGGAAATGGATTCGCTGGCGGGGGCGTATAAGATCGGCAAGCTGAAGAATAGCTGGCCTTTTAATCAGGCTGTAGGCGGACCGGCCGACTCGGCGGGTGCTGTGGGTGCGGGGGACTCCCTTCAGCCAGGGCAGGACAATGGGATCGACTCCTCTCTTCAGGCGCGGCTGGCCTATGGCATCGTCTTCGGGAATTTGAAGTGGGAGAATGCCATGGATACGTTGTACAATTATTATGTGGGTGTGAAGGACTGGGTACATGCGGCCAGGGTCGTGGAAGCTCTCGTGCTGGAACATCCTACGGAGGCAGCCCTTTATGACAGGGCCGCCAATATTTACGGGCAATCGAATGACAATGAGAACGCTGTCTTCTATTTCCGGCGTTCCTTTCTGATAGCCCCTTCTTTCGACAAGGCGCGTGCTATTTTTGTACTGTATCTAAAAATGGATCGTCCCACGGAGGCTTTGCCCTTCCTGGATTACGCCATTCGGAACAATGCTTCGGGTCTTCCGTTGGCTGCTGTGAAACAATATACGGAGCAGATCATTCAATTACAGCAGGCCGCGCATAAGGATGGGCCTACGCCTGCGGTGCTGAACAATATTGCCGCCAAATACCGGATGATGGGTAATAAGGAGGGCGCGGACCTGTATATCGACAGCGTCCTGAAGATCGATCCGGGTAATAAGGAGGCGCTAACGCTGAAAGGACATTGAGCACATCCGGCGAAGCCACCTAGCTCTTTAACAAGATCAACTGACCAAGGTGATAACCGATATGGGTTGATCTGCTGATGAGGACGTTCAATTTATTACGGTGTGGCTCCTTTTTAAAATCTTCTTCCAAGACGGACATATGCCGCTGGAACCATTGTTCTTCCGTCAGGCCGGCCAGGCGCTGTTCCAGGTGTCCATGCACTTCTTTCCAATACTCTCTTAGTTGTGCGATGGAGGGTGTGTTCTTTCCTGATCTGTCCGGGCTGGTGATATAGATCTCTTCCAGCTCGGGATGAAGCCTTTCTCCCAGTCCGAAAAGAGGAACGATAGCATCGTGTACGGCAATGAGGTGACCTATGACATACGCGCCTGTGTTACGGCCAGGGGCGATCTCGTAGGAGAGCTGTTCATCGGTGAGGGTGTTCAACAGATTTGTGGCTCTTTTCAGCTGGCCTTCCCAGGAGAGCAGACCCATTTTTACAATGAGGGATTGGTTGTGCATGGTGGTTTTGTCTTTGGCGGAAATTACAAACAAAACCGCTAATTGTTCGGTGCGTCAATGCACATTGCCATGCGCCGAGAGGTCCTGGATGACGGGTCTGTCCCAAGAAGTTTTTTCATAGACGGCGGCTGCTATGACGCCTGTGGCAAAGCCGCAGCTGGCACGGGGGTTATCGTATAGTCCCATGAGCTCCACCGTCCTGGGATAGAAACGAAAGATGATGGTACAGGTGGAGTCGCAGGAGGGATGATAACGGGCAAGGTTCTCATCATAGGGTAGCGTATCTATTATCGAGCCTGCCTCGTAATTAGGGTATCCTCTGTTGAAATAGCAGGCGATGGCGATCCGGCCACTGTCCAATAATTCTACCCTGATCTCACCTGAATGGCCGACGACATGATTTCTTCTGACGTGGCCAGTGAGGGTATAGGTACCCGTGGGGTTTATAAATTCGGGGGCGACACTACTGAATTGGGGGGTGACACCGCTACAAAGCAGGCCCTGGCAGAGTAATACAACGGGGATGATTAACAGACGTCTCATAAGCATACAATGCTTTTTTATAGATTGAGAAAAAGAGGCTCCTCATGTCTGTCGTAGAATGAAAGATAATTCTGAAAAAAATATCTTTCTAAAAAGTTGGTAGTATCATAGAAATTGTTGCATCTTTGCACTGTTAAAGAAATCTTAAAGTCATGCTACGCACAAATACCATAGATCATAGAAATGAGGTTAGTCCGATGAGACTATCTCTTGTGCGGGGCTTACTTTTTGTGTAAGTTGTTTAGAATTAAAACGCTATACGAGCCCCGCAAGAGATTGCGGGGTTTTTGTTTGGTACTACCGGGCGAACGGGCTTTATTATGATCAAACAGAGGACAGAACGATATAATTGTTCGCATGACGGATACCGGATCAATAAGAAATGGTCGGATACCCGGATGGGGGAGGTATGTCTGCGACGACCGGAGGATACATTATTAGGATCCGTGTGATGCGGATCTTTTGAATGGTGAAGCCCGGTCAATGATGACCGGGCTTTTTTGTAAAATAAAATGATGGACAACCAACAACTTTCGAAGGTCATCAATGCAAGCGCATTGTTCGACGGCTACCTGATGGATGGGAAGTCCTTGTACCTGCACTGTTTCCATGTGCTGCCCAATGTGAGCAAAGTATGAGTTCGGCAAGCTCGGTATCGCCAAGGCGCAACGTCTGAGCAGACATCTGGGTTTCGAGATGGACATCGACGGGCCGATGACGATTGCGGAGATAGCGAATCCTCATGAAAAAGATCATCTGGAAAGCCGGGTGGAGGTAATTGGTTTCAGGACCAGCGCTATGAAAAATTAAAAAGAGAGGAATTATGGAAAAGTTACAACAATGGAGGCGGCTCGACAGGAGCCTGGTAGAAAGAGATATCGTCGATGAGATCAGGGCGGCGCTGGTCCGGGAGAAGGAAGCCGGTCATGAGCTAAAGGTTTGTGTCGGAACGGACAGCCAGGTAAAGGGCGCTGAGACGGAGTTTGCTACAGTGATCGTGTTTATCCGGAAAGGTAAGGGTGGTTTTATGTATGTCAACAGCGAGATCACCCGGCAGAAGATGAGCGTAAAGGAGAGGATGTTGAAGGAGGTGGCCCGGAGTATCGAGGTGGCGTATCCGTTGAGCCGGTTGTTCACTTTATATGGGGTGGACATGGAAGTGCATGCGGATATCAACACCAATCCGGGGTTCAAGAGCAATGACGCACTGAAGGAGGCAATGGGGTATATCCTGGGGATGGGGTTTTCTTTCCGGGCGAAGCCGGATGCGTTTGCCAGCTCGAGCTGTGCGAATAAAGTGGTGCAATAGTTTACTAAATTTCGTGTATGGGAAAGTTAAAATTAAGAGGAAAAGATCTGCGGGCCATCGGTTATCCTGAGGGTCCGGTGATCAGCATTGCCATGAATATCATGGAAAAGAACTACAAATTTGGAGAAAAGGAGGATGTGATGAATTTATTGAAGCAAATACTGGCTTCCCCTGTGGAATATGAGAATGACGCTGTGCTGGGTCTGATAGCCCAGCAGCTGATACCTAAAAAGGAAGTAGAAGGGACGGAGATCTCCCTGAACAGCACGGGTGTTCCATTCAATATTTTCGGAGGCGACCAGATCGATGAATCAGCGATGCATCAAATGTACCAGGCGGCCAAGCTGCCTGTCGCGGTGGCGGGCGCCCTGATGCCGGATGCGCACGCGGGGTATGGACTGCCTATCGGGGGTGTACTGGCTACGGAGAATGCGGTGATCCCTTATGGAGTAGGGGTGGACATCGGATGCCGGATGTGTCTGTCGGTGTTCGACATCGACCCGAAGGAGCTGACACAACGGGATCATTATTTTATAAGGGAGCTGAATGAGGCTACCTTATTCGGCGGCGGAAGGCAGTTTGATGTGAGCGCTCCGCATGAGGTGATAGACCGGAAGGAGTTCGACGAGATACCTATTTTGAAAGCCTTGCAGGGGCGGGCGGCCCGGCAGCTGGGTTCATCGGGGTCGGGTAATCATTTTGTCGAATTCGGGAAAGTGGAGATCACGGAAAAGGATACTGTCCTTGGGATCGAGCCGGGCGAATACCTTGGATTGCTGTCTCATTCCGGCAGCCGGGCATTGGGCGCCAATATCGCGGGTCATTATACGAAGATCGCCAAACAGAAAAGGCGGCTGTCGGGCGAGGCTAACAACCTGGCATGGCTGGGTCTCGACGAAGAGGAAGGAATTGAATACTGGCTGGCGATGAACCTGGCGGGCGACTATGCTTCGGCGTGTCACGAGGTCATTCATAATAAGATAGCCCGGCAATTGGGACGGCAACCGCTCAAAAGAGTGGAGAACCATCACAATTTCGCCTGGAAGGAGATGCATGAGGGCCGGGAGGTCGTCGTCCACCGGAAGGGGGCGACCCCTGCGGGAAAGGATGTATTGGGTATTATTCCCGGATCGATGACGGCGCCTGGCTTTATCGTAAAAGGCAAGGGGCAAGAAGCTTCTCTATTATCCGCCAGCCATGGGGCCGGCAGAAAAATGAGCAGAACGGCCGCCCTGAATACGATGACACAGGAGCTGTTGAAAAAGACCCTTCAGCAGCATGGCGTAACGCTTCTGGGCGGAGGGCTGGACGAAGCGCCACAGGCGTATAAGGACATCGAGACGGTGATGCAGTCCCAGCGGCAGCTCATCGACGTGGTAGGCAAGTTTACGCCCCGCATCGTAAAGATGGATGGCGCGGCGCCAAAACAATGGAGAAAACCCAAAAAGGAGGGGAATGTTCTCGAAGGAGAATAACGACGAAAGGCCGCCCGTATCAGGCGGTCTTTTTCCTGGGACGTTGCTGTAGCGTCCTTATTATGGTTGGCGGATTTTCTCCAGCACATCCAAAATGGCCTGGCGTATACGGGCTTTCTCCGCAAATGCGATAAGGTGTCCTCTTCCGGGGATCATTTGAATATCCAGCGAGGGAACATTGGTCAGATGCGTCCTGGCGAAATCCGCGTTGGCGGTAAGGACCAGCTCATCATTCGCGCCTTGCAGGTAGGCTACGGGTACATGTATACGGGACCATAGGGGCAGCATCTTTGTCAATTCTTCTTTATGATGGATCTTTTCCGAATTGGCCGACTGAAGCATACGAGGGATCATCCAGTGTATCAGCGGAAACTCGATGATATGGGTGAACCAGAAATAATGTTCCAGTCCGGGGCCTATGGCAGGTCCTGTCAATACCAGCCCATCGACGAGCTGGGGGTAGTCCATTGCCAGACGGCAGGCGATCGGTGCGCCATATGATACGCCTACGACGACGATGGGATGATGGGCATGATAGAGGCTGTCCAATATAGGCCGGATGACGGCGGCCTGCGCTTCGATGTCGGGCATGGGTTTGGCCAGCCCCGAATAGCCGTAACCAGGTCTGTCCAGCGCATAAATGGTAGCCCTGCCGCGTAAGACGCTGTCCGAAAGATACCCTCTCCAATAGCTGAGGGAACTGGGGGCCCCATGTATAAAAAGGATGGTGGGTTTCGAGGTGTCTTCCCCTACTCCTATGTAACGGATGTCGCGTCCCCTGGCCTGGTAATACCCGACGTGAGCCTGTATATGCTGTTTGTGGAAATAATCGGCGAGCTCTGTATCATCCATGCGGAACTGGACCAGCCGATCGAATATAAAGAGCAGCAGGATGAATAGAACAAACACCCAGATACTGGTCTTCAGGATAATACGTCCAATCTTTCGTAGCATATGTTAGGGTATGTTCCGGCAAGGCAGGTTTTGGCCTGGCCGGTGATTTGCATAACATAAATGTACAACCAATAAATGTGCGGTCAAATGACTAAACGGAAAGTTATGAAATTCATATATATAATAATAGCCGGCCTCCTGGTGGCGGCCGGCTGTTCAACCCCTGCACCGGTAACGGGACGCCCTGACCCTAATGTCAGCACCAACGGCACCCTTGGTTCCGTCAAAGCGACGGACGGGCCTGTACCGGAGAAGATCCCTGCCCCTAGTAGCAGGGATACCATAAAGCATTAATGCTTCTGTTTTGAATGGACACACATGAGTGAATACCTCATAGGATATAGAATCGTTTTTTATGTGCAACGGCCTCGGGATGATGAGGTATATCGCTGATCATCTGTTTCAGGTCCCGCTCGATGGTAAAACAAATAGCCGTCATGGGCGTATCGGTTGGCTTGTTCTCGAAAGGGTCCTGGAGGTGGATCGCCATTTTCTCTATCAGGAAAAATACAGCCGCGATAGCCACCACGACGGGTATACTCATGAACCCAAAGAAATCCACCACGGCAAAAGGCAACAGCAGGAAGAAGAACAAGAGCGAAAAATGGATATAGAGGCTGTAAGTCGCAGGGAATATCGTGTTCTTTATCCTTTCGCATTTGCCCATGGCATCGCACAGCTTCGAAAGGGTCCTTTCTATTTCCACCTGCTGATAAGAGTTGATCAGGCCATTCTGATAAGCTTTTTGCAAGTCCTGCCCGTGCAGGTCCAGTAAGGCCATGGGGGAGTTGTTAAAGTTCTTTATGTGCTGCATGTCACCGCGGCTGACAAACTTTTCCACCCCGTATTGACTGTCCTGTCCTCTCAGTCCGCGGCTCAGGCTATAACACCAGGCTATCTGTCTTTTGATAAATCGCGCCCGGAAGAAATGCGCGTGTTCATCCTGGTCCGCACTGCGTACGAACCAGTTGATCTGCCGGGCCAGCGAGCGGCTGTCGTTGACGATGGCTCCCCAGATGGTCCTTGCCTCCCACCAGCGATCGTATGCCTGGTTGGACCGGAAGGCCAGCAGCAGCGAGATCACGGTGCCCATGATCATGGGGATGGACAAAGGAATAGCCAGGTGCGTGAAGTGAAACACTTTATACAGTACGACGACCAGGATGGTATAAAGACTGACCAGTATCAGCTCGGTCCTGATCTTGCCGACGATGTATTTCAGGGGGATGTTTTTTTTCAGTAACATAACTAAGCGAGCATTTTTTCCTCCAGAAACCGCTGGAAGCGGTTTGTCTGTAACCGAGCTTTTGGCGAAGGTTACGACCGAGAAGGAGCGTGACGAAGCAGCTCCGACGAAGGTCTACAGACATTAGATGTTTGCGGGAATTGGTTTGTTTTTTACGGGAAGACCAATTCCCGCATGGGTCAAAAGAGTGGCGAGTGTACCCACTTCGGTATGGAAATTCCTGTCCACATAGGTTATGGGTTTCTTGCATTTCTGCAAGGCGGCGATGCAATTGACGGATTGTTCCAGCCCGGGCAGATATTGATAGTTCCTGAGCATATAGATGGAATCGATGCCACGCGACTCCATATAGTCGCGGAGATAGGCGCGGGAATGGCCATACAGGAATTCGAAGGAAAGGAGATGGATGATAGAGGCGTATTTTTTTCGCAACATTTCCAGCCCTTCCAGGAAAGAAGATGATAGCATCTTATAGGGTTTTCTGTCCTTTAGGAACAGAAGGTCCATGATGCCGGTGGGGGCGTTCAATGTGTGAACGACATAGATATTACAACGCTGGCCGCCTGCATTTTTACAGATCTCGTGTATGGGATACAGGGAAGAGATGCTAAGGTCGGTGGGTAATAAGATGGACTTGGTGGGTGTTTCGTATTGCATGGTGATTGATTTTACAGCAAGATGCACTGGCGGGGTAAAAGAGGAGTAAGAAAGAGATAGGAATGTGGTAAAAATCCGGCAAGAATCCGGTAAGAAAGGCTAACAGCCTGATAAAGAACAATGAGGAGACCGGACTACAGCGGAAATTTAATGATCACCTCGGTGCCGGTGTTCTCTTTGGAGTGTATCTCGATGGCGCCCTTGTACAGATGGACGATGTTGCGGGCCAGGGGCAGCCCGATCCCGTAGCCCCGGGTGTTCCTGACATTGGAGGCCCGGAAGAATGGATCGAAAATATATTTCATATCGGCGGCGGGGATGCCGATGCCCTGGTCGGTGATGATAAAGATGACCTGGGTTTTGCTGATGCCAACGGCTAAGGTCACGGGCTTATCGCCGGAGTATTTACAGGCATTGAGCAATACATTGGAAATGGCGAGCTCGAACAGTTGCGCATTCCCGCGGATGGTCAGTTCCCTGTGCACCGACGGGCGGAGGCTTTGATCCAATCGTACAGGGCATCCGGGGTATACGTTCAGGGCCACGCGAATGCTATTGTGCACGAGCTCATCTACATTGACCTCGTCATAGACGAGATGGCCATGAAAGCTCGACTGCGCCAGTTCCAGCAATCCACTGGTGACGGACTTCAGCTTTTCGGCCTCGCTCATGATGACCTGTAATGTCTCGCGGTATTGTTCAGGCGAGCGCTGTCGGGCCAGGGAGAGGTCGGCCTCCCCGATGATGGCGGTGAGGGGTGTATTCAGCTCGTGCGAAGCGTTGCTGACAAAGTTATTCTGTGTCTCGAAGGCTGTTTCCAGCCGCGAGAGCATATCGTTGAAAGTGTCGGCCAGCAGAGTGAGCTCGTCCTTGCCTTTGCGCAGCTCCAGGCGTTGATGCAGGGAGGTGGCGCTGATGGTATTTACCCTGTCGGCGATGTTGCGAATGGGGGATAGCACCTGTCGGGAGAATAAGAGCCCGATGCTGAAGAGCACGATGATAGACAGGATGCTGGATATGATCAGTATCTTGGAAAGGCTGGCCAGGAAGTTCTGTGCATAGCTATGGACGGCGGTGACGATGATAAGATATTGCTGCTGATCCGCGGAATGGGTGATGCCGGCAAAGAACTGAAAATTATGCCGGGCAATGGCTTTGCCATCCCTTTGCGCATCCTCGAAGAATGCCGCGCCGGCGGTCCTGTACAGGGGCGTATTCCTGATCTTGTCGAGGGTATCGGTCCGTATGATGAATTCCTCTTCTTCGGGGAGCCGCTGTACATGTTGTTTGCGCAGCTGTTCGTATGTCTCCTGGCTTTGCTGGTTGACGTCGAAGTTTATTTTAGAGGCGATGACGGCCCGGAACTCGAGCCGGGTGTAAAAGTCCTGGAATGCCTTTTCATTGGCGAAATAATACACGGCCATGCTGAGCAAGAGCACCACGGAGAGACAGAGGAGCGTGAATAACAGGGTCATCTTTAGCTGTATCTTCATAGGGCTATTCTTCTTTTAATATATACCCCATGCCTACCACGGTGTGGATGACGCGCGCGGCGCCGGTGGCTTCCAGCTTCTTACGCAAATAGTTGATATATACATCCACGGATTTGGTATTCATGTTGAAGTCGTACCCCCAGACCTTTTCCAGTATATCCATCCGGGAAAGCACTTTGCGGGGGTTCCTCATCAGGTATTCCAGCAGTCTGAATTCCGTGGCCGTCAGCTCGATGGTCTTGTCGTCCCTACGGGCGTTTTTTTCGTCGAGACTCAACATGACATTGGAGAAAACAAGCATATTACTTTGTGTGGAGCTGGCTGGGGGTGCAGCAACGGGGACCCTTCGCAGCAGGGAGCGTACCCTGGCCAGCAGTTCCGCAACCTTGAACGGCTTGGTGAGATAGTCATCCGCGCCGGAGTCCAATCCCATCACGATATTGTCCACGGACCCCAGCGCCGTGAGCATTAAAATAGGAGTTTGTATGCCCTGTTGACGGACCTTCCGGCAGATATCCATTCCATTCCCACCGGGGAGCATGACGTCTATCATAAAGAGGTCATATTGCCAGCGATCGATATGATCCCATGCGGATTGGACATCCATGGCCACGGATACTTCATATTCCTCCTCCGCCAGGGCCTTTCTTATGACGGAGGCCACAGAATGCTCGTCTTCAATCAATAATATACGGGTGTTCATGTGTATGTCTCCCGGGGCTAAAGATAGGCCAATTGCGTTATCCGGCCACGCGGCGGCCTCCCGCAATATCTTGAAATGCATACACTATTTGTTACCGGGCTGTCGTTAAAAAGTAATGAAATGCACCCCACGAGCCCTGCTATTGGCGTTGACCCTCTCCTTCGCCGATCCAAATGCAGTTCTTGCATCCCCTGCTTATTCCGGGGAAGACAGCAATATTGTCATCAGCAGCAAGACGGAGCGGTATTCTTTCGAAGAAGGCGAGGCGGCACACCCCGTAATTGTCCGCCAGGAGTCAAAGACACAGTATTACTGCAGCGAGCTACGGGCTTCCATCCCCTGGGTGGAAATGTATGACGGCCAGTCCCGGATCGACGGCGTGAAGGTATACGTCAACGGCAGCCGCGACAAGAGCATACAGCCCAAGGATGATTACTATTCTTCCGGCGAATTTTTTTACTCGGATGAGCGGGTCTATTATTTTAACCTGCCTTTTTTAAAAAAGGGGACTTCGGATGAGGTAGACCTGGAAAAGACTACGTTGGACCCCCGGTATTTTACTACGGTGTATTTCACAGAGGAACAGCTGGTCCGTCAAAAAACAGTGGAGATCATGGTCCCCAAATGGATGCATGTGGACATCCGGGAAATGAATTTTGCGGGGCATGCTATCAGCAAAACGCATCAATATGACGATCGGAAGGGGGTGGATATCTATACCTACACGATCTCGAACCTGGCGCCTTTTAAAAAAGAAGAAAATAGTCCCGGCCCTTCGTATGTATATCCGCATCTGCTGGTCCTGAGCAAGTATGCGGAGCTAAAGACGGGAAAGCAGCAATATTTCAATGAGCTGAAAGACCAGTATGCCTGGTATAGGAGCCTGGTGCTCCAGGTGAATAACGATGCGGCGGTGATGAAGGCCAAGGCGGCTGAAATTACCAAGGGGATCACGGGCGACCTGGACAAGGTGAAAGCTGTTTATCAGTGGGTACAAGAGAACATCCGCTATATCGCCTTTGAGAATGGCATGGCGGGTTTCCGTCCGGAGAAGGCGCAGGACGTCCTGGGCAGGAAATATGGGGATTGTAAAGGAATGGCCAATCTTACCAAAAATCTACTCACGGCGTTGGGTTTCGATGCCCGTTTGTGCTGGATCGGTACAGATCATATCGCTTATGATTATTCCACGCCGTCCATGGCGGTGGATAACCACATGATCTGCGCCCTGAATTATAAGGGTAAGTTCTATTTTTTAGACGCTACGGAATCCTATATCGGCTTTGGCCAGTATGCGCAGCGTATCCAGGGACGCCAGGTGTTGATCGAGAACGGGGACAGCTATCTGCTGCAGCGTATCCCTGTTTCAGGCTGCGAGCAAAATGAAGTACATAGTCAATACGACCTGCAGCTGAATGGCTCGACGTTGTCGGGGCAGGTAGCCCATGTGTGGAAGGGGGAGAACAAGGAAAATATCCTCTTCCAGGCGAATGCCATCCACAAGAACAAACTACAGGAATCCATCCAGGAATTCCTTTCCCATGGCAATTCCAATTACGTCATTTCAGGGGTGAAGCAGGAAGGGCTGGACAATCGCAATACGGACCTTTCTTTCCAATATAAGCTGGTATACAACAATGCCGCCACGGTGTTCGACAATGATATTTACCTGGACCCGGACTTCCGGAAGGAGTTCGGGGAGGCGGATATCGATACGACCAGCCGCCGCAAGGATTACCTGTTCGACTGTAAAGGGGATTGGATCACGGAGACCAATATTGCCCTGCCTGCGGGATACAAGGTCCAGGATATGCCCACAGGATTGGATGTCCAGCGGAAAGGGTATAGCTTTTCCATTTCCTACAAGCTGGAGGGCAGCACGCTGAAATACCGGAAGGCCATCTTTATCAAGGACGTGCATCTTCCCAGGTCCGGCTTCGCACAATGGAATACGGATATCGCTCAATTGAAAAAATCTTATCTCCAGCAGATCACTCTAACCCGTAAATAAAACTCACTTCAATACTCCACCATGAACTGTCCATTACGAACCTGTCTGCTTGTTGCCCTTGTGGGTATTTCCCGTATGTCCGCCTCCGGCCAGGCCGATATAACAAAATATAAGGAAAGGGCGGCCGCCGTCCGATCCGAAGTATGGGGCTGGAAAGATCCGGCATTTGCCAATAAGACGGTGCCCGTAAAGTTCGCGGGAGAGTCCTGTGTGATCATGGCAAGAAAGGCATTGATAGAGGCGGACTCGAAAAGGCGAATGGACTGGGCCCTGGCCAGCCACCGGAACTTCTACTATAACAGCACGGTGAGGGAAATGGTAAAGATCAATGACAAAGTGTCCCTGGAAGAGTATTCCCAGCTGAGCTATCACCAGTTCAAAAAGCTGAATGGCTGGATGTCCGCCACTACCACCACGTTTGTAGGCGCACGGATCATCAAGCCGGACGGCTCGGTAAAGGAGGTGAACACGGATGAAACGGTTACGCTGAATGATACGAAGACCAACCGGCAAAGCAAGCTGGCGATCAGCGATCTCCAGGTA
Organism: Puia sp.; assembly: GCA_035545935.1. Taxonomy (GTDB): domain Bacteria; phylum Bacteroidota; class Bacteroidia; order Chitinophagales; family Chitinophagaceae; genus Puia. Next base: position 21,565 of record DASZXP010000094.1, on the reverse strand, counting down.
GGCGATATGCTGGACTATTATGTCCGGACGGAAGAGTATTCACAGGACTATAAGGAGCCGGAAAGGCTTATCTTTTATTTTGGGGATGATCACCCTATCGTGGATTTTTCGCTGCATTGCGAGATAGGGAGCAAGTATACGGTACAATACAGTTCGATGAACAAGGCGCCGGAGGCCAGGCAATCGACCAATGAGGATAAGGATGTCATTCTCGACATCGGGATGAAGGATATCGCTTCCGCCCCTACAGGGTTTTGGATGTCCTCTATCCGCGAACTGCCCGCCTTCCGGCTGAATGTCATGGGCGGTGGCTCCAAGCCGGTGAAGGACGTTCCTCTTACGGACATCTTCAATACGATGACGTATTATATAAGTCTTGTCGATGGGCCGGCCCAGTTCGCGGCGATCAGGCAGCCGATGGTAGACATGATGCGCGCCGCAGACCATGATTATCGCAAGCTTCCGGATGACAGTGTGGCCCGGCTGGTCTGTTATCTCTATCGATTTATGCGGTACTACAACAAACTGGACAATGCGCTGGAAGTGGGAGAGGACCGCAACAGGATGGATATAAATGATTATTACTACCTGGTGACGCTGCAATACGCCCTGCGGCATTTTGGCGTCAAATCGACGTTCGTGGCCGCGCCCTACAAGCATGGGCCGGATATCCAGCACATCATGAGTGTGGGCGACATGTCGTTGATGCTGCGGGTGGATGTGGATAAGCCCTTTTATGTCTCCAATCTGAATATGTTCACCTGTCCGGGGTATATTCCCGGGGCCGTAGAAGGTCAGCCCTGTCCGGAAGTCCATCCCAAGGGTTTCAATCATGGCGAGGTGGTGGGGCTGGAGGTAAAGATGCCGCTGAGCACAGCGGAAGAAAACCAGCAGCTGGAAAATCTTCAGGTAAACCTGAATGGCGCCGATATGCAATTGCTGCACGTAAAAAGACGTACCATCCTCAAGGGTAAGATGAAGGAAAGCGAGCAGCTGCGTCTTCTCAATTTCGAAGATTGTTACGAGTCCGAAAGGAATACGCTGCATGTGGAGAAATCCATTATGGATGAGCTGAAGAAGGCCCGGAGAAGCAAGAATGTTTCCGAAGATTATGCCACAGCTCTGCAAAAAGCAAGGGAGTCGTTGAAAGACCGATTCAAAGAGGAGATCTCCTCGGAGTTCGAGAAGGATCCCAAAGATCTCCTGGCCTGGAAAGTGGAGAATCCGGGTCTGCGCAGCTCGGCGCCGGATCTGGTCTATTCGTCGGAATTCACGGTGGATGGCCTTATGCAGCGGGCGGGCAATAATTTCATACTCAATATCGGCAAGGTGGTCAATTCTCCGCTGAAGATAACTCCCTCCCAGCGGAACCGTAATGTGGACGTTTATATGTCGTATGCCCGGACCCTGGATTGTACGGTGAGCTTCGTCATACCGGACGGGTACACCGTCCAGGGTGTGGACAAGCTGAGCAAGACCACACAGAATGGGTGCGGGTCTGTCATCACCAGCGCGCAGGTGCAGGGTAACCAGCTGATCGTACATTTTCGCCGTCAGTACAAGCATGACCAGGAGCCGGCAGGCAACTGGCCGCAGCTGTTGGCTATCCTCGATGCTGCTACGGACTTCGCCGATCAAAAAGTGCTGCTAAAAAGAGGGTAGCCGTTGCCATGACGATGACGAAGATCAAAAAGGAAATTTACAGCGTATCGTACATCCGCTGCCCGGCGAGCTTTCTATCCGTATCTCCCCATTATAGGATTCGACCCTGTTGATCATGTTCGAGATGCCGATGCCGTTCCTTTTTTGATTTATATCGAAACCCTTACCATCGTCACTGACTGCGACATGAATAAAATGATCCTCTGATTCGATGGAGACGTTGACCTTTTTCGCGCCGGCATGTTTTACGATGTTGTTCAGCTGTTCCTGGATCAGCCTGTAGGTATTCAATTTTAAACCATCATCGAAGAGGTGGTCGGCAACCTGATAAGCAAAATTCGTTTTTAAGGAAGTGGTTCGGGCCAGATTGCCAACAAGTGTCTGGACCATATCTTCCAGATTGATGTCTTTCAGGGGCGTCACGTTCCTTTCGCTCAAGGCACGTATCTCTTTTATCGCGGTTTCAATCAACTGGATCGGGTAATCGACAAATTCACTCAGTTCGGGTTTGTCCTCTTTTGCCACCGTGATGTATAGCTTGGCCGTCGAGATGATCTGGCAGATATTGTCGTGAAGCTCCTGCCCGATACGGTTCCGCTCCTGTTCCTGGGCGCTGATGATTGCCCTGGTGATCCTTTTCTGTTCCTGGATCCGTTGGTTCATGATCTGCAGCTCCAGGGCTTTTAAGGCTTGTTCTGCATTTTTCCGTTCGGTGATATCCCGTATGGCCGCGGTGATCAACAGGCCTTCGGCCGTCTCCAAAGGGCTGAGACTTATTTCAACGGGAAACTGTTGCCCATTCTTTTTTTGTCCGGTGGATTCAGGTCCTTTGCGGTAATCGTCCGGCAACAATAGTTCGACATTTTTGCCGATGATCTCACCAGCAATATAGCCGAATAATTTTTCGGTCTGCGTATTGACCAGCTGGATACGGCTCTGGTCATCCATAATGACCATTGCATCCGGTGCTGATTCCAGGAGACAGCGGAATTTTTCTTCACTCTCGGAGAGTTTTCGGAATGCGTTCTGTTTTTCCATTTCTGTCTGTTGCTGCTTCAGTGCCGCCTCAACCGCTGCGGGGAGCCTGGCCAGCCGGTCTTTAAGGATAAAATCGTCCGCGCCCGCCTTGATGATCCCTGCGGCGAACTCCTCGGATACCGTACCGGTGACCATGATGAAGGGGATATGAAGCGACTGCTGCCGGACGATCCTAAGGGCCTCTGCCGCATCGAATTGGGGGAGCGAGTTATCCGCCAGTATAACGTCAGGGCGATATTGTTCCAGCGCCAGCAAAAATGTCTCCTTATTCTTTGCCAGATGGAATTGATAGTCCGGGTGTTCCTTTTTCAGGAATCTTTCCACCATTTCGGCATCGACGATGCTGTCTTCAAGCATCAATATTTTGAGTTGTTGGGTCATAACAGCGATTTCAGACAGGGTTTTGATTCAGTAATAACCAATAATAGCCGAGACTTTGTATGGCAACTGTGAACCTCTCGAAATTTACGGGTTTTACGATATAGCTATTTGCTCCAAGATCATAGCACCTTTTAATATCCGGATCTTCTTTGGAAGAAGTCAAAATAACCACCGGCAATTGCCTGGTCCTTTCATCGGATTTTATTTTTTCAAGGACCTCTATGCCATTGACCTTAGGCATCTGTATATCCAATAAGATCACCTTCGGTGTGTGCGAGATATCCCTCGTACCTGTATATTTCCCCTGGCAGAAAATAAAATCCAGGGCCTCTTCGCCGTCTCGTACATGGTAGAGGTTATTTGCCAGCTTGTGTCTTTTCAGTTCACGGATGGTAAGCTCCGCATCATCGGCGTTGTCTTCTACGAGTAACAGGTCAACAGAATTTGGGATCATTGTCGTATTCATTTTAATATAGATAATCAGGTTTAGTCGGGCAGGCTGAAATAAAAACATGCTCCTTTGCCCACTGCGGCCTCTGCCCAGACCCTGCCTCCGTGCTTGGCAATGACTTTTTCCACAATGGCGAGGCCAACTCCGGTGCCTTCGAAGTCATCGGTGCTGTGCAATCGTTGAAATACCTTGAATAGCTTGTGCTTATATTTTTCATCGAATCCAACACCGTTGTCCTTTATGAAGAAGATGGTCTCGCCTTGCCGGCTGATGAAGCCTATTTCGATGACAGGCGCCGCCTTTTTCGCAGAATATTTGACGGCATTCGAGATCAGGTTGATCCATACCTGGCGCACGGCATTGATATCGCCCTTAACATCCGGGATGGAGTCGATGACCCATTGGATATGGCCATTCTTATCATCCGGCGCAACCTCACGTATCACTTCTTCGACCATTGCGGACGTCGAGATGGTCGTCTTTTCAATATCTTTCCTTCCCATTCGCGAAAAGGCCAGCAGGTCGTCTATCAGATGGCCCATTTTCATGGTATTGTTTTTTATGATGGTGGTGATCCGCCTGGCTTCGTCGTCCAGTCTGCTGGTATAGTCCTCTTCCAATATGGTGACAAAGCCGATGATACCCCGCAAAGGCGCCCGCAGGTCATGTGAGATGGAATAAGAGAAGGCTTCCAGCTCCTTGTTCAGGTTCTCCAGCTGTATCGTACGTTCACTCACTTTTTGTTCCAGCTTTTGATTGAATTCATTCAGCGCCAGGTTCTGTTCCTGGATCTGTTCCAGCATATCATTGAAAGCATCGGTAAGGGAGCCCAATTCATCCTTGCTTCTCTTCACTGCCCGCACGGAATAGTCTTTTTTATCCGAGATCATTCTGGCCGTCCCGGCCAATGCGAGTATCGGCACTGAGATATTTTTCTGCAGGAGCCGGGTAAGCATCCAGGCCAGTGAAAGGGACAAGATCATCACCAGGGTCGTAATGATGGCATAGTTCCGGAACTCTTCATACATATCACCCAGATCGGATTGCATATACAGCGTACCGAGCCGCCTTGTTTCCATTACCACCGGCTGAAAGCCTTCCAGCCGGGAATGCGCGAACCTGAAACCTTCCGGTCCGGGCCTGAGAGGGAAGGCATTCGTGTCGAGCTCCGAAGGATAGTGAACGAACGGTTTACCTTTTTCGTCGTAGAGAACGGCCGTTACCACATGCGGTTCGGCTTTCAATGCAGCCAGGATCTCCTTTGCGTCCTGACGATTTTCAAAGATCAGCGCAGCGGTACTGTTGGTACAAATGATCTTGCCGATGGTGGAAAGCTTCTCCAGGCTGGATTTGCGGAAAGAACGGGAGCCGTAAATGAAAAGAGAAATGGACATCGCCAGCAATGCGGTGCCGCAAATGAGGAAAATAATTCTCATCAGCTTCCTGCGTATGGGCATATCCTTAAATGGCATCGTTCAACTGTTTTTTGATGGGGTAAATAAATCTGCCAGCCTGAGCAGTTTCGAACTAATGGATAGTCCTGCCGCCCGGGACACCTCCAGATTCACTTCGAACCTTATTTTGTTATCTCTGGTAAACAGGCGGATCATTCCACCTTCTGCCGGAAACCCCGGGGCATCACTGACCGTCAGAATATTCCGGTCTTTCAGAAGCTGAAGGACCTGTTCTCTTTTCTTCGCTTCAGGCAGGTTGATGAAAAGAATATGGCATGTGCCGATGTCTTCCGCGTTATCGTAATATTGAACGGAGACATCGTGGCCATTCACTTTTTCTCCCGAGACGATGTCCTTCAGCCGTGTGCCGAATGGGTTCTTTCCTATCACGCCGATGATCAGCGGCGCCTCGCTGTTTGAAAAGGCGGTTGGCGGCCATTCCACAAATTGGGCGAAATTGTATAGGAATACGGCCTTTAGCTCATATTCCCGCGACAGCGGCGCCTGCGCTACCAAGGGCAAATTGATGATCAACAATAACGTAACGAATACATACCGCATGCCGGGCAACTTATTTATATTTCGTTCAAACAACCTGTTAGTATAATATCTTTTACAATCGACATATGATCTTCCCGTATAGACTATGTTCTATCTGACGGGACGACGGTGACGATGGGATGAATTCGGCGTGAGAGCTATTCAGCAGGTCCTGTCCGACAAGATCCAGTTCGACCGCCCTGGTTATTTTCCATCCGATGCGTACGTCCCATCCGGTGTAATCCGGAACACGCGGATTGGGCAATTTGCCTACATAGCGCACAACAGTCCCGAACTCGATCCGGCCGGGAAGATCCATATTGGATTGGAGCAGGAACTGATGTTCCGGATCATCGCTCTCGGCGCTGCCTTTGTTCTGGTCATTGCTACCGGGCTTGACCGACAGGTCCTTTCTTAGAAATGTGTACCCGCCACGAAGGCTCCACCAGCTGGTGAGCTGGGACGTTGCGGATAATTCGACGCCGTAAGTGTTCCCCTTAACGCCGTTGCCGAAGGTGATGGGTATATTCAGCGGCGGAGGTCCGGGTTCTGCGCTTCGTATGTTGTCATACACATTGTAAAATGCCGAAACCGAGAATTGGAGATTCGTCTGTGGCCGTATGCGCCAGCCTGCCTCATAGGCCAGCATATCTTCCGATCTGAACTTTTCGCTGCCGGATATGAGGGGGAGGCCCGGCAAGATATACAGGTAAAAGTCGCGATCGATCCTTGCGGGTGTCCTGACGGCTCGGGAAACAGCGCCCCATATCGCCTGGTTCTTTGCCGGCGTCCAGGTCAAACGGGCATCGGGCTGATATTCAAAGCCTGTGTAACTGTTGTGCTCGACCTTGGCGCCGATCGTGAGACGCAGGCGGTCCCTGATCAGCATCATTTCATCCTGGGCGAAGCCGCTATAAAGATAAAGCGTTTTATGTCCCGGCAGAAAAGCGAATAGTTCAAGGTTCGTGACCTTGTGATCCATTACACGCAGGTCAAGGCCATAGGTGAAGACATGGCGAAGGCCCAATTCATGACGATCCTGCCATTCCACATCCCAGGTCTTAAGGTCTTCGGTGAAGCCGTTGCCAAAGTCACGTAAGGTGTGATCGTAATAGGCCTGCACCCGAAAATCGGATTTTTCGGAACTCTTGTGATCCCATCGCGCCACTATATTGTCGCCATTGGCCTTCACCGCAGTGTCCCCGCCATCGGGATTAGGCTTTCCTCCGTAGACATTCGATTGAAGACTGAACTTGTCCTTTGCCGATGCATCCCAGTCCAGCCGGAATCCACCCTGGATCATCGGCCATTTGTCGTTTGCCTTCGTATCTTTTGCGAGCAGGGTATTACCCAGCTGAAATCCCGTACCGTATACCCGGTACGAAAGTTTGTCGGAGAACTGACCACCATACCGCAGGGATCCCAGGACAGGGAGTGCGGTGCCGGTTGCAGCCTCGGCAAATAGTCCCTTGGTGCTTTTCGAGCTTTTTGTAATGATATTGATCACGCCATTGACGGCATTTGCCCCCCACAAAGCTCCTCCCGGCCCGCTAACCACTTCGATGCGATCTATGTCTTCCAGTACCAGATTCTGCACATCCCAAAACACACCCGCATACAGGGGCGTGTACACTGTGCGGCCATCTATGAGGACGAGTAATTTGTTGGCGAGCACGTTGTTGAATCCCCGGGCGCTAATGGCCCACTGACTGGAATTAACCTGGGCCACCTGCAGGTTTGGCGCCAGCCGCAATGCCTCCGGAAGCGTTTTCGCGCCGGAACGCCGGATATCGTTTTGGGTAATGACCTGGATGGCGGAAGCCGCTCCGTCCAGCTTCTCCGGGTGTCTTGAAACCGAGACGACGTCGATGTTCATCAATTCTTCAAGGCTTAATTTTTTCAACGCATTGTAAGGCAGGAGGCTATCCGGTATCTGACTGTAGCCGCGAAAGGATATGCATGCAAGTCCAACGACTAATAAGATCGTAAAGGAAAGGCGGTAGACAAGACGAGCAGGCGGCTGTGCATAAGAGCCCATATATCGGATATTTGTGTTCGGGTAAGCGCATAAATATAATAATTCACTTTCTATTAGTCAATAGTAGTGATTCACTTGTACCTTACCTCCGAAATTTTAATGCCATTATAATGTGGAGCTGCCGTATCCTATCCGGAGGCCTATTCGGAGGACACGAAGCCTGGTTATAAGGTGAAAAGGATAAACAGATACTTCATTTTCTTACGATGTCGTATATAGGAACGGGTGGATCGAAGGATTGATTGTTCTCGGGTCTTGCATAAATGATGCGGACGATGTCCATCCCTTTTACCACCCTGCCAAAGGCGGCATAGCCTTGTTTATCGGGACTGTTGTCTCCTCCATAGTCGAATCCGGGCTGATCGCCAATACAGATAAAGAATTCCGTCGTAGCCGTACCCGGCGTCGTGCGGGCCAGGGAGATGACCCCATCCTTATGCAGGATATGGGTCTGTTGGGTACTCTCGTGGGGTATGCCGGGGAGAGAGGACGCTTTCTTTTGATTGGTGCGCCAAATGCCTCCCTGGATCAGGTTGGACCTGTCGGCTTCGGACGACTGATTATCATCGTTGAGCACCCGGTAAAAAGAGGCCTTGCGATAAAACCCGCTGTCGATGTAGGATAAAAAGGCCGCGACGGTCTTTGGCGCCTGCTGCGGATAGAGTTCCAGCTCGATGTCACCCGCGGCGGTCCTGATCTGTACGTGCGGTCGTGTGCTATTCGCGCCTCCTCCGCAAGACAGGAGGAATATTAAACAGGATGTCAGCAGGTGGTAAAAGCGCATGGTGTATGGGAATTGGTCTTTGCCATAAATGTAGCCCAATTCCCGTTAACCGCTGTCTGTAGGCCTTCGTCGGACCTGCTTCGACACGGTCCTTCTCGGTCGTAACCTTCGCTAGGCTCGGTTATGGACAAACCCCTTTCAGGTGTTTAGGGACAAAATAGCTAAATAATAACGATATTGCCGCATGCAACTGGATTTCCCATTTCTGCAGCTGGTCTTTGTAGGGTTTTTAGCTTTATTTCCGGCAGTCAATCCGGTAGGGTCTGCCTTTATAGTAGATCCATTGCTCTCGGGGCTCGATCTTACGCAGCGACGGGCTGCTACCAAACGAATAGCCTTTTACTGTCTGGTGATCTGTACAGTGTCGATCATTGCGGGTTCGTATATTTTAAAGCTCTTTGGGATCTCGATACCTATCGTCCAGCTGTGCGGAGGCATCATGATCTGTCGCATGGGATGGCAGCTGCTGACCTCGGAGGATGGGATCCAAAAGGGAAATAAAGAGACGGCGCGGCCTTCGGGGGAGATAGAAAATCTTCTTTTCTATCCCATTTCCTTTCCCATGACGACGGGTGCGGGTACTATCTCGGTGCTGCTGACCCTTAGCGCGCATGGAGAGGATACGGATATGTCCAAGCATCTCATCAAGCTGGGCGCGCTCTTTATTGCCATCGTGCTTATTTGTATCCTGATCTATATCTGTTATGTCAACACGCCCCGGCTGATCAAGAGACTTGGGCCGAGGGGTGAACAGATCGTCAATAAGCTGAGCGCCTTCCTTGTCTTTTGCATCGGCATGCAGATAGCGTCCGCGGGGATACGGAGCCTGTTGAAAATGTAGGACGTCCGCTGCCGTCTACAAACAGTCCTTTATTTCTTTTATCGTCTCCGCGAAAACTTTTTCCTCCCGTATATCCGGCTGCCATGCCAGGCCTCTTTCCATCAGGTCGATGGAGCGTACAATGGTGGAACCTGTCTGGCCTTCCTTTTTGCCCAGGATAAACACGGTGTCGGAGATGGCCACTGTCGTAGGGATATCGTGCGACACGATGATCAGGGTCTTGAATTCATGAGAAAGGGATACTTTCAGCAGGAGGCTTACCACCTTGTCCAGCACACAGACATCGAGTCCGGAGAAGGGCTCGTCCAACAGGATGAAGTCGGATCCTTTCAACAGCTGCTGGATGATGCTGATCCTTTGCTGCTGACCGCCGGACAGCTGTCTGGGATATCTTTTCAACACATCGGACAGATCGAACTGGGCGGCATATTCCCGGATGGCGTCGTTTTCCGCGCCTTTCAGCGTCGGGTTCCGGCGGGCCGCCAAACGCAGGGATTGCTCCACGGTCCTCCACCCGAACTGGTAGTAGTTCTGGAAGATGACGCCCATGTCGCCGGTGTGAACCGGCCGCATGGTCCAGGGAAGGCCTGTACGAAGCGATGGGGCTTTGAATGGCGGGGTGTCATAGGATGCCCGGACAAGGATCTGGCCTTTGTCGGGCTGCTGCAGACCGGACAGCGTGCGGAACAGCTGTGTCTTGCCGATACCGCTGCGGCCAATGACGGAGACTACCTGACCCTGTTGCATACCGGGACGTATGATGTCGTCGATGCTGAAATTGATATCGCACAAAATACATTTATTGTCATAGTACAGGGAAAGGTCCTTTACCTGCAGGAGCGTTTCCCCTCTGGAATAGATAGTCATGTTTACAATTTTGTATAAGGAAAGAACCAATGACGCAATACGCCCAGCAAATAGTCAAAGAACAGGCCGAGGCCAAAGATCACGGTCTGGAGCGCGATGACATGTACGAGGTCGTTGTATTTATTATACTTGATCAGTAAAGTACCGATGCCGCCCTCGCTCATGCTCAATCCTTCCACCATGGTGATCATCATCCAGGCAATGGCGAAGTTCTGCCGGACGACCTCGAAGACCTGATCCGCCTTGCCGACAATGATGACTTCATACAGACATTCCCACCGGCTGTAACCTAATGTCTGACAGAGCTCGAATTCCTGTGTGTTGGTCTGCATGATCACGGACATAAAAGACGTGGTAAAGAAGGGTACGATGCCAAAGACCAGCAGCGATAGCTTTAGCTGGCTGCCATCACTGGTCAGCAGGGTAAAGATGAAGATCAAACCCGTCAGGGTGAGATAGCGGCATTTCACGATGAATTGCGCGATGGGCCTGAAAAAAGGCACCACGGACAGATAAGAGAATGCCAGCGTGATCAGCACGGAGAAGAACAGCGCTTTCAGGGTCAGTACCAGGCTCACCAGTACGTTGTCCCACAGCAGGCTGGAAGTGAGCAGTCCTCCCAATCCTTCGCCGATCTTCAACGGTGAGGGGATGAGCCCCGCCGGCAATGACTGCCATAGGGAGAGGAAGACGATCACTTGCAGGGTCATCAGTATGAAGGCGGTGGTGCGGCTGATCTTTTCAAAAGGTCTAAACATAATATTTTATTAAGGGGACAGCGTTTTAGCTGTCCCCGATGAAACAATTAGTTACCTAAGACGACCTCGACACGACGATTGCGACTGCGGCCTTCTTCGGTGCTGTTGTCGGCCACGGGTTTGGCGGAGCCAAAGCCTTTGGACTCGATCTGCCCTTCTTTGAGGCCTTTACGGATCAGGTAGTCTTTTACGGCAGCAGCCCTCTTTTCGGACAGAGGAATGTTGACCTGGTCGAGACCCTTGTTATCCGTATAGCCATAGACACCCAGCTTCAGACCTTCGGCCACCACGGCGGATTCGAAGATGTCATCCAGCGTCCTGTACGAAGAGCTGCGGATGACGGCGGAGCCTGTCTCGAACTCGATGTGGTACGAGCGGGTGGACACGGCCTGCGTGATCTGGTCGGCGTACTTCGTCTCGATGGCCTTACCTTCCAGCAGCTCGGGGTGATTCGAGATCACGCTGAGGAGGAAGGATTTGTCCACGGCCTTTTCATAGGGCATAAAGCTGGACATGATGGACGGGTACATCTTTACCATCAGATTGCCGAAAGTGTTGTAGACGGCTTTGTAACGATCTACTTTGTCGGCGCCCAGGCCATAGGTGTTAGCCATATCGGCCAGGTTGAATACGGTGGAGCCGCCAAGGTTCACCGTGAGACCACGGATATCCTTTTCCGAGACGCCGTTGTAGTACTTCAGCCAGTAGGCGGCATCCTTTTCCTGGTACAGCTTCGCGCTGACCTCGGCGGCGAATTGTTTCGCCTCGCTGAAGGATCGTACCTGGTCGCCGGCCTGGGCCAGGGCGATGATCATGTTCTCGATGTCCGTGCGGTGATCATAGGCCCATTTCCTGATCGCGATGGTCTGGTTAGGCATCTGCGAAGCGTACTGCCGGGTGTTGGCGATGGTAACGAGGCCGCCTTTTTTGGTGGCGACATTTACGTCACCAGGTGTCCAGGTGGCGACGGCATCCACACCTACGGTTGTGTCTATGCCTGTGGTCTTACCGTTGGATACGATCTTCCTCTTTTCTGTATATCCTGTGATATACTTGTTGGGGGCGTCGAGGAAATCGCCGGCGGCGATGAGGTTGATGGCTGTGCCATCATACGTGGTCTCATCGGGGTTGACCTTAAGGCCATTGTCTCCGGCCCATTTGAGCAGGATGTTGACGTCGCCGTCCCTCAGCACACCGGCTACGCATTTACCGATGGCATTGTGCGGGTCCTGTTTCCACGATTCGGGACCCATGACCTGGTCTTCACCAAACGACTTGCCGTGCGCGATGGGCAGGATGATGGGCTGGTATTCGGGGCCCAGGGGTTCCAGCTCTTTGGAGAGCGAGCTCATGAAGGCCGGCATACCGTCGCCCATGAAGGTGATCAGGACAGCAGGCTCGTTGGGGTTGTTCTTATATTCTCCGGCAAATTTCACCAGATCGGCCATCTGCTTATTACAGTCGTCCTGTCTTACATAAGAGATGTCGAGGTGGGCCTTGTCGAACAAGGAGCCTTTGCTGGTGCGTACGCCACCGTTGGCATACATACCGGAGAACTGGCTGTTCCAGGCCATGCGTTCCCAGGTGATGCGGGTACCGCCATTGACGGCGTCTGCATTGGAAGGCGGGGCTAAAAGTACGGCGTTGTCTTTAAGCGATGCTTCGGGTGCGTCGGGTAACACTACTTTACCGACTTCGACGGCCTTGCCGGCTTCTTTGGGGCGGCCCTGGTACCATTTTACGCCCAGGATACCGGCCGTAATGACGGCGGCGATGATGAGTAATTTTCCGGCAGGTTTGATCTTGACTGGCATATGTTTAAGTTTTAAGCGTTAAAAATTTTTTGTCGGCCCGGGCTTCCGTCCAGGGGGATCTCATAGCATATCAATCCAATAAGCCCTTGTAGCGGTCTGGGGTCTTGACGTCTTTCAGTCTACCCCTGTCTTCGCCGGATTTGAGGGCATCCTTTGTATAGTGGAAGTCGGAGCCCAGATCGAACTTGTTGATGAGTTCGATGGCCTGGGCGGACTTGGCCTTGTCTTCCAGTACCTTATCGTCCATGAAGCGGGAGGTGACATCGATGGCGGACTTGATATGTCCGATCTTTTCCCCGATGTTGACCTTCAGGATGGCCAGGGCTCTTTCGGCGTCCTGGTTCAGCTGATCGTCGCCCTTGAAGGCTTTCATGGCGCTGGTAACGGCCGAGAGACCGGTGGTGACGGAGTAATAGAGGTCTTTCTTTGCCTCCAGGTCCAGCTTGGCGTCTTCGAGCATGATACCGCTCTCTTCATAGGCGGCATCGGCAAAGCCGACGAGCTTGTTCAGGTCGCCCACTATGGGCGTGACATTATCGATGTACTCACGGCAACGGATAACGTTGTTGGCGTACAGGTCGATCTGCCGGGTGTTGCCCTTCTCGGCCTGAAGGATCTTTACCTTCTGGATGTTGAGCTGTAGCTCTTTCTCTTTGGCATCGAGCTTATCCATCAGCTCACTTTGTTTGCCTTTGAGGCGGCCGGACTGACGGAACAGTGTTTCCCTGTCCTTATAGCCCTGGTTTATTTTGTCTTGCAGGATGTTGAAGGGGTTCAGCTCGATGGCCAGCCCGATGGTGTAGTTGGCAATAAAGGAGGAGAGGTATTTCAGCGCTCTCCAGAACTTTTTGCTGCTGACGATCATGAGCAGGAAGCCCAGGACGATGCCACCGATGACGAGGTTTACCAGGCTCCATGTCACCGTTACCAGCCAGGGCAGTACATAGGTGAGGAAACCGTAGGTAAGTCCGGCAAAGAGGGACAGGCCAATGACGGCGGTAGCGATGTTCTTGGGTTCACTCCACCAGCCGGGCGTTTTTGTTTTTTCGAGTAGCTTATTCATGGTCATGTGGGTTTTTAGGTTGTTCTTATATATTGTTTTATCTTCTCGATGTCGTCAGCTATCTGTTGCTTGCGGGCGGCGCTTTCGGCGGTGTAATCGCCGGACCTGCCGGTGATCTTCTGCTCGCTGTCCCGGATCTCGGCCTGTAGGGCGGCGATCTGACTTTGGAGCTCATCGATCTCTTTGGTCAGCGCCTGGATACGCGTGGCCTTTTCTTCCGCCCCGGCCTTTTTGTCGCGGACTTTTTCCTGCAGGGCGGCTTCCACGGTGGAGTGGAAATGATCGGCGTCGGTGTCGAGCACTTTCAGGTATTCTCCCGCGGTGGACAAGAGCTTTTCTTTTGTCAGCCCCTGTACCTGCAATCCCGCGAAGGCGGCGCTAAACCTTGTGAATTCGTCCGGGATGGCTTTTAGCGCGGCTACCATCTTCGAAAACTCGAAGTAGTCGGGGCCGGGGATATTCGCGTCGCTGAAGAGCTTGTCGAAATATTCCATCATGCGGTTGTCGGGGGCCGGGGCCTGCCGGGGGGCGGAGGGACCTGCGAGGTACCCTGCTCCTGTTGGTTCTTTCTGTGGGGACACGGCGTCACCGCTTGCCGGTTGGTTGTCGGGAGGATTTACCTCAACGAATGCCGACAGGAACTTTTTGCCAAGACTTGCCATAGTTGTTTATTTTAATGGTTAATGAAAGACTTTATCGTCGGGGCATGGCGCGGCCCTTATAGCCTTTTGCGACTATTTAAGACCGTTAGCTATGTCTTCAGGGCTTTAGCGCGACCCGGTGGGCTGTCACTGCATCAGCATGGACGAGAGAAGGATATTCTCCCGTACAATGGCAGAAACATTGCACTTCCTGGCGGGCGCCTTGGACTGGCTGTTATACAGCTGGCGCAGGATGAGGAAGATGGCGATAGAGAGCAATAAGGCTAATAAGCCTGAAAGCTTTTTCATTTGTCAGTTAATTTTTTGTGCGGGAAAGGGCGTTTCGGTGGAACCGCTGGAAGCGGTTCCCGGTTGTCGGCTTACGTTTCCCGCACGTAGGCGCCCTTACCTGGTTGTTTATGGATCTTTCTGGTCGGGGGAATCGGACTCGGACGAACCGAGCTTAGAAGTGCATCAGCCATTGATGGCTTCCGGAAGTCTGGCGCGATGTGAGTTATAATAGTTGCGTCCAGCTGTATGTAGTTTCATCTTACGTGGGAGACTAGCTCCGTTTTGGTTTGATGGAGTAAAGATATAACGGGTTCGTGCCTCCCAGGAAGAAGAACCGGGAGCATCGGTCCTTTTTTCGGAATGCCGGTGAAGTACCCGTGATGAACGGCGAAATAGGAGGCTGAGCGCGAAATATCGGGTCTAAGCGGTATTTTTGGACTCATGAGTGGTTGCGGGGCTTTACCAGCGGTATTTATGCCTTTTGCAGGGGGTAGTTATTGATACGGTGTTGCAGAATCCGGGCTGTAAAGCAGGCCCAGCAAGGGTTTCAGGACATTGCTTTGATACGTGGTTGCAAATTTCCGACTGAAGGCGGGCGATGGGATCATTTCCCGTTCAAAACGTCGCTTACGAACTCGATCCACTTATGTTGACCTTCTCGTATTTGTCGATGCAGACAACGTTGGAATTCAGGTTGACCCATTGCCCCGCAGCTGCATGCATTTTGCCGGGTCCTTCTACAATCGCAGGTTTGGGCCTGGGCCATCGTCGAAAGGATGAGGGCGCGGCCAGTAATAGAAGGACAGGTCTTAGCATATATTGGGAGTTGTTCGGGGTGGTAATATACTATAACTTGTGCTACACTTAAACTCAAGGCAATATGTATCCGAAATTATGTGCGGCCCTATTGGCTGTGACTATATCCCTGTCCCTGGCGGCACAGGACAGCATCGGCGTTTTTCCTCTTTGGCCCAAGGGCGCTCCCGGATTCGAGAGCAGACGGAACATCCCAGAACAGGCGAAGGATTATTGGGTAAAGAATATTCATAACCCTTCCATACAGGTCTATCTCCCGCCAAAGGATAAGGCTACGGGCGCGGCGGTCGTCATCTGTCCCGGCGGCGGGCACCGGCTGCTGGTGTATAATGCGGAAGGCAGGGACCCGGCCCTTTTTCTCAACAAGATCGGGGTGGCGGCCATTATCCTGAAATACCGGCTGTTTAGGGAGGACTCTTCCTATACGTTGGAGAAGGACATACGGATGGATGCGTATCGCGCTATGCGGCTGGTACGCAGCAGGGCCCGTGAATGGGGTATCGATACGGGAAGAGTTGGTATGCTGGGTTTTTCCGCGGGTGGAGAGGTGGTGGAGCTCATCGCCTATGATCCGGGCAAGGGCGATCCACAGGCTGCTGATCCTATCGACCGGCTGAATGGCAAGCCTGATTTTCAGCTATTGGTTTATCCCGGTCCGCTGGGTGTACCTCAAACCGTCCCCAGGGATGCGCCACCGGCCTTTCTGTTGGCGGCGGATGATGATGAGTGCTGTTCGGTGCCCGTGGTCAGGCTGCTGGAAAAATACAGGGAGGCAAAAGTTCCTGTCGAAGCGCATATCCTTTCGGGAGGAAATCATGGATTCAATATGGGGGACAGGAGCAAGCTGCAGGCGGTGAAGACCTGGCCGCAGCGTATGGCGGACTGGATGGGGGATATGGGGTTGCTGAAAGCGCGATAGGACGGCGGGTGACGGATGCATGAGGACAGTGAAAGAGCCGGGGCCGGAAAAAAGTAACCCCTGGCAAGACTACCAGGGGTTTTACTAATCAAAGTGTTTTAACCATTAAACCTTATCCTATGAAGACACAAAGCTAAGACAGGTAAATGGCTGAAAATAATTTCATGACCTAAGAGTTTACTCTTTAGTGTCAAACTTTACCCAAACTCTGGTAATACCCTTAGTGAGGAATACTCCAATGTTTTACAGGGGCTATTTCTTTTTTGGCGCGGCCTTTTTGGCGGCCGGTGGCGCCGCGGCCTGCTGTTTGGCCAGCTCTTCCTCTTCCGAGATAATATAAGGTTCGGGGATTGCCATATCCCTTATCACATCGGGCATCATGTAGATGATATTGGCAACTCTGTTATAACTGAGGTCGAACAGCCGCCAGGTCTCTCCGTCGTCCCTGGTCTGGCAGAGCAGGTAGGTAACGATGTGGTACTTTTTGTTGTCGTCGTGGTGGATATACCGGGATTCACGGATGAGGCACTGCCATTGATCATCCTGGGCCATCAGGGTCATGATCTTTATCTCCGGGGCGTCTTCGCCACCGAGGGCGCTGACAGTGCGGGGATGCATCCCCTTGACGTGTTCGATGAACCCGTCCTTACCGCCGTAGTATTTCAGCACGCGGGCGGGGGCCAGGTCGGCATAGACCGACCAGTTCTCGTATGTATCCGCCCTGATCAGGCTGTCTGCGAAAAAGAGGGCTTTTTCCTTGATCTTAACACTATCCTGGCTGAAAGCGTCCGTGGAGATCACGGACAAGGCTAAAAAGGCCACAAGGGGTGTAATTGATAGCTTCATGGGATATAGACTTTGAGTACCAAGATAATATAAAAAACCGGGCCTTGCAAGGGGGCGGATTTGGCACATTATTTCCATGTATTTGAATAATTTATGTTATCTTGTCCCACTTCATAATTGACACATGGTAAGGAAAACTGATTTCGTCTATTCCAGCAAGCAGGAGCCTCATCGCCTTCGTACCCGGCAGATATTGAAAGAGCATCCGGAAGTCCGGAACCTCATCGGCAAGAACAAGTACACCATTTTTGCCATAATAGGTCTTGTGGGCTTTCAGGTAACCCTGTCCTGGCTGGTAAGCGCGCAGTCATGGTGGATCGTGTTCGGGGCGGCCTATTTACTGGGAGCCTTTGCGGACCACTCCTTATTTGTCATGATCCATGAATGCGCGCATCATCTTTTATTCAAAAGCAGGGCTGCCAATCGGCTGGCGGGCATATTGTCCAACCTGCCCCAGATATTCCCCAGCAGCGTAAGCTTCGAACGCTACCATATCAAACATCATTCTTTTCAGGGCGTACACGAGCTGGATGCCGACCTGCCCAATCGCTGGGAGGCCAGGCTCATCAATAATTACTTTATCGGGAAAGTGGTCTGGCTGCTGTTCTATCCCTTGTTCCAGGTGTTCCGGATCTCCCGTCTCCGTGAGATCAAGCCTTTCGATAAATGGGTAGCGCTGAACTGGCTGGCGGAAATAGCATTTACGGCAGGTATATGGTATGCTTTCGGTCCGAAGGCGATCGTCTACCTCCTGGCCAGCTTTTTCTTTTCCGTCGGTCTACATCCCCTGGGCGCCCGGTGGATACAGGAACATTATCTCACCTATGACGAAGAGCAGGAGACCTTTAGCTATTATGGAGTGCTTAACAGCATAGCCTTCAATGTGGGGTATCACAACGAGCACCATGATTTCCCTTCCATACCCTGGAACAAGCTGCCACAGATCAAGAAGACGGCTCCGGGCTATTATGACAGTCTGCAGTCGCACAAGTCCTGGACGAAGCTGTTCTTCAGATTCCTCTTCGACAGGGAGATATCGCTCTTTCACCGCATCATCCGCAAGGAAAGGGGTAAGGTAAAGCTTACCGACGAATCGAGGCCGGATCAGGACCTGATCAGGGCGGAGGCGCAGCATGCCACGGTGGAATAACTAAGTTTGACTAAAGTTTGACTAAAGTTTGACTAAAATCTTGTCAATTTAGTTGTTTCTTACCCATTTGGGGTTTCTATTAGTTCCTTGATTTACAATGGCTTGATCACGTTTGGACATGGCGTATATCAGATTTCGGACTTTGTTTTCTTTCTGCTCGTCATTTAATATTTTAGGAAGCAAATCCAAAATAAGATGTTCTATATCCTCTTTTGAAGCAAAGCCATATTCATCAATGTATTGTAATATCATCTCTTTGTAATGCTCATCCTTAAATCCTCGATTTTTAATATAGTCGGCTTTTTGTTCTGTTCTAGTCGCCATTTGTGCGGAAATATGAAAATTGGGTTTTCTTCCTTCAATAAGGTTTTTGCTTTTGAGATGTTTTATTTCAGCATCAGTTAGCTCGTTTCGTTTTTGTACTTTATCCAACATTACTATTTCAATAAGAGATAGATCAGGGTGGTTTTTTAATATTCTTGCATACTCCATATCCAGCATTTTTCCTGTAAGAGTAACTTTTACCTTTTTGTCGTTTAACTCATAATCAGGCATGGGAAAGAAACGCTCTCGCTGAACTTTAAACATTCTTTTTATACCGCTGCCTATAGAATCAATCATGTTAAAAGCGACCATGGTTTCGGCTAGTAGAGCATTTCTGTTGTAGGAAGGAGGGTTTTCGCTGTTAATGACATTGTCTACGGAGCCAGGTAAGAAAATTCCTGGGTTAACAAAAGAGAGGTATCCATCTTCCCTTTCAGATATTGTAATTCGTCCATTAGCTGTATAATCCATATGGGCTATACAGTTGTTCAAAGCTTCCCGGATGTTTTGAGGGTCATACTGGTCAACTTCATCAGGGAAAAGGGTTTCGTCTTTGAGATAGCGATATTTTAAGTTTCTGATCTTCCCAAATATTTCGTCTATGGATATGATATATGGAGGAGTAAAGTGCTGATAATCCTTCTCTGTTTTATCCTTGTCATATAGTACCCAAGTGATCTGCGCAATGGCAGGTTGTAAATGAACAACCGACTCAGGCCGCCCCAACAATAAAATTCCCGTTCTGGTCAGGTGTCCATCAATAAGCACTTTTGATTTAGTGAGAAACAAATGGTCGTCCCAGCTATCTATTTCAACAGCGAGTCGGGGATTCTTTATCTTGAAATTCTCCCTTGACTTAAGAATCGCTTCAGGAGCCAGATCTGCTAGATGTGCTTTTATGCATATTTCAGCACTCCAATCATCTCGTTTAAATAATGGTTCGCTTAAAATAGCTTCTTTTCTCGAATGAGTGAGTTCTATCAACGAATCCCCACTTCTTTGCCAGGCCTTTTTATGTGCAATTATAGGCTGACGAGGTGAATGCTTGGGTATATGTAGTATCCAGATTGTTTTACGGGTATCACTTGTAATTAGTGAGTCAACTCTTAAATTTTCACTAACAAGATGTGTACAATTGCCTAATAGACGACCGGGTAGGTTTTCTTTGGTGTAGTCATGAAAGTTTTGGATACCTAATATATTGAGCGTCTCATTTTCGACACCAATGATTAAGTGACCCCCTTCCATATTTGAAATAGCCGACACGTAAGATATCATGTCATCGCCGGAAGAGCCGGATACACAATTTTTTAGATTGGTATATGCTTTCCATTCACAATGTTCATTCTCTTTGGGGAATCGTTCCTTTAAAAACAGGGATAGTTCTTTTTCTGTCATTTATTGCACAAGTAATTCTGCAATAAAGTTAATGAAGTTTTTATTCCTGTTTTAAATAAACACTCTTGTTCCCGAATTGAAGTTCTCCCGGAATTCCTTGGGCGTGCAGGTCTTTTTCTTTTTGAAGATCCTGTTGAAGTTGGAGATGTTATTGAAGCCGCAGTTGTAAGAGATCTCGGCAATGGAGTGCGTGGTGTCGATGAGCATTCGGGAGGCGTGACCCAGTCTTATTTCATTCAGGCTATCGATAAAGGTGTTCCCTGTCCTCTTTTTTATGAACCTGCTAAAGGACACCTCCGTCATATTCACCACACCGGCTACTTCCCCGAGAGAGATGGGTTTGTCGTAGTTGTCATTCATGTATTCGAATGCCTTCTCGATACGACGGCTGTTGTAAGTGAAGTGTTCATTGGTGAAGGAGGCGTCGGACAGGGTGCGCATATTGCGTGAGATGGAGAGGTCATGGAGGATGGACATCAGCTCGAGTACGGAGTCGAATCCATTCTTTTGATTGAGGGACAGGATGCGCGGCGCCAGTGCGGTGGTCGTCTCCCGTGAGAAGAGGATGCCTTTCTGCGAACGTTCCAGCATATTGCGTATAAAGCTCAGCTGATTCCTTCGGAGCAGCTTGTCTTCGAATAGGTCTTTATGCCATTGGATGGTCACTTCCTTTATCTCCTCGCTCCGGCACTGATGGGTAAACCATGCGTGATACAGGTTGGGTCCTACCAGCACCAGTTCCAGGTCATCGATGGTATCGATGTGGTCGCCGACGATGCGCCGGGCGCCCCTGGCATTTATGATCAGATTCAGCTCGAGCTCTTCATGATAGTGTAAGGGAAAAGTGAACTCTTTTTTTACGCGGGAGAAAATAGTAAAGCAGTCGTTCTGAGTGAGAGGCGTGATTTCCCTAATAATGTTTGTGCTCATAATGGCAGATCGTTAAGGTTGAGAAAATAGCCGTCAGATTATCACAAAGATGAGATAAAATAGTATAAAGTAGATGATGGGGATATGCTTTTTTATAATAACGTTCATAATCATACAGATAACCTGTATCAACGGACGAAAGACAGCCATTGAAGTGCGGATATGATCAATCTGGGATAAAATATCATTAGTGTATTGGTAATCCAGGGCTATATATTTGGTCTATTGTATATTGCAGGACCTTCGCTCCATGAAGCTACAGTTACCGGATCTCGTCATTATCGCGGCCTATCTCATCACCATGGTGATCATAGGCTGGGTCTTACGGAAAAAGGCCAGGCAAAATAAGGAGAACTATTTGCTGGGCGGGAAATCCCTGCCCTGGTATATGCTGGGGTTAAGTGACGCCTCCGATATGTTCGATATTTCGGGTACGATGTGGATGGTAAGCCTGTGTTTCGTATATGGAATGAAGAGCATCTGGATACCCTGGCTATGGCCGGTGTTCAATCAGGTGTTCATGATGATGTACCTGTCCCGCTGGCTGCGGAGGTCCAAT
>DASZXP010000093.1:0-9618 GCA_035545935.1 Puia sp. | reverse complement strand
TACCTTCCAGCACGGTGGTGTAAGCCTGGAGGAAATGATCATTCCCGTGATCCGCATGACCAGCAAGAATGCCTGATGATATGCCGGGCCGACCAGCTCATATCTTGTCCACATTTGCTCTATGGCTGTGGATAAAATCGACCCCTCCGGCCGGACCGTAGCACCAGTATTTAGTAACTTTACATCCAATGAAGTACACACAAACGACGCTGGATAAGATCGAGAGAGTGC
Organism: Puia sp.; assembly: GCA_035545935.1. Taxonomy (GTDB): domain Bacteria; phylum Bacteroidota; class Bacteroidia; order Chitinophagales; family Chitinophagaceae; genus Puia. Next base: position 9,387 of record DASZXP010000093.1, on the reverse strand, counting down.
TGGACGAGGCGGAGTACATCGTTCGCTATGAAAGAGGCAATTTCCAGAGCGGATACTGTATCCTGGAGCAGAAAAAAGTGGTAGTGCTCAACAAGTTCCTCCAGCTGGAAGGCCGTATCAATACCCTGATCGATATCATTCCTCAGCTGAAGATCATACCGGAGGCGCTGACCCCCGAAGTCAAAAAGATATACGACGACGTCATTGCCATGCATCATTCCGTTGATAATTAAGTGAATGCATTGTCGTAACTTTAGCCAGTGAGCTACCCACCTTTAAAGATCACTTTCCTGGGCACCGGCACCAGTACGGGTGTACCCATGGTGGCCTGTCCTTGTGCTATATGCGCTTCCACCGACCAGAAGGACAAACGGCTTCGCAGCAGCATCCTTGTTCAATCGCCTACTACCTCTATCGTGGTGGATACCACACCCGACTTCCGCTACCAGATGCTCCGGGAGCATGTCAGAAAGCTGGATGCCGTCATTTTTACCCACCCGCATAAGGATCATATCGCCGGACTCGACGATGTAAGGGCCTTCAATTACTTTCAGGGAAAGGCGATGGATGTATATGCCAATGAAATGACGCAGGAGACCATTGTCCGGGAATTCCCCTATGTCTTTGCCGAGATGAAGTACCCGGGGATCCCGGATATCCGGCTCAATAGAATAGATAATGAGCCTTTCACCGTGGGGGATATCACCATTCAGCCTATACAGGTGTGGCATCTGAAGATGCCCGTGCTGGGTTTCCGGTTTGGGAATTTTACCTATATCACGGACGCCAATCGCATCGATGAAGAGGAAAAAGAAAAGATCAGGGGCAGCAGCGTCATCGTCCTGAATGCATTGCGTCACGAGAAACATATCTCTCATTATACCTTACAGGAAGCCATCGATCTTGTCAATGAGCTGTGCATACCGCGCGCATATTTTACGCATATCAGCCATCAGCTGGGCTTCCACGAGGAGGTGAGCGCTACCCTTCCTCCCGGGATGGAGCTGGCGTATGATGGGCTGGTTCTTTCGGTATAGAATGTCCATGTACTGCGCCGGTGAAAATAAAGCTCAAAAAATTTTTGAGGTTGATCGGATCGCAGATCCGATCAGATCTTACGGCTTATGATGGCCTGCCTGACGGCAGGCTTTTTTCGGCCGGCTGACGCCGGTCCGAAAAAGAAAAGGGCCGTATAGAAATACAGCCCTGTCTAACGATTGCTTGCCATATGAAAGATATAGACGGCGTAATGCCGATAATTTTTATCAAGTATCACAAATACGAGGCCATAAAAATACAGCACTCTTATTAGTCTACCAAATTAGTAGACAATTATTTTTTCGAAATCGGTTTCGCTGACGCAATCGCCTATCGGCATCCCTTGTTCGTTCCGATATGGCACGGGATAAGAAGGAATTGTTTGCAATTGATTAACAATTTTTATTCTACCCTGAGCTTTAAACCTTTTTCCCTTCGTGCCGTCTATTGTCATCGTAAACTTTAACATATGCGGAAAATTGCGATGATCCTGCCTCTGGCCATCCTGCTGGCTTTGCATTCATTTGCCCAGACGCAGGTTGAACTGATCCCCAATGCGGGATATACTTTCCCAAGCCGTACCGACTTCAATGATGTATATGGCCGTATCAATGGCGGACTTAACCTGGGCGGTTCCCTGAAATTCAATCTCAACCGGAACCTTGGCCTCGAAGTGCTGTATAATCACATGAATACGCAATCCGGTGTTTACCAATATGGTTATGGAGGCGAAAAGCTGGCGGGTGGAGATCTTACCCTTGACTATATCATGCTGGGCATGGTGCCGTCCTTCAACATTCCCGGTTCGACCGTACGGCCTTTTATCGGAGCGTTCTTAGGCGCTGCCGTGCTTACCCCCGGAGCCAATTCGGCCTATTCCAGCGATACGAAATTTGCCATGGGGCTTCAGCTGGGGACGAATATCTACTGTAGTCCCCGGGTGGGTATTCAGCTCAAGGCGCAGCTCCTGTCACCTGTGGATGGAGCAGGTGGAGGCTTTTATTTCAGCAATTACGGTGTTGGCAGCAATATCTCGGGATATTCCAGTATTTACCAATTCAGCCTGAACGCAGGCCTGATCATAGGACTCGGGCAAATCCTTCCTGAGCAGGTCTATCACAGGAGCTACAGACCCCGTGCCCGTCCAAGGCCCTATCGATACTATTATTGATCTGAGAAGAACAAAGCGGGCTACAGACCCGATTAATCCGTATTGTATTGATGGCCAGCAGATTATGCTGGCCTTTTTCTTTGTGCCTGTTCATTGCCGGGAAAATGCTAACAAACGTTAGTTTTTGGTAAAAATTTATTACCTTTATATATATAAATACCTGCCCGGGTATTCGTTCTGATAATGATTGTTTGCCAAGTGTTGCCAGGCAATAGCCATCAGGTTGTTGCCTGGTTCTTTTAAACAGACGATCCCCAGAAAAAATAATCTACATGGAATTTTCAAGAGACGAGATCACACAACAAGTGGCCCATACGGCCCGGGATTTTGCCCATCAATATATCAAGCCGCATGTCATGGAATGGGATGAGACGCAGGAATTTCCCCGTCAGCTGTTCAAAGAGCTGGGGAAGATGGGTATGATGGGTGTGCTTGTTCCCGAGGAATATGGCGGATCGGGTCTTTCCTATATCGAGTATGTTACCATTATACAGGAGATAGCCAGGGTATGTGGCTCCATTGGGCTGAGCCTGGCTGCGCACAATTCGCTTTGTACGGGGCATATCCTCACCTTTGGCAACGAGGAGCAGAAGAGAAAATATTTACCCTGTCTGGCCTCGGGGCAGTCCCTGGGCGCATGGGGGCTGACGGAAGCGGGTACGGGCAGCGATGCGGGCAATATGCGTTGCGTGGCTGTAAAGGAGGGAGATGAATGGGTGATCAACGGCACCAAATGCTGGATAACCCATGGACGTAGCGGGGACATTGCCGTAGTGATAGCAAGGACGGGCGAGCCCCGGACAAAGGATAATGCCACCGCCTTTGTCGTGGAGCGGGGAACGAAGGGATTCAGCGGAGGTAAGAAGGAGAACAAGCTGGGGATGCGCGCCAGCGAGACGGCTGAAATGATCTTCGACAATTGCAGGATCCCCGATGCCAACAGGCTTGGGAAAATTGGCGAAGGGTTCAAGCAGTCGTTGAAGGTGCTGGATGGGGGGCGTATATCCATAGCCGCCCTTTCGCTGGGCATCGCCAAGGGAGCATTGGATGCAGCGCTGCAATATTCGAAAGAAAGACACCAGTTCGATCAGCCCATCTCCCATTTCCAGGGTATTTCATTCAAGCTGGCGGATATGGCCACCGAGATCGCCGCCGCCGAATTGCTTACGCTGCAGGCCGCCGATAAAAAGAACAAACATCTTCCCATGACAAAGGAAGCCGCCATGGCTAAATACTATGCCAGCGAGGTGGCTGTCCGTACGGCCACGGAGGCGGTTCAGATATTTGGAGGATATGGGTATACGAAAGATTTCCCTGTGGAGAAATTTTACCGGGATAGCAAACTGTGTACAATTGGGGAAGGCACCTCCGAAATACAAAAGATTGTTATTGCACGGGAAGTGCTGAAATAAGCGTATGCTCCCGCGGGGTATGATTTTCGCTGTATTTGCTCAAAAAAATCATCCCCATGTCAAACAAGCTGGCTGCTTTTGTGGCTGGAGTCATTCTTTTTGTCTCCTCCTGTACCAAACCAAATCCCATTCCCGATATTGGCAATCAGATCCCTTCGGCAGGCGACATACCTGTGGCAGTTACGGTCGATGTGTCCAGGTCAGCGGTGCAGATCCCGGCCAATTTCACCGGGCTGAGCTTCGAGAAGGCTTCGCTGATTAACTCCACCTGGTTCGGGCCCTATAATATTCCGCTCAATAACATGGTGAAAGCATTGGGGCAGGGCGTGCTGCGTGTCGGCGGCGCCAGTGTGGACGTGGTGCAATGGACCGATATCGTTCCGCAGGGTTCCACCAACTATATATCCGGTGTGGAAGCGCAGGCTTTTTTATCATTTGCGGAGGCTACGGGCTGGCCTATCTCGTGGGGGGTCGCCAGCGACCCGGTGGAAAATGGATGGGTCCAGGCAGAGGTTTCATTACTGGCGGAGACCTATTACAGCAGGGATTTTCTTACCTACTTCGAGATCGGCAATGAGCCCGATCTGTACAGCCTCAACGGTCTGCGTCCTTCGTCGTATACCTATGAAGGTTTTAAGAACGATTGGACGACGACAAAGGATATCATCGACGAACACTATACCACTTCCACTCCACATTTCGCCGGTCCGGAAACATCCGGTAACAGCTGGACAGGGGCTTTTGTACGGGACAGACATAGCTTTCTCTCTGCGTTGACGGAACATTATTACAAATTAGGTACAGGAAACGATACTACGGAGAGCATACAAAGACTGCTGGATGGCAATGACGACGTACTGGCCCGGGTGGCTGTTATGAAATCCATCGCTGCGCCTTACAATTTACCTATCCGCCTGTCCGAATGCAATTCGGTGGCAGGGGCCAAAGAGGGTGTCAGCAATACACTTGCCGCCGCGCTCTGGGGGCTCGACTTTATGTTCGCGCTGGCGCAGCAAGGTATTGCCGGTGTCAATTTCCATGGAGGGAATGCTCCCAGCACACCCATTGTTTTCCTCAGCGGACCTGCCAAGCCCGGCCCTCTCTACTATGGGATGCTGTTCTTTGCACAGGCCACTACAGGAAAGAAAATGCTTACTGTGCAATCTACTCCTCAAAGCCCGATCAACCTGACAACCTATGCCACCCAGCAAACGAATGGGGTGGTGAAGGTGACGCTGATCAATAAAGACCTGTCGAAAGAGGCTTTTGTAACGCTGTCGGCTGCCAATACGGACTTGTCTTTCGAGCTGGCGTCCGCTACACGGCTCAACGCGCCTTCGCTCAGCTCGACGAACGGTATTCTTTTTGGGGGAAGCGCTGTTGCAGCAGATGGTACCTGGGAGGCTACTAAAACGGATGACCTGGTCATTGCCGGGAATACCACTACGGTGAAAGTGCCCGCGGGCAGCGCTGTATTGCTGACACTCTATAAGGTGAGGAGCAAAGGTCAATAGGAGGGATCAGGGCATGAAGTCGTCCTCTTGTCTTTTGTCGTATTTGTCGAAAAGCTTATCGATGGCGCCGGCGAAGATGGGAAATTTTTCCTTGGAGTATTCCTTGATGACGTCGATGGCTTTGTAAGCCTGCTCTTCCGTAAGCCCGATGGCTTTCATTCTGTCGATCAGTTCCTGCATAAATATATGAATGGGGCCTCGCATTAGCGAGGCCCCGGTTATTTTAAGCTACTTTCAGCAGATTCATCTTGCTCTTGTCGAACTTCTTTCGCGCATATTCCAGGTCGAGGTGGAACTTGGTTTCCTTGGCGGATGGGAGCTCGAACATGGCGTCGGTGAGAATGCTTTCACAGATGCTGCGCAGACCTCGCGCGCCCAATTTATATTCGATGGCTTTGTCCACCATGAAGTCCAGCACTTCCAATTCGAAGCTCAGCTGTATGCCTTCCAATTCGAACAATTTCTTGTATTGGCGGATAAGCGAATTCTTGGGCTCCGTAAGGATAGAACGCAAGGTAGTCTTGTCCAGCGGATCGAGATGTGTGACTACGGGCAGACGACCCAGCAATTCGGGTATAAGACCAAAAGATTTCAGGTCGGGCGCATTCACATATTGCAAAAGGTTCTTTTTTGCATGTTCCTGCTGCTCTTTATTTACGTTGAAGCCGATGGCATTCGTGTTGATCCTGCGGGCAATGATCTTGTCCACACCGTCAAAGGCGCCGCCACAGATAAAGAGGATATTTTGCGTATTGATCTTTATCAGCTTTTGCTCCGGATGTTTTCTTCCACCCTGTGGGGGTACCAGCACGTCGGTGCCTTCCAATAGTTTCAGTAATCCCTGCTGTACGCCTTCGCCGCTGACATCGCGGGTGATGGAAGGGTTGTCGCCCTTACGGGCTATCTTATCGATCTCATCGATGTAGACGATGCCTCTTTCGGCGGCGGCCACATCATAATTGCAGACCTGTAACAAACGGGTAAGGATGCTTTCCACATCTTCCCCTACATAGCCGGCCTCTGTAAATACGGTGGCATCGACGATGGCGAAGGGCACATTCAGCAATTTGGCGATGGTCTTGGCCAGCAGGGTCTTACCCGTACCCGTCTCACCCACCATGATGATGTTGCTCTTCTCTATCTCTACCTCATTCTCCACTATCTTTTGCTGCAGACGCTTATAGTGATTGTATACCGCTACGGACAGCACTTTCTTGGCATCGTCCTGTCCAATGACGTACTCGTCCAGGATACGTTTTATCTCGATGGGCTTTTTGACAGTGAGCTTGAACGAACTGCCGCCCGGCGTATCCTCCCGGATCATAAGCTCTTGCTGAATGATCTCTTGCGCATGCTCCACACAGTTCTCACAAATATGTCCTTCTTGTCCGGCAATGAGTATTTTTACCTCATCTCTGTTGCGTCCGCAAAAGGAACAATGTAAGGTGTTTTTTGCCATTTCTCTAAATATTCAGATTGACTACAAAGTTACCCAACTTATTGGATTATGCCAGTATTGTGGGAAAAAAGACCGTCTCGTGCTAAACGAAAGCGGTCTTTTTAGTAATTGATTATTAGCTACTTATTCTTTTTAAATCTTTTCGATGACCTGGTCGACGATGCCATATTCGATGGCTTCCTTAGCGTCCATCCAATAATCCCTGTCAAAGTCCTTCATTACCTGCTCGACCTTTTTTCCGCAATTCTCGGCCAGGATCCTGGCGCTGATGTCCTTTACTCTCCTGGTCTGTTTGGCCGTGATCTCGAGATCTATGCTCACTCCCTGCATATAACCTCCCAGACTGGGCTGATGGATCATGATCTCGGAATGGGGGAAGACAAAACGGCGGCCTTTTACTCCTCCGCTCAGCAGGATGGAGCCCATGGAAGCGGCCAGTCCCATACAAATAGTGCTTACGGGGCTTTTCAACAGCTTCATCGTATCATAGATCACCATGCCGGAGGAAACTACTCCTCCAGGGCTATTGATAAAGAAACGGATCTCTTCACCGGGCTTGTCGGCATCCAGCAACCGCAGCTTGGTCACCACTTCCTTAGCGCTACGGTCATCTACCGGTCCCCACAATTCCACCGATCTGTTCTCAAAGAAATATTTCTCCATTTTTTTTGCCAGCATACCCAGCTCAGGACCTTTATCTTCCTTGGGTTCTTTCTCATCCGGATCGTCGTCTAAATAAGCAGGCTTCAGCTGATATTTCGAATAATTCATCATGATGTGATTTTGTAGTTGTGCGTAATTAGTCTTTCTTTTCCTTGCGGGGATTGAGCAGCAGCACTTCGTCGACCAGGCCATAATCCTTGGCTTCCTGGGCTGTCAGCCAGTAGTCGCGATCGCTGTCCTTTTCCACCTGTTTAGCCGTCTTGCCGGTGTGGTAGGCGGTGATCTCGTATAATTCTTTCCGCAGCTTTTTGATCTCGTTGACCGTGATCTCGATGTCGGAGGTCTGTCCGCCGATGGAGCCGCTGGGCTGGTGCATCATGATACGGCTATGTTTCAGCGCTGTGCGTTTGCCTTTGGTGCCGGCACACATAAGCACCTGTCCCATCGAGGCCGCCATGCCGATACAGATGGTGGCGACATCAGGGGTAACATATTGCATGGTATCATACACGCCGAGTCCGGAGTATACGCTGCCGCCGGGGCAGTTGATGTACATTTGGATATCACGGTGACGATCTGTGCTGTCCAGGAACAGCAGCTGTGCGGTGACGATATTGGCCACCTCGTCGTTGATAGGATAGCCCAAAAAGATGATACGGTCCATCATCAGACGGCTGTATACGTCCATGACGGCTACATTCATCGGGCGTTCTTCAATAATGTTGGGGGTAAGATTGGTGACAACGTATTTGTTGTAGTCGTTCAATGTATTACTGGAAATTCCCTGGTGTTTCACAGCATACTTCTCGAATTCGCTTGATAGATTCATAGTATTTTTTTCTAATCGTTAAATTCTTTGGCCGGGACAGCTAAGTTCCATTCAAATCTCTGTCCAAACTTTTAAACTACCAAAAAACTGACAGTATGCCAGTTAGGACGGGGCCATCCGGCCAGGCCTGGCTGATCCGGGTGCGCAAAATACCCCATTCTCATGAAAAAATGATTATATGATCCAATAAAAAAGCCCGGAGTGACCCGGGCTATATTTTTCAGGGGCCCGTTGTCCGGGCATCTCGCTGTGACTAGTGGTGATGGTGCTGGTGTTCTTCCTGCATGTGCTGGAATTCTTCCAGGCTGATGCTTTTTTCCGTGGGATGGATCTGTGTATCCGCCCAGCCAAATACCTTATCCGTCTGGATACGGTGTACCGTATCTTCCACGAACTTCCGGTCCTTCATCATGCGTTGTACATAGTCCGCTACCCAGGGCTGCTCTTCACCGCCGGCGGGCATGCCCATGTATCCGAAGAGCTGCTTTTTCGCAAATTCGCGTATATCGTCGGCGCCGACCTCGATGTTATTCTCCCGTACCACCTTGTCGATGATGAGCGTCCATTTCAGCTGGTTGACGAAGGAAGGGAATTCCTGCTCTACTTCGGCCTGGCTCTTGGGAGTCTCTCCGCTAGTCTGCATCCAGCGTTTCAGAAAAGCTTCCGGGAATTCGATGTTCGTGTGGTCCAGCAGCTCGTGATAGAGGGCGTGCTGCAGCTGATTGCCCGTCTGGCTATCCCAGTATGCCTGGATCTCGCTCTTCAGATAGTCCCTGTATGCCTCTTCCGTTTTGATGTCTTTACCGGGAGCGGATGCCTGAAAGAATTCTTCGTTGAGCTCTGCTTTTTCCACCAGTCCTACCTTGGTGAGCTTCATCAGGAAGTATTTGGCGGCGTCGTCATGTCCAAGACCCAGGTCGTTCAATACCCATTCCCTTTCCTTTTCGTCGAAGGAAGCGGATATTTGAAGTACGAGGGAGTCATCTTTTTTCAGTCCTATCCATTTGGGGCGGGTGGCTTCGTTGAAGTATTTCACCGGGAGGGAATTGTCCTTATGAACACCCCCTTCGATGGGTTGGCCGTTGGCGTCCGTCTCTTCGAAATGGAGAGACAGGATATTCTCATCGCTGGTGACCGTTTCGGGTTCCGTCATTTTGCCATGGCGGCCCTGCTGGCGCTCCAGTTCTTCGTCGATCATGGCCGGGGTGACCTCGATCTTGTAACGGGTGAGCCGGGCGTTGCCAAGGTCTGCCAGGCTAAAGGCGGGCTTCAGGCCTATCTCGAATGCAAATGTGTAATCA
>DASZXP010000092.1:0-2636 GCA_035545935.1 Puia sp. | reverse complement strand
GGCTGCTTTTACCGACCCGAGGACGGGGAATTTGATCGTGCCATCGGAATTGACAAGGTAACCCATCAGCTGCGGCGTTCCATATCCCGACGTAGATGTCGTCCCGGTGGAAGTGGCCGTCACGGGCATTGTTATATTGGGTGTATTGAAGACCATAGAGGCTTCCGGGTTAAGGCTCGTCACCGTGATGTTGAGCAGGTCATTGGGCTGTATCACCGGCTCGGCATTGGTTAGGGTGTTGGTCAATGTCGTATCCTGAATGTTATTGAAATAAACCGCTTTCCTGCTGTTGTAACAAGAGGTCAGCGTGAACCCCGAAAAAAATAAAAGCATCCAAATTTTCGAATACATATATCTGTTATAGTTCATACAAAGCCATTCCACTTCCAGCAGCGCTGGAAACCAGTCCTGTTCAGGGAATAAGCAACCGTTCATACGCACAATCATTATTGTGATTGCATGAATGATAATAACATCCCACGTCAGGGAGCTACATTCTAAGATGCTGATCTGAGTCTAGTAAGCAAGAATCGGAATCGACACGGCATTTTAAAAGGATCCAGGCGGGCAACCGTAGATCTTTTATAAGGAATTTAGCGTGGTTTATTCGTAGGCTGGAGTTCTGGAGGGGGCAGTTTCTACGCTAGAATTTTGAAGAGGTTGTGTAAAATTATTACATACGTCCCGAAATTCCAAATCTCCCCGACTGCTTAACAATTACGAATATGTTTTTTCAAAGGATGCTTTGAGAATTACAAATTCCATTCCAAAACTATATACCCGCCAAGTATTTATTCACATATAGCAATGAGAATCTTTTCATTAAGCATTAAAGAATGGGGACAAACAACTTGTGCGATCATATAGATATGCATTTATAATAACTATTGCTATGCAACTTTTATTCCACCATGGGTGTGGATTTTCTTCCCAACGGCGTCGGGGGGATCAGTGTGGAGTAGTAGCGCCTTTCGATATATAGGGACCGAATACCGCTTTTACCGGGGCATCCGCTTTGCTGTCATCCAGGATGATGACATAATAACTTTTACCGCCCGGCAATACCCGTACGACGATATGTCCTTGCATGCTGCGGTAGGACTGGTCTACCAGAGGGCCGATGACCAGGTGATTGGCTTCCATAAAATTGGTGGCGAACAGGTCTCTTTTTTCCTTATACAACAAAGGAGATGTCACCCGGATCAGGGTTTCATGACCGGGATGATCGGCCGTCCACACCTGCTCGATCCATACGGCAGGCCGGAGGGTCTTTACCTGGAAATCATTGACGGCATCCCGATTACCATGATGATCCATGGTGGCTATGTCCACCTCTCCTACGGCTTTTGCCACGGGTGTCTCTACATCCCGCCAGGGAGCGTCGCCTAAAAACACATTGCCGGGGCAATCCCCGCCCGTATAATAGGAAAAAGGACCATAATGGATGACAAGGACATTGCTCAGGCTGTTCTCATCCGGCCAGGTCTTCCGGTTGGCCGTATCCACGGGTGGAAAATGCTGCTCTACGGCACTGTCCCTGCCTGTCCATATCCAGCCATTGGATTTTACATTCTGTACATAGCAGTCGGGATAACGGGCCGCCTGGTGCAAAAGCTTTATCTGGGTGCGGCTGCCGGCCCGAAGGAAGGTGTCGGCATAGCCATGACCACGCCGGTCGTCGAGGAAGGCGATATAGTCGTTCCAGCTTTTCGCATGGGAATTGTCGGGAGCCACCTGTTTCAGCTGTCTTACGGGGTCGACGGGATAATGATAATCCCGGGTGAGCAGGCAATGCATAGGCACCAGTTCCGCCACGCCGGTGATGCCCGACAGGGAGAACTTCCCGCTTTTAGATCCCGGGGCTCCGGGATACCAGCCGCCAAAATGATCATCGTGAAAATGCGAGATGACGGCGTAGTCTATTTCTTTTTGGGAGGCTATGTTGCGGATATAATAGGCGATCCATTCATAGGGATGTTTGGAATCGTCCGGGCGTATAGGCGTATTGCGTTTGGAAGTAGTGCGAGGGTCGGTAGGGTCCAGCTCGCCCGCGTCGAAAAGGATGGTCGTGCCGTCGGGAAGGATATAAAAGGCGGCATTGCCTCGCCCCGTATTGATATGATGGAGGTCCAGGTAGCCGTTCTGCCAGGCGGGCAATGGCTGTCCAACGGTGGCAATGGACTGGCTCCGGACGATGAGCGTCGCTAAAATGAAGAGGAGGAGCAAAGCTCCCCCTCTTGTAATATCGATCTTAGAACGAGTACCGGGCTCCGAACTGAACGGAGTAGTAGCTCGCTGTCTTTTGTCTTTGACCTGCACTGGTATTGACGGTGTATTTATAGGAATGTGTAGCGGGATCGAAGCCTGCCAGCGAATACGGGTTGGTATTGATGATCTGGGTATACCCGCCCCATTTGTAGTTCAGCAGGTTCAGCACGTTGAAGATATCGCAACGCAGGCTGATCTTATTGGTCTTGAACACCTTCAACTCATATGCCACGCTCATGTTCCACTGTGTGCGCCAGGGCATGAGACCTCCCAGATAGGGAGCGAACTTGCCGAAATTGGACTGAAGGAACTTCCTGTATTCGGGGCTGGTATTCTGCAGCAGCGTGCGCATGCCGGTGACGATATTG
>DASZXP010000091.1:0-11912 GCA_035545935.1 Puia sp. | reverse complement strand
GATGCGTGGTGGGAGGAATGGCTAATGGGGTGGGGGGCGGACCGCGACTGGGTCCTTCATGGGGGACAGGAAACCATCGACAGCTATGCCAACATCAACACGGAGGACAGGGAGAGACATCTCCGGTTCTTCAAAAGGATGCGGCCTTATTATGAGGACAATAACTGTCTTTTTATCCATGCCGGATTTTCCTCCATGCATGGCCCCGCAAGGGAACATCATCTCAGCAATTACTCATGGGATAGGACGCTATGGGAGATGGCGCTGGCCGTCGACCCGCGTATCCCCAAGACCAGCCTGCTCTATCCTCAGCGGCTGTTGCTATACGAAGAGATATTCATCGGCCATACTCCTACCACGAACTACGACGAAACAACACCCATGCACAAATGCAATGTCTGGAACATGGACACCGGCGCGGCTTTCCAGGGCAGGATATCCGTGATGGATGTCCGATCGAAGAAATGCTGGCAAAGTGATGTGGTCCAGGAACTATATCCCGGCGAAATAGGAAGAAGAAAATAAAATACTGATACATGCAAACATTTGATCTTATTTATCCCGAACGCTCGGCATTTACTTTTAAGACAATGATATTCCCCGATGGGCAGCCCCATATAAAGATCGATGTGCGACAGATGGAAAAGATGGAGAGGGACACGCCCGTACGGATACTGACCAGGCTGAACAGTGCGAACGACCTGCTGATGGCCCTTTTTGTAAAAAATACGCTGGACTACATGGAGTTCGAACATGTGGAGCTGCATATATCTTATCTGCTGGCAGCCCGTATGGACCGGGTGATGCTGGAAGGCGAGCCCTTTTCATTAAAAGTGGTGGCATCCCTGATCAACCAGGGCAATTTTAAAAAGGTCAGGATATTCGATCCGCACTCTGAAGTGGCTACCGCGCTCATAGATAGGTCCTATGCCGTGACCAATCATCTTTTTGTACAGGATGCGCTAAAAGATTATTCCAGCCGATGCCCCGGTGAAACATACAGCCTCATTTCTCCCGACGCAGGCGCGCTAAAAAAGATTCACAAGCTGGCGCAATTCCTACAGGTAGAAGATGTCGTGGAATGCATGAAGGAGAGGGATGTAAAGACGGGCGCGCTGACCAACTTCAAGGCAATGACAGAGGACCTGCATGGGCAGACCTGCTTTATCGTGGATGATATCTGCGATGGCGGCGGAACATTTGCCGGCACGGCAAAGATGCTAAAGGACAAGGGCGCAGGAAAAGTACACCTCATCGTCAGCCATGGGATATTCAGCAGGGGCACTACCATCGAATCCATAGACGAGATCTATACCACCGATTCATACAAGGCGGTTGATGGCGTCCATTGTCTTCCCATCCAAAAATACATGTAGGTTAAAAGCGCACGCTTATATCGTTCCCCTTATACAGTACCACCTTTTCAACACCGGAAGGCATCACCCGTACACGAAAGGTTCGCGCTACAACCACATCCGGCGACCCCGCCGGCGCACCCGGGCTCAAACGCAGTGTCTTACCCGCATCATCCCAGACACAACGTATCCACACAGCCTCGCCACGCAGATAATCCAGGCTGATGCCGTCATCATCATACAAGGTAAAAGCTCCATTCGCGCCGGGATAGATACGCAGCGTGGTAGGTTCCTTCATCGCCTCCCCCATATACTGCCGCACAGGGTCCACGGGCAGGATCGCCCCTGCCCGCACATAGATAGGCATGATGGACAGATCGACATCCCGCATGATCCATTGCCCGCCTGTTTGCGGCAAGCCCGTCCACCAATCATACCATACCCCTTTGGGCAGGTAAACAGAACGGCGCGTGGCGCCTTTTTCAAACACGGGAGCGATCAGCAAATCCCGTCCCCAGAGATACTCGCTGCCCAGACCGCGCGCTATCGTGTCGTCCGGATAATGAAGCCAAAGCGACCGCATAAAAGGCATGCCCTGCTGACGCGCTTCATAGGCCAACGTATAAGTATAAGGCAAAAGCTGGTAACGCAGCTCGTCATATTTCTTCACCACCGGGGCGATCCGGGAATTATTCATCTCCGACACCAGCACATTGCGCCGGATGACTTCACTGTCTGACGCGACCTTGGTAGAAGTCTCCAGGTCACCCCGATCGCCCTGTCCCCAGCCCCAGGGCAGGATCGTCATCGTAGTACGACCATGACTGCGGAAAGAAGGACAAAAAGCGCCGAACTGGAACCAGCGCGCATACAGCTCACCCGTCTTTTCCATGTTGGGATAAAATCCGCCGATATCCGATCCCCAGTAAGGGCTTAGGCTTAAAGAGCTGTTGATACCCACCGCCACCTGGCCCTCCAAGGTCTTCCAGGAAGACTCCGTATCGCCCGACCAGATCCAACCACCCCAGCGGGCAATACCCAGATAGCCGTTACGATGCAGGCTCCAGGGGCGGATATTGGGAAAGGTAGAGAGCGGCCCCTGGTAATAGAGCTGATGCCGTTTCACCCGTTCATACAAATTGAACCAATCCCCTTCATCCGGCCAGAAAGCGTCGGCGCCTGTTTTCATCAGCGCGACATGCTGTTGCCAATAATTTTGAATATGACCTTCATCCAGCTTTTCTCCCTCCCCAGCCGGAATGCTCCCATGCAGCGAAGGCAGCTTGTCCCTGTCCCAGGGCACCATATGCAATACCACTTTGACATGTTGCGCATGCATATCCGCCAGCACCACAGCCGGATCACGATGAAAGACCTCGGGGTTGAAGTCGAAGGAAGGTTGTGTCGTATTCCAGCCTCGCGGCGTAAAGCCCGTCCCCAGGTAAATGACCGCATCCACGGGTATGCGTTTCGAGCGGAAACTGTCGATAATGCCCAGCATCTGCGTCTCATCTTTGAGGGTACGATGGGACTGCATATAACCCAGCGCCCATTTGGGCGGCATCACCGCGGGACCCGTCAACAGGGAAAGATCGGCCATGAACAAGGAAGGGTCCCGTGCGTCGAAGACAAAGACATCATACAGCCCCGGCACAACACTGCTGGCAGGTGGCAGCCCCTTCGCGCCCACCAGCCCCTGGTTCCGCTGATCCTGTTGCACCGAATCTTTGGGGGCAGGCTTCCAGGGAAAAAATACCCCGTGACGCCCATCCCGCAGATCGATCTCTCCCCAGGGCGTGGCAATGAACAACGCCCATCCATCCACCCCGACAAGAAGAGCCACGGGATTACGCGAACCATATGCATCCCCCTGCCAGCGAGGCTGCATCTCCTGCAACCTTCCTCTCCTGTCATATTCGATAGGCGCTTTCCGCCAATCCATGCCCCGTTCAGGGCGATGTCCTCCCTCCCCCAAACCCAGCACAGGCGCGTCATGCAGGGGAAAAGCCAGGGAACTGTCCCCAAAGACCAGCTCTTGCACCAGCCTGCCCTCCGGCGTCGTCACGCGAACAGTCAAAGGGGCAGGATGCACATCCACGTAAAAACCGCCGATCTTTTTACGCACCGGCCCATCCAGCCGGGTAAGCCGCAGCGCGGCATCAGCATAGGCCCTGTCCGCCAGGGCAGGAGAGTAGGGGAGCTCATCCCCCGAACTTTCCGGGCGCAGCGTCACCCGCAGACTATGGGCGCCGGCCTCGCGGATGGTCAGAACGGCAGGGGCGCCGGCCGTGGTAATAGGTTGCGTATAGGCCGTGTACGCCGATAACAGGACCAATATCGATAAAAAGGATTTTGTCATGATAGGTCTAAAGATGCGTAATTATACGAAAAAGCCAAAGTCGCATTTTACCTGGAAGCGCCCGGATCTTAACCCTACCCGCCAGTATATAACGGTGATGTATAGGTTATAATACATACCACATACAGGGTATTATTTTACCGGTAAGTGGTGAGAATCCGTGTCCCCAGCCAAAAAAAATTTCCCGCAAAAGAGTATTGTCTTGCACTGCATGTAAATCTAGCTTTGCGTCAATCATTTACTCTAACAAAAAAACCATTCTATGTACAAAGTAACACGTCGTCGTATGAAACTACTCTTCCCCTGTGTATGCGTGGCCATCCTGACCCTTTCCTCCCTCTCCTGCAAAAAAGGCGACCCCGGTACAGCCAATGTCATCTTCTCCGATTGGTTCAAACCCGATATCTATACGAAGGACACCGTCTTTGGTATATGGGGATACAACTACATAAGATCCGCACCCGACATCACCCAACAGCTGCTGGACAGCGGCACCGTCATCGTGTATGGCAAGCTGACGGGTTACAATTCCCTCATCTGGCCCGCCGGTCAGATCGCCCCCCTGCCCATCAACCTTACCTATATCCAGGGACAGACCATGACGGACACCTGGTCGGGACAACCCTCGCCGGGTAAGATCAGGATCCGCTTTGTCAACGATAAAAATTACTGGACCTCTATTTCCAATGAGCACATGTTCCGGTATATCGTCATCCCCGGCGCCGCAAAGGCACGGACGGCATCGACCACTACCACTTCCGGCATGGTGGCCAGCCGTGGAAAGATCCTGGATGCCACGACGATCCAAAACGTCAACAGCCACTGGCAGCATATGTCCTACGAAGAAGTTTGCAACGAGCTGAATATCCCCCGATAACACCCGTTATTAGTCCCTCGTATAATTGCCTCCCTGGCCGGCGCCCCGGAAGGGGGGCAAAACTTTTATTTGGAAAATAATACCGATTGGTATAATTTTACATCGTCAAAGCACAAAGTCATGAACAAGGCTGAAAAAACAAGACAGTTCATCGTGGAGAAGACGGCCCCCATCTTTAACAAAAAAGGATACGCCGGCACCTCCCTCAGCGACATGACCGACGCAACAGGTCTCACCAAGGGCAGCATCTACGGTAACTTTGCCAACAAGGACGAAGTAGCCCTTGCCGCCTTCGATTACAATGTAAAGAAGGTGACTTCCATGGTCCGGGCAGAGATGGAAAAGAAAAAGACCATCCGGGAAAAGCTGTTTGTCTACGTGGATGTCTACAACAACAATATACAAGGCTTCCCCGAAGGAGGCTGCCCCATCCTGAATACCGCCGTCGAGGCGGACGATACCCACGAAGCCCTGAAAAGGAAAGTAGCCGATGTCATCCTCGACTGGAAGAACTTTATCATGTCCCTCCTGCAGCAAGGCATCGAAAAAAAGGAATTCAAACAGGTAAAAGACCCCGAACAGACAGCTCTCTCCATCATTTCCACCATCGAGGGCGCCATCATGATAGCTCGCGTCACAGGCAGACCCCAATTCAGGCGCCAGGTAATGGAGCAGGTAGAAAAAATGATACGTGAACTAAAATAGGAATTTTTTTGTTTAGAAATATACCGATCGGTATAATTAAAAAAAATTAAAAATAACAACCATGAACACAACGAACAACACCGTCCTTATCACAGGCGGTAGCGCGGGCATCGGATTCGAGCTCGCCGCTTTATTCGCAGAACAAGGCAACAAGGTCATCATCACCGGCCGTGATGAAAAAAGACTGAACACAGCGGTAAGCCGGCTCAACAACACCACCGGCATCGTCAGCGATGTCACCGACCCCGTACAGGCAGACCAACTGACCGCACGCATCGTCAAAGACTTCCCCGGCCTGAATATCGTCATCAACAACGCCGGCAAGGCCCATTATTACAAATTAGGGGACGAGATCGATGTCGCCGAAAAAGCCGCCGAAGAAATGCAGACCAACTACCTCGCGCCCATACGGCTCACGGAAAAGCTGCTGCCTCTGCTGAAAAAACAAAAAGAAGCCGCCATCGTCAACGTCACCTCCATCGTAGCATTTGCACCCGGTCGCCGCCTGGCCACCTATGCCGCCAGCAAAGCCGCTCTCCATGCCTATACAAGAACGCTGCGCATCACCCTGGAAAGGACAACCGCCAACGTCAAGGTATTCGAGCTGATGCCGCCCCTGGTAAATACGGAATTCTCCAGGGCCATCGGTGGCGAGAACGGCATCCCTCCCCGCCAGGTAGCGGAAGACCTCCTCAAAGCCCTGGCTGAAAATAGTTATGAGATCCACGTGGGCAACACCGCATACATCTACCAGCTGTCCCTGTCTTCCCCCGCCGAAGCCTTACAAATCATGAACGCCGCAGAATGAGCAAGCTAAAAAAGAATATCCTGCTTTTTACGGTGATAGGCGCCGCCATGATGGAGCTTATCGATACGTCCATCGTCAATGTGGCTTCGAAAGGCTTTCAGGCTATACCCGTTATCTCCCGACAAAGGGGATCACCGGACCGGAGGCGCAGGACCGCGCCTTGAAGTTATTGGATAACACCGTCACACGACAATCCAATACATTGAGTTACGGGGATGCTTACCTGCTGATAGGATGGCTGTTCCTGCTGACATTGCCGCTGCTCCTGATGGCGGGTCGAAAAAGGGCCTCTTCAAAACCAGCCCCCGTGCTCTTATCGGATCATTAGCAGGCCGCCGGGACGTACGCCCTTTTTCATATGAGTATTAGATTTAAAGTGAAATAACGTGGATTAGATCACCTGATTTTTAATAACGGTGGACCAACCTCATTTATTAGGTATAAACACTTATTTTTTTTAACTCATCGATAGATAGTTTTATTTAAAATCATAATTTGGGGACGCACTATGACGTTATCATATCCGGCATCTGCCTGATCCTGTGAACGACTATTAAAAGCCACCTGATTGCAACACCCACCACTGACCCGAGCGCTTAGCTGCCTAAGCGTATTGCTGCTGTCATTGACCAGCCATTGGCTGCCGGCGCAGGCCCCTTACAAGGCGACGACGGACAGTATGCTCCTCCGGCTGAATGCTTCCGCAGAACGTTTGTTGTACATCAATCCCGACAGCTCCATTTACTACAGCCTCAAAGCCCGCGAACGCGCGGATCATCTGGATGACGACCCTGCCATGACCCGCGCATTGATCTATTTGGGCAAGGCGTATTATATAAAAGGCTCCTACGAACAATCCCTGAAATACACCACCACCGGCATGGCCCTTGCCGAGAAGATAGGCGATAAGCACAACCTGGCTTCCGGCTACAATGGCATCGGCCTCATCTACCTGGGACATGACCAGTACGACCTGGCGCTACAGGAATTCCGGAAAGCGGTGGACCTGGCAGGCACGGACGGAGACTCCTCCCATATAGCCGCTTATTTGTTCAATGCCGGCATCTGTTTCGACCAGACGGGCGAGTTTGCCAAGGCGTTGACCTATCTCAATAGGGCCATGATCTCCGACAAAGGACAGCACGTCTCGCTGATGTCCCTCAACAGGCTGGGGGAGACATGGCTGCATATGAAGCAATTCGATACGGCCGTTCGTTACTACCGGCAACTATTGAAAGACCCTCGTTCGGCCGATGACAGCTGGGAAAAAGCATTTGCCTATGCCGGTCTCGCGCAGGCATCCTACGCCCGTGGACAATTCGACTCCGCCGCCGCGCAGGCGCACGCCAGCCTCAACTTCGCGCGGCAGATCCACGCCAAATGGGATGCGGAACGCGCCGCCAAGATCCTCGCCGACAGCTACGCCGCCCTGCACCAATATCAGAAGGCCCATGAATACATGGTCATCGACAAGCTCTATAACGACAGTCTCTATAGCGACAGCCGGGAGCAGGTAGTGAACTTTTTAAAATTACAGCAACGGGAAAAAGAGAACCGGCAGCTAAAAGACCTCTCCGGCATAGATCAACGGACCATCCAGCTGCGGACAGTGTTGCTCATCGGCGCCTGTCTGCTGGCCGCGCTCCTGATAGCGCTGGCCCTGGTATTCTACCGCAATTACAAAGTAAAGCACAAGCTCAGCCGCCAGCTGGAAACATCCAATCAGCTAAAAGACCAGATGTTCTCCGTCATCAGCCATGACCTCCGCAGCCCCATGGCCGCCATGCAGCAGATGCTCGAGCTCATGAAAGCCCGCCACCTGTCCGAAGGAGAAAAGAACAAGCTCTATGATATGTTCTACAGACAGGTGATCCTGAACAACAATATGTTGAACAACCTGCTGCAATGGGTCACCACCCAATTGACAGGACCCGGCATCATCGCCAAAAAAGAAGAGCTGGACCCCTCACAGATCATCGATGAAGTGCTGTCCGTATATACCTACCTGGCGGGTCAGAAAAAGATCATGATGACCAACGAGGTCAGCACCGGTATGACCATCCGCGGCGATAAGGAACAGCTAAAGATCATCTTCCAGAACATCATCGGCAATGCCGTCAAGTTTACCAACCCCGGCGGGACCATCCGCCTCTTCCATACCATACACGACGACACCGTCACCCTCCATGTCAAGGACGATGGGGTAGGGATCCCCGCCCCCAAGCTCGCCACCCTCCTCGAACAATCCGGACCATCCCTCTCCACCTACGGCACCGCCCGGGAAAAAGGCACCGGCATCGGTCTCTACCTCGTAAGACAATTCGTAGAGCGCAACGACGGGAAGATCCATATCTCCAGCGCGGAGAACATGGGCACCGAGACATGCGTATCCTTTGCCTGTGTCGGCCTGAAAGAGTCCTGACCGGATCCCTCCTTCATAAAAAAGTTTACTTAAATTTGGTAGCCATGCTACGCCAGTCGTCCATATTCCTTGCCATCGGGGTCCTTTGCCTGTTCGCCGCACTGCCCGCCTGCAAAAACTCTCCCGGGAAGTCCCAACCCCCCGACCTTCCCCCCGATGTGGCCGCGGCATATGAACAGCTGCCCGACAAATTAGATTATAACATACATGTAAAACCCATACTCGCCGATAAATGCTTCGCCTGTCACGGCCCCGATAAGAACAAGCAAAAGGCGGGTCTAAGACTGGACCTTCCCGCCTCCGCCACAGCTCCGCTGCCGGAAAGCCCCGGAAAAGTAGCCATCCATCCCGGCGACCCGCAAGGCAGCGAGCTCTTTCACCGGATACTCTCCGCCGACGCCGAATACAAAATGCCCACACCCGCCTCGCATCTAAGCCTGACGGCCCACGACAAGGCGGTGCTGATAAAATGGATCGGCGAAGGCGCTACATACAAGCCCCATTGGGCCTTTGTAAAACCTGAACTGTCCACGCCACCCGCCGTACAGAACAAGACCTGGACCATACAAAACCCTATCGATAATTTTATCCTGCACCGCCTGGAGGAAGAAAAGCTGACCCCTTCACCCCAGGCGCCTAAAGAGCTGCTATTGAGAAGACTTTCCCTGGACCTGACAGGACTGCCGCCCACGCCGAAGGAAATAGATGAATTTGTAAAGGATACTTCGACCCACGCCTACGAAAAACAAGTAGACAGGTTGCTGAACTCCCCGCACTACGGCGAGAAGATGGCCGTGGACTGGCTGGACCTGGCCCGCTTTGCCGACTCGCACGGCTACTCCATGGACAATATCCGGGACATGTCCCCCTATCGCGACTGGGTCATCCGGGCCTTTAACACCAATATGCCCTATGACCAGTTCATCCAATGGCAGCTGGCGGGAGACCTCATGCCACATCCCACCCGGGACATGATGATCGCCACCGCCTTCAACCGCAATCATCCCCAAAACATGGAGGGCGGCATCGTCGAAGAAGAATACCAGACGGAATATGTCATCGACAGGACCAATACCTTTGGCAACGCCTTCCTGGGGCTGTCCGTCGGATGCGCCAAATGCCACGATCATAAATACGACCCCATCACCCAAAAAAATTATTACGAGCTCTTCAGCTTCTTCAACAACGTAAAAGAAGCCGGACAGATCTCGCTGGACAATGCCATGCCTTCGCCCACCATGCTCCTGCCCACCAAAGAACAAGAAAAGATCGGCGCTTATATGCAGTCGCTCATTGCACAGCAGGAGCAAAAGATAAAACAGACGGCAACAGCCAATGGCTTCGAACAATGGTTGCAAACCGCGGGCGGCGCCGGCCTGACAAAAGATAAGACCCCGCAGACAGGTCTCCTCGCGCATTATACGTTCGATGATACCCTATTGAACAACTCCGCAGCCGTAAACAATACGACCTCCAAAGACACCGGCATCCTCAAAAGAGAAATGGGACAGACAGGCGACAAGCCCGTCCTGGAAAGATCGCCCAATGGAAAAGCCATCGTCCTCAACGGCGACACCTGGGTCGACCTGGGCCTCACCGGCGTCTTCCGCGCCAGCGACCCGTTTAGCATCAGCATCCGCGTAAAAATCCCAAAGGAATTGAAAGAAGGCGTCATCTTCCACAAATGCGTGGCGGAACGGACCTTTAACTTCCGGGGCTATCACCTCTATCTCCGCAATGGCCGGCTGGAACTGAACATGGCCCATGTAGCCCCCGCCAATGCCATTACCCGCCTGACAAAAACGGATATCCCGCGCGATAAATGGATCCAGCTGACCATGACCTATGACGGATCTGCCCGCGCAGCGGGCATGCGGCTATACCTGGACGGTAGCGAAATGGAGATGGAGACCACCATGGACCAGCTGACAAAAGATATCCTGTACGGCTCCAACGGGCTATGGTTGACGAATGGCCGGCAGCCGGGACTGCAGATCGGCGGCTGGTGGCGAGGCCTCGGCTTCAAGAACGGCCGCGTGGACGACCTGCTGGTATACGACAGGACCCTGACACCCTATGAAATAAGAATGATCACAGGCACGGCCACATCGCCGACAAAAGACGATCTCAAAACCTACTACCTGTCCGCCGTTGACACGGCGCTCCGACACCAACGAAAAGAGCTCCGCCGCCTGCGCGCCCAACTGGCGGACTCCACTGAAAATATCCAGGAACTGATGGTCATGCGGGAGATGCAGGAACCAAAACCAGCGCATATCCTTATCCGTGGTAATTACGACGCGCCCGGCGAGGCCGTGCATCCCAATACGCCTCCCTCCATCCTTGCTTTCCCGGCCAGTTTCCCCCGGAACAGGTATGGACTGGCGCAATGGCTGATCCTTCCCGATAACCCCCTTACGACCCGGGTAGCGGTCAACCGCCTCTGGCAAAATTTTTTTGGCACTGGCCTCGTCAAGACGGCGGAAGACTTCGGCAACCAGGGCGAAATGCCCAGCCACCCGGAACTCCTGGACTGGCTGGCCGTCACCTTCCGGAACTCCGGTTGGGATATAAAGAAGCTAAATAAATTGATCGTCATGTCGGCCACCTACAGACAAGCCAGCCGCGCCGGCAACGAAGCAAAAGAAAAAGACCCCGAGGACAGACTGCTCTCGCACGCACCGGCCAACCGCCTGTCGGCGGAGATGCTGCGCGACAATGCCCTGATGGCTGCCGGCCTGCTCAATACGACGATAGGAGGCAGGAGCGTAAAACCCTACCAGCCTGAAGGGATCTGGGATATCAACGACGCCGCGTACACAAGGGACTCGGGCGCCGCCGTCTACCGCCGCAGCCTCTATGTCATCATCAAACGATCCGTGCCCGACCCCACGCTGGCTACCTTCGACGCGCCCTCCCGCAGCTACTGCGTCATGCGCCGGCAAAAGACCAATACCCCGCTGCAAGCCCTCGTTACCCTGAACGACCCCACGTACGTGGAAGCTGCCGCGGTGATGGGACAACAAATGACACGACAGACAGACCTCCGCCAGGCCATTACGGACGCCTATCGCCGGCTGACAGGGCTGATCCCGACACCCGACGAGCTGACCCTATTGGAAGACCTCCAAAAAACAGAAGAAAAGAAATTCCAAAAGAACCACGCAAAAGCAAAAGGCTGGCTCAGCGCGGGACAATTCCGGGCGGCGGCAGGAACCAACAAGGCACGCATCGCGGCAGACGCCGTAGTAGCCAGTACGATTTTGAACTCGGACGCATGTCTGACAAAAAGATAATACCATGGACCACCTGAACAGATGACTGGACAGACGTCAGTTCCTCACCAGGACATCCGTGGGACTGGGCGCGATGGCCATTGGGACCTT
>DASZXP010000090.1:0-42064 GCA_035545935.1 Puia sp. | reverse complement strand
CTGATGCGATGGACCTGGCTAAGGAAGAGTCCATGCGCCATCCGGAGATCTATATCGGAAAATTCATGCAAATAAACCATCACTCCCCACAAGGAGCCTTCGAGATCAACGAACATATCAATTTTTGTTTTACCTGCATTGGCAAAACACTTCCCATTGAACAACAGATGGCCCTGCTGTTGAAAGAGATATTTGACTACAAGGTCAGAGAGATCGCGCAAATACTGGATGCCACCGAAGGCGTCGTAAAACACCTGCTCGTCGATGCCCGTAAAACCATGCACGACATCTTTGATAAAAGATGCTCTCTGATCAACAAGACGGGCGCCTGTCATCAATGCTCCGAGCTCAACGGCCTTTTCAACCCCAGACAGGAAATGCAGCAACAACATCTGCGTCTTCACACCGAAGATACCCACGGAATGGATGCCGCACAGCTATTCGAATGGAGGACCAGGATAGCCCGTGCCATCG
Organism: Puia sp.; assembly: GCA_035545935.1. GTDB lineage: Bacteria > Bacteroidota > Bacteroidia > Chitinophagales > Chitinophagaceae > Puia. The sequence goes on along the minus strand of DASZXP010000090.1, from coordinate 41,590 downwards.
ACCCGTACGAAAGCAAAGGAGCTGACCTTCAGTTCTGCCATATGGAACATGTGCGCAATGTAGTGGAAGGCCGCACCCTGCCCTGATAGGCAACCCCCCGCCCCGGTGATAGGACCTCCCTCCCGCCCGATCGGTTTAAAAGCCTCATTCGTCTTAGTAATAAAATAGGTATTATGAAAAAGTATTTTATTACGGGCGCTATCGTTTCTTTCCTCGTGATCTTCAACCTGGGTTATGTTTTCCACGAGCTGCTCATGGGCGACTTCTTTAAGCGGAATATCGGTCCCCTGCAAAGGGACAGCTATAACATACCCCTTATCGCCCTGGCTTTTATATTATATACACTGTTCCAGGCCTATTTCCTGCCCATATATTACGCCTATGCACGCCAACACTATAGGTGGTCATTGACAGCTACCGCCATCGTCTTCGGCGCCATTGTGGGGTTCTTCTGGGATGGACTGCAGGGTGGAATGATAGAAGTGGCCACCTTTAAGATGCCGGCTATCGTATGCTGGGTCGACTCCGGGTATCATACGCTGGAAGGGGTTATAATGGCCCTGATCCTTTCGTTCTTTTACAGGAAATATGCCTGGCAGCCGCCGCAGATCAATTTTTGAACTCCACCCTATATAACACCAATGTATCTGTACTCTGGTTCCGGATGGCATGCGGCGTCTCGGGAGCCCACTTATTTGCCTTGTTCAGGGGCAGCTGTGCCGTAAAAGAATCTGTCCTGGACAGCTTTCTGTCCTTGTCGAGGTCATAATGATATAAGGTGAAAGGAGCGCTATGCGCCGCCCATGCCACGCTTCTCCATTGATGCGTATGGACGGGCTCCAGCTGTCCGGGATTGACGGTAACATGCAGGATCCGCACTTTATCGTCTTCATAAATAATGCCATGGGAGAGAGGGGCTGCCTTCACCGCATCCAGGCTGTCCGGCCAGGGCCATTTTGTCGAATCCGTATTTTTGGGTGTAGTGGGTGAAGCCGTCACCTGGGAAGAAGAAAATAGTTTGGCGGAGGTGAATCCGAGTATCCCGCCGATGAGGACACCTACCAGCAATAAGTTGTTTCTCATGTCAAAGGTTAATTAGGAGGTTATAAAATAAAGATAAAACATTGGCGGATTAAATGCATATTAAATAACAAACAGGCAACTTCCTCCTTTTTCATGCGTATCTATCTTCCGGATAGCTATGCACAGAACTTCTGCCAAAAAACTACTGTTCATAAAAAAACCCCTGCTGGCGGCGGTATTGCCCCTGATCGCTACTGCTTCGCTGGGACAGGTTCAGATCGCAGGCACCGTATACGATAAATCCATGCTATATGGCATGCGGGGCGTCAGCGTCATGGGCGTTTCTGGCACGGGCGCCATCACCGACTCGCTGGGGCACTATCACATCAGGCTGGCTGCCGGCGACTCCATTTATTTTTCTTACCTCGGCCGGGCCACCTCGAAATTCCCCGTAAAGGATATCCCGCTGGGCTTTCCCTTCGACATGAGCCTGGAAGTGGCGGTGGACTCCTTACCCTCCGTATTCGTGCGATCCGGCAATTACAGAGAGGACTCTTTACAGAACAGGAAAGACTATAAAAAAATATTCGACTACGAGACCGATTATCTCACCGGCATGAAGTCTAACCGGCGGGGTAGTGGGCTGGGCATAGGCCTTGACTTCGACCTGCTGCTGGACGGCAAAAAGAATCGGCGCATGCTGGCTTTCCAGCAGCGGCTGGAAGAAGAGGAAAAAGATAAATACATCGACCACCGGTTTACCAGGGCCCTGGTAAAAAGAGTCACCGGTCTACAGTCGCCGGCGCTCGACACCTTTATGCGGCAGTACCGTCCGTCATACGATTTTATCCAGAGCTGCGAGACGGAATACGAATTCTATAAATACATACTCCAATGGAGCCAATTCTTCGAAAAAGATTGGAAAGCCACGCACCCCGGTCAGGCGCCCTGATCGCCGCCGCTGGTTACAGTTCCGGAGGTGGCGGCGGGTTATATAATTTCTTTCCGAAAATGTAAAACACCCCGAGCTGGAACACGCCGTTCTTCACCGTCCCTGCGGGAATAGGCACCGTCGAGCTTCCGCCCGTGGCCTGGTTGATATTTTCCAATCCCAGATTATAACGTACGTCCATCCCTATATTGAAAGGACTGCAATAGCCTACCCCTAGGACCCAGCTAAGATCCGTGGACTTGAGCTGGCTTTTTATATCATAATGGATAGTGTTGACAGAGCCGACCAGCGTCTCATTGGCCTTGGCGCTCAACAGCAGACCCAGCTGAGGACCCGTCTCCACAAAAAAGGCCATGGGCAATTTATATTTCACCAGGACGGGGATGTTGAGATAGCTCAGCCGGTAGTCCTCCGTGGCAGTGACATAATAATTTTGTTCAGGCTTGCCCGTTGCACCCTGCATGGAATATAAAAGCTCCGGCTGCAGACTCCACTTTTTTCCCAGCAGGATGGAAGCAAACCCTCCACCCGTGAAAGTAGTGATGGGAAAATAACGCAAGGTCTGCGTATTGCCATCGACGATGGTGGTGGGGCTGCCGCTCGTCATAAGTTCTGAAAACCCTAATCCCGCCTTGACGCCGAACTGCACCTTTTGCGCACGCGTTGTCAATGTCAGCAGGGAGAAGATTAAAAAGAGATTAAACGTTGGTTTGTAGGTAGATAGTCTCATAATAAATCGAATTTCGCTCACTCTCACGATGATAACCGAATATAGGTTGCCTCGTAACAAGTAATTAACAAAATCCTGTCTTCTGGCACTCTTCCGCAACTACACATTCATGCAGGACATTCATCAAAAAATTATAGATGTATTTGTGATGCTAAATCCTTTCTATGTGTAAAACATTTCTTTGTCTTGCAGTTATCCTATGTTCCTTCTTCTCCCGGGCACAACGGTTCTTTTGGGAATAAACCCTGGGATTACAACACCGAGAGAGTCGCACATATCGGTTTGTTCCCTGACTATTTCCAGGACCTGAAAAACCTGGGAATGACACAGGATGAGAGACAGGCCTTTTTCACCGCCGCCGATTATTTCGTGAATATGTGGGACAGGTACGAAAAGAATAAGGGTAATGTGAGATGACCAAAGCTATTTATAGGAATAAATAGCAATCTTTTGTATGCCTACATGCTCCGCCGGGAACTTCAACCCCGTACCCGACCAGGTGCTCGCATGTGTCTCATCCCCGTTGAGCCTTCTTTTGGGCATCCATTTCCCATCCTCGAAGACGCCCTCATCGGCCGCATCGATCCCTATCCGCAAAGAACTGTCCTTTGGATGGAAGAGGACATCCAACGCCCTGCCCGCGACGACATATTCACCGCCCGGTAAAAGAATAATGATACCCCCGGCCATGGAAGGCTTGCCGCCCTCCGGCGCAAGACTCGCCTCGATGGTATAGGCCCCCAGGTCAAAACGCTGTACCCGCTGGACCGTATCGACCAGTATCCCCCTCATAGTGCCCTTGCCCTGGTTCGCAAGGATCAATGGCGCCAGCTGCTGCAATGCGGCATAACTCTCATCCAGGGGATCGTTGTCTTTGTAACGCTCATTGTCGATACCAAAAGGCGCAAAGCATCCCGCGCTGAACTCGCCGAATGTATACAGCGAACGTGCCGCACCTGTCTCGCCGCCGATGGTCTCCGGTATGAACAACGGGTTATTGCTTCGCGTATACTCCGTACACACCCGCATGAAATCATCGGTATAAATATCCGGCGCGATAAGGTCGATGGAAGGAGCGGCGCAACGCCAGATATCGATCACCTGCGGCAAAGGGCCGCCCGAAGGATATTTGCCGGGTAGAAAAGTGGAAGGCTGTTTCTGCCACGCATTTACATACATCGGTAACGCATATTCTTTCTTGCCGGCCGCCGCCACTTTCTCCACATAGCTGGCGTAGTTCCAGGCGGAGAAAAGCTCTTCCGTATAATAGGAATAGAACATCCAGTCCTTTACATCGCCCCGCAGCTGGCTTTTCCCGAAGATCTCCTCCCAGGTGCCCGATGTCTTAAAGCCGCCTGCCGACCATACTTTATACAGCTCGGGGAACAATGTTTCTTTATGCTCCGCCAAATAGTCTGTTAGTGTGGTTGGCGCCGGACGGTTATAAGCATTATTCGCATCCTCGCTAAAATCCCTTCTCGCATTGCCGGCGCTCGTACTCAGATGATCCAGCAAACCCATTTCATTCTCCACCTGTATCATGACCACCGTCTGCTGCTCACTGTCTGTTTCTTTGATATGATGCATCAGTGCAGCAAAAGCTTTTGCATCCGCCTCGCAGGTTGCCTTGCCAAAGGTCGACAAGATCTCCAGCGGCCGGCCCTGTTCATCTTTGGCTCGGGGATATTTTTCAACATTCTTCTTTACCCAGGACGGCATGTAAACGGAGCCGCCATTCTTCCAGCTGGCAAACCAGATCAGCACTAGTTTCAGATCCGCGGCCCTGGCCCCCGCAATCGCGCTGTCGACAAGGGTAAAATCGAAATTCCCTTCCGTGGGTTCGATAAGTTCCCAGGACACGGTGGCGATGACGGAATTGAGGTTTTTGGAACGCAGACGTTTCCACACCGGTCGCATATACTCCAATCCCCCCGCCGTGGAATTATGCAGTTCTCCCGCTATAAGAAGAAATGGCTTCCCATTCACTACCAGGTGGGCGGCATTCCCTTGTTTTTCCAGATGAGGTATCGCCTTATCGGCGGCGGCAGGCGCGGTCGGATGATCACAGCCGGGTAAAATATACAGCAGAAGGGGGATGAGGAAAAGACGGGATATACGCATGTCTACAAAGTAATACCAGTTTAATAATAGGAAATTATCTCTTTCTTGTATTATCTTAACAGCAGCGGCGTATAGGCTATTTCTTTATCACAAAAGTTTCCCATCCGTCATAGTTGCCGTGCAGCTCTTTTGCCTTTCTGCGGAGTTTTAAGGTCACTGCCGTTATGGACGGAAGATCGACCATATCCGTTCGCGAAAAATGGAGCTGGTAAGGCAGCTCGGACTTGTCTATATATTTTTTACCCTCCAGCTTGAACTTCTCCTGTTCCGCATATTTCAAAAAAGCATCCCTGTCTGCCTCCGTTTTGAAATATCCCCAGTGATCTACCTGCCGGGGTTTGCTCAGGTCGTCTCCTGCCTTGTATAGATTGATGACTACTTTGCTGTCCTCGATGTATTCCATTGTCTCTTCGTTGGGATAAAGGAAAAGCAGATAGGAATTCCAGGCTGTGTCCGGCCTGATCTCGATGATATATTCGTAATTGGGAAGATAGGTTGTAAACGCGGCGGCCAGGACTGTCCGTACATGGGTCGTGTCGCCGATGTAATAATAATCCGTACGCGCGCACTGGTAAGTGAATGTCCCTGCCGATATATTTTTTTCAAGGCTGTCGAGCCTGGCTTTTATTTTGTCCGAGATGGAATAGAGCACGTCCGATTCTTCGTTGGTAAAAAGCCCGTCAGCCGTGCACTTCTTTAATTTGACGCCTGCCTTCAAAAGTACCGGATATCGTTTTACGGGGGCGCTCGTTTTCAGCGACATATTGACCAGCGTCGACCCTGGCCCGTCCTCATAACGGGCCATATATGTTTCCCAATGATCTTCCTGTGAATAGACGGACAGAGAAAGAAGTAAAAAGGATAAGGAAATGTAGGCTATCTTCATGGTTAGGGGTTTCCCTGACAAGATACAATTAAATATGTACAAATTATTCCTGGCTGGTGCGGCACTTTTTTTTGCCTCATTCACTCAGGCTCAACATATGCGCTCACTGGAAGAATTGATAAATACCAAAGATCCAGCCTGGCCGCTGGTGCAGCAATGGATCGCAAAAGCGAAAAACAAAGTTGAAGTGCTTCCCTGCGATACGGCAAAGGCGAAGGTGGCATTGCTGAATACACAGGTGACCACACGTTCCCCTATGGGAGCAATCGTCTATTCTACGGGTGGGATCATGGTAGATGACGGCTGGATCAGGATATTAGGCGCTGGCAGCACACGACTTCCAAGAAATCTGCCGGAATGGAATAAAGGAAGATCATTTAAGGAATACGGGGACAAAGCGCCCTTCTACCTGGTAGCAGATGATGCCATAGGAGGTTTTTTTGCTATCAATGGCGGCGGCTTGGGGAAGGACGCTGGAAAGATGTATTACCTGTCCCCGGACAATTTGAAATGGGAGGATACGGAAATGACATATAGCGACTTCCTGCAATTTTGTTTTTCTGGCGATCTGGAGAAGTATTACAGCGGATATAGATGGGGCGGGTGGAGAAAGGAGGTAGCTGCTATCTCGGGAAATGAAACGTTTAATTTTTATCCGCCATTGTTTACCAAAGAGGGGCGCGACCTTAGCAAGGCTTCCAGAAAAGCCGTTCCGGTAGAAGAACAATATTCATATACAATGGATATGAGAAAGCAAATAGGGGTTGAATAAGCTTCAAAAGAAGGTTTCAAAAAATCGAAACTACTGTTAGGTATATTTGCACTTTAACGGTACTCCCTCTCTGATTTAGCGGCCCTCACTGTGTTTATTGCCAACCCCGGTTAATAAGGTAATTATTTGATTTACAGATCAATATCTGTTTAAATTCAAAATATAATAAACCTATAAGTTGATTCTATGAAATTAATTCCTATCTTTACATCCGACGACTCGGACGATGGCCTTTGGTCTGTTCTATTGGATGGCGAATGCAAAAATGAGTTTGACAGGTTTTAAAGCAACTTATAAAAATGAGTAATCTAAAAGAGAAATTATCCAAACTTGCCTCCGATCAACCCTCTGATTGGAAGGCCAAAGCCAAGCACCGTCGCGAAAATCGGGAATGGCTAAAAAAGTCAGCCGCTATTGCTGTACGGGTATTGGATGTCTTAAAAGAGCAAAACCTTTCTCAAAAAGAGCTGGCTGAAAAGATGAACGTTTCTCCCCAACAAATCAGCAAGATCGTGAAAGGACATGAGAACCTCACCCTTGAAACGATAACGAATCTCGAGTTGGCGTTGGGTATTCAAATAATGGATGATAAGATAGATCAGGGAAAAGCCCTGCCTAAAAAGAAAAGGTCTGCAGCTTAGGTGGCCGACGTTCTTTTGCATTTTCCGCCGCACCCGCCGCATTTTATTCTCAGGATTTCATAATCCACCCACCCACCCGCCAGGAATTAGCATTTCCTGCTACCCCCCACATCTCACCCAACCCTTTTTGGCGAATTATCGCGACACCCCGCATTCACCCCCACCGGATCAATTAGCAGAATGCCCTCCGGCGGGATAGTTTCGTCAAAAATATTGTTTATGAAAATTAAGGTCAAACTGCTCATTATCACAGTGGTGGCAAGCCAGCTCCTCTTCTCCTGCCGAAAAGAGCCCGGGCTTATTTCCAACTACCCCTTTCACTCGATCCCCGGTCATTCCCTGAAGGTGGCCATCGTCTCCGACATCCATTACATGGACCCCTCCCTGTTGGACAGCAATGCCGCCTCCGGGACGGCGTTCCAAAATTACCTGAACCAGGACCCCAAGCTGCTGCAATACAGCGCCGCCGTATTCAAAAAGGTGATGGCCCAGCTCTCCACCGCCAAACCTGATATCTTGCTGGTCCCCGGCGACATCACCAAGGATGGCGAAAAGATCGATCACCAGGTAATGGCCGGCTTTTTCGATAAGCTGAGAAACCAGGGGATAGCCGTATATGTTATGCCCGGGAATCATGATATCAACAACGCCAAGGCAAAAAGATATGTGGGGAACAATGAATACCCCGTAGCCATGACGTCCCGGGCGGAATTTGAGACCATCTACGCCAATTTCGGCTATCGGGCCGCCATTGCCAGGGATACGGCGTCCCTGAGTTATGTGGCCCAGCTACAGCCAGGTCTGCGGCTTATATCCATCGACGCCAGTAAGTATGAGGACTATGGCCCCGGCGGCGACGTGGCGGAAGGAAGGATCAAACCGGCGACCCTCACCTGGATCCTTGCCCAGCTAAAAAATGCCCAAAAGACGGGCAACCGCATCTTTGCCATGATGCATCACAACCTGATCGAACATTACGCCGGCCAATCCCAGCTCGACCCCGGATATGTCATAGACAACTATCAGCCGATAGTCGATACCCTGATACAGGCTGGGCTGAGGGTGATCTTCACCGGTCATTACCACGCGCAGGACATCTCTTCCTATACGTACAAAAGCAACACGCTTTTCGACATCGAGACAGGATCGCTCGTGACACCGCCGATACCGTATAGAATGATAACCATCAACAACGACAAGCTGGAGGTCCGGTCCATCCGAATAACCTCCATCGACAGCAGCTTTCCAAATGGTGAGAATTACGCTACTTATGCCAACCGGTTCCTCGCACAGCACCTGGACGGATATTTTTATACCTATCTGAATAGCTTATATGGGGCGCCGCCCTCTCTTGCCACCTTTGCTGCACCCTTGTTCAGAAATGGGATCATGGCTCATTTTGCAGGGGATGAGAACATGCAGAACGGTCAGCAGATGCTGATCAATCAATTGGCGGGTATATCGGCGCAATTGGCCGGCATCGTTACCACCTTATGGACCGACACAGGAGTGACGGACAACAATGCGCAGATCTCCATCAGCAACTAAATACCCTTTGTCCCCGACTGGCCCTAAACCCCCGGCAATAGCCGGGGTATTTGTTTAATAAATACCTCCAAAAGCCACTTCTCTTTCACGGACTCAATATAAGATGAATGTCCTGCTCAACACCCGCTTTTTCTCTATATAAATATTCAGCTCCCAATTACCTTTCACCATTTCATACGATTCGTCCAGGCTATACGATGAAGCAGAAGGGATATTGGTCGGCCAATCCTTGTGGTCCAAACTAATTTTCTTTAACCACTTTAATATCCCGGAAAAATGCATCCGTACCCGTATCCACGAAAAGACCGATAGCGCCGCTGTTCACCGCGCCTAGCTTCAGGTCGTTCACGATCAGCACCGGCTGCGGATTATCGTTCAGGTACAATTTGGCCTGAGCATCCTTTACCACGATCTTCATTTTGATCCATTCATTCAGCCCCATGTCGGCATAGGATTCATATTTGCCCTCCGCTTCTTTCCGCAGCCTGTCGAACTTATAATCGGGATACGAAAAATATTGCGTGGAATGGTTCCTGCGGAGCTGGTCTTCCGCCCTTCCGTTGGCAGGCCTGATATAAATGGATTCAAATCGGCTGTTGTCCTTATTGATCCTGAATGCTACACCGATAAAACCCCTCGCCTCCGGGGGCGCGGCAGGCAGCAGCCGGCTCAATAACGTTACTTCAATGATCCCATTGGTAAAATTATCGGTGTTGTCCAGTCGCACGAACGTGGGTATATTGGCGCCTTTTGTAGCGGTGTCCCTTGCTACCCTCACGGCTTTCTTGCCATCGATGCTGGTGACCGACATATTTACCATCACCGGCTTCAGACGATAGTTGTCGAAAAGCGTGTCCTGGGCAAAAAGGAAGGAGGGAGAGGACAATAGTGATAAACCCATGATCACACTGCGCAGCAAGGGGAAGGTCGATGAGAACATAATGACCGGTTTGAATATTTTTTATTCTGTCCTGAGACTTTTAGCGGGATTGGCGATGGCCGATCGTGCCGTCTGGGCGCCGATCACCAGCAATGCAATGACCAGTGACAGCAAACCCGCCGCCGCGAATATCCACCAGCTGATATCCGAACGATAAGCAAAATCCTGGAGCCAGAGATGCATAATATACCAGGCCGTGGGTGAAGCGATGATGATCGCGAGCAGCACCAGCTTGATAAAATCCTTTGACAAAAGGAATATGATACTTGTTACGGACGCGCCCAGCACTTTTCGGATACCGATCTCCTTGGTACGCTGGGTAGAGGTTAGCAATGACAACCCGGATAAACCCAAACAGGCGATCAATATAGCCAATGCTGCAAACAGACTGAATACTTTCCCGAACAGGTAATCGTTGCTGTATTGTCTGTTGAACTTTTCGTCGAGGAAATAATAATCGAAGACATTCCCGGGGAAATAGCGGGCATATGCTTTCCGGATGGCTTCAAGGGTGGCGGGTAATTGCCGCGGATCTACTTTTACGGAGAACTGGCTATACTTCCCCTGCAGGGTGGGCAACAGCAACACCGGCTCTATCCCGCTTTTCAATGATTTCTGGTGGAAGTCGGCTACGACGCCAATGATATCCCATGTACGGTTAAAGGCCATGATCGATTTTCCGATGGCCTCCTGCGGCGATTGAAAAGCCAGTTGCCGTAGGGCGGTTTCATTGATGATCAGCGTATGCACTTTTGCCAGATCGCTGTTATAATCCAATGGCGTGAAATTCCGGCCTGCCAGGAGCTTCATCTGGTACAAGTCGATAAAACGCGCGTCCACACCCATATTCGCCATGGTGCCCTGATTGTTCATGGCAATATCCGTCCTGTTCACATTGTTGATCTTGCCCAGTTCTTCTCCCGGTATCCGCCCGGAAACGGCGGCGCCTTTCACAGACGCAAGCTGTTGAATAGTATTGATAAACCCATCCGCGTTGGTCATGAATGCTGCACCCGGATTGCTAAGCACCGGTTTCCGTAGGATCAGCATCTGTTCCATATTATAACCCAGGGATTGCCCGGTCATGAACCGCATTTGCCTGTACACGACAAAAGAACCGATGATCAGAAGGATGCTGATAGCGAATTGGGCAGTAACCATCGTTTTCCGGAGAAATACACCGGAAGCGGACCGGGTAAACTTTCCTTTCAATACTTTCATCGGATTGTATGCAGAAAGGATAAAGGCGGGATAGAAGCCGGATAGGAAAATACCCGCCATCGAGAACAGCACAAACAGGATAACAACGCCGGTACCGACGGTTTGTTTTGAGAACAGCATGCCGATGGAAAGCTCGCGGTTCACCAATTGGTTGAACCCATTCTGGAGCAACCCTGTCAACAGCACCGCTATGATGATCGCAACTATGTTTATCAACAAGGCTTCGGTGAGGAACTGTTTGATGAGCTGCGGCCTGGAAGCCCCTGTCACTTTTCTTACACCCACTTCTTTGGCCCTTTCCAGTGATCGGGCGGTAGACAAATTGATATAATTCATCCAGGCCAGCACCAGGATGAACAATGCGATCACCAACAGACCCCATACGATGCGGTAATTACCTGTTTTGCCGATCTCATATTCAAAGTCGGAATAGAGATAAGCTTTTTTCAAAGGCTGCAGGTGAAACACCTCCCGTATACCGGTAGTGGCGGCTTTGGGAAAGTATTTTGTATTCAGTGCGGCAAACTTCTGTTCAGCCGTTGTAGGATCGGCGCCTTCCTTCAACTGAATATATTGCCAGAAAAAAGCTTGTGTAAAATCATAGTCGGCTATGGCGAACTGGTTGTTGCCGCTCTTGCTGTAGAGCGAAATATACGATATCAGGACGTCGAAGTGCAACTGTGAGCCACCGGGTACATCCTTGCAGATACCGGTTATTTTATAGGGAAGAGAATCCGTATCGAATACCAGCGTCTGTCCAAGCAAGGATTGCGGGTCTTTCGCCCCCAGCTGTTCCCTGGCCATTTTTTCCGAAATAACGATACTGTTAGGTTCCTGTAAAGCAGTCTGCTGATCTCCCGCAAGCAACGTGTAGGTAAACATGGAAAAGAAGGAGGCATCTACTGCAATGGCGCGCTGGTCGGTTATTTTTTTATCCGCCCGGGAGATAACCTCGACCCGGTAAGGCTCCACCCGGCAGTATGCCTTTACTTCAGGGATTTCCTGTTTCATGGCCTTGCCGATCCCGGAATAAGTCATGGTGCTGTGCTGCACCAGTGAACCCTGCTGGTAACGGTCATTCACCACTCTATACAGGTTATCCAGGTTTTTATGGAAACGGTCGACACCCAGTTCCGCATTTACATACTGGATGATCAGGATACAGGCGCACAGGCCGATGGCAAGTCCCGCAACAGAAATAAATGAAAAGAATTTGTGTTTGAGCAGGTTTCGCCACGCCGATTTGAAGTAGATGCTAAACATAAGCTGATGGGAGTATGGGACTCGTTTTTAATGGCAAAACAGGTGCCATTGCGCTATCGAACTGGTTTACAGGTTATAATAACTTTACTGCCCCAGCCGATCTTTCATTTCCGTACAAAAAACTGTCCGGTTATGGACAACAGGTTTAGCTACTCGCCGTAATCCCCCGCCAAATGTATCGCCGACATCATTTCCCAGGTCGGATGCCATCCGGATATTTCCAGCCGATCTTTTAAAATAATTGTCAATGAATTATTCCTGTTGATGTTATTTTGCCCGGTAATTTAAAAAGACGGTTCCCGTATCATATTTCCTTACTTCGACAAGATCCAGATCGGCCATTTCCAATTCTTCAGGGAAAAGCTTTTTCCCGCCACCAAGCCGGACAGGACATAGCTGGATATGATATTCATCGATCAGATTTTCTCTCATCAACGTTTGCGCCAGGGAGATGCTCCCCCAAAGCACGATGTTTTTGCCGGGTTGTGCCTTGAGCTTTTTAATCGCGTTGATGATATCGCCGTTGATGATGCCGGCATCCGGCCATCTACCCCAGGGCGCGCTGGTGATCGTGTTGGACACGACTAGTTTCGGAATTTCATTCAGCCTGTCCGCGATCACCTCTTTATCGGTGGTTGCATCCGGCCAAAAAGCTACAAACAGCTCATAGGTTTTACGGCCTAATAGGATCGTATCGACGGTTTCCAGGAATTTCAGCTGATCGTTGTCCGAATAAGTATTTTGCTCGGGTGTCAAATGGGTAAAAAAGTCCAGATTGCCATTTTTGTCGGCTATGTAGCCGTCCAGTGACATCCACTCTTCCAGGATCAGTTTTCGCATATGCTTTGAATTTGTTTATACAAAGCTAAATACGTTCTCAGGAGGGAATGGGGTGGGGATACGACAATATGGAGGTGAGTTGCGACAACGACCCTCTGATTAACAGTCAGATGCTCTAACCAACTGAGCGATAATTTGATCGCAAACCCGTATTTGTATATATTTCAGGGAGTATGAATCTTTGAGAAAATATGACTTGTACAATCCTTATTCGGACGACCTGTTCTAAGATAAAAGGCTTTGAAGATATCATAGCTGAAAGATAAAAAATTGTCATTTACAAGGCATGTCTATCACGCGTATTAATAATAAAACCTGCGAGATCAATATCCTGTGGGTTCCTCCGCTCCCCTGCCAGGGAATTAACATTATATAAGTCAATCATTTATGAATAATTGGAAAGGAAAATGGCAAGAAAGGGTAGCACGATGCTGCAAAATGCCCGCAATGAGCTGAATTGATGGCAAATATGGGTCTTGACTTTGAGGCTCCTTATCTATTTTTTTAGTAATGTTCCTAATTGATTTAAGGCCATTGTGAAACCTTCTTTGAAGCCCATTTCAATCATCTTTTCCATACGTTCAAGAGAATCATTGTGTATTGTTATGCTTACTTTGGTTATTTCATTTTGTTCGCTGAAATTCAGATCCCAATTAGAACCTGGCAAATGGGGATTTTCGTCTTTGTCGGCGAATGCACTTAAATATTTGAAGTTAGTTTTGGGGCTAATTGAAGTATAGGCTTGTATTTGCCAGCCTATTTCCTCTCCTTCCGGGCTTACCATAGCATAAAATCTTCGTCCACCAACTTTAAAGTCCATCGATTTGGTTTTTGACGTCAAAGGTTTGGGTGCCCACCATTGGTCAAGGATTTCTGGTTTGGTAAAAGCATCCCATACCAATGAAAGTTCAGCATCAAACTCCCTGACCATGAATACTGTTTTTGTTGGCTTGTCAACCGTAAACTCAAATAGCAGATTGTTTTTCATTTTTTCTGTTTTTTCATTGTTGATAATACTTTGTCAAGTTGATTGAACTGTGCTTCCCAGACCTTTCGGAACTGGTTAAGCCATTTATCAATCTCTTTCATTTTTTCAATTTCGAGTAAGTAGTAGATCTCCCTGCCCTGTTGTTCCTGTTTTACTAACTCACATTCTGTCAATATTTTAATATGTTTTGATACAGCCTGCCTGCTTGTATTAAAATGTTCGGCAAGGGCATTTGGTGTCATTGCCTGTATCGCAATTAAAGTAATGATTGCTCGTCTTGTTGGATCGGCGATAGCTTGGAAAATGTCTCTTCTGGTTTCCATTGTTAGAATATTTGCAACTACATGGTTGCAAATATAAGTGCAATTACTTGGTTGCGCAAAGAAATTTGTGCAATTTTTTTTATGGGAGTGAAAATGTCAGGGTATTTGAAGAAACGACCATCATCTTATTCCGTTCTCAAACTTTTGGCCGGGTTGGCAAGGGCTGCTTTGATGGATTGAAAGCTGATGGTGATTAAGGCCACTATCAGGGTGGCTAAACCCGTTAAGACGAATATCCACCAACTCAAACCCGTTTTATAGGCAAAGTTTTGAAGCCAATTATTAGCGGCCCACCAGGCAATAGGTATGGCGATGATAAAGGCTACCAAAACCGGTTGCAAAAAATCCTTTATGAGCAAAGAGAGAATTTGCAATATGGAAGCGCCAATGATCTTTCTAACCCCGATCTCTTTGGTACGTTGTAGCGCACTATATACAGCAAGTGCAAACAACCCGAGGCAACTGATAAATATCGTGAGTGCGGTGGCCCAGCTTAATAGTTGTGAAAGATGCTGTTCAGTCAGATAGTACTCTGCAATATTGTCATCCAGGAAATGGTATTCAAAATCTTCGCCGGGGTAAACCTCTTTGTAGGCGGTCTCGATTGCAGAGAGCGTATTTTTCCAGGAAGGGCCGACGCCACTTTGGGACTGCAATAATATATTGAACAATAGTTGGTCGCTCTCTTTACTGGAGATTATTAAAGATGTAATGGGTTGATGAAATGATTTCTGATGAAAATCATGGATAACGCCGGCTACCTGCACTTTTTGATGATTGAATTCAATATCCTGGCCGACTGCTTGTGCCGGGTCTTGAAATCCCAACGCACGTGCGCATGTTTGATTGATGAGAGCGGCTTTGATGGTTTTGCTGGAAGGGATGTTTGTTCCGGCGACCAATGCTATTTGGTATAGTTTGATATAGTTAGTATCTGCGAGCTTTACCTGGGCATGCGTTTGAGTTTCTTTATTGTCCCCTGTATATTTTATATTATCGCCCCGGTCAGCAATAGAGGTGGGCGGATTATTGGAAAGGCTGATCATTGTAATTCCCGGGATGGATTGTAATTTATTTAGCAAAAGATCTTTGTTGGCAAGGGGCGCATTCCAACTTGCCTGGAGGGTAACGACGGCATTTTTTTTAAAGCCGAGGTCCTGGGTCAATGAGTAATGGATTTGTTTGGCTACCACGATGGTACCGATGATGAATACCTGGGCAATGACAAATTGGGAGATGATAAATGATTTGCGCAACAGGCTGCTGCTGGGCTTACCTGTTTTTGTGTGAACATTACCTTTTAGAACACTGACCGGCTGATAGGAGGAAAGAATGAATGCGGGGTATAAGCCTGCACCTATGCCGACGATAACAATTAATGCCAGGAGGAATAAGAGCATACCAGACTGTTGTACAAGATTGAAATGCAGACCGGCGGGAATGAAGTCGGCGAATACTCTTAAAATGAATGGTGTTAGCAAAATGGAAAATATAGATGCCACCAGCGTTAATAATAATGATTCACTTAAGAACTGATATACCAATTGCTTTTTTGAGCTGCCGATAACTTTGCGTACGCCGATCTCCTTTGCTCTTTGTGACGCCTTGGCTGTATTGAGATTGATGAAATTGATGCAACCGAGGAAAAGAAGGAATGCGGCAATGGCCAATAAACCATATAAGGTTGATCTATTTGCGACGCGCCCATTGTAATTTTCATAGTCAGCATTGAAATGCAGATCGGCTAAGGGTTGCAAATGGAACCGGGTTGTTTCACCGGTGTTATTGGATTGGTGGGATCTATACAGTTTTGTGATTGCTTCTTGTATTGCTACCTGGTTTGCATTGGGCGAGAGCTTTAAAAATAATTGCGATGAAGGTGAAGCGCTACCCCATTCATCTCCGTCATTGGGCTTTAACCGGGGTGTTTGTATAGTTGCCCTGGAGATAAAGCTACTGAATGTAAGATCTGTGTTGTAAGGCAGGTCCTGGACAATACCGGTAATCTTGGTATAGATGGAATCGTAGAATATGAGTTCTTTACCAATGGCCTGCTGAGGTGTTAAATCAGGAAAATAGACCTTTAAACTGCTTTCGGTCAGTACTGTTTGGTAGGGGTTTTGGAAAGAGGATTGCGGGGAGCCCTGTAACCATTTATAGGGAAGTAGTTTGAAATAGTTCTCGTCAGCGAAAATAATGTGGCCTTGTTTTTTGAAAACGGCAGGAGAGTTATTTAGGTAGGCAGGCACGCTCGCTTTTACATCCTCCTTCCATATGCGAAAAGGGACTACCTGTTCGATGCCTGTTATTTGATCTTTAACAGCGACGGGCATTGCATCTGGTATTGCAGAAGAATGAAAAGGCGAGCCGGAAAAAACATAATCGGCTACAACGCGGTAGATACGGGGGTTATCATTTTCAAATTTGTCGAAGGTCAGATCATATTGTACGATCAAAAAGATCACCATGGCAGCGCTGATCCCGATCGAGAGGCCCAGGATATTTATTAATGAGAATGCTTTATTTTTTAGGAGATTTCTGTAGGCGATCTTCAAATAATTTTGGAACATAGAAGTTGGTTTGTTGGAAAGAAAGAAGATTTTTCTTAAGTAAAGTAGGGTTGGGGGTTATCGATGTTGCAGATTCTGCTATAAATTTCTTGACGGAGGGGTGGGCAGCGAAACCCGTTCGGTTTTGATACAAAAAGGAAATGTTTGAAAATTATAAAGGCTGCCAATCGGCAGCCTCATAAGTTGTTCATTCCTGAGCTCCCCCTGTTGGACTTGAACCAACGACCCTCTGATTAACAGTCAGATGCTCTAACCAACTGAGCTAAGGAGGAAAGTCCCCGTAAGGGGCTGCAAAAATACGGGAATTTACCCTATCAAAAAACCCTATCAACGAAAAATTTACAGCATTTTTTGGCCTCGCCAGCGACCCGCCAACACCCTCGCATCCCGCCTGACAGCCAGCGCCTAACCAACCCACCAACCCCTAAAACCACTTACTAAAAAACCCCTTCCCCGCCTCTTCCAATCCCACATAGATCCCATCCTCCCTCACCTCCACGGGGTATGTCTTGAGCGTATATCCCTCTCCATTCACATCCCTCCCCCCATTTTTCAGATTGAATTTCAGCTGATGCACCGGACAAACCACCTGACACGACCCCGACACATACGCATCCGTCATCGGCGCCCCTGCATGCGGACAGCTATGCGCAAACCCAAACCACTGATCCTGGAACTTCGCTACACAGATCTTTTTCCCATCCACCGCCACCTCGGCGATCTCTCCCGGCGACCATCGTAATTCCGTGGCGTTTTCCGCCACCTTATGCCATGCATAATTTTTAGAGCCCATCAGAAATTATATTCAGTTTTGTAAGGATAACGTGCCCGGTACATTTCCCGCACTTTTTCCAGTATCGTCTGCCGTAAGGTGTCGATATTCCTCTTCTCCGTAGCGGAGATGAATACCGCATTGCCATGGGTCTCTCTTTCCCACCGCTCACGCAGCTCCGACATGATCTCCTGCTTTACCCCTTCTTCCAGCCAGGGATCAAAGACATTCTTCTCATACTGATCGATCTTATTAAAGATCACCAATATGGGTTTTTCAAAAGCATTCAGCTCCTGCAGTGTCTTATTGACAACCCCATACTGCTCTTCATAGCCCGGATGGGATACATCCACCACATGCAGCAGGATATCCGCCTCCCGCACCTCATCCAGTGTACTTTTAAAGCTTTCCACCAGGTGATGGGGCAGTTTCCGGATAAACCCCACCGTATCGCTCAATAAAAAAGGGGTCGCCTCAAAAACCACCTTCCGGGTAGTGGTATCCAACGTGGCAAAAAGCTTGTTCTCCGCAAAGACCTCGCTCTTGCTCAATACGGTCATCAAGGTGGACTTACCCACATTGGTATATCCTACCAGTGCCACCCGGATAAACTCACCCCGGTCCTTTCGTTGCGTAAAGGCTTGTTTATCAATATCTTTTAGACGCTTGCGCAACAGGGAGATCTTGTCCTTGACGATACGACGGTCCGTCTCGATCTCCGTTTCACCGGGACCCCTCGTACCGATGCCGCCACCCAGCCGTTCCAGGTGTTTCCACATACCCCGCAGGCGTGGCAGAAGATATTGATATTGAGCTAATTCTACTTGCAGCTTGGCCTGGGCCGTCTTGGCGCGGCTGGCAAAAATATCCAGGATGAGATCGCTCCGGTCGATGGTCTTTGTGTCCAGCGCCTTCTCGATATTGGAGATCTGCGATCCCGACAGCTCGTCGTCAAAAATGACGACCTGTATATCCCTCAGCTGGATATAGGTCTTGATCTCTTCCAGCTTGCCTTTTCCTACAAAGGTCTTGCTGTCGGGATGCTCCAGCTTTTGGGAAAACCGCTTCAACGTCACAGCCCCCGCCGTCTCTGCCAGAAAGGCCAGCTCGTCCAGGTATTCCCTGGATTGCTCCTCCGTTTGTGTTTTATGGATCAAACCTACCAGCACAGCCCGTTCCGCCTTTTGAATACTATTTTTCTTATCTATCATGGACAGCAAAAATAACAAAAACGCCCCGGAAGGGGCGTTTTTAAAGATATATAGGGTGCTAATTAAAAGTGCGGGAATTGGGTTCGCACTAAAAATAACCCGATTCCCGCATATCGCTAATGTCTGTAGGCCTTCGTCGGGAAACTTCGTCATAGCTCCACGTATTCGCTCAGAACTTCGGCGGACCTGCTTCGTCACGGTCCTTCTCGTTCGTAACGTTCGTACCTCCGTTACATTCGTACCCTTCGTTCCTCGGGTACTTCGAAAGCTCCTTCTCGGTCGGGACCTTCGGTCCTGGACGAACCGCTTCCAGCGGTTCCTGGTACTACAGACCGCTCAGCATAATACCAAAGGAATAGGGGAATACCGCCGGACCATAATTAGTCTTGATCAGGCTGTTGACCTGGTACTGGCCAAAAATGCCGACAGGCCCCTTGCTGATCCTGGCCGTAAGCGCCAGCTTGCTGGTATTGAAATATTGTTTGGAGCTTTCTTTCTCCGTGTAATTGCCGATGGTTTGACCAAAGCTGTTTTGACGGGTCTTGCCCTTTGTATGGGCGCTCAGCATGAGGCCGACCTTAGCGCCGGCGGCGAACTTCCAGGAGGAATTGGTATGCTCCGGGTCCAGGGCAAACCGCAGCTCGAGAGGCGCCTCCAGATAAGCTGTCACCAGCTTGAACTTCTTGAAATGGTCCGTCTGGCTCTCGTCGGAAAAGGCCAGTGTGGGGTTATTTTCAGCTATGCGCACCTGCTGCTGATGAAAGAAGATATTGCTGGTCCCTATGCCAAGACCGGCGCCGACGCTGAATCGGGGGTCCGTCTTGAAGGGGAAATCGAACATGAAATAGAAATTAGCGCTCCGGTTGAACCCCTGGATATGGATACTGTCCGGCGCCTGGGCCCAATTATCATACCCCAGCTGGAACATAAAATGATCGTTGGCGCGCCTGCCCAGGGTCACCTTACTCCAATCTTTTTTGCCAGGATTGGTAGCCGCGGGAGCCGCCGGCTTGACGATAGTGGTTGCGGAATCTTTTTGTTGAGCGAAAGCAGTAGTAGTGGCCAGTAAAGCTATTGCAGTTACGAAATGCTTCATCATATTTCTTTCTTGTATATAGTTGTTGCCGGAATTGGGCTGCCTCGAAAAATAGCCCAACTCACACAAAGCGATCTTCGTCGTTCGTACCCTTCGTTCCTCTGGTACTTCGAAAGCTCCTCCTCGATCAGAACCTTCACGAGGCTCGGTGCTATCTCCCATTGGACCAGCCGGTGCACAAATGTATTCTCCTTGGGGTTAATAAAAGGTTAAAGAACACTGCACCTCCAGCCGATTTTTGAATGGAGCGCAAGATATTACTTTTTAGCTTATTCCCTCAAAAGGGACCTTGTTTTGAAAGCAAGAAACTATCATGATCATCTGATAATAGCAAAATTACCCCTTGCCTCCTCGTCCGGCCTCCTCTCCAGCTCGATCACCTCCGAAACCACCGCCTTCCCAGGCCCTTTTCTACACCACTCCACAAACTGCCGCAGACCCCCTTCCTCGCCGCTGGCCAATGCCTCCACATGACCCTCCGGCGTATTCTTTACCCAACCCGTAATATGTAATCTTTCTGCTGCTGCCTTAGCGCTGGCGCGATAAAACACGCCCTGCACTTTTCCTTTGATCAATAAATGCACCGTCGGCATGGAAAATTATTTCTCCAAACCTACATTAAATGTCCAAACCACCCAGCTTTCGAAATGCACCCCCGATGAGCTCATAGAAATAAAGGAAGGCCTGATAAAAGGGCATATAAACCGCTGAGGGCCTTCCCGGGAGCTGCCTGGATCGTCCTTTGGCCTGCCTATGGTTCTCGCAGACCCCCGGGTAGCGGCTCAGATGATACAGCTGCCGTATCGAAATCGTGCAGTAATAACCCCAATTAAAAGCACTAACTCACTAATCCTCAATCCAATAGCAATCTGGCACTCTCTTGGCCGCGACAACAGCATAAACATCCGCTATGCAGTACCTCAAAATAGCCTGGAGAAACCTTTTGCGCAGCAAAGGATTTTCATTTATCAACATCACAGGCCTGGCTATCGGCATGGCCAGCGCCGTATTGATACTATTGTGGATACAGAACGAGCTGAGCTATGACAGCTTTCATGAGAACAGGGCCCGTATATATGAATGCTGGAATCGCGGCACATTCGACGGCAAGCTGCAATGCTGGAGCTCCACCCCCATGATCCTGGGACCCTCGCTGAAACAGGAGTTCCCCGAGATCGCCGAAAATACCCGGGTGGAAGATCGTTGGTATGTCACCAGTGTAGGAGAAAAAAAAGTTTCCTCGCACGCCCATGTCGTAGACCCATCTTTCCTCACCATCTTCTCCTTCCCCATGATACAGGGCAACCCCGCCACCGCCCTTAGTAATGTCTATTCCATCGTGATCACCGAAGAGATGGCAAAAAAGATGTTTGGCAAAGAAGACCCCATGAACAAGACCATCCGCATCGACCAGGACAATTTCACCGTCACGGGTATCCTGAAGGACCTCCCGCCCAACAGCACATTCGACTTTGAATATCTCCTGCCCTGGGACTATATGAAAAAAACAGGACAGGACGACCAGAACTGGGGCAATAATTCCGTCGGCAACTATGTGCTGCTGACACCCGGCGCCACCGAAGCCGCCGTGGACAATAAGATAAAAGATATCACCATCCGGCACAGCAAGGGCACGGAACAGCAGGAAATATTCCTGCACCCCATGAGCAAGTGGCGTCTCTACTCCAACTTCGAAAATGGAAAGCTAACGGGAGGACGTATCAGCGTAGTGCGCCTCTTCGGTATCATTGCCGGCTTTATCCTGCTGATAGCCTGTATCAATTTTATGAACCTGAGCACCGCCCGTAGCGAACGTCGCGCCAAGGAGGTCGGTATCCGTAAAGTAGCCGGCGCCCGAAGAAGATCGCTGATCCTGCAATTCGTCGGAGAGTCCATCCTCCTTGCATTTTTTGCAGCCGTGCTGGCCTTCCCGCTGGTGCAATGGTCCCTGCCCGCCTTTGATACCCTTGTGCAAAAACAATTGGTGATACCATATGATAACGGCGCATTCTGGCTGTCCGCCCTCGCCTTTATTCTGTTGACGGGCATCATCGCCGGCAGCTATCCCGCCTTTTTCCTTTCCTCTTTCCAGCCTGTAAAGGTCTTGAAAGGCGCCTTCAAAAAAGCCCATGCCCGGGTCAATCCGCGGAAAGTCCTTGTAGTAGTACAGTTCAGCTTTGCCATCATACTCGTCACCTGTACGCTGGTGGTGATACAGCAGATCCGCTATGCCCAACAACGACAATCCGGATATGATCGCAGCCAGCTGCTCTATCACTGGACCACCGGAGACATCAACAAGAACTACAACGCAATAAGATCCGCGCTGCTTTCATCCGGCGTCGCTACCAACATCACCCGGACCAATCTAACGGTCACCAATGGAGGCTCCGACACCTGGGGCTTCACATGGCAGGGCAAGCAGGTCGGAGACAAGATCGATTTCGATGTGCTTGTACAGGATGAGGGATTGGTCAGGACGGCCGGCTTTCAATTGGTCAAAGGCCGGGATATGGACCTGGTAAACTATCCCACCGACTCCACCGCCATGCTGTTGAACGAGTCCGCCGCACGATCCATGGGATTCAAAGATCCCATCGGTCAGCTGGTACAAGAGGATAATGGCGCCACCTATCATGTGGTGGGGGTGATAAAGGACTTTGTATTGAGATCTCCGTTCGAACATACAAAACCCCTCATCATAGAAGGCGTCAAAGGAGGTTACTTCAATGTTATCAATATCCGGATGGCCGCCGGCAACACAGACAGGAACATGGGCGTCATAGAAAAGCTGTTTAAAGAATACAACCCCAACTATCCATTCGAATACCATTTTGCCGACAAGGATTATGCACAGAAATTCGAGGACGGACAACGTGTTGCCGCTCTCACCGGCCTGTTCAGCACCCTTACGATCTTTATATCCTGTCTCGGCCTCTTCGGACTGGCCGCCTATATGACCAGTTCTCGAATAAAAGAAATAGGCGTACGCAAAGTGCTGGGCGCCTCCGTCCTGCGGATCACGGCGCTGCTGACAAAGGACTTCCTGGTATTGGTAGGGCTCGCCATCGTCATAGCAACACCCATTGCCTGGTATATCATGAGCGCCTGGTTGAATAATTTCAGCTATCGCGTGGACCTGCAATGGTGGATCTTCCTCCTGGCCGGCGCCGCGGCAATAGTGCTATCGCTCCTGACCGTAAGCTACCAGGCCATCCGGGCCGCCATCGCCAGCCCGGTGAAATCATTGCGCACGGAGTAAGAACCTATCGAACGCATAATACTCCGCCAGCTGGCCATTGTGCTCATCATGGTCGATCGTCTGCGGCCAGGGCATTCCCGTCCTGACAATGGCTTTTTTCCATCTGTCTTTCGAATAATCCCAGGATACGCCAAGTATCACAAAATGGTTCCCTTTATTTTTTTCATACAATGATAATAACGAGGGAATGGACTCCATACAGGGCTTACACCAGGATGCCCATAATTCCACCAGCCCATAATTTCCCCTGAACTGCCGGCTGTCGACAGGCCTGCCCGAAGTGTCATACAGCACCACATCGTGAAAAGGAGCGCCTATGCCTTGCCCGAAAAATGGAACTTCCCATCGACGATCTCTGCGCTGATACTGTCTTTTTGCCGGTAGTGATTGTCAAAGAAAATGAAGATCTTCCCATGGTATTCCCCCGTCAGGGAACCCCAGATCTCGAACGGCTGATCCTGACCGCGTAACATTGTCTGAAAAAGAACGAGCGCTCCCAAAAGGAGCATTGGCTTGATGTGTGACATATCCGGTAAGATAATGGTATGCGGGAATAACGCACCGACTTGCTAAAAAGTATGCTATAAGCATCGGCGCCGGGGCAAACGACAGCGGGCTGATAACCGCGTCCCTCGCAGGACCTACCGCTTTGAAATAATATCCTATCTTGTGCATGAAACCTATGATGCGATGTCAATCCTGGACGAAGAAGTGTTAACGAGGCTCTCCCGCGAAGAACCTGCAGCTCTGCAGTTGCTGATCGAAGCCTATTTTCCCATACTTTGCCGGTTTGCTGAAAAATTCTTGCCGGACCGGTCACTTGCCAAAGACATCGTACAGGAAGTATTCATCAAAGTTTGGACGAACAAACCCTCTTTCAGCAACATGGCGAGCTTGAAAAGCTACCTTTTTACCCTGACGAGGAATGGATGCCTGAATATGATCCGTAGCCGGGAAAGGGAGGAGATCAAGCATACGACTGCCGCATCCAAAGATCCATCCACCGCCGATCCTGTTTTGACCGGCATCGTTCGCGCCGAATACATCGCCGGGATCTACCAGGTCGTACAAACCCTGCCCCCCAAAATGCAGGAGATCTTCTACCTCAGCTATGAAGAAGGGATGACCGTACGCGCCATTGCCCAACAGCTGAAGATGGATGTCAAGGCCGTGAGAAATCAGAAATACAAGGCATTGACCGTCTTACGTCGCCGGTTCAATGACAGTGGAGAGGTCCTGCTTGTCATGTTGACATACCTGCTTCGGTAGCCCCTGTACCCCCCAAAAAAAATCTTTGTCCGAAGAGAAGTCATTTTAAATCGAGCGGTGTTCTACTTATAGACCATATGGCATCAGAAGAAGAAAATATAGATCATGCCGTCTACATCGCCGGGTTACTAAGACGCAGAGACGAAATGGAGATGCTTACCTCCGTCGAGCAAAAGCTGATAGAGGAATGGGAGACGGTATACGGCGCAGATCCTCTCTTCCGCGACCGTAAAGCAGTCGTTGCCGAGCTCCGGCAGCTGAACGCCTATGATACACAGGATGCAGTAAAGCATATCTATGGCAAGCTCGGCATGGCCATTCCCTCCCGGGTTCGGAAGATAGGAGGCATCCTGAAATGGAGCGTAGCCGCTGCTGTGCTGCTGATATTTGCAGCGGTAAAGATCCTTTATTTCGACAGGTCACACACCAATCAGCAGCCCGTAGCCCTCAAGCCAGGCCATACCTTGCAGCCGGGCGGTAACAGGGCGACCCTTACCCTTGCCGACGGTCGCGTCATCGAGCTGGACAGCACGCACAACGGGCAGATAGCCGTTCAGGGACAGACGGACATTGTAAAAGAAGAAGGGAGGCTCACCTACAATAAAAAAAGCCCAACGACGGCAGAGGTGCTCTATAACTCCATTGCTACACCCCGGGGAGGACAATATGCGCTCACTCTGGCAGACGGAACAAAAGTCTGGTTGAATGCCGCCTCATCTTTACGATACCCTACCGCATTCGCCGGGGGGGCCAGGCTGGTGGAGCTGACAGGCGAAGCCTATTTTGAGGTGACGGGCGACAAGTCCCGGCCATTCAAGGTCCGGCTGAATGGAATGGATGTTCAGGTGCTGGGCACCCGGTTCGACATAAAAGGCTATCCCGGGGATGCATCCATAAAGACCACGCTGGTGGACGGGTCCGTGAAACTTTCCGATGCCGCCGCCGGAGAGGTCGTGCTCAAGCCCGGACAGCAAGGCCTATGGTCGCCGCAGCAATCCCGCTTCCTCGTACGAACAGTCAATACCGATATGGCCATCGCCTGGATGAAAGGGTATTTCGCTTTCGACAACGAGCCTATCCATGACATCATGAAGGACCTGGCAAGATGGTACAATGTCGATGTGGAATTCCGGGACACTGCCATAAAAAAGAATTTCGGAGGCACCATCTCCCGATACCAATATGCTGAAGAAGTGTTGGAGATGTTGCAATTGACAGGATCTGTTCACTTCAAGGTCAAAGACAAAAAGATCGTCGTTATGCCATAGCCCGGGGTCTTTAACGGATTGCTATTTTCTTACAGCCATATAAAACAAACTACTGCATGTATCCCCCCTGTACACACCGGGCCATTCCGCCCTTTCGAAGTATCGCGCTTGCATTGCTGTTAACAGCAGGCCTTTTTACAAGCACTTTCGCATCCGCCCAGAACATTAGCCTTACCTTATCCAATGCGCCGTTGAAGGAGGCCTTCCAAAAGATAAGACAGCAGACGGGCCTGGACTTCCTTTATGATGAGGAAGTGCTGCAAAAAACAGCGCCCGTCAGCCTCTCCGTTTCCAATGTGCCGTTGAAACAGGCGCTGGATCGATGCTTCGAACACCAGCCCGTCAGCTATACCATTCTGAAAAATTCCGTGATCATCAAACCACGGATCGAACCCGGGACCGCCTCCAAAGCCCAACCCATCGTCGTGAAAGGCCATGTGTCCGATGCAAAGGGCCAGCCCCTGGCCGGGGTGACCATCCGGGCAAAAAAGGCCGGGATCTCCACCGAATCGCTTGGCAATGGTCAATATGCTCTCCGTCTGCCCGATGACAAGGATACTCTCGTATTTAGCTTCGTAGGCTACGGCGCCCGCGAAGTTCCGGTCAGAGGCGGGAACATCGATATAGTGCTCGAAGAAAAGGTCGGCGGCCTCGATGAGATAGTCGTCGTAGGCTTTGGTCAGCAACGGAAGCTGACTACCATCGGCGCGCAAAGCACCATCAAGGCGGAGGACCTGCGCCAGCCCGTAGCTAACCTGACAGATGTCATCGCAGGCCGTGTGGCCGGCATCATCGGCGTGCAGCGCAGCGGCCAGCCCGGATATGACAATGCCGAGATCTACATCCGCGGTATCTCTACCTTCACCAATAGCTCGCCCCTCGTGCTGGTAGATGGCATCGAACGCGATTTCGCCAACCTGGACCCCGAAGACATAGCCAGCTTCAGCATTCTCAAGGACGCTTCCGCAACAGCCGTCTATGGCGTCCGCGGCGCCAACGGCGTCATCCTCATCCAGACCAAGAAGGGGAGGGTGGGCCGGCCGACCATCAATTTCCAGTACGACCAGGGCCTCACCCAGTTTACGAAGATCCCGAAGTTCGCGGACGGCGTCACGTATATGCAGATGGCCAATGAAGCCTATCATAACAGCAACCCCAATGACCCCTTGCCCAAATATTCACAGGACAGGATCGATAAGACAGCCAGCCAGGCCGACCCCGACCTTTACCCCAATGTGGATTGGTTCAAGACCCTCTTTAATACATTCGGGCAGAACAGACGCGCCAGAGCCAACGCCAATGGCGGCTCCGAGAATGCACAATACTACCTCTCTGTCGGCTATTATGATGAAAAGGGCATGTACAAGACCGACCAGCTCGCGAATTACAACTCCGCCATCAAGTTCACCCGCTATAATTTTACCGCCAACCTCGACCTGCAGCTGACAAAGACCACCAAGGTAGCTTTCGGCGCATCCGGGTGGATCGCCGATGGCAATTTCCCCGGCAATTCCGTCGACGCCATCTGGGGCTCCGCCTATCTGCTGCCCCCCATCGTGATACCCGCCGTCTATTCCAACGGACTTCATTCACAGATCCGCACGGGTGATATCAACAACCCCTACAACCTCCTGACCCAGAGCGGCTATGTCACCGAATTCAAAAGTCAGCTTTGGAGCAATATTCGTCTGACCCAGGACCTCGGCTTCTGGCTGAAAGGACTGTCCGCCACCGGCATGTTCTCTTTCGATAACTACAACCAGCATATCATCAGCCGTACCAAGACTGTCGACGGCTACCTCGCCACCGGCCGGGACTCCGCCGGCAACCTGCTGCTCGACCGGACTTCCGTAGGCACCAACTACCTCGGCTATTCGCGTACCAATGGCGGCAGCCGTCAATTCTATGCCGAGGCAGCCGTCAACTACAACCGTACGTTCGGCAAACACAACGTCACCGGCATGATCCTGTACAACCAATCCGATAAGGTAGACGCATTCGCCGGCGACTTCATCAGCTCCATACCTTACAGGTATATGGGCCTCGCCGGCAGGGCCACTTATGCCTACGATAATAAATACCTTGCCGAAGCCAATTTCGGCTACAATGGCTCCGAGACCTTCGCTCCCGACCATCGCTTTGGGTTCTTCCCCTCTTTCGGCGCCGGCTGGGTCGCCTCCGAAGAATCATTCTTCAAACCCCTGGAGAACGCCATCCAGTTCCTGAAACTTCGCTTCTCCTACGGCCTCGTGGGCAACAGCAATATCGGCGGCCGCCGTTTCGCTTATATATCGACGGTAGGAGGAGGCAACGGCGGCTACTCCTATGGACAGAATGGCGTCAATAACGACATCTCCGGTCTCGACATCGGGGACTATGCCGTCTCCGTCACCTGGGAGAAGGCGAAAAAAGCCAATCTCGGCGTGGAGCTGAAAACATGGCAGAATGCCCTGTCCCTCACCGTGGACTTCTTCAATGAAGACCGCTCCGGCATCTTTCGCCAGCGGGGAGATGTCCCCGGCTACGAAGGCATACGCACCCTTCCCTATGCCAATTTGGGAGAGATCCACAACAGGGGCATCGATGCCACCGTGGAAATGACCAAAAAGGCCGGAAAAGACCTGACCCTGATCTTCAGAGGTAATATCACCCGTAACAAGGCCATTATCATCAATGACGCCAACGCCCCCTGGCCCTACCCCTGGCAGCAGCGCATCGGACGCAAGCTGGGACAACGATTCGGATACACCGCCCTCGGCCTGTACCAAAGCGATAAGGAAGTGACGAACAGCCCCTATCAGACAGGCGACAACCATGCCGGCGATATCAAATACAAAGACCTCAATGGCGACGGCGTCATCAACACCTACGACCAGGGCCCCATCGGCTATGGCAGCATCCCCGAGATCGTATATGGCTTCGGTCCTACCATCAATTGGAAAGGCTGGTCCCTCGCCGGATGGTTCAAGGGCATCAGCAATGTGGATATACAGCTCAATGGCGATGGACTGCAGCCTTTCAGCCAGGGAGGGGAGCGGGGAAACCTCCTGGCCCGGATCACCGATCGTTGGACGCCCGGCAGCACCAACCCTCACCCCTTGTATCCCCGTCTCACCTACGGCAACGACAATATGAACTACACCGGCAGCTCCTGGTGGGTAAAGAACGGCGCATTTTTACGCCTGCAGACCGCGCAGCTCAGCTATAATTTTTCCAACAGACGCTGGCTGTCCGCCGCCGGACTGTCCAGCCTCGACATTTATTTCATCGGCTACAATCTGCTCACCGTCAGCGGATTTAAGCTCTGGGATGTCGAGCTCGGCGATGGCCGGGGCTCTCAATACCCCCTGGTAAAGACCTATAACCTGGGTATCAAAACGACTTTCAAATAACCTGTCCGTCAACAAAACTACGATTATGCAACACCGCTATATAACTGTATTGCTTCTTAGCCTATCGCTCGGCGCCTGCCGGAAATACCTCGACCAGGTGCCCAACGACCGTATCACCATCGATGAGGTCTTCCAAAAAAAAGCCACCTCCGAGCAATACCTCGCCAACGTCTACAGCTATGTCGACGACGAGTCCGAGCAATGGACCCAATGGCCCTGGTTTGGCAATTGCGATGAAGGCGACGTCACCTGGTCCAAATACACCATATACGACCTCAACATCGGCAATATCAGCGCAGGCAACGCCTTATTCGATAAATGGGACTACTATTACAATGCCATCCGCTCCGCGTCCTATTTCATCCTTCATATTGACGAGAACACTGAAATAAAGGCGCTCAACGGCCAGCAGCTCATAGACCAGTACAAGGCCGAAGCCCGCTTCCTCCGTGCGTACTATTATTTCCTGCTCATGCGCCAGTACGGTCCTGTCGTGCTCGTAGGCGATACCCTGGCCGCACCCGATGCCCCTGCCCAGGATATGCAGCTGCCCCGCAGCCCCTTCGATCAATGCGTTGCCTATGTAGCCGATCAGCTCGACAAAGCCGCCACCGTGCTCCCCCTTGTCCCCTCCCTCAATGGACAGCCCAGCGATATGAACTATGGCCGCGCGACAAAAGGAATGGCCCTCGCCGTCAAGGCAAGACTGCTGCTCTATGCCGCCAGCCCCTTATACAATGGCAATACGGAAATGTCCGGGTTCAAGGACAAGGACGGCAATAACCTCATAGCACAGACCTTCGATAAAGAAAAATGGAAAAAGGCCGCCGATGCCGCAAAAGCCGTCATCGACCTGGGACAATACTCCCTCTATAAGGATCCGGGAAATGACCCCGTCAAATCCTTCCAGGGTATCTTTTCCGTGGCCTGGAACAACGAGCAGATCTTTGTTCGTAAAAGCAATTCGCTCGGCACCCTCGATACCCATTGCGAACCCAGACAGGCCGGCGGATGGTGCGGCATCGCCCCGACCCAGGAGCAGATCGATGCCTTCTTTATGAAGGACGGCCTTCCCATCGGTGAATCCGCCCTGTACACGGAGAATGGCTTTACGACGATGAATAATGTGCAGGTATATAATATGTATGTCAACCGGGAGCCACGCTTCTATGCCTCCGTCACCTACAACAACAGTATCTGGCAGGGTGGTAATATGAGCGGCCCCGCCCCTATCACTTTTTATGTTTCAGGCCCCAATGGAAAGAATGGCCACCCCACCGACTGGAGCAAGACAGGCTATCTCGTGCGGAAGAACGTAGCCCCGCAGACCAACGCCGGGTCCGGCGGCACAGGCGCACAGCAGAACAGACCCCTTATCCTGTTCCGCCTCGGAGAAATATATCTCGACTACGCCGAGGCCCTCGATGAATACGATCCCGGCAATAGCGATATACTCACCTATCTCAACCTCATCCGCGAAAGAGCAGGCATCCCTCAATACGGCAGCGGCGCCGACCCTCTGCCCGTGCCCGCCGATCAGACAGAGATGCGGAAAAAGATATGGGCCGAGCGAAGGATAGAGCTGGCATTCGAGGACCAGCGCTGGTTCGATATCCGCCGCTGGAAGATCGCACCCCAGGTGATGGGATCGCTGCACGGCATGAATATCAACAAGGACGGAGACGATTTCTATCAACGCACCATCGCCGTCAGCCACCTCTTCCGCAATCCGGCATCCTACTGGTTCCCCATCAGCCAGTATGATATCGATCGCAGCAAGCTCATCGTTCAAAACCCCGGATGGTAATCCTGATCATTAAAAACATGCTTATGTCACGTAAGATATTTCTGGCCGCTACGCTCGTCATCCTCCTGGCCTCCTGCAAGGATAAGTACGACCTGCCCGCACAACCCCTTTCCGCTTATACGAAGATATATATGCCCGAAGCCGTCAACAACCCGGTGAACTATACGCTGAAGATCACCGACAGCGTCCAAACCATCGTTTACGGCGCCAATTATGGCGGCCAGGGCTATCCATCACAGGACATACCCGTGAGCTTTGCCGTAAACAATGCCCTCGTGGACAGCTTCAACGCAGCCAACGGAGCCAGCTATGCCACAGTGCCCGATGGGGCGTATACCTTCGCCAAGACCACGGCCATTATCCC
The DNA here is from genome assembly GCA_035545935.1 of Puia sp. Taxonomy (GTDB): domain Bacteria; phylum Bacteroidota; class Bacteroidia; order Chitinophagales; family Chitinophagaceae; genus Puia. The sequence continues at coordinate 10,331 of DASZXP010000090.1, read as the reverse complement.
CCGGGGCGGGTTAACCACAGGACCTCTGGAAATATCCATTCGCACCAATGGGGCCGGCGCCATCGACGCCCTGAAAAGCTATCTCCTTCCCGTAACCCTTTCCACCTCATCCGCTCCCATCAACCAGGCCCTGCAAACAACCTTCTTTATTATCAAAGCCCAGCCCGATCTGAAGGATTACTCCAATTTCGACAGGACCAGCTGGACAGTCATCGACTTCTCCTCCCAGGAGGCCAATGGAGAAGGCCCCGACAATGGCCGCGCCATCTTCGCCCTCGACGGCGACCCCAACACCTATTGGCATTCCCAGTGGCAGAACGGACAGCCCGGCCCGCCTCATTACCTCGTCATCGACATGGGCGAAACAAAGACGATCCATGGCCTCGCGTTCCTCGACAGACAAAGCGACAACGCCGGCAAGCCCAACTCCGTCACCATAGAGACCAGCATGGACAATGTCATATGGGAGGCAGCCGGCGCCTTCAACCTTCAGAACACCAAAGACCTTCAACAACAATTCCTTTCAGGATTTAAAGAAGCGAGGTATTTCAAAGTAAATATCCTTTCCAGCTATAATGCCACCTACACCCATCTGGCAGAGCTGAATGCTTTTTAAAAACGCAGTATATTGCAAATATGAAATTAAGAAAGCTCGCGACAGCCTTGTCTTTATGCCTGGGCATCCTTGGCCCCCTGCATATCTTTGCCAACAGATCATACGATTCCGTTCCCGTCCCTCCCGAGATCGAGGACCCTCGCTGTCTTGGCATCAACAAACAGCCCTTCCATGCCACCCTCATGCCCTACGCCAATCTGAAAGAAGCCCTGGCTGCCAACCGCCACGCCTCCACCTATAGCAAAAGCCTCAACGGCCTCTGGAAATTCAACTACGTTCCCTGGCCCCAGCAGCGCCCCGTGAATTTTTATAAACCTACCTACGACGTCAGCACCTGGAAGGATATCAAAGTACCCTCCAACTGGCAGGTAGAAGGATACGGCACACCCTACTACAGCAACTTCACCTATATCTTCCAAAAGGACTTCCCGCACGTAATGAGCACGCCTCCCGAAAAATACACCGCCTTTAAGGAACGCAATCCTGTAGGAAGCTATCGCCGTGACTTCACCGTACCCGCCGACTGGAAAGGACGTCGCATCTTTATCACCTTCGATGGGGTAGACGCCGGCTTCTTCCTTTGGATCAATGGCAAAAAGGTGGGCTACAGCACGGGCAGCCGTAACGCCGCCGACTTCGATATCACTACCTACCTGCAGCCCGGAAAAAATGTCCTTGCCGTGGAAGTATATCGCTTTACCACCGGCAGCTACCTGGAAGATCAGGACATGTGGCGCCTCAGCGGCATCTTTCGCAACGTCACCCTTTGGAGCAGCCCCCAGGAACATATACGGGATTTTTATATCACCACCGACCTCGATGCGCAATATAAAGATGCGACGCTCGATGTCACCACCTGGGTAAAGAACTATTCCAATACCCCAACACCGGCCAGGACCCTAACCATAGCCCTGTACCAGGGCGATAACGCCGTTCAAAACGCCACAGCCGAGACCCCCATCCCCGCCCTCAAACCCGACGAAGAGACAAAGGTTCACACATACATCCCCGTGAGCGACCCGAAAAAATGGACCGCGGAGACCCCCAACCTCTACACCACCGTGATGTCCATTCGAGCCGGCCAGACAGGACCCTCGAAGGGTTCATCCGCCTCCGAGATCATATCCGCCCAAACAGGTTTCCGCAAAATAGAAATAAAAGGACGGCAATTTACCGTCAACGGCGTTCCCATAAAACTAAAAGGCGTCAACAGACATGAACACTGGCCCGAAGTAGGACACGCCATCACCGAAGAGAACATGATCCGCGACATCGAGCTCATCAAACAAGCCAACTGCAACCATGTCCGTACCTGTCACTACTCCGACGACCCCCGCTGGTATGAGCTCTGCGATCAATATGGCCTCTATGTCCTGGCCGAAGCCAACCTGGAAAGCCATGGCGCATGGGACGAATTCAACGAAGACCCACGCATCAAGGACGCGATCATCAGCCGCAATGTGGCCAATGTAGAGAACTTCAGGAACCATCCTTCCGTCATCATCTGGTCGCTGGGTAACGAATGCGGTAGCGGCGGCTCCAATTTCCGGACCGCCTTGCAGACCATCAAAGAGCTCGACCCCACCCGGCCCACGCACTACGAAGGCTTTGGGCTGGGAGAGAAGAACCCCGCCGACCTCGACAGCCGCATGTACACCAACCTGAAGGAGCTGAAAGAGCACGCCACCGACCCCAGAATGGTCAAACCTTTTTATCTCTGCGAATACGCCCACGCCATGTTCAACTCCATGGGCTCCGTGGACGAATACAACAAGCTCTTCGATGAATACCCTTCCCTTCTCGGCGGATGTATCTGGGAATGGCAGGACCAGGGGCTATGGAACAGACGCAATCCCGGACACCCCATCATTGCCTTTGGCGGCGGCTTCGGCGAGTACCCCAATGACCATTACTTTATACATAAAGGAGTCGTGTTCTCCGACCGCAGCCCCAAACCCCATTACCCCGAGCTGAAAAGAGCGTACCAATGGATCAGGGTCCTGCCAAAGGACCTGGATCACGGCGTCATCACGCTAAAGAACACCTATCAATTCATCGACCTCAGCGGGTTCGATGGCAAATGGGTCATCTCCGAGAATGGCATACCCGCGGACTCCGGCAGCATCGACGCCGGCAGCCTTGGGCCGCAACAGGAAAAAGACATCGATATCCCCACCCAAATAATTCATCGCAACAAAGACGCGGAATACTTCCTGCGCGTGTCCTTCACGACGAAGAATGATGCCCTTTGGACAAAGAAAGGATACGAGGTCTCCGCCACCCAGTTCGAATGGCCCGTGCCGCCGTCCGAACGGAAACCTATCATAAATACAGCCCTCGAACCCACCCAACAGACAGAGACCGACAGCAGCATCACCATCACCGGAAAAGGCTTCGAAGTACAATTCAACAAACACACCGGCGCCATTTCCCGTCTGGTCTCCAACGGCACCAATATCCTCCAGGACAAGGGCGGACCCCAATTACATCTCTGGCGCGCGCCGCATCGCAACGACGATATGTGGGCCGACGAACAATGGGAAAAATATGGACTGAAAGACATCGAATGGACCCTCGATAACAAGCTCGCGATGACACAAACGGCCGACGGTACGAGAGGTGTCGGCGTCATCCTCACCGGCAAAGGGAAGAACAGCTTCACCATCTACGACACCACCGACTATTCTATCCATCCGGACGGCCGCATCCAATGCACTAACCGTGTCGGCTTCAGCAATACATCCGTGCCCCTGGCCCGCCTCGGGGTGCGTCTCTTTTTGAAAAAGGATATGGATCAGTTCCGGTATTTTGGCCGCGGACCGATGGAAAACTACTCCGACAGAAAATACGGCGAGGATGTAGGCGTCTATGCCAGCAGCGTAAAGCAGCAATTGACCCCATATGAAAAGCCCATGGAATGCGGCAACCATGAAGACATCCGGTGGGCTGCCCTTCGATCGACATCCGGCGCCACCCTCACTGTGAGCAAGGACAGTACGCTCTTGCAGGTCTCCGCCCTTCCATACGGAGATGAGGAATTGGAAAAGACGGAATATAAGATCGATCTGCCGGCCAGCTCTGCCACCGTGCTTTGTATCAGCGCGCGGACCCTGGGTGTAGGCTCCAACTCCTGCGGACCCCGGCCGATCGCACCCTGTACCGTACATTCGGAACCCGCGAAATTCAGTTATGAGTTGAAGCTGGGTCAGTAAGATTTACCGTCCTCCTGCTACTATGACCGCTTTGTTCAGATACTTCGTGTCGCCGATCTGTTTGAGCATAAAATGAGCCACATCCGCCCTGCTGATGGAAGGAATAAAATGCTTAAGGACAAGATCTTCGCCATGAACGTAGGCACAGGTGAGGCTTTTGTCCGTCAATCGCACCGGTCGCACGATAACAAATTCATGGGCGCCCTTGGATATAAACGTTTCTTTTACCTCATGATCGTCTATTTCCTTTCTTATGATACGCCGGAGTAGGTTATTGACAAAAAAACCATAACGCGCCTTTTTACGAAAGGCGAGAAAAACGCTCACATAAATGATGCGTCTGATGTTTTCTTTTTGCATCGCTTTCACGATCGTCGCCACTCCATCGATCACCACCTGGTCATGGTGCAACGCTTTCGAAACACCCAACGTGCTGACCACGATGTCATGCCCTCTCATCGCACGTCTAACCTCATCCGGGTTCAGGATATCACCCTCGACAACAGACAGGTTACCCGCGATCTCGATCTGCTTCCGCTTATGGTTGTTTCGTACAAATACGGTCACGGAGTGCCCTTTCTCAAGAGCCTGCCTGACAAACTCGACTCCCGTGCGACCCGAGCCGCCAAAGACGATTATTTTCATACGACAGTTTTAAAATTGTTTTGCGGCTACAAAACTATCGGACGGGGCATCGGTCTCAAATAGTACTATAGTACCGATTTTCCAAAACAGACCGGGGTCGTCCGCCGAAGGCCAAATTCTTTTCTATCTTTATGGCCACAAACCTTCCATGAATATGATAAGAGCACGGACATTCGCTCCTTCCAGGTTCGTTACAAGCGACGCAATAGCAATCAACTATCCCGCGCTGACATTGAGAAGTTCATCGGATGAGCTTGTTAACACCATGAAATTTATCGAGCAGCTGCTACCCGACAGGGCCTTTGTTGTCTGCAAACGCTCGAAAACCCCTTCCGTTCAGTATGCCAGCGAAAATTGCCGGAAGATCCTGGGTCTTTCAGCCGCGTCTGTCATGAAAATGTCCTTGCCCGAATTCCTCACACGTGTCCACCCCGATGACACAGGGGAGGTAGATCAATGCTTTGCATTCGTTAACTCCATGGAACCATATGACCCGCTGGAATACCGCTTTACATTTCACTATCGCATCCGGCATGGCAAAGGGCATTATATCAATATCTCGGATGAAAAGATGGCGCTGTCTGCTACTCCGGGTAAGTATATGTATATTAATTGCTTTAGAGATAGTACAGGGGATGTGAAACTGCACGATGTCAGGCTGGACCTCTTCAAGCTGATCCATGGCGACTTCAGACTGATACATACTTTTATACCAAGGCTTAGCAAAACCATTTTTACCCCCAGACAAAGAGATATAATGAACCTCATGAGCAAGGGATTCAACAACAGTGAAATAGCCGGCCTGTTATCTGTAAGCGCCAACACCATCAGAAATCACAAGAACCTGTTATTCCGGAAAATGAATGTAAAAAGCAGTATCGAGCTCCTGAACGCAGTAGGCGCAATAAAGGACGAATAGGCGCCTGTCTAAACAAAAAAGCACCTACTTCCGTAAGTGCTTCAACCCCTGTGGACCCTGCTGGGCTCGAACCAGCGACCCTCTGATTATGAGTCAGATGCTCTAACCGGCTGAGCTAAGGGTCCTGCCAAAACCGGCGGCTGCAAAAGTATAAAAATTTAGGGGAAGTCCGAAAATAAATCCGCCTTCCTTGGCCGCCTGCCCACCCTGCTCCACCACTCAGATGGCCCTGATCCTGCCATCTCTTCCCATCCTCTCCCGACCGCCCCTCTCACCCCGGCCTTCAATCGTCGCTCCCAGCCCGCCCAGCCTCCGGCCCAACCTCTCGCATCTGCCCCTGCCCGCCGTTCAACCCCCTTCCGTCCCCGCCCGCCAAGGCAACCCCTCCCGTGCAGCAAACGTTTAAAAGAAACTGTCCACATAGATGGACCAACGATCCGGCAGGCCAGAACCACAAGCTCCAACCTGCAAAAATTAGATAGTAGTCAGAGAAAATCTTATTATTGCTAAATATTGAGCACTGAGGCTGACACCTTGCTTTGCCAGATGATTACCGCTACTACCATTCAAATGTTGCAAACCCGGATCGCCCGATTCGACGATCAGCAGGCGTATAAAGAACTGTTTACCTCTCTATATTCCTACCTGTTCCAGTTTGCCAAAACCCTGGTCAAAGCAAAAGAACCCGCCGAAGAGATCATCTCCGACGTATTTATCAAGGTCTGGGAAAAACGCAAAGAGCTGGAGAAAATAGACAACCTGAAACTCTACCTCTATGTCTCCACCCGCAACCACGCCTATAATTACCTCGATAAGCAAAAACGCAACGCCACCATCAACCCCCTCGACGACTTCCAGGCCGAATTCACCAGCCTCTACTTCGACCCCGAACAGATGCTCATCACCGCCGACATGCTCTCCCGTATCCAAAAAGCCATCGACCAGCTCCCTCCCAAATGCAAGATGATCTTCAAGCTGTCAAAAGAAGATGGCCTCAAATACAAAGAGGTGGCGGAAGTGCTGAACATCTCCGTAAAAACAGTTGAGAACCAGCTCGCTATCGCCCTGCACAAAATAGGCACCGCCGTCAGCTTCGACATTCAAAAAACGGTCTCCTCCTCCATAAAATACCCCCGCTAGACCCACGACCATATCCCCTCTGGTCGCCGTATCCCTACAATATCAGCTCCAGCCCAACCTTACTGCCATACCCGCCAAGCCCCCGGCCCTCCAACCGCCTCGCACTATTAGGATCTATCCGGACGAAATATCAACTAATTGATAATCAATATCTCTGCATACGCCAATTAGAAATGTTAAAAAAAATTAAATTTTTTTTGGGGGTTTTTTCGAAAATCTCTGTCCCTAATCATGTACCTACTACACTTAATGGGACAGGAACACAAACAATACACGTGGAATCTCATCGCTAAGAAGCTGACAGGAGAAGCAACTCCCGAAGAGCTGCGCGAGCTGGAAGAGCTGCTTCGTCAGAATCCGGAATTACACTATCCCATGCAAACGATCTCCGATCTCTGGAACCCATCCAATCCACAGGAGCAACACATTGCCGAAGAAGCATTTTCCCGTCATCTGGATCGTATGCAGGATCTGAAAATAGACTATGCTCAGACGCCTGCCGCCGTCCTTACCCTCTCCGTCACGGCCGACGACACCTATCCGATGCCGGAACAACATCGCAAATCCCGACGCACCATCCTGCTGGCAGCCGCCGCGATCATCGCAGCCATCATCATTACCGGACTCTATACCCGCCACCCCAGTGAACCCGCACGCATCGCAGCCGCCACACCCGCCGAGACGCCAACCCTGGCCGGCAACGAAATATTCACCGGCAACGGCTCCCGCACCCACCTCACCCTGCCCGACGGCACCGTCGTCTGGCTCAACGCCGGCAGCCGCATCAACTATGAAAAGAACTTTGGCGCCACCGACAGATCTGTCTCCCTCACCGGCGAGGCCTTTTTCGACGTGGCTCCCAATGCCGGCAAACCCTTCGTCATCCACACCGCCCGCATCGACATACGGGTGCTGGGCACCAGCTTCAACGTAAAATCCTATCCCAGCGATAAGACCACGGAAACAACCCTGATCCACGGCAGCATCGAAGTCTCCATCCACAACAGACCCAGCGATAAGATCGTGCTGAAGCCCAATGAAAAGCTGGTGGTCAACAACGAAGACAGCGCCAACCTCGACAAAGAGATCCGCCGCCATGCGCGCATCGAAAACAACTCCCTGGTCGTCATCAGCAAACCCACCTATGAACAACGTTCCGGCGCCATCATCGAAACCTCCTGGGTGGATAACAAGCTGATCTTCCAGGACGAGGAATTCAAAAGCCTGGCCCGGTCCATGGAAAGATGGTATGGCGTCACCATCCGGTTCAACACCCCGGAAAAAGAGGACCTGCGCTTCACCGGCATCTTTGAAAAGGAGACGATCCTCCAGGCGCTGGACGCCTTGAAGCTCACGGCGAATTTCAATTACAGCATAGAAGGTAACCAAATCACCATTCAATAACTGATATGATTAAATTAAATCCTACTACAAACAAATGAATAACAGCACATAAACAAAAAAAGAAGCGGAAGATGTTGGCGCATCCCCCGCTAAGGTTACATCGGAAATCCGGTAATGCATTTTGGGACAGCAGCGCCGGTTTCACTCTTTATTATAACCCACAAGTTTAAAAGTATGAAAAAAATGCTAACGATTGGGGGCGTCAGTCCTCATGCCGTAAAAAAAGCTCTTTTGTTTATGAAACTTACCTTTCTACTGATACTTGTTGCCACTATGCAGGTGTCGGCCAGGGTAAACGGGCAGGGGAGGGTATCCCTCAACCTGAGACAGGTAGAGATCTCGAAGGCTCTTAACTCCATCGAAAAACAAGGCGTCTACCGATTTCTTTACAACAGCCGCCTGAATACCATTCATAAGAAGATCAACATAGATGCCAGGGACCTGGAGATAAGAGATGTATTAAGAGATATGTTCTCCGGCACAGACCTTACATATAAGGTACTGGAAAACAATCTCATCGTGGTGCTTTCCTTTACGCTCACCACACAGGATATAAAAATAACGGGTAAGATCACCAACGAGGCCGGCGAAGGCCTGGCAGGGGTGTCCATTACTGTCAAAGGCTCCGCCATCGGTACCTCCACCGACAATGAAGGCCACTTTACCCTCACCGTACCCGAAAAGGCACGGCTCCTTATCTCCTATATTGGATATGAGACCCAGGAAGTACCCGTTAACAGCCAGTCCGTCATCAATGTCAGACTGCTCGCCGCTAAAAAGATCATGGATGAAGTAGTGGTCATCGGTTACGGTCAGGCCAGCAAAAGAGACCTCACCGGGTCCATTGTGAAGGTAGATGGCAAGGAAGTGGCCGACAAGCCCAATACCAATCCCATCGCCTCCCTCCAAAGTAAGGTGACAGGCCTGTATGTTGTCAACAATGGTACTCCCGGCAGCGCCCCGGATATCCGTATCCGCGGTACCATCAGCATCGGCCAGGTACATCCCCTATATGTAGTGGACGGTATCCTCAACGACAACATCGATTATATCAACCCCAATGACATCGAGTCCATCGAAGTGCTCAAGGACCCCTCTTCCCTCGCCATCTTCGGGGTCAAAGGAGCCACCGGCGTAATTGCCATCACCACCAAGAAGGCCAAGGCCGGACAGACCATCATCAACTTCAATACCAGCTATGGGTTCAAAAAGCTGGTGGATAAGATAAAAATGGCTAACGCCAGCCAATTCTCCACCCTGTTCGCAGAAGAGAATGCTAACAACGGGGTGGCTACACCCGACTATTCCAACTTCAATTCCAACACCGACTGGATCAACGCCGTCACCCGTACAAGCCATTTCAGCACCAACAACCTCAGCCTGTCTACCAGCACGGAAAAGAATAAATTCAACATGGGGCTCGGTTATATTGCCGACCAGGGCATCATCCGGCACGAACAGTTGAAAAAGCTGCTTGTTTCAGTGGGAGATGAGATCAAATTGAACAAAGCCATCCGGATAGGAATGAACCTCAATGCCTCCCGGACAGATGCTCCCTATGACGCCACCTGGGTATTGGACGCTGCACGAAAAGTGATGCCCCAGGTGTACTCAGGTACCAAACTGACACAATTTGTGGACCCCTACACCCTGGACACGGTCAACAGGCCACTGTATTCCACCGTGGACAATTCGCTGCAGAATGCCGGTGTGCAGAACCCGCTCATTCAGCTGGAAAATGAATGGAACAAGACGATCAACCGTGAGTATAGAACAGTGGGCAGCGTATTTGCAGAGATCAGCTTCCTTCGTCATTTCACCTTCCGCAGCACCTTCTACGGAGATATGAGTGAAGTGAACAAACGTCAGTATGTGCCCGCGTACTATGCCTACGACCCTAACCACCACGACAGCGCTACTTTTATCAGCCCCCGGACCTCCGTTACGGAAAATGATAACAACTGGAGGAAATTCCAGCAGGATCATGTATTGAACTACAAGGCCCGCTTTGGCGAACATAACCTGACTCTCACCGGTGGCTTTACCACTTATTATTTCGGTAATACCAACAGGCAGGGCAAGGCGATACAATATACTACCGGGAATGCCCAACCCATCCCTGACGATCCCCGTCTTTGGTATATTACGACAGGCTTCGAAGACCCTACCGCCACCTTTGCCACCTCTTCCCAATCCGAATACAGCACCGTGTCTTACCTGGCGCGCGCCCTGTATAGCTATAAGGACAAATACTTTTTGAACGCCTCGTTCCGCGATGACGGCTCCTCTCAAATACCCGGCAAGAATCGCTACCAGAAATTCTGGGCAGTAGGCGGCGCCTGGGAGCTCACCCGGGAGAACTTCATGAACGACCAGCATATCTTCGACTTTGTAA
>DASZXP010000089.1:0-11858 GCA_035545935.1 Puia sp. | reverse complement strand
GCTCTCGCGCCGCACTCCGACAAGTCTCCCGGCCTTCCAAAACCGATTTTACAGCTGACTGTTTCTGTTTAATACTGTACTTGATTCTTTTATCCATAAAAATACCCCCAAAAAGTGTCTAACTTCTTGGGGGCACATCATGATGCCGGGTTTTTTATTTTCGTTAAGCCAGTTCGTAGGAGCTGGTCGGCTCGCAGGTGCAGATCAGATTGCGATCGCCATACGTATTATTGACACGTCCGACACTCGGCCAGAACTTATTGTCTTTTATATATGGCAGAGGGAACGCTGCCTGTGTGCGGCTGTAAGCATGGTTCCATTCGTCGGCGCAGATGACATGCTGTGTATGCGGCGCATTTTTCAGGGCATTGTCCGTCTTGTCGGCCTTGCCTTCCTCGATCCGGACGATCTCTTCATGGATGGCGATAAGCGCATCGCAAAAACGATCCAGCTCACCCTTGTCTTCGCTCTCCGTCGGCTCGATCATGATGGTGCCGGGTACGGGGAAGCTGAGGGTGGGGGCATGGAATCCATAATCCATCAGCCGCTTGGCCACATCTTCCGCTTCGATGCCGGCGCTGGCCTTGAAAGGACGCAGGTCTACGATGAACTCATGCGCGCAGGTGCCATTGCTGCCGCTGTACAGGATCTTATAATATTTTTCCAGCCGGGCCTTCATATAATTGGCATTGAGAATGGCGTACTTCGTGCTGCGGGTAAGCCCCTCGGCGCCCAGCAGCTTGATATAAGCATAGCTGATGAGCAGGATGCTGGCCGAACCATAAGGCGCCGCCGATACGGCATGCATTTTTGTTCCGACGCCGTTGTGTGAAACGTTGTCCTTCAACACATGACCCGGCAGATAAGGTTTCAGCTTCTCATTGACGCAAATGGGACCCACACCGGGACCGCCGCCGCCATGAGGGATGGCAAATGTCTTGTGCAGGTTGAGATGACATACATCGGCGCCTATATAACCCGGGCTGGTAAGCCCTACCTGGGCATTCATATTCGCCCCATCCATATAGACCAGGCCGCCATTGTCATGGATGGCCTTGCAAATGTCCTTTATACTTTCTTCGAAGACCCCGTGCGTGGAAGGGTAGGTCACCATAAGACCCGCCAGCTTGTCCTTGTATTGTACCGCCTTGGCGTTTAGGTCCTCCACATCGATGTGCCCTTCGTCATCGCTTTTTACGACGACCACCTTCATGCCTGCCATAACGGCGCTGGCCGGATTGGTGCCATGGGCGGATATGGGTATCAGCATGACATCCCTGTGCGATCCTTTATGCGCGGCATGATACGCGCGTATCGCCAGCAATCCGGCATATTCTCCCTGTGCGCCGCTGTTGGGCTGCAAGGAAGTGGCGGCAAAGCCGGTGATCTCGCTCAATGCCTTCTCCAGCTCGGAAATGATCTGCCGGTAGCCCTGCCATTGATCGGCGGGAGCAAATGGATGCAGACCGCCGAATTCGGGCCAGCTGACGGGAATAAGCTCTGTAGCGGCATTCAGCTTCATCGTACAGGAACCCAGCGAGATCATGGAAGTATTCAAAGAAAGGTCCTTGTTCTCCAGGCTCTTCATATAACGCATCATCTCCGACTCGCTGTGATGGGTATTGAAGACCGGATGTGTAAGGAACTCCGAAACACGGGTGAGGGAAGAAGGGATATTGTCCAGGGTATCATCCTCCACTTCGAAGGTAGCCGTGACCAGATGGCTGCCGGCTGCCTCATGGAAGACGCCCAGGATATTGAGCACATCCTGCTGTGTCGTCGTTTCGTCGAGGGTGATGCCGATAAAGGCTTCTCCGTAATACCGGAAGTTGATCCCTCTGGCTTCGGCCAGACGACGGATAGCCGCCACATCGGACACCTGTATCTTCACCGTGTCGAAATAGGAGGCGTTGAGATTGCTATAGCCCAGCTCGTTCAGCTCATTCGACAACGTTCTTGCCAGCAGACTGGTCCGCTTGGCGATATTGGTAAGACCCGCACCGCCGTGATATACGGCATACATGGCCGACATATTGGCCAGCAGCGCCTGGGCCGTACAGATATTGGAAGTGGCTTTTTCCCGTTTGATATGCTGTTCACGGGTCTGCAATGCCATACGCAACGCACGGTTGCCCTGCGCGTCGATGCTTACGCCGATGATACGTCCCGGGATATTCCGTTTGAACTCGTCCTTGGCGGCGAAGAAGGCGGCATGAGGACCACCGAATCCCATCGGCACACCCAGACGCTGTGAGCTTCCTACAGCCGCATCGGCGCCCAGTTCCCCCGGAGGCGTCAGCAAGGTCAGCGCCAGCAGATCGGTTGCCATGACTACATACGCTCCTGCGGCATGCACCTGCTGGATGAATTGTTTATGGTCTTCCACCGCGCCGTCGCTGGCGGGATATTGCACGATGGCCCCGAAATAAGAGCTGTCGAGGACGGCCTTGTGGTAATCGCCTTCCACCAGTTCGATCCCTACCGGGATGCTGCGGGTGAGAAGGATATCCCTGGTCTGTGAGAATATATTCGAGTCGACAAAGAATTTAGGTGTGGTGATATGGTCATGATCCTTATTCTTCAGGTTGAAGAACATGGTCATGGCTTCCGCGGCGGCAGTGCCCTCATCCAGCAGGGAAGCATTGGCCAGCGGCAGCGCCGTCAGGTCGGACACCATGGTTTGGAAATTCAACAGGCTTTCCAGCCGGCCTTGCGCGATCTCCGCCTGGTAGGGGGTATACTGTGTATACCAACCTGGATTTTCAAAAAGGCACCGCAGAATGACGCTGGGCACGATGGTGTCATAATAACCCTGACCGATATAAGATTTAAAGACCTTGTTCCGGGCTGCTACCTGTTTTAGCTCCGTCAAATACTGATGCTCGCTGATGGGGCCGGGGAGGGAAAGACCTTCATGGTTACGGATCGAGGCGGGAATGGTTTTGCCAATAAGTTCATCCAGAGAGCTCACGCCGATGGTCCTCAACATCCGGGCAGCCTCTTCTTCATTGGTCCCGATGTGACGACTGATGAACTCATTAGCCTGTTTTTCAAATAGATTCATACAAGTATGGGGGGTTGACCGATTAAAAATGTCCGGCAAGCGGGGTTGTCTCTAATATACCCGTTTGCCGGAAAGATCTTATGCCTGTCCTTTGGACAACGAACCTGTGGCTCGTTTAAAAATTGCTGCAAAGTTACGGCCCTTACAGGAGAAAACAGCGGATTTGATGGAGGAGTGGTCGCGGCAATGAGCCGGTGGCTCGTTTAGGGTGATTATGTGTGAGTTATGCCAACCAGCCCAGACAGCCGGAGCGCTGGAAATGAAAAAGGCCGTCCCGTATGTTGAAACTAACCGGATCGACCTTTTTCTTTAAAAACCCCTAAACCCTAAAACTTAATGCTAAAACTTATTGCTGTGAGTAAGCATGAACTAAATGCTGGAATAAAATTACTCCGGAAAGATGTTAACAGGTGTTAGTAAAAATTAAATCTAAATTAAAATAGACCCCGGCTGTTGCGGCTTCCCGTCACTACCAGCTTCGGTTTCCCGCATTTGCTCGCTGGTTTGTCTGCTGCCATCATGACTCCATCCCGGAGGGCCAAAAAGATAATACCATTTTTCCTTCCAGCCGATGTCCTTACGGGAAAGGTCCTTGCCGATGGTATTCCATTCGTGAAAGATAATGTTGACCGGATCTGTTTTTTCCAGCTGTTTGGTCAGCCCATATTTGACAGGTTGGTATTCCTCTTCGGGAAGCTCCTGCTGAAAGGTCCCGAAAAGCTGATCCCATATGATGAGGAACATACCCATATTCTTATCCAGATAGCGGGGATTGGAGGCGTGATGCACTCTGTGATGGGAAGGCGTCACCAGTATGTATTCCAGCCAGCCCATTTTGCCGATCAGCTCGGTATGCACAAAGATCCCCCAGATCTGGGTCGCCGAATACATAAAGGCGATATCGAGAGGCTTGAAACCCAGATACGCCAATGGAATGAAATAGACAAAACGGTATAAAGGCTGGAATACGGAGCTTCTGAAGCCTACCGTAAAATTCATGTGTTCGGAGGAATGATGCGTGACATGGACGGCCCAGAACAAACGTATCTCGTGATCCCATCGATGCAGCCAGTAGTACAGGAAATCTTCCGCCAGCAGCAAAAGGAACCAATAGGAGAATACATTGGTGATGGACATCCAGTGATGCCGGTAGCATACATCCAGGACCAGCAGATAGGTGGCCCGGAAAAGGAGATCGATACCGCCATTCAACAACATCAGGTAAAGGTTGGTCAGGGTATCCTTCCATGTATAGACTTTTCGTCCTGCATGCGAATGTCCGCGCCGCCCGTAGTTGCTCAACAGTATTTCCACACCGATGATGATGGCATACAGCGGGGTAGAGATCAACAACAATATTTTCTCGTAGATGCTTTGCACAATGATAAAAGTAAACGAAAAATCAGAAATTTGTAGTATGTAGTTGTTAAACAACTACTAAGGGGAGCATATATGACTGATTTATTGCATAATTGGGAAAAACGATCCGCCCTCCGGCAAAAAGACTACCGGCGCCTGCTTCAGCGCGCCGATAAGAACAGGAACAAGGCCCTGGCCCTGCTGCCGGAATTCCATGAAGAAGCGTTCCAACGGGTGGATTGCCTGCAATGCGCCAACTGTTGCAAGAACTATTCACCTCGCTTCAAAACCCCTGATATCAAGCGCATTGCCCGGCATTTGCGCATGAAGGAAAGCGATCTTATCGATACCTATTTGCGTTTGGACGAAGATGGGGATTATGTGGTAAAGACGACTCCCTGTCCCTTCCTCGGACAGGACAATTATTGCAGCATTTACGAAGTACGTCCCTCCGATTGCGAGCGATTCCCCTATACGGACGAGGACGTATTGATAAAAAGACCTGCCCTCACCCAGAAGAACTCCACCTTCTGTCCCATCGTCTATTTTGTCCTGGAGAAGCTAAGCGCCGCCTTGCCAGGGTAGGGGTCAGGGTGAGCCTAATATTCCATCTTACGTAAATTGGGCGCCTTGAACCAGGTGAACGCCACCACCGCAATGGTCATACAACCTCCAAATACGACGGAAGGGATGACGCCCATCAGACGCGCCATTACACCGCTCTCGAACTGACCCAGCTCGTTGCTGGAATTGATGAACATGGAATTCACGGACGATACCCGCCCCCGCATGGCATCCGGCGTCTTCAGCTGGAGAATGGTCCCGCGCACCACTACGCTGATGCCATCCAGCATTCCGCTGACCAGCAAGGCCAGGTAGGAGAGCAGATACCAGCGTGACAGGCCGAATAAGATGATACACATTCCAAAGCCGGCCACCGCATACATCAGGATCAGCCCCTGCTTGCGCCGGAGAGGCCAAAGGGTCATGGCGAGAATGGTGCAGATGGAACCCACATCGCTGGCGGCATTGAGCCACCCGAAGCCGATGGGGCCGATCTTCAGGATATCCCGGGCATAGACGGGGATCATGGCCACCGCGCCGCCAAAGAGCACGGCAAAAAGGTCCAGGGCCATCGCACCAAGCACTTCCCTGGTCCTGTAGACGAAGCGAAGCCCATCCAGTATGCTGTCCCATGTCCTTCTCTCCGAATTGACCACCATTACCTTTTTTGGCGCTATCGTGGAAAGAAAATAGAGCGCGATACATACATAAAGCGCTACGGTGAGAAAAGAATACAGGTAAGTAGTATGCGCGATAAGGAGACCGCCCGTGGCATGGCCCAGCACCGATGCAAAAAGAAAGGCGCTCGTGTTCAGCGTCACAGCCGACGGCAGCTGCTCCCGCGGCACTATCTGCGCAACGATGGCATTCAGGGTGGGTCCTGCAAAAGCGCGTATCACCCCCGTGGTAAAAATGATGGAATAGGTCAGCCACTGTAACCAATGCGTTCCCAGACTGCTTATAACGGGGCCGATGGACAACGCTATAAGCCCTCCCACACATGCCAGGTAACAGCAGGTGGTCGTCAGCAGGAGACTCCGTTTGTCGCTCTTGTCGATGACATGCCCCGCATACAGGGCCAGGCAAAAGGCCGGCAGGAATTCGCTGAGCCCGATAAGACCGATGGCGAAGGCATTGTGCGTGATCTCATAAATGCGCCATCCTACCATGGTGGTCACCATGCGCAAAGCCATGACATAAAAGAAACGAGCGATGATAAAACTCCTGTATTCCGGGATCCGTAATATATCCAGCGCTGTCGTTCTGTTGTCCTGATTCATCCGTTTCATGGGAGGGTAAAATAATGTTGTCCTTCATCCAGGTCTTTATCCAATGCATCCAGCACCACCTGCAGATGTTTGCTGTTGCCCAGGAAATCCGCATTGCTGACGTCGATGTAGATGGTCTTTATATTATGCTGACGGATATAGTTCGTATAGGTCTCCTGTATATTGAACAGGTAGGTATCCGGAATGCCCTGCTCATAGGGGCGATTCCTTTTTCTTATATTCTGCTGCAGCCGGCTGACGGGAGCATGCAGGTAGATAAGTATATCCGGCTGTACCAGCTGCGTATGGATGATATCGAACAGCTTCTGGTAAAGACGGAACTCCTGTTCGGGCAGATTGACCTTGGCAAAAAGAAGGCACTTGGTAAAGAGATAGTCCGATACCGTGACGCTCTGGAACAGATCGCTGGTATGAACGAGCTCCTTCAATTGTTTGTACCGCTCCGCCATAAAGAACAGCTCCAGGGGAAAAGCGTATTGAGCCGGATTTTCATAGAACTTGGGGAGAAAGGGATTGTCTGCAAACTGTTCCAGGATCAGGCGCGCGTTGAAATGTTTGGCCAGCAAATGGGCCAGCGTCGTCTTGCCGGAGCCGATATTGCCTTCAATCGTGATAAAATGATAGTTCATCCTTGTGTCAAAGTTTTTTTACTTCCAGTTGATCCGGGCATTCGGCAAGCAATTCGTGTACGGTCTTACGCAGGATAGGATGTATATACTCCGATGCGATCTCGTCCAGCGGCGCAAGGGCAAAACGCCGGCGGGCCACCTCCGGATGAGGGATGGTCAGCCAGGGCAGCCGGATGACGTCCTCGTTGAAAAAAAGGATATCGATGTCTATCGTCCGGGAGCCATAACGCTCTTTGCGTACCCTTCCAAGCTCTTCTTCTGTCGCCAGCAGACATTTCATCAGCGCGGGGGCGTCCATAGGGGTCTCCAGGATCAGCGCCTGGTTTAGGAAGGCGCCCTGGTCCGTCTTGCCCCAGGCTGCCGTCTCATACAGGGACGACTGCCGCAACAGTCTGCTGCCGGGATATTGGATTCGCCGGGTAGTTTCCTGCAAATAAGCCGATCTGTCTCCTTCGTTGCCACCTATCAATAAATAGGCTATGTTCATAGATTCCTTACTTTCGGGGGCCCAAATATCTTTAATTTTAGATTTTTAAATCAATACATGGGAGGCTTTTTTAAATCGTTTTTTGCGGCCTTGCTGGCGCTGGTCATTTTTACCGTACTAATGGTCTTTGTCCTGGCCGGCTATATTGGCGGCCTTCTGTCCTCGAAGAAACCGGATATAGAAGCAAAATCTGTTCTCGTCATAGACCTTACACAGTCCATCCATGAGCAAATGCAGGACAACCCCCTGTCGGGGCTCAGCTCGGAGGAACAGTACGATGTCCCCGGTCTGTATGACCTGGTAAGGCTGGTCCGCCACGCCAAAGAGGATTCGGCTATCAGAGGCATCTATCTGAAATGCGGAGACGACCCCAACGGATTTGCCACCAACGAAGAGATCCGTACCGCCCTCAAAGACTTTAAAAAGACGGGCAAGTTCGTTTATGCCTATGGGGAGGCCATCCCACAAAAAGCCTACTATGTAGCCAACGTCGCCGATAAGATCTACTGCAACCCCAAAGGGTCCATCGACTGGAGGGGATTTGCCGTGGAAATGACGTTCCTGAAGGGCACGCTGCAAAAGCTCGACATCCAGCCCCAAATATTCTACGCGGGTAAGTTCAAAAGCGCTACCGAACCGCTGCGGGAAGATAAGATGACCGATGCCAATCGACTGCAGCTCACCGAGCTGCTGAATGATTTTTACGATCGGCTGCTATATAGCACGGCAATGGAACGCAATCTGGATACGACCCAGCTGCGCCGCTGTGTCAACGAACACCTGGTCCAGCGTCCTGCCGACGCCGTTACCTATAAGCTCATCGATGGGCTCCGGTACGACGACGAAGTAAAGGACGAGATCCGAGGGAAGCTGCATATAGAAAAGCACGACATGCTCGATTTTGTCCCCATCGGCAAATATGCCAAGGCGGTGGATTATAAAGTGACGGGCAAGGACAGGATCAGCCTTATCTATGCGGAAGGCGATATCGTGGACGGGAAAGGGGAGAAGAGCGAGATAGGCTCCGATACCTATCGCTGGCTTATCCGCAAGGCCCGCTTCGACAAGAATGTCAAGGCCATCGTCATACGTGTCAATTCCGGCGGCGGCAGCTCGCTGGCCAGCGAGAACATCTGGAGGGAAGTGGAACTGGCGAGACAGGAGCACAAGCCTGTCGTCATCAGCTTTGGGGATGTGGCCGCCTCGGGAGCTTATTATTTTTCCTGCAATGCCGACAGCGTATTTGCCATGCCAGGCACCATCACCGGCTCCATCGGCGTATTCATCGTCGTTCCCAATCTGCAGAGCTTCTTCAACAACAAGCTGGGGGTCACTTTCGACGGCGTCAAGACCGCGCCCGAAGCCGACCCGCTGACAGTCACCAAACCATTGACGCCCTTTCAGCGCCAGCGTCTGCAGACGGATGTCGACAGCACCTACCTCGATTTCAAGACCCGTGTTGCGGATGGCCGTCACCGTAGCATCGAATACGTAGACAGCATAGGACAGGGAAGGGTATGGAGCGGAACCAGGGGACTTGACCTGGGACTGGTAGATCGTATCGGAACGCTCCAGGACGCCATCGACTGCGCCGCCCGCATGGCCAGGACCAGCGACTACAGCCTCCGGGAATACCCCGAGCCAAAAAATTTGCTGGATCAGCTGCTGGGCGGATACAAACGCTCGTTGAGCGCCAAGGCCATGAAAGAGCAGCTGGGAGAAGATGGATTCAAGACATGGTCCATCATCAAAAAGGCAAAGTCCATGGTAGGCGTCAGCCAGGCAAAGCTTCCATTTGATCTTACCATCGAATAGCCCATCGTTTCATTAAGCAAATTTCCCGACCTTCGCGGTATGGCAGAACAATATAACCAGCTGAGGGCAATGCTGGCCATCACCAAAGCAAGCCTGAAAGCAATTTTCAGAAGCCCTTCCAGCGTTGCCTTTAGTTTCGGATTCCCTCTCGTCTTCATTCTGGTTTTCGGATTTATAAAGGGCGGCGGCCCCACCGTAGAGGTCGCCCTGGCCCATCAGTCGGACTCCGCCAGCTCGATCCTGAAAGGATTATTATCCAGCTCCATGGTAGAGCTGAGCCCAAAGACCGACTCTCTTTCCATCCGGCAGGACCTGGAGAAGGGTAGGATAGGGGCTGTACTGTCGGTGGACTCCGTGGTATCGAACATGGGCTTTCCCCAATACCATGTCCACGTACAGACCTCCTCTGCCGCCGGCGACAAATATCCTTTTGTAAAAATGGCGCTGGCGCAGGCCGTCCAATATGCGGAAGAGGAAAAGATACCCGCCCAATACAAATTTATCAGCGTGGAGGAGCTGCCCATGATCACAGGCCGGAACTATTCCATGATCGACTTCATACTGCCTGGTATGCTGGGCTTTTCCTTGTTGAGCGCGGCCGTATTTGGAGTGGCCTTCACTTTTTTCAATTTTCGCCAGCAGCTGGTCCTGAAGCGGTTTTTCGCCACGCCTATCAGCAAGAGATACATGGTGCTGGGAGAAGGCATCGCCCGGGTGCTCTTTCAGCTGATCACCGCCGTGGTGCTTATCCTCATCGGCCGGTATGCCTTTCATTTTACGCTGATATATGGCTGGATCACTTTCCTGGAAATGTTGCTCATGAGCCTGATCGGGCTCATCGTTTTCATGGGCTTCGGGTTCATCGTGAGCAGCACCGCCCGGAGCGAAAGCACCATCCCCATCTTTGCCAACATGCTGACCCTGCCGCAGTTCTTGCTGGCGGGCACTTTTTTCCCCATCGACGTGTTCCCCGGATGGCTGCAGACCATATGCAAGATCTTACCCCTCAAACAGCTCAACGACGCCATGCGGAACATCGCCTTCGAAGGATCGCATATCACCGACTGCGGCAAACAGCTGGGTATCCTGGCGCTCTGGGGCGTCGCCGTTTATGCCGTTGCGATAAAAGTATTTAAATGGGAATAACATGCGCATCGTAAAATTTCTTTTTATCAGCGCCCTGGTGCTGTTTGGTGTATTGACAGCCCTTTCTCTTCTCTTCCCGTCCCGGCTGCGCGTGTCCCGCGCCATCAATGTGGCCGCCCCCCGGGGAAGGATCGATACCGCCATCGGCGATCTTCATCGATGGGTGCTTTGGAACAAGTTTGTACAGGCAACCCCGCTCACGGGTATGACGTTCTCTACACCGTCCTCCGGCGTAGGGGCTTTTTTGCACGCGGATCAGCTCTCGCTCACCGTCACCACCGCTACCCCGGATTCCATGGCGCTGGACTGGCGTTTGTCGAATGGCAAGCATTTTGAGGGAGGATATAATATCCTGCAAAATGGAGGGGACAGCATGGTGATACAATCCTGGTTCGACTTCCATTTCCGGTGGTACCCCTGGGAAAAGTTAGGGATACTCGTATATGACAAAAATTTCGGCCCTGTAATGGAAGAATCTTTATCCGGCCTGAAGCGGTATTTGGAAAACTAGTGTTAACTTTTAAAAAAATAAAACCTATGCAAGTAAGAACCGCTCTTCTGTCTTTGGTTACGCTTCTCTTCATGACAGCTGCTTCCTATGCACAGCCCAGTCACCCGCACAGTCCGCATGATACTGTACGGACAAATGATTACTGGATCGCCTATGGCCGCCCTTATAAGAAAGGACGCGATATCTATGGCGGACTGGTACCCTATGGCAAGGTGGACCGCCTGGGAGCCGACGAGAACACGGTGATCTCGTTCAGCAAGGATGTCACTTTTGGCGGCAAGCCCGTCAAGGCCGGCACATACTCCATGTTCGCCATCCCTACGGAAAATAGCTGGACCATTATCCTCAATGGCAATGCCAAGCAATGGGGAGCCTTCGACTATGACAAGAACAAGGACAAGGATGTCCTCAGGGTGGAAGTGCCCACGAAAAAGCTCGACAACGTCGTCGAACAGCTTACCATGAAGGCTGATGAAAGCATGATCAGCATCCAATGGGATAAGACCGGGGTCGTCATACCCGTAAAAAGCTAACGAATAGCAGTATTGCCTTCAATGTATTGGACCAGGAATGTATATACCTGGTCCATTTCTTTTTCTGTAATGCAGTACGGAGGCATGATATATACCGTATTGCCCAGCGGACGCAGATAGATGCCTTTTTCCAGGGCGCGCTGCGTAAGGTCCAGCCCTGCGGAATTGATATAGCCGTCCTCGCCGATACCGATCTCGAAGGCTATGACAGTGCCCAGTATGCGCACATTTCTAACGATGGAGTATTGCGCCAGCTTTTTGGCAAAGGTTGTATGCTGCCCGTTGATACGCCGCAGGCGTTGGTGGCAGTCCTCCGCCAGCAGCAGGTCCAGGCTGGCCAGCGCGGCCGTGCAGGCCAGTGGATTGGCGGTAAAGGAATGCCCGTGGAAAAGGGTCTTGCGCCTGTCGTCGCTGAGAAAAGCCTCGAATATGGTTTCCGTGACGGCCGTGACGCCCATGGG
>DASZXP010000088.1:0-79060 GCA_035545935.1 Puia sp. | reverse complement strand
ACCGTCTCCGGCCGGTAGACATCCGAAAAACCCATGGACACGGGCGGCAGCTCCTTTGTCCCGAATCCATAGATGGCCGAATACATGACAGCCCCCGGGATAAGCCCCGCCTGGGACGAATCCCTGATCTTCACTCCTACCGGATGCTCGGTCCCCATCGACAATATGGCCCCTACTCCATAGCTCAAATACCGTTGCAGCTGATTGCGCACGTTCTCAGGCGTATAGTTGGCAGCCGACATGGTCGTGTCCTTTACATTCCCGAGATGTCCATGCGCATTGTTGATCAGGGGCATGATAAAATGACCCTCCATATCCAGGGTGGTCACAGGTCCGCTCATAGGCTTTACCCGTCCGATACCCTGTATGACGCCATCCGTTATGACCATATTGGTATTCCGGCGGACAGCAGTGCCCGTGCCGTCGATGATGGAGACATTCTTTAATACGATGTTTTGGCAAAAAGCCAGACACGGCCATGCTAGAAAGACCGCAAAAGACGATAGACGCTTCATTCCCTAAAGTTAGGGCTTAAGACTTGATGCTCCACGGGTCCCCCATATTATCTGTGTGAATAGTCGGACCTTGGCCGGCTGGTGGCCGGAGCGCCGAACCGATCGTTCGGCTTGCTGCCCATCATGATCCGCAGGCTCCCTCCCCCGATGATATCCTGGTGAAGGATATAGCTCTTATTATAAGGCTTGCCATTCAGCTCCACGCTTTGAATATAGATATTCTCCGGACCGTTATTCACGGCCTCGACAACAAAATGCTTATCTCCGGGCAGACGGATGGTAGCCTTGTCCATCAACGGACTACCCAGCACATATGCACCGCTGGCAGGGAATACGGGATAAAATCCCATGGCGGAAAAGACATACCATGCCGACATCTGCCCACAGTCCTCATTCCCGCTGATGCCGTCAGGCGCCGCATGGTACATAGTCTTTAAGATATAACGTACCTTCTCCGCTGTCTTCCACTGGGCGCCGCCATATGCGTATAAATACGTAGTGTGGTGCCCTGGTTCATTACCATGCGCATATTGCCCGATGAGACCCGCAATATCCGGCGGAGCCTTGGGATCATACGGCGTAGGGGTCTTGAACAGCTGATCCAGCTTGTTGACAAAAGCCTTATCTCCCCCCAGCAGCTTTATCAGCCCCTCCACATCCTCCGGCGCCAGCCAGAGATACTGCCAGGCGTTGCCCTCTGAGTAATCATTTATCCAGGGATGAGAGGTTTTTGCGGCATCGAATACGGGATTCCAGCTGCCGTCGGCGCGCTTGCCCCGGAAGAAGCCCACCGAGCTGTCGAAATAATTACGGTAATTGATCGCCCTTTTGGCAAACCATGCATAATCTTCCTTCCGCCCCATCTTCCTCGCCATCAACGCCGCGCTCCCATCGCTGATACAATATTCCATGGCCCTGGCCACCGATTCCTGCACCTTGTCACAGGGAATATATCCCTGCTGCCGCACATAGTCCAGACCCGCCTCGTTCCGCATATCGGAGCCCTTTATCGCCGCCAGCGCCAACGCCGTATCGAACCCACGATAACCCTTCAGATAAGCTTCCGCCACCACCTGCACTCCGCTGGTGCCAGGCATGGTGTTCGTCTCGCATCCCATCAGATGCCAGATAGGGAGCTTACCCTGCTGCTGATAAATGGCCAGCATGGTCTGGATCAGATCATTCACCCTGTCAGGCTGGATCAACGTATACAGCGGATGATTCGCCCGGTATGTATCCCAGAGAGAAAAAACAGAGTAATTGGTAAAGGACGCCCCCTTGTAGATCTTCTTGTCCGTGCCCATATAATCTCCGTTGTGATCGTTGAAGATGGCCGGATCGATCATGGTATGATACAGCGCAGTATAAAACAGCTTCCTGTCTGCTTCATTCCGTGTCTCCACCTGTACACGCGACAGCTCATTGTTCCATTTCTCCTCCGCATCCTTCCTCACCTTATCGAAATCCCAATCGGAGATCTCCGCCTCGATATTGGCCAGCGCGCCGGCCGGGCTCACGGGAGAAATACCCACCTTCAGCCTTATCACATCGGCAGGATGGTCCCAGCTGATAATGCCCTTCTTATTCTGTATGATAAGATCCTTGATAGGCTGCTCGCTCTTGATGGCGAAATAAAGTCGCTGATCATTCGCCCATCCTTTTGAATAACGATATCCCTCCAGCGTATGCTCGTCCGTCTGTTTGATATCCGCATCCGTCATACGATCCCCCGTACCTTCCCGCAGATCGATGATGATATGGAGGTTCTTTCCGGCAGGAATATGATATTGATGAAACCCCACTCTTTCGGTGGCAGTCAGTTCTACCTGAATACCCGAACGTGTAAGTTTGACACTATAATATCCCGGCTCCGCCTTCTCGTCCTGGTGAGAAAAGAAGGAGGCATACCCCGTATCGATATTTTTTCTGCCCCCCTTGTTCCAGCGTATATCACCCGTATAAGGCATGATCAGGACATCTCCCAGGTCGGGAATACCCGTGCCGCTGAGATGTGTATGGGAAAAACCAACCAGGATGCTGTCGGGATAATTGTAGCCGGAACACCAATCCCATCCGGAAAAAATATTCTCCGGCCCCAGCTGCACAGCGCCAAAAGGAACACTGGCGCCTACAAAGACGTGGCCATGACCGCCGGAACCTATAAATGGATCGACATAAGAAGTGAGACGCTGGGCATACAGACTGCTACAGAAGAATAGACAAGCCATCGCGCACGACACCGGAAAGCGAAGGAATTTATGTTTCGGTTTCATGCCGGAAATTATGTGATTTTGCCGACCATGAATATGCTAAAAAAAAATTGTCATTAGCAGCATTGAGCCGCAGAAAGCGGCAGGATCACGCCTGTCGCAAGATCCCCTCCAGCACCGATTGTATCTGTCCTGCCGGCATCACGCCGCTCTGTCTCCATTTTATCTGCCCGCCCTGGAATACGATCAGCGTCGGTACGCTCTGTATCTGGTATGACGCCGCCACCGCCGGATTCCTGTCGATGTCCATCTTTAATATAGTCACCGCATCGCCCAGCTTGGCTTTCAGCTCCTTCAATATCGGAGGCATCATCTTGCACGGCCCGCACCATTCCGCGGAAAAATCCACGAGCACAGGCTTACTGCCGCTGATGATCTCGGTGAAGGATTTAGTCCCCGTTTGCTCCATAAATGCTTGTTTGTACAAAGGTAGGAATTTCCCACCGGACAGATAGGATATGGTTCCAGCATAGTACAGGATAGCTTTTCTACATGAAAGCACCCTTTCAATACACCAACGGTACTACGTAACGGACAAAAAATAGGCCTTATTTTTAGAAAAAATTTACCATTAACAGCTTGACTTATTGGATTAATTCACTTTAACTTTGCGTACCAACAACAAAGACATAAAGGGCACGACGGATCCCATTAAGTCTAACCTCATCCTTGCCGGCACGCTGAGATCATACAGTATATTCCGTCAAACTACTACACATTACTCTGACAAGCATTTCCTTAATGGCCACGAATGCACGTATAAATATTGCGGCTAACGCCGTTCATATAGTTTTCTCATGTGACTGTCTAAAAAACAGTGCGGGGTTTGTTTCTACAGACCCCTCTTTTATATTATACACCTAATTGACCTTAAGGTCTTAAATACCTCAGGTCTTCATGGCCTGCTGGAGTCGTTGGTTTTTATTATAAAAGTCAACAGGGATTGTGTCTACAATCCCTGTATTTTTAGAACGACGCTCATCCGTCCCTGGTGTACATCGGGATTGATCCCCACCTTCATCAGGAAGTCTCCCGAATACTCGCCTCCTACCCGTGACGTGGTGCCCGGATACAGATCGATCTCTTCCACCCGGTATTTCCGGCCGGGGTCCAATCCTTTCAATTTCACCGGCAACAAGCTTCCCGCGCCATAGCGGTAATTCACCAGATAACTAAAGACCACGCTCCGGCTCTTGTCCTCATCCACATACTGCATACAGGCCACGCTGCTGCCCGCAGGGTCGGACAGCCGGTATTGATCCCCATGCCATACCACCTCCTTGATATCGCTATAGGTCTTGACAGCGCCCTGTACATATGCCAGATCCTGCGGACTCAGCTTGCTCACTACGATGTCGAATCCCAGCTTGCCCATCATGGCCACATCCGTACGGAATTTCAACGGCTGCTTGCCCCAGTCCGTGACATGGTTGGAAGAAGCAATGGCAGGATAGAAATACGAATATTCCCATTGTATAAAGATCCGCTCCAGCGGGTCCGTATTGTCACTGGGCCAGTATTCCGTAAAATATTGCAGGGCGCCATAATCTACCCTGCCGCCGCCGCCCGAACACAACATCATCGGCACCTTTGGATATTTGGCGCGCAGCCGTTCCAGCACCTTGTACAATCCACGTACATACTCTACATAGAAATGGGATTGATCCTTGAGCGTGGCTGACGCAGCATTGAATATCACGGCATTGCAATCCCATTTGATATAGGCCAGGTCAGGGTTCTGTGTAAAGAGGCCGTCTACCACCCCAAAGACAAAATCCTGCACCTTCGGATTGGTCAGGTCCAACACCAGCTGATTACGGAAATAATGTTCCTCCCGCCGGGGCTGCTTGACGACCCAGTCGGGATGCTGCTCATACAGCTCGCTCTTGGGATTGACCATCTCCGGCTCCACCCAGATCCCAAACTTCACCCCATCCGACTGCGCCTCCTTTATCAGGGAAGCGATCCCATTGGGAAGTTTGCTACGGTTGGGCTGCCAGTCACCAAGCCCCGCATGATCGTCGTTCCGGGGATACTTATTGGCGAACCATCCATCGTCCAGCAGGAAAAGGTCCACCCCCAGCTTCTTCGTATCCTTCAACAGCTCCGCCAGCTTCGACTCATTAAAATCGAAATAGGTGGACTCCCAATTATTCAATAAGGTGAGTCTGTTCCCATTGCCATCCAGCAGCTTGTGATCCCTTGCCCAGCGCTGTACCTTCCGGCTGGCATCCCCCTTTCCCTTGTCCGTCAGTACATACCAGCAGGCCGGTGTGGTAAATGCCTCATTCGGCGCCAGGGTATAGGGCGAAGCATAATTGTTGATCCCCGCGATGACCCGAAGATTATCCTGGGGGTCCAGCTCCAGGTCCACCCGGAAGTTACCGCTCCACTCCACCCCTCCGTACAATACCGTCCCCTCATCTTCCGTGGCAGGATGGTTACCCAGGCTGACCATGAACACGGGCGGCTGATACAAATTGGCCCGGGTGCCCAGCTTCGTATCCAGCGTCTTGATGCCATGCGTTAGCTTCGTTTCCTCCGGCTGCATTTCCTTGGCCCAGTCGCCATGGTATTGGCGCAACCAAAATCCCCCATCCGATATGACATGCAGGTTCGCCGACGCATACTTATAAAGGATCACATTCCCTTTCTCATGATGCCTGATCATGCTCCACTGTTCTATAACATCTTCCTTATAATAAGATTTATAATACAAGGTGACTTCAAAGTCATACACAGGATCTTTCAATACCACCGTCAGCAACGACACATCATCGTTCACTTTGGCCGCCTGCTGACTAACGAATTTCAAGTCCAATGAATAATTCCCGTCCGCATGAGCCACCGTTATGGCAGGCTCTATAAGGTTACGCGATCCGCTGGGTGTATAGGCCGAATTGAACTCATCACTGGGATCGCCGGGCTGATGGATGACAGAAGATACCAGGCTATATTCATCGCTCCGGGACAGTCGCTTGCCATAATAAGCTATCCCCAGGTCCTTATTGGATGCTACCCGCAGGACGAGGGCATTGTTTGCCGTCTCGATGGGGATCACGGACGATTGCGCCATCAGCGCCCCGGGCAGGATCCCGGCTATCAACAAAGAGAAAAAGCTCGTTAGACGTGGTTTGATCTTCATTTTTAGATGATTAGGGGGTAAATTTACCAAAAAGAGGACCCTCCAAAATGGATAATCCTCCAAAAAAAATGGATAATCGTCCGGCAGACCCGATGGCATAGTTTTGGCGGCAGTATGGAACATGGCACAACATCCCACATCATTCATTATTCGCGAGCTGGAATTCCTGCTGGAAGAAGGCAACGCCCACGCCACTTTTGACAAGGCGGTAAAAGGACTCCCCTTCCCACTGTTGGGCAAGGTCCCCGATGGCTCGGCCTACAGCATCTGGCAGCTGATAGAACATATCCGTATCACGCAATGGGATATCCTGGAATTCTCAAAGGGCCCGGGTCACAAAAGTCCCCAATGGCCCGATGAATACTGGCCGAAAGATCCTGTCCCGCCCAACGAACATGCCGTAAAGAAATCGCTACAGCAAATAGCCTCCGATAGAAAGGCCTTTATCGGCCTCCTGCGCCAGGCGGGTGAAGACATCTACAGGATCTTCCCTTACGGTGACGGCCAAAGCCTTTTACGCGAAGCCCTCGTCATAGCCGATCATAACAGCTACCACACGGCCGAGATCATCCTTACCCGGCGGGTGCTGGGGGCATGGGACTAGACCTAAGCGAACCGGAGGTTCGCTGGCCGAAGGCCCGGCTTTAGCGTCTGAGAAATGTCAGTACACGTGACGCCCCTCGGTGACACGCTTGGCCAGGTCCTCTTTCTTCACGTTCACCTGCGCACCAATAGGCTTTCCATCCCGGTAGGTAATGACATTGATCTGTGTGGCTCCCATGGGGAACCTGACAGGCGTACCGTCGTATTTTGGATAATGCTTATCCGGATTGGTCAGATCGAACGTATAATAAATATCCAAACCGCTCACCTCCGTGGTCATGGTGAGGGCGAAATCCCTGTCTTGCGTACGCCGCGGTATCAGTATCGCGTTATAAGCGCTCCGCGCATATTTTATATCCGCCGCATCCATCCGCCTGAACTCCGTCTCCATCCTGCTGGTAAAGTCATCCCAGTTGCGCGCGGACTTGGGACTCCAGTATACTTCCGCCAACGCCAGCCCCCTGGGCCAGGTCATGTATTCTACGTGCCGGAAATTTGCGACACTCTCCGTCCAGAGATTCCCCTGTCCTCCCAATATATATTTCTCATCCACGCTATCCGGCACCGGATCATACGTATACGAATCCTTTAGCCGGCACATCCCATAGGTGGGCGGCTCCGCCGAAGCTTCCCCCTGATAAAGGTCCAGATAACAAAAATCCCAGGGAGTCATCACCACCTGGTGGTTCATCCTCGCCGCCGTAATACCTCCTTTCATACCCCTCCAGCTCATCACCGTCGCCTCGGGCGCCAATCCGCCTTCCAATATCTCATCCCATCCGATCAGCTTCTTCCCTTTCGCTTTCAGCATCTTCTCCATCCGCTTCACGAAATAGCTTTGCAGCTCGTCCACATTGCTCAAATGCTCCTGCTCCATTCTCCGCTTGCACTTGGGGCAGGTGGCCCAAAAACCCTTGTACGCCTCATCGCCGCCGATATGGATGTATTCGCTGGGGAAAAGGGCCGCCAGCTCCGTAAAGATCTTGTCCAGCACATCGAACACCGAATCATTCCCGATACAAAGGGCATTGTCATCCCGCGTGGGATTACGGAACCCCGCATTCACGGGATAGTTCAGCTGCGTACAGGACAGATTGGGATAGGAAGCGATCAGCGCCAGGCTATGCGCCGGTATATCTATCTCCGGCAGTATGGTAACGAATCTCTTCTTTGCGTATTCGATGATCTCCCGCATATCGTCCTGGGTATAAAAACCGCCTTCCGTAGCCGGCTCGTCAGCCAGCGCAGGCATGAACTCACCCCATCTGCCCGTCCGCGCTACTCTCCAGGCCCCTGTCCTGGTCAGCATGGGCAGGCTCTTGATCTCCAGACGCCACCCCTGGTCATCGCTCAGATGCAGGTGCAGCGTATTGAATTTATAACGCACCATCTCGTCGATGTACTTTTCCACCTCCTGCTTCGTAAAGAAATGACGGCTCACATCCAGCATCAATCCCCTCCAGCCAAACCGCGGATGGTCCGTGATCTCCACACAGGGAGCCCATTTGCCACTGGCATCGCCATCCGGCGACATCAGCTGCAGCAAGGTCTGCAAGCCGTAAAAAGCGCCCGCCGCCTCATTGGCTTTTATCCGCACCTCCGAAGGGGTCACCGTCAGCACATATCCTTCCTTACCTACTATATTCTTATCCTCCATCCGCTCCAGCACCACCGGCTTCTTACCATGTCCCATCGCCCCCAGCTGACCCGTGAACCAGTCCGCCGCGGATTGTAACGATGGGTCGGACACACGTACCCGCACGCCGCCATCGAACACGAACTTACCGGCCTTTTCGGTCACCGACACCGGTTGTGGGATCAGGTGAATAGGCCCGGCATATGCATTGCTGAAAATAAAAGCCAGGAGAAGAAAAGAGAACGCCTTCATAACCATATTTTAATGAGGTCGTGAATTTAGGCATTATGTATGAGCTTGAAAAATTCTTCCCTGTAAGATCGGCTCAATGGGATCTCCGTCCCGCCGATCATGATGCTGTCATTATGCACACTGCTGATCTTATCCATCATCACTATAAAAGACTTGTGTACCCGGGAATACTTTCCCACAGGCAACTTTTCACCAATGGCCTTCATGCTTAGCTTGGAAAGGATAGGCCTGGACGAGCCCGTAAGGTATAGTTTGATATAATTCCCCAACCCTTCTATATATAATATCTCATGTACGAACACCTTTGTCAGCTTGTACTCGCTCTGTATAAACAGGTATTCCGGGAAGGGTGAGGTCTTTTCTTTTTGTCGGAGCTCCTGATACTCCAATGCCTTGTTTGCCGCCCGTTGGAATCGCTCGAAGCTCACGGGTTTTACCAGGTAGTCCAGCACATCCAGATCATATCCATCCGCGGCATACTTCCGGTAGGCCGTAATAAAGATCACCATAGGCCTTTCCACCATTTCCTTCAACAACCGCAAGCCGCTGAGCCCGGGCATCTCGATATCCAGGAACAGCAGGTCGATAGGCTCCTGCTGTAACACCTCCATGGCCTGGTAAGCATTCTTGCACTTCTTCACCAGCTGCAAAAAAGGTATCCGGCTGATATTATCTTCCAAAATATCCAGCGCGGGCGTTTCATCATCTACAGCGATACATCGTATCATTACAAAGGGATATTTAAAGATATATAAAACCAGTTCTCCGATTGGGCATCTTCGTTACGATATTCCTTCGTCATGTCCAGCCGGTGTGTCCCTGGGTAAATCAGGTCCAGCCGCTTCCTCAAATTGCTCAGGCCGATGCCGGGAGGACATTTTTCCTCCGGCTCCAGCACAGACCTGAATTTATTCTTCACGGTGACGGAAAGGACATTTTCTTCCGTTATGCGCACATCGATGTGGATCACAGGCGCCTCGACAAGCCCTATGCCATGCTTGAACGCATTCTCCACCATAGGTATCAGCAGCATAGGCTCGATACGCTGATCCCCCACACAACCTGGGATATTGAATTGCACCGACACATCATCCTTAAAACGCAACATCTGCAGGTCGATGTACACCCGCAGATATTCCAGCTCGTCCTCCAGCCTTATCTTCTCATGATCCGCCTCATAAATGATGTAGTTCATCAGCCCCGCCAGTTCCAGCAGCGCCGGCTCCAGCAGCTCCGACCGCTTCCGGGCCATCAATACCATGCTGTTGAGCACATTCAACATAAAATGAGGGTTCACCTGTCCCCTCAAAAAGGACAGTTCCGTACGCAAATGCTCGGTCTCCTTTTCCTTACGCTCCTTTTCCAGCCGGGCATTCTCCCCAAAAGCGCCCACACAGGCGCTGGCCAGCATGAACAGCAGCACGGGCGCCGTCCGTCTTAGCACCGCCTGGTTATAGGTGTGCCCCGCGGCATGGGTATTGTAATAGAACGCCAGTCCCGACAAAAAAGACACGGCAACTCCCAGCAGGATCAGCAGCGACCAGTACATTAATTTCCGCCGCTGGAAAAGATAATAAGGCATCAGCCAGTACGCATGCGCATAGAACAGCCCTATACAGGGCACCACGGACCACAACACCTGCACGCTGGTCCATCCCATGGCACGATCCGGCGCCCGCGGCCCCAGCACAAGCACACAGGATACCAGTGCCGACCAGATGACACAATGAAATAAGATCTTATATAGCCTGCTCACACGGATCATAGTAGCGGACTTCTTTAATACACCTGCAGCTTAATGCTACGCACGGTATGCGCGCTGAAATATCCCAAGGCTCCATTGCTGATATTGGAAGTAGGATTGGCAGGAGAGGCCGTATTGTTCCCACCCCGGCCGCCGGACTGATCCAATTGGTCGAAATAGTCGAATACGGGCTTGTCGATACAATACATCCTTACCTCCAGCCAGTCATAGGGCTGTAAATAGGAACTATCGTTACGCAAAGTACGTGAGATATACTTTCCATCTGACAGCCGGTCGTCAAAAACAAATATGTCCTTATTGAGCAGCTTGTCATTCTGGTACTCGACAAATTGATAATAATTCGAAATCCCGGGCGGGTCCTGGAAATTGGGTATGGCATATATGCTTTTATCACCAAAGATCTTTTCGTGATTGAAGGATATGGAATCCAGCTTTACGGCTTGCGGCATGGTGGAGACAGCTGTATACAGCGTATCCTGCGACAGGACGGACAAGGCATAGGTATTACCTGCCTTGCCTTTTAACCCTTGCGTAGTATATATGCCGGGGGCCGTTTCAACCAGGCTGTCCACATGCCCCTCATTGTCGCTGATCTTGATGGAAGCGCCGCTGACAGCGGGGAAGCTGTTCTCGGCATAAAAGGGTACGCTGCGATTGACACGTACCGTATAAGGTCCTGTAGTATCATCGGTGACCTCGCCCTGGATGACGATCTGCGGGGCCGCATTGTCAAGATGAAGATGCACCGTCTTCTGACAGGCGTACAGGCTGATGGCTAATACACCCGGCAATATCAGTCGTTTCATGATGAGGTAATTATTTTTAATGGTATCATGGCTCTCGCAAGCTCGGGTCATGCTTAGAATTTAAAGTTATACGTAATGGAAGGCACCCAGCGGAAAAGAGCATACTGCAAAGCCCTTGTCTTCGAAGGGTCGTCCGGGTCCTGCTCGAATGTAATGCTGTAAGGGTTCTCCCTTCCATATAGATTGTAGATGGAGAAATTCCAGTTGCTGTCGAATTTCTTTGTCTTTTTACCCTGCAGCGTGGCGCCTATATCCAGCCTGTTATACGAAGGCATCCGGTAGGCATTCCGCTCCGTGTACAAAAAGGCGATCTGCCCATTCACCTCGTACTTGCCGCTGGGCCAGGTGACGGCATTTCCACTATAGTACGTGAAGTCGGCGGACAGCGTCCACTTTTTATTGATCTTATATATCCCTACTACGGAAAGGTTATGCGTCCTGTCCTGGTTGGCAGGAAAATAGCGACCACTATTGATCTCAGTGAACTGACGCTCCGTCCGGGACAGCGTATAGCTGATCCAGCCATTGAGCTTTCCATATTTCTTCTTGACGAAGAGTTCCCATCCATACGCCCTCCCCTTTCCAAATACGATCTGGGATTCGACATTCTCGTTGGCTATCAGCTGCGCCCCGTTCTTATAATCTATCTGGTTTTGCATATTGCGGTAATAGACCTCCGATGAGAACTCATACTGGTTGTCTTTAAAATTCCTGTAATACCCGGCCGACACCTGATCCGCGATCTCGGGTTTTACATTATTGCTGCTGGGGATCCAGACATCCGTGGGGTTGGCCGATGTGGAGTTCGACAACAGATGGAGGTTCTGGGTCGTCCGGGTATACGCCAGCTTGATCGAGCTGCTGGTCGTCAGCTTATAGTTCATGGAGAACCTTGGCTCCAGGTTGAAATAGCTCTTCACCACCTTCCCGCTGGAATAGGTAGCCGTGTCGAGCACGTTCCCCTCCTTATCATAGGTGTAAAAATCCCCGGGGCCCATCACCATAAATGCCCCCGCCCTCAATCCATAGTTGATGCTTATGGCCGAAGACACCGTAAGGTCATGGGAAACATAGGCAGCGCTTTCCAGGGCATGCTTGCTTTGTAAGGTGAGGGGATTGAAGCTGGATGTCTCCGATGCCGAAATGACACCGGGCGACGTGGTATGATTGATCACATCCAATCCGAAATTGATCTTGTTGTTGGCATTGGCGTAATACTGCAGATCCTCCTTGAAGTGCAGATCCTTTATAAAAGAGGTTATGCCGATATTGTTATTCCCCGAATTGATCTTGACATCGTAGTCATACTTGCTATAGATCAGGGAAGTATTGGAGAACATCCGGCTGCTGAAGATATGGTTCCATCGCAGCGTACCCGTTGCATTGCCATAGTCGATGCCGAATGTATTGCCGAATCCCAGCTTGTCCTTCCCGAAATAACCGGAAAAATAGATATGGTCCTTATCCCCCAGACGATAGTTGGCCTTGGCATTGATATCGTAAAAATACAGGCTGTTCTGATTGGTGTTGGAATCCTTGGACAGCTTCAGGAACACATCCGCATACGTCCTCCGGGCGCTGACGATAAAAGAGCTCTTGTCCTTTTCCAGCGGCCCCTCGATATTCAGACGGGATGAGATAAGACCGATGCCCCCGCTGGCGTGATACTCTTTGTTATTACCGTCATTCATCTTTACATCCAGCACAGAGGACAGCCGCCCTCCATATTCCGCCGGCGTGGCGCCCTTGTACAAGGTCACATCCTTTATAGCATCCGAGTTGAAAGTGGAGAAAAAGCCTAATAGATGGGAAGGGTTGTATACCGTCGCCTCGTCCAGCAGGATAAGGTTCTGATCCGTATTGCCGCCCCGCACAAAGAATCCGCTGTTACCATCTCCCGCCGACTGCACCCCGGGCAATAGCTGCAGGGTCTTCAGGATATCCTTTTCCCCAAACAGCACCGGCAGGTCCTTGATCTCGTTGATCGAAAGCTTTTGCACCCCCATCAACGGCTTGGTGACATTATTGTTTCGCCCCGCCGTCACCACCGCCTCCTGCAGTTGCTTCGCGGCATTTTCCAGCGTAATGGATATCGATGTGTCCTTCTGGAGATGGACATTTATCGTGTCATTGCCATACCCCGAAAAGCTCACCACCATCGTATAGGAGCCCGGGATCGCGCTAATGGAATAAAATCCGTAGGAATTGCTGATGGCGCTGACATTGGGAGTTTCCAGGAATACGATGCTGGCCCCGATCAGGGTCTCCCCCGAACTCTTATCCCGGATGGTGCCGCTCACGGTATGCCGGGCTTGCGCTGATACGAACATAGGAAAAAGACAAACACATAAAGAAAATACGCTATTCAGTCGCATCGATTGGTTTTTGGTTTGCGGCACAAGGATAATAAGGACATCTGTTAAAAAAAAGTTATCGGGGATAAAATACAGGAATATGGGTATATGAGGTGAAAATAGCCTACGGTGGCAGAACTTTTGATTAAATATATAAAAAAATCACGATCGAGCGTATGACAGACCCGGTAGCGATTGTCTCAGATGTGGAAAAAATTCAGCACTTTACGGATAAAGCAGGACATTTGGCGCCAGGTGAATATAAAGGATTTAGAATGTCGAAATTAAATGATGCGATCTTATGGGCTGCCGAGCCGGAAAAAGTTACCTCTCATTAATAATTATAGTATTTCTCATTCCTGTAATGGCGCTGGGCCAGATCAATGACCCCGGCGCAAAGTCCGTACGCGACAGCCTGTACAGGGATTCTGTCCATCGTCACATGGATACCCTAAAAAAAGATTCGGTGAAGCACGCCGCCGATTCTGTCCATTATGAGGATACCACACGGTACAAATATTCCTACACCGGCACGGGTAATTTCAATAACACCAATACGGTCAATTCCTATCTCCTCAGCAATATCATTACCTTCAGCGCCGTGAAAAAACGCAGGGCCATCAACCTGAACACCGGCTGGGTATACGGAAGCCAGCAGGGCAATCTCACCAACAATGATTTTAACGCTACCGCGGATATCAATCTATACAAGACCTTACGTCACTTCTATTACTGGGGCCTTATGAATTACAATACCAGCCTGTCCTTGCAGATCAACCACCTGATACAGGGCGGATTGGGCGCCGGCTACAACCTGATAGATAAAAAGAAGGCAGCCCTTATCCTCAGCGATGGTATTCTCTATGAAAAAGGCGATCTCTATGACATCCTCTATGGGTCGCCACAGGGCGATATGCCCCAGCGGGATAGATACCAGGTATTCCGCAACTCCCTCCGGATAAAATATCATTTCGTCATCCACGACCGGATCACCCTGGATGGCGTCGAATTGATACAGCACTCCCTGGTCACCATACATAATTATATCCTGAATCTCAACGCCAGCGGTTCCGTCAGGCTAAACAAATGGCTCAACGTCACGGCGGCATTCGCCTTTAATAAATTCACCCGCACGCGCAGCGAGAATACCCTTATCACCTTTGGGGTGACCATTACCCGATAACTTCTCCTTCACAAAATACGGCATTTTCTGGCCGGGGCTTTGCATTATGCAGGGGGATAATAATAGTGCGTATGGATTATCAGCCGATTGAAAACTACGGTATCATTGGGGATCTGGGAACTGTGGCGCTGGTGGGTCTGAATGGCTCCATCGACTTCATGTGTTTCCCCAATTTCGACTCCCCCAGCATATTCGCCGCCTTGCTCGATAAGGATAAAGGGGGACATTTCTGCATTCAGCCCGTATTCAGGGAGATGAAGACCAAACAGCTCTATCTCCCCGATACCAACGTATTGCTCACCCGCTTCCTCTCCGCTGATGGCGTAGGTGAAATAACGGATCTCATGTTTACGACAGGCGCCCCCAATGAAGAACGGCAGCTGATCAGAAGGGTTACGGCGGTAAGGGGCGACGTCACCTACCAGCTTCGCTGTAGCCCGCGATTCAATTACGGACAGGACACCCATCGGATCATCCAGACTGGCCCCAACGAAATATGCTTCCAGTCCAACGACAGGGCGGACCTCAAGCTTTGTCTGCGATCCAATATCCCCGTTAGCATCGAGGACGGCGATATTACGGCCGAGTTCACCCTGTCCGCCAATCAGACGGCCGATTTTATTCTCGACGACGCTGCCCTGCGGCAGAAAGGTCAGCCGGACATTTCCACCGTCGTCACACAAAGCCTTTTCCGTACGGTGAACTATTGGAAGGACTGGGTCTCCAACAGCGTCCACAGAGGTCGATGGATGGAGACGGTGAATCGATCTGCCCTCGTGTTGAAGCTCCTTACCTCCGCCCGTTATGGGTCCATCATCGCGGCCCCCACATTCAGCCTGCCCGAATACCTGGGAGGTCAGCGCAACTGGGACTATCGGTACACCTGGATCCGCGACGCCTCCTTCACGGTCTACTCCTTTATACGCCTGGGCTATACAAAGGAGGCCGGTGCATTCATGAGCTGGATGGAAAAGCTTTGCAAAGACATCAAAGAGAATAGCAGGCTGGGCATCATGTACTCCATCGACGGCTCCGCTCAGCTGGATGAAACTGTCCTGGATAACTTCGAAGGCTATATGAAGTCCGCTCCCGTCCGTATAGGCAATAACGCCTATAGCCAGCTGCAGCTGGACATATATGGCGAGCTCATGGATTCCGTTTACCTGTACAACAAGCACGTCGAGCCCATCTCCTATGATTTCTGGAAAGACCTGGAAAAACAAATGGATTGGCTTGCCGGCAACTGGCATCAGCCGGATGACGGTATCTGGGAGGTGCGTGGGGGTAAGAACAATTTCCTCTATTCCCGGCTGGCCTGCTGGGTGGCGCTTGACAGAGCTCTGAAGATCGCCGAGCTGCGCTCCTTCCCCAGAAATGGTAATTGGAAAAAAGAAAGAGACAAGATCTACAACAGCATATACGAAGATTTCTGGAACGACAGGGAAAAAGCATTCATGCAATTCCCCGGCTCCGCTACCGTGGACGCCTCCAGCCTGCTGATGCCCCTGTTCCGCTTCATCAGCCCCAAAGACCCACGCTGGCTGTCCACCCTGGATAGGATAGAAAAAGAGCTGGTCACGGACAGCCTGGTATATCGTTATAATCCCGAGATCGCCTCTCCGGACGGACTGTCCAGCCATGAAGGCACTTTTTCAGCCTGCACCTTCTGGTACGTGGAATGCCTCTCCCGGTCGGGACAATTGGAAAAAGCCCGCTTCTATTTCGAGAAAATGCTGGGCTATGCCAATCACCTGGGCCTGTACTCCGAACAGCTGGGCTTCGAAGGCCAGCACCTGGGGAATTTCCCACAGGCCTTTACCCACCTCGCTCTTATCAGCGCGGCCCATAACCTCAACAAACAATTGAACGACAGCCGCAATAAAAATGTCGACCAGCAATACAGAGGCTTTCCCGGCCGGCCCGAAGAATGATTAGCCATGCTGCAATCCTACCTAAGCAACAGCCTGCTGCTTGGCTTTTGACCACTCCGGCAACCTCCAAGCCGGCAGTATAGCCAAAAAGATCGCGCACCCCGCTATCACGAACCCATCCTGCAAAGCATAGTGCTCCGCTATCGCATCCGTATAATGCCGGTAATAATACTGATAGATCCTGCTATGTATTACCCCGAATATGGCAATCCCCACCGAGCCGCCCAGCTGCTGCAACAGGCTGTTCATCGCCGTAGCCGTGGCCGTCTGTGCAGAAGTGACGGCATTCAGCAATGCCGTGGATACAGGCGCCACCAGCAGGCTCATGCCCAATCCCCGGATCAGCATGGGCACAATGATCCAGGCTATGGATGTACCCACACCGATGCGGGAGAACAATAACATGGACACAGACACCAAAACGATCCCCACGATGGATATATTCCGGATCAATCCCTCATCCGCCTTCCTTCCCGCATAGGGTCTCGACACCAGCATCATCAATGCATTGGGCAATAGCAACAGCCCGGATTGAATAGGCGTATACCCCAGCAACCCCTGTAACAGGAAGGGCAGAAAGAACATCCCACCATACAGGGCCAGACTCCGGATCATAACGATAACGGCGGCATTGACGAAGACACCGCTCCGGAATACTCCCAGGTCCAGCAAGGCGTCTTCCTTCCGGCTGCCCCGGATAAAAGCGTAAAGAGTCCCCAATAGGACGACCATCCCCATCAGCAGCTTCCACGAGAGACCCGTATCCCTGGACACGAGGGATATGGTATATTGCACCACAACGATAAAAAGAGAGAAATAAAAATACCCCGTCACATCGAATTTTGGACGGGTCCGGGGCTGCATTTTCAGATAGCCGAGATACCGCATGCTCAGCAGGATCACGGCCACTCCTATAGGCAGATTTACATAAAACACCGACTGCCATCCGAAATAATGTGTCAATGTCCCCCCGAGCGTAGGTCCCAGCGCAGGTCCCATGACATTCCCGATCCCCCACCATCCGATGGCGCTGCCCCGGCGCTCCTGGGGGAAACTCTCGCTGAGTATCGCCAGCGAAGTGGGCGAAATAGCCCCTCCCCCGCTGGCCTGGATGACCCGGGCCGCCACCAGCATACCCAGGTTCGAAGAGAGGCTGCACAACAACGATCCGGCCGTAAATACCGCCACGCTCGCCACAAACAACGAGAAATAGCCGACCCTTTTCTTGAGCCAGCTGATCAATGGGATGAACAGGCAAAAAGACACCATATAGGCAGTGATCACCCATTCCACCTCGTCGATGGATACTTTGAACTGTTCCCGTATCACAGGCAGCGACACATTGACAATGCTGCTGTCGATAGCGGCCATGGAAGTAGCCAGCATCAAGGTGATCAGGACCAGTCTGGGGTTTTGCATCGATCTTATAAAACTTTAATTTGAATCCTGTCTTTGTCCGCTGCCCATCGCTCCTGTCGACTCATTGGTAGCCTCCGGCAAATCTTCTTTGGTCAGCCCCTTGGGAGCTTCCTTATCATCCTGTTTCTTGTCGCTTTTCCGGATCTTCATTTCTGTTTGCACATCATCCGCCTTCCGCGGCGTATCCGGCCTGCCGGTATCCTGAGGTTTATTCTTTTCCATAGTATCTTTTTGATACCCGGCAGAAAATTCCATGCCATCCGGAATTCATCACGCTCCGCCAAAAGTCGTCCAAATTCATCGAAGAAAGCCCCGACTTGGTCGAAATCTTTTCCCCTTTTCCCCTGGAAGAGTAGCTTTATACCATAATCCTTGGACCATGGAATACGATAATGACCGGCTCCGCCGGCGCACCGACAAGACCGAAATATTTTTTTGGGGCCTTTTTGTCCTCATTTACCCCCTTATCAATATCACTACCCTCTTCCTGCGCGATCCGATGATCTGGCCCGTGCTGCTGTTCATCAGCTTCCTGCTTTTCCCGGGCTATCTCCTCTATTCCCGCATCATGGGCTCCGTCTTCCTTACCCAGCGCCGGCGTGGCGCCGCCATCCTGATGACAGTCCTTTCCTTCCTCGTTATCCAGGCCTTCCTGCTCGCCGTCCATTCCCTGGTGTTGAAATTCAATCTGAGCCCCTGGGAAAGAGCCTATTTCTCCTTCTCCTTCACTACCATCCTGAGAGAGGCCTGCTGGACCATCCTCAATATGAGCTTCGCCATAGCTATCTACTATATCCGAAAATCCATCGACGAACGCCAGCTCCTGGAAGCTACCCAACAAAAAAGTAACTTCTACAAGCTCCGCTATCTCCGGGCACAGCTCAACCCCCATTTCCTTTTCAATACCCTGAACAGCATCTATTCCCTCAGCCTGCAGAAGTCCGACAGAACACCCGAGGTAGTGGTCAAGCTGGCCGATATCATGCGCTATCTCATCTATGAATGCAATGAGGAAAAAATACCCCTGGATAAGGAGATAGAATTTATCCGCAACTACATCGACATCGAAAAGATACGCTACAAGGCCGATATCCGGTTCTCCGTGGAAGGCATCACCTCCGGCGTCCTCATCGAACCCTTCCTCTTCATATCCTTTATCGAAAATGGCTTCAAGCACGCGCTGGACAACTCCTTCGAAGACCCCTTCATCTATATAACCCTCAAGATAGAGCCCAGCCAGATCGTCCTCAACGTCATCAACAGCACCAGCGCCGACCTGGAGTCACAGGCCAAGCGCCGCATGAAAGGCAAAGGTCTCGCCAACAGCCGCAGCCTGCTGGAAATACTCTACCCGGACGCCTATGAGCTGGATATCATCCAGACAGAAAAAGAAGAGAATAGGAATAGCCAGCTGCGGCTTCGCAACGCCCGGGAAAGACTGGAGGACCTCTATCCCGACGCCTTTACCCTCGATGTGATATTGAGCAAAAGCGCTTTCACTGTATCTTTAGTACTAAAAAGGGGTGGAACCCCTTCGTCCGAAGGACAATCATTAGACACTAATGCGGGAGGAATTAAATTCAAAAAACACTCCGAACCGCATTTAAAATAAAAGAGCGGCCGCTTGATAAAATGTATCATAGTAGAAGACGAGACCCTGGCGCAGGATGTCATTAAAAGCCATCTCCAACAGCTGGGACGCTGGGAGCTGATGGGCGTATACCGTAATGCCCCCGAAGCCACGGAAGCCCTCCGCACCATGGAGGTGGATGTCATGTTCCTGGATATACGCCTGCCCGGTATGAGCGGTCTCAACTTCCTCCGCAGCCTGGAGGACCCGCCGCTCGTTATACTCACCACCGCCTATGCGGAATATGCCGTGGAAAGCTATGAGTTCAGCGTCATCGACTACCTTCTTAAACCCATCTCCTTCGAACGCTTCTCCAAGGCTGTCGATAAAATAGAGGAGGGCCGGCTCTTTTCCCCGGCAGCAGCGGATAAGGAACAGGAAAGGAATGACGACCATATCTTCATAAGATCCAACAGTAAATTCTTTAAGGTCGATTTTTCGGAGATAGTCTATATCCAGGGCATGAAGGATTATTTAAAGATCCATACCCCTGAGTATACCCTCGTGACCCACCAGACCATGAACGAGCTGGAGAAGCTTCTCCCCGCCCGGCAGTTCATCCGGGTGCACAAGTCCTATATCATTGCCATCCCGCATATCCGGTCCATTTACGGCAATTCCATCGAACTGGGAAAGGTCACCATTCCCATCGGTATCAATTACAAGGAATCCGTCATGTCCCTGGTAGGACGCCGGTGAACCCTTCCTATTTTAAATATCGTTCCAGGTATTGAAAGCTCACCGTCGATATCAACAGATGACTGGGCCAATTGTACGCGGCGCCATGCGCTCCGGGAGGATAGATCCGCAGATCCACATCCTTCCCCGCATTGGTCAGCGCGGTCAGCAATTGCATGGTATGCACCGGATGTACATTGTCATCGCTCATGGAATGGATCAACAGCAGATGATCTTTTAATGCGTCCGCATGCGTCATGTCGCTGCTGTTCTTATACCCTTCCGCATTGTCCGGCAGCGTGCCCATATAACGTTCCGTGTAGACATCGTCATACAGCCGCCAATCCGTCACCGGACTGTTGGCAACACCGACCTTGAAGACGCCGGGATGGTTCAGCAGCGTATAGGTCGTGCTAAAGCCTCCATAGCTTGTCCCCATGATGGCCATCTTATCCCCGCTGACATACGGCAGGGTCGCCAGATAATGCGCCGTCTCTACAAAGTCATTGCTTTCCCATTTCCCCAGCTGCTTATACACCACCTTCATAAAGGCGCTGCCATAGTTGGCGATACCCCTGTTGTTGACATCCACGACGATATAGCCGTTCTGCGCCAGCCATTGATGCATCCCATTGGCGCCCCAGCGGTTGAACACCCCGTGGGACTCCGGCCCTCCATAAATATTCAGCACTACCGGATACTTTTTCGACGGATCGAAGTCGAAAGGCTTGATCATGCTGCCATCCAGCCTGACCCCATCCGTGGTGGTAAAATGGAACAGCTCTACAGGAGCATATGCATGCGTCCTGACATAGTCGCTGACAGACTGGTTCTCCTGCAACAGCTTCAAAAGCTTCCCCTTTCCATCGTACAGCCCTACATGCAAAGGGGTGCTGGTATTACTATATTCGTCGATGTAATAGGCGGTATTCGTGGACATATCGATATTGTGAAAACCCTCCACCGTCGTCAGCTTTTTTCGATTGGCCCCATCGAAGCCAATAGCATAGAGCTGCTGTTCCAATGGCGATGCTTCAGCCGAAAGATAATATATCATTTTTCTATCCGGATCGATCCCTGTAACCTTGATTACATCCCAGTTGCCATTCGTCACCTGGTTGATCAGCTTCCCATCATACCCGTAATGATAGATCTGATAATACCCGCTACGATCCGACACCCAGAAAAAGTCCTTCGTCTTCTCCGGGAAATAGATCATATCGTTGACATTGGTATAAAAATTAAAGATCGCTACCCAATTATCATTTTTTTCTTCCAATACCAGCCGGCGTTCGCCCGTCTTGACATTGAAGAAATACAGCTTCATATGGTTTTGCGCCCGGTTGAGCGTCATGAGCGCCAGCTGGTCGGGGTCGCTGGTCCAGTAGATCCTTGGAATATAAAAATCACCC
Organism: Puia sp.; assembly: GCA_035545935.1. Lineage (GTDB taxonomy): Bacteria > Bacteroidota > Bacteroidia > Chitinophagales > Chitinophagaceae > Puia. Next base: position 57,461 of record DASZXP010000088.1, on the reverse strand, counting down.
GTCTCTTCCGGCTGCAGCCATATCTTTTTCCCGTTCTGCACATCTACTACGCCTATTTTGACGGAAGGATTCGCATCCCCTGGCTGTGGGATGGGGATCGTTACTTGTTCCGGATGAGATCCTTCATAATTCGTCATATGGAACCGGGGCACCTGTCGTTCGTCGAACTGCCAGAAGGCGATATACCGGCTGTCCCTGCTCCAGTTCCAGGCCTGCGCCTGACCGAATTCTTCTTCATATACCCAGTCGTAATGCCCGTTGAATATACCGTCCTCGCTGGTGCTGTCCAGGGTCAGCATCGTCTCCCTGCTCTTGGCGAAGTCATAGACATACATATTGCCGCCCCGCTCGATACCCACCATCTCCCCGTTGGGAGAAAGCTCCGCCGTGCGGGCATTCTGCGTCGCCAGCCGCAGCTGGCGTGAATCCACATCATAAATATAGTAGTCGGATACACCGCTGCGACGATACAGATGGCGGAAGTTGGTCCTGAATACCAGGTGCTTGCTGTCATGGCTCCATTGAAAGGACTGATAGGTGAACGGTTTGCCGGAGGGGAAAGTAAGGCCGTTGTCGGTAAAGACCGTCTTCTCCTGCAGGGTCTTTGGGTCCATGACATGGATCTCCTTGCCCGTAGTGAAGGAATACTGCGCCCCGCCCTGTATCCAGTTGACACTGGCCGGACCGCCCTGCCCCCTCAATTGTCCCGTAGCCTGCAAGGCTTCGGAGATATCGCCATAAATTTTCTTTTGCGCATGTACATTACAGATACCAGACAGCAGGAGGGAAAGGACCAAAAGAGGTCTCAAAGGTGTTTGGGTATATCTCATGTATTTCGATTAAGGGCGGCAAAATAGGATTTTTTAACGAACCGGAGCCTGGTTGAGTCACATTCGGACAGACGGGTTGGATTATTTATGAGCGGCTATCCTTGTTTTGTCCATCCATCAGGATTATTCTATTTTACATGGATAAACCATTCAACGGATGAAAAGAAAAGATTTTCTCTCCCTGGCCGGCATGGGCATGGGCGGCGTCCTGCTCGGCAGGATACCGGTGCTCGGATCGACCACGCGACCCCGCACGGAAACAGCCTGGATCGATACGGGCTTGAAAAAGCAGCTCTCCGACATCGCCCTCAACGCAGCCCGTTCAAAAGGCGCCACCTATGCGGATGTACGCATCGGCCGCTACCTGAACCAGTTCATCATTACACGGGAGGATAAAGTGCTGAACACCGTGGACACCGAGTCCTATGGCATGGGCATCCGCGTCATCGCCAACGGCTGCTGGGGTTTCTCCGCCATCGACAAGCTCGACAAGGACAATATCGCAAAGGCCGCCGAACTGGCCGTATCCATCGCCAAAGAGAATGCGCGCCTGCAATCGCAGCCCGTACAATTGGCTCCGCAAAAAGGCCTGGGCGAGGTCAGCTGGAAGACCCCCATCATCAAGAACGGTTTCGACATACCCATCAAGGAAAAGGCGGACATGATCCTCGACGTCAACGGCGCAGCCATGAAGGCCGGCGCCAGCTTCATCGACACAGCCCTCTTCCTCGTCAACGAACAGAAATATTTCGCCTCCACGGACGGCTCCTACATCGACCAGGACATCCATCGCATATGGCCGGTCTTCACCGTGACAAAGATCGATGACAAGACAGGTAAGTTCGAGACCCGGAACTCCCTGGGAGCGCCCATGGGTATGGGATACGAATACCTGACGCCCGATGACAGCAAAAAGATCAAGACGGTGACCACCCTCTATACGGATAGATACGACATGCTGGAAGACGCCAGGCTGGCCGCTATACAGGCCGGAGAAAAACATGCCGCCAAATCCGTCGAGCCGGGCAAATACGACCTCGTGCTGGACCCGACCAATCTCTATCTCACCATCCATGAATCCGCCGGTCACCCCACCGAGCTGGATAGGGTATTGGGCTATGAAGCCAATTTCGCCGGTACCAGCTTCCTCACGCTGGACAAGTGGAAGTCAAAAAAATTCAATTACGGCAGCAAGCACGTGAACATCGTCGCTGACAAGCTGCAGCCCGGTAGCCTTGGCGCGGTAGGGTATGATGACGAAGGCGTACCCTGCAAGGAATGGGACGTGATAAAGGACGGCATTCTCGTCAACTACCAGGCCATCCGCGACCAGGCCCATATCATCGGCCTCGATGAATCACAGGGCTGCTGCTATTCACAAAGCTGGCAGGACGTACAGTTCCAGCGTATGGCCAATATTTCCTTGCGCCCCGGCAAAACGCCCCTTATGCCCAACGAGCTGATAAAGAATGTGGAGAAAGGTATTTATATCATCGGTGATGGCTCTTACTCCATCGACCAGCAGCGGTACAATTTCCAGTTCAGCGGCCAGCTGTTCTATGAGATAAAGAACGGGAAGATCGGGGGCATGCTGAAGGACGTGGCCTACCAGGCCAATACACAGGAGTTCTGGAATTCCTGCACCGCCGTCTGCGACCAGCGGGATTACAGGCTCGGAGGCACCTTCTTTGACGGTAAAGGACAGCCCTCTCAAAGCAATGCGGTGTCACATGGCGCCGCCACCGCCCGTTTCAATGGTATCAATGTTATCAATACAGCAAGAAAGATCTAAAATACTCATTATGTCTCTTCTCACCCAGGACGAAGCACGCACCCTGCTGCAAAAAGTCCTCAGCTATTCCAAGGCCGACGAATGTCAGGTCTCCATCAATGGTTCCATAGGAGGCAATATACGCTATGCCCTCAACGCCGTGTCTACCAGCGGTGCGCTCGATCAGGTGTCCCTTGCCATTTCATCCGCCTTTGGCAAAAAGGTCGGCATCACCACCATCAACGAATACGACGACGCCTCGCTGCAAAAAGCCGTACACCGTGCCGAAGAGCTGGCCCGGCTGGCGCCCGAGAATCCGGAATATATGCCCTTCCTCGGCCCGCAAACCTACGAAGCGCCCTCGAAAACATATGTGGAGGCTACCGCCGCGCTCAATTCGAAGTCGCGCGCCGACATGGTTCAGGGCAGCCTGCAGATCTCGAAGGATAATAAGCTCAACGCCGCCGGCTACCTGGAGAATAGCGCCAGTTTCTCCGCCATCATGAACTCCCATGGCCTTTTCGCTTATACCACCAACACAGCCGTCAACTTCTCGGTGACCCTCCGCACGGAGGACGGGACAGGTTCCGGCTATGCGGCAAAAAGCTACAACGACAGCTCCAGGCTGGACGTGCTGGCCGCCTCGAAGACCGCCGCCTGGAAGGCAGCTAAATCCACCGGCGCCAAAGCCCTCGAGCCCGGTAAATATACCGTCATCCTGGAACCCGCCGCCGGCATAGTGTTGCTGGAGAACCTTTACGGTAGTCTCGATGCACGCAGCGCCGACGAAGGCCGGAGCTTCCTCAGCATGCCGGGTGGCAAGACGCGCCTGGGCGAAAAGCTGGTGGACGAAAGGGTCAATATCTATTCCGACCCACACAACGAAGACCTGCCCACCTATCCCTTCAATTTCGAAGGCATGCCCCAGAAAAAGATCAGCTGGATTGAGAAAGGGGTCATAAAAAACCTTTTCTACTCCCGCTATTGGGCGCAGCAGAAAGGGGTCGCACCTACTCCATCCCCCGACAGCGTCATCATGGACGGCGGCACAGCCAGCATCGAAGACCTGGTAAAAAGTACGGAAAAAGGCATCCTCGTCACACGCCTCTGGTATATACGCTCCGTCGATCCTCAAACACTGCTTTATACAGGACTCACCCGCGACGGTACTTTCTATATCGAGAATGGCGAAATAAAATTTCCCATCAAGAATTTTCGTTTCAATGAAAGTCCGGTCATCATGCTCAACAACCTGGAAACGCTCGGCAAACCCGAGCGCACCATCAGTGGAGAAGGGGGGGGCTCGGCCATGATACCTCCCATGAAGATCCGTGACTTTACGTTCACATCCCTGTCTGATGCGATATAGCATAATATTGGTCTTGCTGCTCCTCCGGGGCTCCTTCACAAGAGCCCAAGAGGATACGCCCAAACGGGCCTCCGGCCCGTTGTCCGACGGACAGACATTTATTATCGTCCATTTCGACATCGACAAGAGCGGCATACGGCCCAAGGACAAAGTATCCCTGGACAGCCTGACCGCTGACATGGCCGCAATCAGCCCGGCGACCCACAGGATAAGCATCCGTCTCACCGGCCACACCGACAGCTCCGGCAGCGATACGCACAATATCCAGCTGTCCCTGCAACGCGCCAATGCCGTCCATGACTATCTTCTATCCAAAGGCTGGCCCGATACCCTGTTCACGACGATCAGCGGCTTCGGCAGTCACTTCCCCCTGAATGACAACAGCAACGCCGAAAAGAGATCCCTGAACAGACGGGTCGAGATCACGATACAGCACATCCACCTGTCACCCGACATGACGGTCCCGGTCCCAAGCCCTATCATAGTAATCCCCGACACTTCATCCCGGGTCGACGACCCCAATACCACCATCTATCATCGTCCTCCTTCGCTCCGGGAGATATTCAAGGATACGGCCAACCTCGTGGGAAAGAACATCGTCCTGCGAAATGTCAATTTCTATGGCGACCGTCATATACCTCTCCCCGGGTCCACTATTGTCCTGGCAGAGCTGGCCGCCATCATGAAGGAATACCCTGCCTTGCACATCGAGATACAGGGCTATGTCTGTTGCATGTCCGATGGGCTCGATGGCCGCGACGCAGACACGCACGAACCCGATCTTTCCGCCCAACGGGCGAAATACGTATATGAGTTCCTGGCCAGCCAGGGAATAAAAAAGAATAGGATGACATACAAAGGCTTTGGCGCCAGCAACAAAATACATCCGGAAGAAAGAGATGAAGCCCAGAGGACAGCCAACAGGCGGGTGGAGATAAAGGTCGTCAGTTTCTAAAACGAAAAAACCCCCAAGTTTAGTCAGGGGCTTTTCAAGAGAAATTGGAATTTAATGCTTTCTTTTGAACACGAGTACGAAAGCTGGTTTTTCTGGATTGGATACCGGTTATTTCATCGGTATTGGATAGAACAAAACTAGCCCAAACCAATCTGTTAAAAAAGAGCAAAGACCCTCGATTTTTATCGTAGATCTACGATATAGGACAAAAAGGGCCCGAAGGCCCATTCCTAACTATTTATGTTCCAACAACTTAAAGAATTGATCCAATTGGGGTAATATCACGATCCGCGTACGTCTGTTCTGCGCCCGCCCCTCATTGGTAGCATTGGAAGCCACAGGCAGATACTCCCCTCTGCCCGCAGCGGCCATATGGCTGGGCTGAAGCCCATACTTATTCTGAAGGATACGGATCACCGAAGTGGCCCTCTTTACGCTGAGGTCCCAGTTATCCAGCAACACGCCTTTTCGGAACGGACGGCTGTCGGTATGCCCCTCTACCATGAATTCAATATCCGGCTGTGCCTTCAGGACGGTCGCTACCTTCCCCAATACCTCCTGCGCCCTGGCCGTCACATCGTATTTCCCCGAATTGAACAGGAGCTTGTCGGAAATATCTACATAGACTACCCCCTTGTCCACCTTGATATTGATGTCCTGGTCATTCATATTGCCGATGGCGCCCTTCAGGTTGTTCACCAGGGCCATATTCAGGGAATCCTTATGCGCCAGCGCGGACTGCAGACTTTCGATATAGGCATCCTTGGCGCCGATGTTCTCCAGGGACTTCTTGATGCTTTGCGCCTGGGACGTAGAGATCACCGACATATCCTCCAGCTGTTTCAATGCCTGCGTATTGTTTTCCTTCAAAAAAGCCAGCTGCTTGTTCAGCGCCGCCACCCGGTCATCACATGCGGACTTTTGCCTGGTCAGATCGGCCGTCTTGTCATTACAGTTTTTCAGATCGTTTCGTAAAGCGCTGTCGGATTTGCTAAGTTCGTCGTATTTGGATTGAAGAGCCTTGAACTTTTTGCTGCTGACACAGGACAATAACATCAGCGGTAGCAGCCCTGCCAATGCCATGTTTTTGATACGCATGCTCGATGATTTGGAGGTCAATATCCGTCCCCCGCCTTAACGCCGGCTTAATCCGGGATTAGAAAAGTATTAGAATTAGGGGTCCTCGCTCGTCCTATAGGCAGCCGCACGATAAACCGGGAACCCTCTCCGATCATGGATTCGATATCGATCTCTCCCTTGTGCAGTTTTATGATCCGGCGGGCCAGCGAAAGCCCCAGCCCGAACCCCGGAATGGCATGTCCCTCGTCCGTCCTGTAAAATGGCTGAAATATCTTTTCCCATTCCTCTTCCGCAATCCCCCTGCCCTTGTCCTCGATGGCGATAACGACCTCCCACCCATGGACAGACAGCCGCACCACCGCATGATGATCGTCCGAATACTTACAGGCATTGGTGACCATATTCTTCATCGCCATGAACAGCAGCTCCTCATTGCCCAATACCAGCAGCTTCTCTTCGTCCTCCGGCAGCCGGTCGAAGTCCAGTGTGACGGAATAGCCCTCTGCCGTCTTGGATATCTCACCCGGCAGCCGTAAAAGTATTTCGTCGATCCGTACCTGGTCGATCTCCAATCCCCCCGCCGTACCGGAAGCTTTGGCGAATTCCAGCAGGGTCTGGGTCAGCTTGTTCATCTGTTGTACGTCCTGGTACACCGACTGGATCACCTGCCGGTAGTCCTCCATGCTCCTCACCCGCTGCAATGATACCTCCAGCTGGCTGGAAATGGAGGTCAAAGGAGTAGAAAGCTCATGCGAAGCGTTGGCTATAAATCTCCCCTGTATCTCGAAGCTCTCCTGCAGCCTGTTCAACAGGCTGTTCAACGTGTCCGAAAGATAGCCCCACTCATCTCCCGGCGAGCCGCCTGTAGATCGTATCCTTCGGGTAAGATCACGCGCTGAGATATCGTTCACCTCATCGGCGATCCTTCTCAACGGTCTGAGCAGGCTGATGGAAAACCACCATCCGATAATGACGGCGCTCAACAGCCCCCCGATAAAGCTCAGTGTCAGCACCATCCGGAGATGCCGTAATTTCACGTCCCCCGGCTCATCATAAGCCGCTGCAACGATCACCAGGTGCGCATCCTCATAATAGTAGGCCACTACATCCTTGCTGCCTCGGATGAAATAAACATTCCCCCGCTGCTTCGCCCGGACAAGGGTTTCCGTATCCACCAGGATGCTGTCGTCAGGGTTATCGCAATACCGGTAGATCATCCTGCCCGTAAGATCATATGCCTCCACCACCTTATCCTTCATGGCAAGGGATGTGGATTCATCTATCCGCCGGATCAGCTTTTGATCGAACACGCCGGTCTGGCTCAGCAGTCTGCCCGTGGTGATGGCCCGGTTGGTCAGCCTCACCTGTATATCCTGTATGCGATTGGTATAGGAGAAATAATAAACGGACGCGCACACCAGGGTAAGTATCCCCAGCACCAGAAGAGAGAACAGAAGGGTTATTCGAACCTTTACCGGCATCACCGGAAATTTTCTTTTAAGATATATCCCATTCCCACCTGCGTCTGGATCAGCTTGTGCTCGAAATCACGATCCACCTTGTTCCTGACGTAGCTGATATATACGTCGATGACATTCGTGTTGGTGTTGAAATCCACATCCCAAACGTTGATGGCCAGGTCGGCCCTCGACACTACCCTGTTCTTATTGCGGAGAAGGTATTCCAGCAGCTGGAACTCTTTGGCGGTAAGCTTGATCGGCCGGCCATCCCTGCGCACTTCCTTATTGTCCAGGTTCATCTCCAGGTCCGCGGCCTTCAGCAGCCTGCCCACCGGCTGCGATGCACCCGGAGTACGTTTCAGCACGGCCCGTATCTTCAACAACAGCTCCCGGAACTCGAAAGGCTTTACCATATAATCGTCCGCCCCCGCATCATACCCCTCGATCTTGTTCTCCAGGGTATTCATACAGGTCAGCATGACGATGACCGTATGCGTATTGCCGTTACGTATCATCTTGCAGAGATCGTAACCGTTGATCCCGGGCAGATTGATATCCAGTATCACCAGATCGAAAGGACGGGAAGTGAAGAGCTGATAACCCAGCTTGCCGTCATAAGCTACCTCCACGTCGAACCCCTGCTCGGTCAGGCCCATCTTCAACGTGTCGGCAATCTTTTTCTCGTCCTCGATGACTAATATCTTCCTTTCTTCCATCATAGATCAAAGGGCAAAATTAGGCAAAATCTCAAACTACGCCCCCCGGCCTTTATTCTCTAATCCAATTCTAATGCCCCTTTAATATTTCGTTAAGACGCCCGTCCTACTTTGACGCCATGAGAATCCTGACAAAAAAATTGACCTTTGCGATTTGCCTGCTATTTGTGATGGGCGGCCTCCGAAGCCAGTCGACAGTCGAAGCCTACAGATTGTTATACTATCAACGCTATGAGGGGGCTGCCCATTTACTACAACCTATCATAAAAGCCGACCCCAACAATGCGGAAGCTTGGTGGCTGCTCACCCGTGCCTATCTGCACAATGGAAAGACAGATCTCATTCGCGACAGCCTGCGGCTGCTGCCCGCCGGCAATGCCAACGCCCCCCTTATTCTTTGCGCCTACGGGCAGGTCCTGCTGCAGGATCATAAAAAGGACAGCGCCATGCTTTGCTTCAATAAAGCCATGGAAGAGACGAAGCAGAAGGATCCCAAGGTCCTGCTGGCGATTGCCATCGCCCAGCAGGACGCCCCGGACGGCGACGCCGCCTATGCCATCGACATGCTCAACCGCGCGCTTAAAAAGGACAAGCGCAACCCCGAATTGTACGTGGCCATGGGTAATGCTTACCGCAAGCTGGCCAACGGCACCGAGTCCTACAAGGCTTACCAGGATGCGCTCAACCAGGACAGCCGCTATGCGGAAGCAGCCTACCGGCTGGGCAAGATCTTCGTCTCGCAGGGCAATGACGCCATGTACGTAAAGTATTTCAACGATGCCGTCGCCGCCGACTCCCTCTACGCCCCCGCCTGGTACGAGCTCTACTATCATTATTACTTCAAGGATGTCGACAAGGCTATGGACTGTCTCCGGCACTATATCGCCGCCAGCGACAAGAGCAGCGCGAATGACTATCTGATGACGGACCTCCTCTATGCCTCCCGTAAATACCAGGACGCTATCCAGCACGCCCAGCTGATCCTCGGGCAACAGGGACAACAGGCCGAACCCCGCCTCTTCAAGCTCATAGCATACAGCTACAAAGAGCTCAACGACTCCGCCCGCGCCCTGGAATACATGCGCGCCTACTTCGGCCGCCAGCAGGATACAGGCTTTGTCGTCAAGGATTATGAGACCATGGGAGACATCTACGACCAGTTGCAGCAGCCCGACTCCGCCGCCACTTATTATGTCCGCGCCGAAGCCATGGAGAAAGACACGACCAAAAACATCGCCTATGCCAAAAAGCTGGCGGGATTGTATAAAAAGCTAAAGGACTATCCCAACCAGGCCATCTGGCTGGGCAAATATTACCAGCACAACGCCCAGTCCACCAACCTGGACCTGTTCAACTGGGGCCTGGCCAATTACATGGCTAAAGATTATCCCATGGCCGACAGCGTGTTCGGCCTCTATGAAACAAAATATCCCGATCAGGATTTCGGCTACTATTGGCGGGCCCGCAGCGACGCTGCCATCGATACGTCCATGACCACCGGCATCGCCATTCCCCACTACCTCAAGCTCATCGACATAGCCGTTAAAGATACCACCAGCAAGACCAACCGCAAACACCTCGTGGAATCCTATGGTTATATCGCTGCCTATAAGGCCAATGCGGAAAAAGACTATGCAGGCGCCATCGATTATTTTGAAAAGCTCCTGAGCCTGGACCCCGGCAACACCGACGCCCGGCGCTATATCACCATCCTGAAAAAGAACCAGGAAAAGGCGGCTAAACAGACTGATAAAGCCGAAAAGACCGAAAAGAACGAGACCAGCAAGGCAGGCCGATAAAAACTCGTCACATATTCAGGGAAGTTTATCACATTTGATAAAAGATGGGGCAGCAATGCCCTATCCTTGTATAAAAAAGATAAGATGATGACTTCTCACAGCGATGCCCTCCAGGAACCTTCCGCCCCAAGACTCCGGTGGAGGGAGCACGAGCTGACCCTGGCCACCGTACTCTGCCTTCTTGGCGTCTGCGGATATATCTGGCGTATCCTCGACAATTCATGGGCCATTTTGAACAAGGAATACGGAGAGGCGTTCTATAACAATCACGTCCCTTTCAACTATTTCACCAATATCTTTCTGCCCGAGATCAGCGTCCCCATCATGCTCTACCTCGCCTTCCTGCAGATGAATTTCTTTATCCTCCCTCGCCTGTTGCAGACAGACGCCTCTGTAAAAGGGTCCTTCACCTTCCATTTTGCCCGGTCGGGTGGCATCGAAATGAAAGGGGCCTCCGGGGTAGCCCTCAAACGTACCATCTGGGCCGTCCTCTACACCATCCTCCTGGTCATCCTTTTGGGCGCCGGCTGGGGTCTCGCCGTCTTTTACCGGGAAGCCTACGTCTACGCCAGCCCCACCAACGATTTCGATCCCCGGCAGATCATCATGGGTCATGGATTGAAAAAGGCCTTTTTAGTAATGACCTTTTATCTGTTCTATGCCTGCGTACGCGAGGGTGTCATCAGCCGGCTGACGCAGCCTTCCCAATGGAGGGCCTTTCGTATCCGGCTCACCAATCAGATCACGGTCTGGTTCACCATCTACTTTGCGATATTCGGTTTCCTCACTGCGTTCGACCAGGTGGATATGAGAATGACCCCGATCCTTTTCTTTGCCATCATACCCGGCATTGTCCTGACTTTTATTACCCTCATCTTTTGGCTGTTCCCGTCCAAAGGCGACCAGCCTCTCCTGAAAGGCAACAACCTGCGCCGCCTGCTCGTGTCTACCTTATTATTGGCCATCCCTTTCAGCTTCCTGTTTGTCGTGATTGCCGACGAACCCCGCGTTTTCATCCCCTTTCTCCTTGGCGCCTGGATCTTCCAGTTGTTCCTCATCACACCCATATCCTGGTTCATCTATCGCTGGCGCAAAGACAGCATCCTCCGCTTCCGGGGACTCGAGATCGCCCTCGACCAATCCGAAGCAGACCTCCATTTCCTTCGCAGCCAGATCAACCCTCACTTCCTCTTCAATTCCCTCAATACGCTCTATGGCACCGCCCTCCAGGAAAACGCTTTCCGGGCAGCGGAAGGGATACAAAAGCTGGGGGACATGATGCGCTTCATGCTCCATGAGAACCACCAGGAGAAGATCCCTATGTACAAGGAGATAGAATACCTGAAAAATTATATCGACCTGCAAAAGCTCCGTACCCAGTCCTCACCCGACATTACCATCAACGCCGACATCGAAGGCGGCTCCTGCGACCATATGATCGCCCCCATGCTCCTGATCCCATTCGTGGAAAATGCCTTCAAGCACGGTATTAGCCTCAAGGAGAAGTCCTGGGTCGACATCCGCCTGCAATGCGATACAAAAGGCATCCTTTTCGAGGTCAGGAACAGCGTGCATATCCGTAAGGACACCGATCCGGAAAAGGACAGGTCCGGCGTAGGCATGAAGAACGTGGTCAATCGGCTGAGGCTGATATATCCCGGCAAACACGAATTCTTCGTCAACGGCAACGACAGGGAATTCTTTATCCAGCTGCTGATCGAGCCGGGTAAGATCGCTAAATTGTAATAAATTCTACTACGATATGCTAAAAGCGGTAGCCATCGACGACGAGCCCATGGCCCTGGAGGTGATCAAAAGCCTGTCCGGAAAGATCCCTTTCCTGCAGCTGCAGGCCTGCTTTACCAATGCCTTCGAGGCAATGGGCTATCTGAAAAAAGGAGACACCGATCTGCTGTTCCTGGATATAAAAATGCCGGACATCTCCGGCATGGACCTGCTTCGCAATCTCTCTCATCCTCCCATGGTCATCTTTACAACGGCTTATAGCGAACACGCCGTCCAAAGCTTCGAGCTGGACGCCATCGACTACCTGCTCAAGCCCTTTTCGCCGGCACGCTTCCTGAAAGCCTGCCATAAGGCCTATGAACTATATACCATGAAGAAACAAACTGCAGGGTCCCACCCAGCCCCTGATCATATTTTTATCAAGAGCGGCTATGGGCAGATCCGGGTGGACCTGGGAGACATCCTTTATGTGCAAAGCACGGGGAACTATATGCAGTTTGTATTGCCGGACGAGAAGATCCTCTCCCGTCTGACCATGAACGAAGTGGAAGAGCTGCTACCCGCCGGCCTCTTCGTCCGTATCCATCGCAGCTATCTCGTTGCCACGGCCAAGGTCAGCCGCATCGAGAGAGGGTCGGTCTGGATAAAGGATAAAGAATTGCCCATCGGGGCAGGCTACGCTCATGAGATCGAAAAGATCACCGGCGCCGGCTAGGGCCGGCCACCGGAAAAAAAACTAACTTTCCCGCACCTCGATCTTATCCTGGTACACCAGTATGGTACCCGACCTGCCGGCCGCCACCATCTTCTGATACACCTTATTGACTACACATTTGTTTAAAAATCTTGCTAAATACTCTACTGGGCTTACATGACTGGGGTTGATATGATTGCCTCTTTCATCTACCAGCTCGATACGAATGTTCATGGTTTTTCATTTTCAGGTTTTCAATATACTGTTATTTTCAATAGGATATTGTTTCCAATATGTTATTTTTCATGTACGATGATCTCCGCGCGACGGTTCAGCCATGCCGCGTTCGGGTCTTTGTTGTCCGCCACGGGGTCGTCGCTGCCATACGCCTTGGCCTTCATAAAGTCGGAAGGTACCCCCCGGCTGTTCATATATTCCAGCACCATCTTGGCCCTTCTGCGGGACAGGAAGTTGTTGTACTGGTTGGTACCCACATCATCCGTATACCCCTTGATCTCGATGGCCAGGTTCGGCTTGTGCCGTAAGTGATCGATCACCTTGTCGATGGTGGAAAACGCCTTGGAGTTGAGCCCCCACTCGTTGAATTCGAAGTATACCACGAACCGCACCACCGGCATGCCATCGATGGTATCCACCTTGTAATCGTCATCCCCGAAATCATCGTCCAGGTTAAGAGAGGTAGCAAGAGTTCCCGTATGACGTCCATGCCTGCGGCCGCCCGAGCCATCCGACCCGTCGGCGCCATCCCTGCCATCTCTTCCATTCCTGCCGGATCCGCCGTCATCATCATCCTTCAGTCCTTTTGCCCTTCTCACGGAGTCCATATTGATGGTGATATTGATGGTGATCGGCCCGGTCTTGGAAGCCGTATCCTTTTTATCGTCCTTGCCGGGTCTGTTGTACGGGGATTGATCTTCCTTCTCCTGCTTCCGCTGCTTCTTGTTCTTGATAGGCAGATATACCCCCAGCGAATACATCGTGGTATTGGAAATGCTGTTGGTCATGGCATATCCATAAGTGATCTGGCCCATCACCATTACCTTTTTGGCATTGAACTTCGCCCCGACGCCGATAGGCGCGCTGACATAGGAGGCATCGTTGATAATATCGTTGACCCCGATGGTTATATAAGGCTGCAGCCGGTAGGACGCGGCCAGCAGATGATAATACAGGGCGACATTTACCAGGTTATAGGTCTTCGACTTGGTCTGGCTGATCAACACATTGTCGTTGGTGACATGCCCGAAAGAAAGCCCCAGGTCCGCGCTAAAGGACAGACGGCCGGTGAGGTTCTTATAGGCGCTGGCGGCAAAAGAGGCATTCCCACGATTGAAGAAAGGTAGCGTATTGGCATCGCTGAGATATCCCTTCCGGTTCTTTTCCAGAAAAGCGAAGTCCTGGAACTGGAACTTCATAAGGGGAGATATGAACCAGCGCGTATCCAGCTGCCGGCCGGGGTTCTCTTCCGTGGCGGTGGAATCCTGCGGCTGAGAAGGTTGCGACGGCTGGGATGGCTGAGACGCCACGTTCTGGGCAGCGGCAGTGTCTTGCGGCACAACGACGGCGACGGAGATGGTATCCTTATTGGGGATGTCCACTTTCACAGTAGTGTCCTTCATAGTGCCCGTCGTATCCTTTGCCGTGGGACTCTGCACGGTATCCACCACAGGCTGCTGCCGCACCGTATCAACGCTTGGCGCGGTACTATCCTGCGCCCGCAGACCAGGGGTCAGGAGAAAAGCACCGGTCAAACAAATTATTACCTTCTTCATGGGTTGATATTTAAAACCTTAATTGCTAAAAATCTATTTTTAACGCCAGCTCGATCCCATTACGGGAGATACCCGCGGCGCTGATAGTTGAAATATTGACATCGTACAACAATCCTATGATCAGCTTCTGATACCGGATCTCCAGGTTGGGGATCAGCGCATCGTCATATCGATACCCCAGCCCCAGCCCCACAGCCGCCCCGCCCGTTACCCCCGGAATAGACTTGGTATAGGAAAAATTATAGTAGTGACGATAGGCCGGCCCCTGCCAGTTCATCGCCATATAAAAAGCCACTTCGTCATCCGTCTGGGTGACATAGCGGTATCCACCCTGTATGCCATAGTTCATCTTCAGCCGCGTGGAGTCGGACTTGATCTTATAGGAATAAGGCTGGTTTATCTGCATGGCGGATACGCCAAAATACCATTTGTCATACCGTGAATTGCTGAATACGGAGACGCCCGCATTCAGATTGAAATGACCATAGCTCCAGCCGGAAGCCAGCCGGTCGGCGGAAGGAGCGCCTTCTATGGGACCGTAATTATCATACTGGTCGCCAAAAGCATTCGATACGCCGTTGACATTGAAATTGCTTTGATAATAAGCGCCCTGGAAGCCTGCCGCCAGATACGTTTCCTTGCGGCCAATGGGTACGGCATACGATATGCCCAGCATCCCCATCGTATTGTTCAATATACCCGCATTGGACTTGTCCGAGGCAGCCCCCGCAGCCAGGCTGAAATAAGCCGCATTCTCCTTGGTCTTGGCTTCCTTGGACAATAACGGCATATCGAAGAGAGCAGCCACGCTGTTGTATGCGATCTGGCCGCCATATTGAACATTGCGGTAATTGAGCTTGAGACTGTTTTGTTTGTCGGTCTTGAGGGATTGGTTATACCAGATTGCCATATCCTGCACCCGCGAGAAGTTGATCTCCTGCCCACGGACAAAGCCCGTGAGTAACAAAAGAGACAGTATGATATAATTCTTCCTCATCTGGATATTGGATTTACTATTTTATATATTGAGACAACGCGGCTGGTATCCTATCTCACCAGCGACGTCATACCCTTCGCTACGATCTTCTTGCCATTGATATCCACACCTTCCGCGATCCATAGATACGTTTCCACCGGCTGCGCCACTCCCTTGAACGTTCCATCCCAACCCTGGTTCGGATCACGTGTCGTAAAGATCAGGTTGCCCCACCGGTTGTAGATATTGAAGTAATGGAACTCGGCAATACCCACCAGTATCGGCTTCAACAGGTCGTTCGTTCCATCCCCGTTGGGCGTGAATACCTTCGGTACATATATATTTATTGCCGCAAACTTCACTCTCGCCGGACTTCCGAACTTGATGCTCTTCCCGCCTACCGTCGCCGTGATCAGCACAAATCCCGGCTTGGTGCTGGAGATCTCGATGATGGCATCTCCGTTGGCATCCGTGGTAACAGGCTGCGGGGTGACGATCGTGGCGCTGCCGCTGTCGATACTGAACGTTACATCCTGTCCCGGCAGTACGGTCCCATTCTGATCTACCACATGGGCCTTTACGACGGTGGTGGACTGTCCATCCGCCAGCGCTTCATATACGACGACGATCAATCGCGTCTCGGGATTGTTGACATCCGGCTCGTTTACAAAGGTCACTTCCTTATAGCTGCCGTCGATGAGCGAAGTAGGATTACCGTTGTAGTCGATGGTGGCATCGATCCATACCGTACCCGCCACTGTGTTAGTGATCGACATTTTGGCGTCTCCATTGGCATCCGTCGTAACAGTCACCGTTCCCACCAGCTGAGCCGTGCCTGTAGACGTGCCACCCGTCCTTATCGAGAAGGTCACTACTTCATTCTTTACAGGGTTGCCATATGCATCTGTGATATGAGCATTTACGATGTCCGTTGCAGCGCCATCGGCCGCTGCATAATTCTTTACAATGCTGAGCTGCGTACCCGTGGTGCCACCCGGGGCGTTCGGATCGGAAGGAGCGCCGGGCGCGGAAGGCACGGCCGCACCGGCGACAAACTGCACCGTCACGGAATTACCGCCACTGCCATTGCTGACAAAGGTCCCGTCCGACAGCTTCGCCTGTACGACGACATCGCCCGCCACGGTGCTTACCAGCGGGATCGTATAGTCCCCGGTGACATTCACCGTGACACTGCCCACGAACTGGCCCGTACCGCTGAGGATGCTGAAGGTGACAGTGCCGGAAGCAGGATTGCCGCTGGCATCCACCAGGTGCACCTTCACGACGTCTTGCGACACGCCGTCGGCCGTGGCCGGGCTCTGTACGACGGAAAGAAGACTCTTCGACGCATCGGGCGGACCCGCCACGAACTGCACCGTCACGGAATTCCCTCCGTCGGTGTTATTATTCAGGGTAAAGGACCCATAAATACATTGTATCACCACATCACCCACCACCGTACTTACGATGGGGATGGTTACTTCCCCGGGCGTAGCGCTGGTCGGACCACCCGTTGTCAATGTGGACGTCCCGACGAATTGACCGGTGCCGCTATAGATGCTGAAGCTCACCGTACCTACGGCAGGGTTGCCATTGGCATCCACCAGGTGCACTTTCACGACGTCCTGGGCTACGCCATCCGCGGCCGCGGGACTGGTCACTACGGCAATATAGCTCTTGGAAGGATCGGGCACGTCCGATACGAACTGCACCGTGACAGACTTCCCTCCATCCGTATTGTTGGAAAAATAAATAGTGGTGCTCGTGAGCACGCATTGTATCACCACATCACCCGCCACGGTGCTCACGATGGGAATGGTAGCTTCCCCGAAATGACCGCTTGCAGCATCCCCTGTCTGCACGGTCGCCGTACCCACGAACTGGCCGGTGCCGCTGTAAATGCTGAACGTTACCCAGGCTCCGCCAACAAGATTGCCATTCGGGTCGGCCAGGTGCACCTTCACCAGGTCCTGGTTCGTACCATTGGCTGTTTCGGGACTATGTACTACGGCAATATAGCTGCTCGAAGTGCTGGGCGCATCCGAAACGAATTGCACGGTGACAGTGGTTCCGCCAACACCATTGCTGATGGACGTTCCGTTCACCTGCGCCTGTATCTGCACATCGCCCGCCACGGTGCTTACGATAGGAATGGTCACATCCCCATTGGCATCCGTCGTCACGGTAGCATTGCCGACGAACTGACCCGTACCGCTGTAAATGGCGAACGTAACAGTGGCATTGGCGACAGGATGATTATTGGCATCTACGATATGCGCCTTCACAACGTCCTGGCTCGTGCCATTGGCCGTCTCCGGACTATGTACTACGCTGAGAAGACTCTTCGATGGGTCGGGAGCGCCGACGACGAACTGCACGGTGACATCCGTGCCTCCGGCGCCATTGCCGATGGTCACGCCGCCTACCGTCGCCGTCACATGCACATCCCCCACGGTGGTGCTCACCAATTTTGCCTGCGCCTCGCCCGGATTAGCTCCGCTGGCATCATCCGTCGTTACGGTGGGACCCGCTGCAAAGCTGGCTACACCCGATGCGATACTGAAATCGACATTGGTGTTGTACATGAGGTTGCCGTATATATCGACAAGATGCGCTTTGACGATATCCTGGTTCGTGCCGTTGGCCGTCTCCGGGCTATGTACTACACTGATATAGCTCTTAGTGGGGTCAACCGGACCCGGTGCGGCAATAAAATTTACCGTGACAGTCCCGATAACAGGCCCCGTCGTGTTCTGACCTCTATAAATGGTTACAAGCACAGGCCCCGTATTGACGCCGGAAAACTGCAGAACGGCATTACCCGACGCATCCGTGTAGATCGTAGGGGTATATGTAGAACCTTGGATGGAGAAAGTGAGCGCCAGACCGGGCGGGTTCGCAGGTGTAGGACTAACATTCACCTGAATGATATCCGGCTGATCATTGATAATGGAATAATCCTTGATGATCGTGATGGTATACGTATCGAACGCGGAAGGCTTGTCCGTCCCGGAATGCGGAATACCAGGCGTTGCCACCCCTCTGAAGGGCGCGCCTGCTATAAAAAGAAGCCCAATGACCAGCGCGGAAAGCATTTTTCGGCGGCGGCCTGAGTTTCTAAGGCATGTAAGTAGGTTCAGTATAGTTGGCTTCATGGGGGCAGACATAAGACATACGGTTTAGTACGAAATGACGTATCATCTCCGTGATTGACTTCCCCATGAGAAACAACGAAATAGCTTTATGTCGCGCTTCCGGGAAGCAATCGCAGGATGTAGTGTCAGGAATTAAAAAGGGAGTGCGTCTGTCCGGATGGCGGAGAGGTTTGTTTAGGCTGGGGTCTCATAAAATTGGTTTTAATTGATTTGGATTTTAATCTGAACTTAAAGAAAAATTCGCTAATATAAAAGGGATTAAGGCATATTTTATTGTACTAACGCTTGGCTTTATTTTCCCATTATTAGAAATTACATTTTTTTATATGTATAATCAAAAATCTAACAATTACTTATTTTTTCCCTTTCCGAGCCACCTTCTTTTTGCCCTTTATCCACCGTAAGGAATAAGCGCTTCCACCTATGACCAGCAGCGACAAAAGGATCATATCCGCCCTGTCCGCATCGAGTAAAGTGCCCCCTCCCCACCGCAGGATAAACACCAGGAGATAGCCCGCCGCCACGGCAGCCAGCAGGACCGCCAACGGCAATACCAGCACGATCCCCCAGTTCTTCGATCGTAGCAAAAATCCCTGCACAATAAAAAAACAATACCCGCTGATCAGCATGAATTCCAGGTAATACCACCAATGATGCCTGAAATGGGATACAAACAGGGTATACGACACCACGAGCAGGCTGTAAACAATGGTCAGCAAGTGCGATCTGGTAAACTTCATATACCTATATTTGCGAATTTTTTATATGCTTTTTACGGAAGCCTCCATCACCCGACTGGCCGTTCACTACACCGGCAACAAGCAAAATGGCCAGCCCATGCTCCTCTCCCAACAGGAACAGGACCTGGATACGGACCTCCGCGTCCGGCTGGCGGAAGCGCTGCTTCAGCGGTTCAAGGACGCCCATGAGCGCTACTCTTTTCACCACACGGCTTCCCTCGACTACCACGAAGTATATAACTATGTGAAGACTATTTTCGACGATGCCGGGGAATTCCACCCCCAGTCCCAGCGCATCGCCACCCATCTCTACGAGGCCTCCGTCCACCCGAAGATAAGACCCGGCGAGCTGTATGTGACCTTTTTTACGGACATCCTCATAGATGACGCCCCCACCGAAGCCATCGGTCTCTTCAAGGCGGAAAGCAGATCCCTTTTTGCCGACATCGACCCCTCCGCCGAAGGGCTGCATCTTTCACTAAAGGAAGGAGCCGAGCTGGCCAGGCTCGACAAGGGCTGTCTCATCCTCAACCATCAGCAGGACAAAGGTTACGAACTGCTTATCTTCGACTCAAATGGCAAGGGGGAAGAAGCCCTTTACTGGAAGGACAAGTTCCTCGGCGTCCTCATTCAGCAGAACGAATTCCTCCATACCCAGGGTTTCCTGACGATCACAAAGAACTTCGTGACCCAAAAGATGCCGGATGATTTCGAAGTATCCCGCACCGAGCAGATCGATCTGCTCAATCGTTCCATGGATTACTTCAAGACCCATGACCAGTTCAACAAGACGGAGTTCGAGACGGAGGTGCTGCATCATGATGATCTCATACAATCGTTCCGTCAGTACGACCAGCAATACCGGGAATCCAATCCCATGGCCCCCGCGGACGAGTTCTATATCTCACCCCAGGCCGTAAAAAAACAGGCCCGCGTATTCAAGAGCGTTATCAAGCTGGATAAGAATTTTCATATCTATGTGCATGGGAACCGCGAGCTCATCGAGAAGGGGTATGATGAGGCCCTTCAAAAGCATTATTACAAGATCTATTTTGATCAGGAGGCCTGACAGTTCGGCCTGTCGCCTGTTTAGTCAGGAATCCTTAACTTGAGGACATGAAAGACAAAGTAGCGATAGTCACGGGAGCAGGCCAGGGCATCGGCTTCGAGATCTGCCGCCAGCTGATTGCACAGGGCGCCCGCGTAGTCCTCAATGACAGCGACCCATCCCTGGCCAAAGATTCCGCCAAACAGCTCGGCCCGCACTGTATCCCCGTGCCCGGCGACGTCGCAGACGTCGACCTCGTTCGACACATCGTCCATAAAACAATATCTACCTTCGGCCGAATAGACATCGCCATTGCCAACGCCGGCATCACCCTTTTCGGCGACTTCCTCAGCTATCCCCCCGAATCCCTTCATCGTGTGATGCAGGTAAACCTCGCCGGCAGCTTCTTCCTGGCCCAGACCACGGCCCTGCAAATGAAGGCGCAGGGCGATGGCGGCAGCATCCTTTTTATGTCTTCCGTCACAGGCCACCAGGCCCATAAGAACCTCGCAGCCTACGGCATGACCAAGGCGGCCCTGGAAATGCTCGCCCGCAATCTGGTTATTGAATTATCCCCCTATAAGATCACGGTGAATGCCGTCGCCCCCGGCGCCACCATGACGGAAAGAACAGCAGGCGATATGAATTATGAAAAGACATGGTCTGCTATCACCCCCATGGGCCGGCCCGCTACCGCCCGCGACATCGCAGATGCGGCTCTCTTCCTCGTCTCTCCCCAGGCCCGCCATATCACCGGACAGACCATCATCGTCGACGGCGGCTGGACAGCAGTGAGCCCGGAACCTTATTAGAAAGCAGATCATTTCCTAAACCCTATCCGTTCCCGCTCATCCCATTTTCTTTGAGCCGCCTTTTCATCCAGTAAATTCTCCATCGCATCATAAATATGGTTCAATTGTACGTCATGCTCAGTTAATCTTTCTTTGATCTCTTTAATTTGTTCCCTTAGATCGATCTGCTTGAATATGATGCGCCGAACTTCAACAAATGCCCGCATGATGGCGATATTCATATTGATCGCTTTGTCTGAATTCAGGATACCGCTTAACATGGCGACTCCTTGTTCCGTAAAAACATAAGGCATATACCTGCTTCCTCCCCGCCCTTTTGAGGTTGCAATTTGCAACCTCAAAGATCCCTCAGCGCGGCAGCGCATACGCCACATAACTATCCCCACTCCTCGTCCCCAGCTTCCCTCCTCCGCAGGCAATAACCACAAACTGCCGCCCCCCGGCGGAATACACCGCCGGCGTGGCAAACCCCGGCGCAGGCAACATCGTCTCCCATAACAGCTGCCCCGTCCGCTTGTTGAAAGCCCTGAACCTCCCATCACGGGTAGCCGCAATGAACAAAAGCCCTCCGGCAGTCACAACGGCGCCGCCATAATTCTCCGTCCCCGTAACGATCCCGCGGGCGGCAAACTCCGGATACTCGCCTAAAGGGATCTTCCACTCCAACGCACCCGTATTCAAATTGATAGCATTCAACGTCCCCCAGGGCGGCCGTATGGCAGGATACCCCTCCTTGCTGAGGAACTTATTATACCCCGTGATCGTATAAGGCAGATTTAAAAAACTATCTACCGGCCTGACCGCGGCGACGAAAGTTTTTTGCTGAAGGTCCTTCGCCCCCAGTACAAAAGAAGCCAGCGCCCCCTTCTCCTCATCCGATAATTGTTTAAAGGCAGGCATCATCCTCCTGCCTGCGCTCACCAGGGCCGAAAAGGTCGCGGCATTGTACTTGGCGCCAACATTCAACAACGACGGGTAGTTCCCGCTGCCCTTCCTGTCGGGACCATGACAGCTGATACAGTTACGTGCATACAATTCCTTCCCCGCCTCCGGGTAGCTAGTGGGCGTGGTCTTCACAGGAGGCACATCCACAATGGTGACCACCCACGGCATCTCATTGGCATTCACATACAACAACCCCGTGGCAGGATCATAGGCAGGTCCGCCCCATTCGGCGCCCCCATCCAGACCGGGCAGCACCACCGTCCCTTCCTTCGACATGGGGTTGAACATATTGCCGGTATGATATCCCTTCAGCCGGCGGCGGATCTCCTGTATGGAACTATCGGGCAGCAGGTTGTTGACATCGCTGTCCGAAAAGGTCTGTCGTACAAAAGGTTTCGGCAGGACGGGGAAAGGCTGCGTGGAAGACAATTCCTCTCCCGGTAATGTGGAGTTGACAGGTACGGGCCGTTCTTCGATGGGGAAAAGGGAATTGCCCGTCTCGCGATCCAGGAGAAAGACAAAGCCCGTCTTTGTTGGCTGCGCTACGGCATCGACAAGCTGCCCGTTATGCATCACCGTGACCAGCGCCGGCGGAGTAGGCAGGTCCTTATCCCAAATATCATGATGTATCTCCTGGAAATGCCAGATCCGTTTGCCCGTGGCGGCATCCAACGCCAGCAGACAGTCGGCGAATAGCCCCTGCCCCTTGCGCCTGCCGCCGTAAAAATCAAAGGAAGCGCTACCGGTGGGAACAAAGACGATACCTCTCTTCTCGTCCAGGGTAAACCCCGACCAGCAATTGGCGCCGCCGATATGCCGCCAGGCCGTGGGATCCTCCCACGTATCGAAACCATATTCACCCGGCTGAGGAATAGTATGGAATATCCATCGTATCTGCCCCGTATGGACATCGTACGCACGTATATGACCAGGCGCCGCATCGCTTCCCTCCGACACCCGATCCCCCATGATCAGCAGGTCCTTGTATACCACTCCCGGCGAGGTGGCCGCGACATACAGATCATGGACATCCCTGCCCAGCCCTTCGTGCATATCCAGTTTTCCATGCCTTCCGAAAGCACTGTCCGGCAGCCCCGTCGCGGCGTCGATGGAATACAGCCACGCACCCGCCGTAAAAAAGATCCGTTTGGCTGTCCCGTCCTGCCAGTAGGCGACGCCCCGGTTGTTGTTCAAACCAAAGTTCGGACGGGTGCTGTTATCACCCGGGTCCACGGGATCGAAGACCCACTGTTGTTTTCCCGTGGCGGCATCCAGGGCAAATACTTTTAGCCGGGGCGTGGTGCCATACAGCACCCCATCCACAAACAGCGGACGGCATTGTATCTGCGAATGATTTACGGTGTCCATATCCCCCGTATGATAGGTCCAGGCCACATGCAGGCCCTGCACATTCGAAGTGTCTATCTGTGTTAAGGCGGAATAATGTATAGAGGGGTCCTCCCGTTTGTCATGGGAGCAAGACAATACCCCCGTCAACAACAACGGCATAAAGACAAGCCAGGGTCCTTTCATGATGATGGTTTATTTCAGGGCTGAATCGTTTTCCTTCAGCAGAAAATCCTTACGCGCATCCGGCCCCGGCTCCCATTCCAGTATCGCTTCATCCGGCACAGGGTCGATCGGCACTTTCCAGCTGGTGGAATGTTCGTTATACGCCATATTGGACGCCGCATTGTAACAGCTGATAAGCGACCATCGCGGCCGGTCGGAAAGATTGGCCTCGCTGCGATGAAGGAGATTGCTGTGAAAGAACAGCGCATCCCCGGGGCCCAGCTCGCAGTACACCAGCTCCATCGTCCTCAATGCATTTTCCACCATCTCCATGTCCGCACCTACCTGTTCTCCCGAAAAGCCATGGTTGACCCTTCCCATCTTATGCGAGCCCCGTATCACCTGCAGACATCCATTTTCTTTATTGGCAGGCGTCAACGCCACCATGACGCTGATCATCTGGTCGGGGAACATGAACTGGTCCTTATACCAGTAACCATAGTCCTGGTGCCATTCCCAGGCCCCTCCCACCCTCGGCTCCTTCTGCATCAGCTTGGTATGGAAATGACAGACAGGCGCATCGCTGTCCATCAACCGCGCTACGGAGTCGATGATCCGCCGGCTCCTCGAAAGATAGCCGAATATATCGTCCCCGGGCGTAAACCACAACGACAGCCGGGTCTTCTTGCCCGTCTGATCATTCAGGTCCAGCGCATTCTTACGCATCGCCTCATCGGCCAGCGCGGCCGCATATAGCTTGTCGGTCTCCGCAGGGGAGAAGAACTGCTTTACTACAACATACCCATCCCGCTCATACAGGGAGGTCTCTTCCGGAGTAAGAACATGAAATGACATAACGATCGTTTTTATTGGTTAATGGCCCAGTCTCTCGACAGGCCGGATCCCTGGCCCGACAAGGTCGGCCGCGGTCTTAAACTCCCAGGCTCCAACCGTCCCTGTATGTCCGCCGGACGAATTGATTGGCCTCGTCGAAATTGGTGATCTTCATATTCGGTCCATCCCACAACAGCTTGATATGCCTGCCGGGATAGTCGAATCCCTTCCCATTGGCCCGCGCATGACGCACATCATAGCTGCGAATAGCCAGGTTCCCCATCAGCACCGTCTCCGTCAAAGGTCCGGCTACCCTGAAGTTGGAGCTGAGATTCTTTTCCTTGTCGCTGCCATAGCCGGCTATGACCGCATCCAGCCAGGCATTGTAATGCCCTTCGTTGTCCGCACCCGGCACCCGCGCAATCGTCTGCGGCACCGTGGTCTGGGCCGTACGGGAAGTAGGCAGTAATTGAGGGTTCTGACCATAGGTGGCGCACATCATCTTACCCTTGGTGCCTATAAAATAAGTGGCATTGTCCCCATCTCCGAAGACTTCATTGGGGCCCAGCTCTTCGGGACGCTCAGGCTGTATGCCGCCGTCCATCCAGTGAAGCTTGATATCGGGCTTGCCGGCAGCGCCCTTGAATTTTAAGGTAATATGAGAGGAAGGAGGACAGCTGTCGGGGAAATACCCTTGTTTGAATTCGCCTACATAGACGCTTCCCACGCTGCACTCGGCCTCCGTGGGATAGCCCAGCTCCAACACCTGGAAGGCGGGCGCAATGATATGACAGCCCATATCGCCCAATGCGCCGGTACCATAATCCCACCAGCCACGCCAGTTGAAAGGCACCAGGTTGTCTACATAGTCCCGGTAGGGGGCAGTACCCAGCCAGAGATTCCAATCCAGCTCCGCCGGCACCGGCGCCTTCGTGGCCGGCCATTGAATACCCTGCGGCCATACGGGACGATTGGTAAAACAATATACTTCTTTGATATCTCCTATTACGCCGGCGCGATACCAGTCGATCAGTTGACGGACCCCATCTCCGGAACCGCCCTGGTTGCCCATCTGGGTCACTACCTTATAGCGCGTGGCGGCCTGCGTCAACATACGCGCCTCGTATATATCATGCGTCAAAGGCTTTTGGATATAGACGTGCTTGCCCAGCTGCATACAGGCCATGCCCATGACGGCATGCATATGGTCGGGAGTGGAGATGCTGACCGCATCGAAGCGCTTGTGCTCCTTGTCAAGCAGCTCGCGGTAATCTTTATAATACTTAGCGGAAGGGAATTTTTGTCGCATAGCCGCCGCACGGCGATCATCCACGTCACAGAGATAGGCGATATTTGCCTTGCCGCTGCCGGCAATATAATTGATATCCACCTCACCCTTGCCACCCGCCCCTATCGAGGCGATATTGATCTTGTCGCTGGGCGCTATAAAACCTTTTCCTAATACGTTACGGGGTACGATGTAAAAGCCTGCTGCCGCCATCAAACCCTTGCGGAGAAATTCATTTCTTTTCATAATAGTAGATCGTTGTCGATCTAAATTATGCCAAATTCCTCACTTAATTTTCGATCCCCGGTAATGCAATGTATTTTTTGCCGGATAATATCCTGCCCACGGCCATTATGAGCTCGTCAGGAGCCGCATCTTTTTCTATATACCCCGCCGCGCCGGCCTTTATAGCCCGTACAGCGTAATTTTCCTTGGGATATAAGCTGAGAATAAGAACAGGCAGCTCGGGAAAGCGTTCCCGTATGCGCTGCAGCGTATCGAACCCGCCCCTGTCCGGCATATGCAGGTCCGAAATGACCATGTCCCAGGTCGTAGTGTGTAATTTTTCCGTCCACTCTTCCCCTTCCTCTATCTCCTCGAATACGACATGGGGATAAGCTTGCGTAAGTATTTGCCGAACTCCTTTTCTGATAATGGTATAGTCATCCGCTAGTAGGATCCTGATCATACAGTGGTTTTAGGTTAAAAATGGCGCGAACCAGATCATTTAGGGGGCTACTGAGGATCCTTATCCGAAGCGTTAATAGTTAAGTCGTGTAGTGGAAATAAATGTAAGGTGAATTCTCTATTCCACATAAAGATGCCCATAAGTATAAACACCTATGGGCATGAATCTTGATTTCAATCAAGAAATGCTCCTAGTCTTTATCCTGAATGGATAACCGCATCTGTTCCAGGTCATGCTGCGTGAACTTCCCGGCAAACTGGATATACAGTCCGCCATCCTTATCCCCCGCCAGAAAAGCCACCTCCTTGACCCCATCTCCGTCCCTGGACATAAGCCGCACCCTGTCCTGCCCCTTCCGGACGCTCACCAGCTCCTCATACCGCTGGTCCCGCAGCTCACGCACCAGCTTGTCCCACTGTTCCACATCGGCCGCCTTCTTCTTGTCCAGGATCATGACCTTCACCTGGGTCACCTTTTGGATCCAGTTACCATCCTCCCTGCCATGGAAGCTCGCCTGCAGCATAAAGGACGCATTGGTGGAGAAAGAGACCTGCTGGCCATAGCCTGCGCCCACCATCAGCAGGAACGCAACGGAGAGAATACACCTTGTCATATTATTTATTTTTTCGTTTAGCATTCTTAAGACTTTCCATCCCCTTTATATCCATGGACGCCGAGAGACGGGCCAGCTTGTCCAGATCGATGTCACCTACAAAGCTCATCATCGTAAACCCGTCCTTATCCACCGCTATCATCAGCAGCTCGTGAACGACGCCGCCACTTTCCTTTATTATAAAACGAACATTGTCATCCTTATCCCTCACCGTGATCAGCTCCTCATACTCCTTCATATCTATCTTCGCCAACGCTTCCTTGTAAAAGACATAGGGCGTTACATCCGTACTGATGATCCGCAGACTCTGCAGCTTGCTCACCGTCTGTCTTATGTCCGGAGGAATGGTATCCCAGCTCACCTTCGACAAAAGCC
The DNA here is from genome assembly GCA_035545935.1 of Puia sp. Classification (GTDB taxonomy): domain Bacteria; phylum Bacteroidota; class Bacteroidia; order Chitinophagales; family Chitinophagaceae; genus Puia. Next base: position 30,262 of record DASZXP010000088.1, on the reverse strand, counting down.
GGAACATCTTGGGGCTGACGCTCACCACGGAGAATCGGCTGTCTTCTACATATTTCCCGAAGAACTTTCCAATAGCATCGTCCTGCGCCCGCGACACCGCCCCCGCCAACAGCAGGCCCAGAACAACCAACAGCTTTTTATACATCTTCATATGATTATTTTAATGGACGAAGACCCTTGTTCATATTCCTCGAAGCGATCAGCAATGCTTTCTGCACAGCCGCCAGCGCCTGCTGCGGATCGTCATACGTATCTTTCATAGCAGGTGTATTTCTTTGGTAAAGAGATACGCCTAAACCCAGCACGATCACCGCCGCCGCGCTCCACCATGCACCCCGCAACCGGGGCCGGGGCCGCACCTGCTCCATGATCCTCTCCTCGAGCTCTGCACCTGGCTTTACCTCCATCTCCTGCGCATAAAAAGAAAAGATATCCCGGTACGGCTCCCATTCCAACGGCACATCCGTACCCTGGAAATATTCCGCCAGCATCCTCTCTTCCTCCACCGTGGTCTCCGCCTGCCAGTATTTCTCCAGCAGCTGAGCTACCTGTTCTCTTTCCATGAAGATTCCGTTTGAGTGATCGATTTTTTTATAGCATTCCTCGCCCTGAACAAATTCACCTTCACCTGGTCGAGGCTTATCCCCAATACCTCCGCTATCTCATGATAGCTAAAGCCCTCCACCTCCCGCAGCTGGATCACCAGCTGCTGATTCTCCGGCAGCTCATCCATGCACTTCCGTATCTGTATAAAGGTTTCCTTGGCGATCATTTTTTCGTGTGGATCTTTTTCATGACTGTCGACATCCCATGCCCCCTCTTCCCGTACAGGCCGTATCTGTCGCTTCCGCAGCCTGTCCAGACATCCGTTCTTCACGGCCGTCATACAATAGGCTTCCAGACTCTGCCATTGCCCCCATTCCTCCCGACGCGACCAGACCCTGATCATCACCTCCTGCACGACATCCTCCGCATCATGCCCGTCGAGCAGCAGACGTAAGGCCAGCCGGTAAAGCTTGTCCTTCATGGGCAAAATGCGAGTTTGGAAAACTTCTAATGACATGCTTGTATTTGTCTGGAGGCCTTCGTCGTCCGTCTTAAATGACGGAAAAATTTCACGAATGTTACAGCCGATGTATCATTTCCGGACAATAATTGACAGCTCCTGGATATAATCCATTATATTTCATTAAATTAGAATACTGGCACAGGATTACACCAATAAATGCGAACCAACATGAGGAATATGCTCAGGAACTACTTCACCATCGCCTTTCGCAATCTGAAAAAACACAAGGTGTTTTCCCTGGTAAATATCGCCGGCCTGGCTATAGGACTGGCGGTTTTCTGGCTGATGGCCCTCTATATCACGGACGAGCTCAGCTTCGACAGATGGGAAGAGAATTCCGATCGCATTTACCGGGTAGTCCATAGCGCCGAATGGCCCGCAGGCAAATTCCGGCTGGCTCCCACTTCCGCCCTGTTTGCCCCCACTCTGAAAAAAGATTATCCCGAAATAGAAGAGACTGTCCGCATCGACGCCGAAGGCGGGGGCACCCTTCTCTACCAGGACAAAAAAATACAGGCCGGCGATATCTTCTTCGTAGACAATTCCTTTCTCACCATTTTCCAGCCCACCTTCCTGAAAGGCGACAGCCGCCAGGCCCTTTCCACTCCTCATTCCATCGTTCTGACCAGAAGCCTGGCCGAAAACCTGTTCGGCGACATCGACAATGCCCTGGGTAAGACAGTGGCCTTTCAGAACGATGACGCGCAGCAGCAGGTCACAGGCGTCATCGAAGACATTCCCGCCAACTCGCACCTGACATACAGCGCCCTTCGCAGCATGCCCGACCTTTCCGGCTCGACCTGGCCCTCCTTCGATAAATATACCTATGTCCTGCTTCGTAAAGACGTCGATCCCCGCCGGCTGGAAGCCCGCTTCCCGGCCTTCTTTCAGCGCTATCTGAGCCCCTTTATGGACAAGACGAACTATCATATGTGGCTGCAGCCCCTGCCCTCCATCCACCTTCATTCGTCCGATCTGTCCTATGACATCAGTCGCAATAACAGCGATATCCGCTATATCTGGCTCTTCTCGGCTATCGCCATACTCATCCTTGTCATTGCTGTGATCAATTATATCAACCTGTCCACCGCCCGCTCATCCATCCGCGTAAAAGAAGTAGGCGTTCGAAAGGTCATCGGTTCGGGCAGACGGCAGCTGATCAGCCTGTTCCTGGCGGAGTCGGTCCTGTTCACCCTTATTGCCGCCGCTATCAGCATCGGCCTGGCCGGTATGCTGATCCCCTTCTTTGACCGGCTGGCCGGCAAAAGCCTTACCCTCTGGCAGTTTGGAAAGACTCCTACCCTGACGATACTCATCGGTTTCTCCCTCCTCACAGGTCTGGCGGGAGGTATCTATCCGGCCCTCTTCCTCTCCGGCTTCCGGACCATTCCGGCCCTGAAAGGACAGCAGGGTAGCCAAAAGACCAATATCATTTTCCGTAAATCCCTGGTCACTTTTCAGTTCGTCATCACCATCGTGCTCATAGCCGGCTCCATCACCCTGTACCGGCAGCTCCAATACATGCACAACAAAGACCTTGGCTTCAACAAACAGCAGGTCCTGACATTCCATATCGACAACCCCTCCGTACGGGAACACATGGCCGATCTGAAGACGCGGCTGCTAAAGAGTCCCCTGATAGAGAGCGTAGGCGGCGCAGGCAACCCCATCGGCAATAACGACATCGGCAGCACCGCCTTCGAATTCGAACAGAATAATGGCGCCATAGCCCCGGATGCCCGGATGGTCCAAACTTTCTATATAGACCCCGACTACCTGCACACGCTGCAGATCCCCCTGGCAAAAGGCAGGAACTTTTCCACCGACAGACCCGCCGACCTGCACAATGCGGTCCTCGTTAACGAGACGCTTGTCAACCAGCTGGGCTGGACCGAACCGCTTGGTAAAAAGCTGCGCATGCGCGCCAATGGCACGGAACAGGACGCCCTGGTCATCGGAGTGGTAAAGGATTTCTCTATCTATTCACTACAGCATAAAATAGAACCGCTGGTCCTGCTGTTGCCTCCCGTGCCAAAAGAGGACGACAACTGCTATGTCCGTCTGAGCAAGACCAATATACCCACCGCCCTCCGTTACATCGAAACCACATACAAGGAGCTCGACCCGGCCGCCTCCTTCGAATACCATTTTTTGGACGACAATTTCGCAAAACAGTACGCCACGGAAGAACATGAAGGACGCCTGCTGCTGACCTTTACCGTCCTGGCCATCTTCATCGCCTGTCTGGGTCTCTTTGGACTGGTGACCTTTGCGGTGGAGCAGCGGACAAAAGAAATAGGCATCCGCAGAGTGCTGGGCGCCAGTGTAACAGGCGTCGTCAGCCTGGTGTCGAAAGACCTGATCCGGCCCGTTGTGCTGGCCGTCCTGATAGCTACCCCCATTGCCTGGTATATCCTGCACAAATGGCTGGAAGGGTTTGCCTATCGTGTGACCGTCGACGTTGGTGTATTCGCCGGAGCGGGATTATTGGCCTTATCGATCGCCGCGCTCACCGTTAGCCTGCGCGCAAGACGGGCAGCCCGTGTCCCGCCGGCAAAAAGCTTGCGGACGGAATAAACTATTAATACGCAAGATATGCTTAAGAGTTATTTGACCGTTGCCTGGCGCAATCTCGTCCGCCATCGTCTCTATAGTTTTATCAATATCGGCGGCCTTTCCATCGGCATCGGCGCCTGCCTGCTCATCCTTCTTTTCGTCGTCCACGAACATAGCTATGACAGCTTCCACCAGGATGCAGATCGTATCTATTCCATGTACTGCAAGATTAAAATGGGAGGCGACACGGTGCAGTTCAATGGCATGAGCCTCAACACAGCTCCTTTGCTCCAAAGATCAGCCCCCTCCGTCGCCGGCGCCTTGCGGATTTATAGCAGCCTCGAGAAGAAGCCTGTTGCCAATCCTCTTTCACTGGAAAAGAAGTTTGGCGAAAGCCGCTTCATTTTTTCCGATAGCAATTTTTTTCGGTTCTTTTCTTTCCATTTGCTCCGGGGCCATCCCGACCAGGTGCTGACAAGACCCTTCACCGTGGTCATCACTAAAGAGATGGCGGAGAAATACTTCGGGAAGGAGGATCCCATTGGCCGATCGTTACGCTATGACAGCGCCTATACATTCGAGGTCACAGGCATCGTCGACAGGATACCCTCCAACTCCAGCGTGAACTTCGACTTCGTTGCCTCCCTCTCCAGCCGGACCCGCATGACAGCCTCCACCGGCGAAGACAACGAAGGAGATATCCTGTTCGGCAATTACGCCACCTGGTTCCGTCTCCGGCCAGGCGCATCTGCCGGCAATGTGGAGACTACGCTTAACAGTCTGGTCCGCCAAAGCCCGTTCTATAAAGATATGCCCTTCCGCATCATCACTTATCCTCTTCTCGGCAGCCATCTGGGAACGAATTTTTCCGACGGCGAGGGCTCCCGGTACCTATCCGTTTTTCCCTTGGTGGCGGGACTCATCCTTCTGCTGGCTCTTATTAATTATATGAACCTTGCCACGGCCAGGGCCGCCCTCCGATCAAAGGAAGTGGGAGTCCGGAAGGCCAATGGAGCCAGCCGCAGCCTGCTGGCAGGGCAATTCTACATCGAATCCGCCCTCTATGCCCTGATCGCCTTTGCCCTGGGAGCTATACTCTTCCGTATAGCCCAGCCTTACTTCTATCGTATCATTGGCCTGACCATCGACACATCCTTTATTTATCAGCCCCGCATGCTGGCCATCTTCGCAGGACTCCTCCTCATCACTATCCTGGTGGCAGGCGCCTACCCTTCACTCATCCTTTCTTCCTTCAATCCGGTGATAGTCCTCTATGGCAAGCTCAGTCGTCAGACAGGAGGCGCCCGTCTGCGAAAGGTCCTCACAGTAGTGCAATTCTTCGTCAGCGTGGTACTCATCATCAGTAGCATAGTCATCGGGAAACAGCTTTATTTCTTCCGTCACACCGACACGGGAGTCCGGCGGGACAATGTTCTTACGATTACGCTCTCCCGCAACATGAGCGATCATTACCGCGACTTCGAAAGGGAGCTGGCGCAAATACCCGGCATCAGCGGAGTTGCCGCGGCCCGCTATGCGCTCTATAAAGGATACAACCTGTTCAATGTCACGACGGAACAACAGATCATGCCCATTTCCATCAATGGGCTCGAGGTCGAACCTTCCTATTTTTCGGTGCTGGGCATTCAGTGGAAGATAAAACCCTACGGCTCCATATTGAGCCGTGACAAAAAGATAGTGCTCAACGAGACAGCCGTTGACAAGCTGCATCTGCCGGCAGACCCCATGGGTCATACGGTACGTGTCGGCAATGACGCCGTCTACACAGTCGCCGGTGTTATCAGGAATTTCAACTACAGTTCATTACACGATAAAATAAATGGGCTTTGCCTCTTTTTACACCAGGACAGCCTGATGATGAACGATGATATGCAGCATGGGGTCCTCATCGTAAAAATAGCGAAGGGAACCAATATTCCAACAGCCATCGATGCTATCAAACACGCATATGAGGCCAGGGATATTTCCACCCCCTTCGAATTCGAGTTCGTAGACGACGCATTCAACGCAGGCTACCAGGCGGAAGACAGGTTGGCTGGTATCCTGGACGTGTTCACAATCCTCACCATCCTGATCGCTTGTCTGGGATTGTTTGGACTGGCCGCCTTCTCAGCCAGCCGCCGCTCGAAAGAGATCAGCATCCGGAAGACGCTGGGCGCAGGTGTGAACAATATCATCTTTATGCTGACAAAGGATTTTATAAAGCTGGTATTGATATCCATCCTCCTGGCTATCCCCGTGGCCTGGTATCTGCTTCATCGGTGGCTGGAGGACTTTGCATATAAGATCTCCATCGGCTGGACGGTCTTTTTCCTGGCGGCATCGGGCGCCGTTCTCCTGGCCTTGCTCACTGTAGGCATGGAGGCGGTGAGGGCGGCTATGACTAACCCCGTAAAAGGTTTAAGGTCCGATTATTAAGATCATAGCTTTCATTACCCCATACCAATAGACTGGCCCGGAAACGTACAAAAAAAGGGGACTCTAACGAAGTCCCCCCTTTCCGTCCGGGTTAAATTACATTCCCTTTTCCATCTTTTTGCATTTCTCGGCCTCCTGCAGGTGTTGTCTCAACGTATGCAGGGTGCTGTCTGCAAAAGCACGGATATCCGCGTCCGATCCTTTTTTAGATTCATCTTCGAATTGGCTGATAACTTTCTTGTGATCATCTACCATCATATTGATATATGCCTTGTCGAAATCCTTTCCGCTCTTTTTTTGCAGGTCGTCTACGTTCTTCTGCATGTCGGATGAAATAGTAGCCGGCAGGGTGATATTTTTCTGCGCAGCCAGCGCCTTCAGTTTGTCGCCTGCTGCTGTATGATCTTTTTCCATCATGGCCCCATAATCCTTTACATCTTTCGCAGTGCCCTTCTGCTGTGCCAGCTGACCTAACTGCACTTCTGTCATGCCCGCGTCAGCCGCATTGACGACAAATGTAGCGTCATCCTTCGATACGGAGGCCGGGATGGAACTGGTCTTGCCGGCGCCGGATGTATCCGTACCGGTACTATCCATTTTCGTAGCATTGGAATCCTTGGCATCCTTCGCAGCGTCGGAGCCGCCGCCGCCACAGCTGACGATAAATAAGGACGCTGCTGCAACCATACAATAGTTAGACAATCTTTTCATAATAGACATTTTATGTTATTGATATGGCAGGGCCATTCAATTCCTATGCCACGGGACGCAGCATAGGCAGGGGTGCATCCAGCTGATAAGGCTTGTATCCGGGGCGCGTATTGAAAAGCCAGGCATGCAGCTGCGTCCGCAGATCATGCCACCAGCCGCTGTGATGGGTGCCCACCACACTTTCGAAATAGTCGGCCTTCCCCATTTTTACCTTTATCAGCACCATATTATTCGACATCTGTTCCTTCAGGTCCTCGAACAGAAGACTGTTCACCTCCTCGGGGTCATCCACGATATATGCCTTGCCGGTGATATGCAGATAAAATCCTTTCCCCTTCCGGAAGAGCTCCAGCCTGACAGGGAATTCCCGGTCGAATTCATGAAGCGCCTGTTGAGGGCGGGGTACAAAAAACCACAGCTGCCCCAATTCGTCAACTTTTAAAATAGATACGATAGTGGTAGCCATCCTTAAAAGCGAGCAGTTTTGGCTGAAAAAAAGCGCATTTCTCAGTTCCTGTATCTTTTGTTGTAAAAAGGGCAAGTCGGAATTGAATGAATGATTGGTCATAACGAAAACGTTTTAACAAAGAATTTCAAAAGGGATACCACTTCGCCGCCCTGTGAATACCCGGTGGAAATCAGGCCCCTGCAGATTAGAAGTGGTCCCTTTAAGTAGAAAATCCTGGGAAGATTGAGGAAAATATTGCACAGACGCCCGCCAGGGCCCATTTCCCCTGGCACAATATTTTAATATATACCCTTGTCAATAAAACCTGAAAGAAAAGCTTACGAGGACGCCCTGTTTCTACAGGGCGTCCTATTTCCATCATAAAAAAATCATAGTTATGATACGTAAATTAAAGACCGGACAGTACAGGATCTATTCCCGTAAGATAGATCCCAAGACACGCAAGAGAAAGAATCTGGGCACTTTCGATTCCCTGGAAGCAGCCCAAAAACATGAGAGGGAGATACAATACTTTAAACATCACTAACCGGAGCACAGCTCCGTCGCACAAAAAACCCGGCTAACGCCGGGCTTTTCATTCAGGTGGTTCAACCATCTATTTTTTCATATGCGGGATCTTCTTCTCGGTTTCCGAAGGGTTATCGTCGATCTGTATTTTTTTCTCAGGACTGTTTGGATCATTGGGATCATTCGGACCGAAATTACCTTCTTTTCTGGGTTGATCACCCTGCTGCATCGGCTGCTGGCTCTTTTGATCCCGGCCATCACCTGGGTTATTCTTACCCGACTGTTCCTTGTTACCGCTCTGTCCCTGTTGGGATGGATTCTTTTGATCTTGTGGCATATAGCAATTTTTTTCGTTGTTAACAAAAAGTTTCCGGTTAGATAGGATAAAAAATCATGCCACTAGAATGGATAGCCAATCGCCAGGTTCAACACCGCATTGGATATATCCGTGACCTTGTTGAATACCCATTTATGCCCATCCGGATACCATGGATAGCGTACAGGAGTGGCCAGATCTACCCGCAGCACGAGTATGGTGAAGTCGAAGCGCAAACCCGTCCCGATACCCACCCCGACATCGTTCAGGAAGTGACCGGAGAAGGCAGACCCCACCCGTGCGCTGTCATAGGTCCTCGTCCAGATATTACCCGCATCCGCGAATAACGCCCATCGCACGACAGAGAACAGCTTCGTCCTGTATTCCACGTTCATCTCCAGCTTTACATCCCCCGGCTGATCAGGCAGATAGGCATTCTGATTGGGATTGCCGTTATAATAACTGCCCGGCCCCAAAGCCCGGCTTCGGAAAGCCCTGATATCATTCGTACCCCCGGCAAAGAACTGCTTTACATAGGGCATCGTAGCGCTGTTCCCATAAGCAATGCCGATCCCCCCCGTGATCCTGGACGCCAGCATACTATACTTCCCCCAGCTGAGATAATGACGGATATCCCCTTCCAGCCTTACATATTGGGCGAAGGGGACATTGAAGATGTGGATCTCTTTTCCCTTGTCCAGATTCGCTCCCGTGATCAGCCCCAATAAATTCCCCGACAGGTCCACATTCCCGTTAAAATAAAAATTATTCGGTTTGTGATTGGGCCTTGCCTGTGTATTGTAATTGAAATTATAGCTGCTCCCGATGATAAATTGCCGTTCGATGGCTCGTTCCAGCATGATATTGGAGTCCAGCTGATGACGCTGGTACCCGGAGTCGATATTCGTCGGCCGGACATAGTTGATGGAAAGTAAGGTAACGGTATGCTCCGTCGGCAACGATTGCTTGAATATATAGCCAAAGCTGGTCCTGGCCGATGTCAGCGTATATTGCTGGCTTCTTGTAAAAAGATCATAGCCGGCATTGATCTTTGTCTTTGGCACATAGGCGCTGGCCGTGCTCCAGTGGAAAGGAGATACGATCCTCGGAAAATAAAGGTTCAGATCGACCCCGCCCCGGCGGGTAGAGATCTTCTGACCCCGCCCGATGAACTGCTCTTCCAATCCCGCATAGATGCTGGACGTGAACAGCTCCGCCCCCTTGAACAAATTACGGTTACGCCAGGTCAGCGAGACTTCGCTGCCGGTAGTATTATCGCTGCGCGTCAGCGCCGAAACTTCGAACTGTATGGATTTCTTTTGCGTCGGATTCAGATAATAGGTCACATTCAGTCCATTGCCCGCCGTGTCCGCCTTCTCATACCGTGCCTTTACGAACTTGAACACCCCGAGGCTGACAAATCTGCTTAATGTCTGGGTATGATAATTCAACCGGTAGATATCCCCCGGACGATAGATGATGGTGTTATCGAAAAGGGATGGCTTGAAAAGATGCGCCGTATCCACCACCCGTATCTTCGACGGCGTAATGATCCCCCGTTTGTTCGTATCCGCATGCAGATCGTATTCCGCAAATACGGTGATATTTTTGACACGCCATCTTTCATAGGCATCATCCGGCATCTCATCCTTGTACTTCACGGACATATCTACCTGGTGATTGCCCACGGCCGTATCCACATCCACCACGAGATAGCCCGGGTTGAAAAAATAAAAACCTCTTTGCTTCAGCCGCATATCGATACGGTTTCGCTCATCCTTGATGACATCCAGATCATACGGATCTCCCTTTCGCAAAAGACTCCGTTTCTTGATGCTGTCGATCCGCTTGCTGATATCATCGGAGTCGTTCGGGAAGCTGACATTCCGGATAGTATATTGCGGACCAAACCGGGCCGTATAGATGGCCGTCAGCTTCTTGTTCTTCACCGAAGTGGTCAGGATCACCGTATCTTTGAAAAAACCTTTATTCTCCAGGTGGTTTTGCAGGACATCCCTGTTCTTTTCCAGCATGGTGGGAGACGCCAGCACAGGCTCTTCACCTACCTTATATTTCAACCAATGCTTGAATCCCTTCTCTTTTTTCGGCGTGCCGGCAATATTGTAGATCCACAGGCGGAATCGGATCCCCAGTATCTTACTGTTCAGACGCGGCCGTAAAAGCCCCTCCAGCTCTTCGGCCACAGCCTTTGCCTTCTTCTTTTTTACATCCGTCGTCTCCGTCTTTATCTTATTGGCGACATACAAATTCTGTCCTTCGCTGAGATGTTTGGACTCGTTACAAGCCGCCAGCAGTATGATACAAGCCAGATATAATACCCTTCGAATTGCCATGCTTATTGTTTTGATTGCTCCGGAGCCGACTGCGGCGTCGAAGACTTGTCTCTATGCCGCTCCTGCAGCTTCTCTTCCCTCGTACGGCCAAATATCTCCATAAATCGGTTGTAGTCGAATGTCAGTATAAAGCTTACGCCCGTCTCTACGACCTGCCCTTCCACCACTGCCTGGTATTGGTTCTTGCGATAGGCGCGGACCCTGTAACGTCCATCCTTCGTCAGTTTATAATCCACCGCCACATCTCCTGCGATATTGGAAGCCTGCTGGTTGGGATTACCCGTCCCCTGTACGTCGAAATTGCTGCCCACGCTGACCTGGATACGATCGTTGAAAAGATTCTTCGACACCGATACGTTCAGCTCCGTATAATCCACCTCATTCCCCGTGCTGAAATCCTGCTCCTGGTTCAGATCGAAATGGATATCCACCCCCTTTATCAGGCTCCCCGCCAGTTGGTCCAGCTGGTTCGTCAGGATCTGGCTGGCGCTCTGAAATGCCAGGCTTCCCACGCTGCTGCCGCCGCCCGCCGCGCTTTGCAGCGGATCTTCCCCGACAAACCTGTTCAGCAACAGCAGCGCAAATACCTGTTTGTCCAATTCCGACTCCTGCGTCCGTATCTGTGTGAGCTTCTGATCCACATCCGGCCAGAGAACCAGCACATTCGGCGGAAGGCTTATATCGAAAGTTATCTTTGGTTTCATCAATGGCCCCTCCATTTTCAGTGTCACCAAAAAGGGCAGCTTCTGTTTGAATTTATTGAGCTCCGTTTGCGTACGTCCCGCAATCTCATTCGCCACCAGGTCTATCGAAGGCGTATTAGCCGTATAGGTGGCCGTTATATCCAGGTTGGCCCCCGTAATATCACCCGTCCAGGTGATCGTGCTTCCCCTTTGTATAAGGAATTTACGCTTCATTACGCTTAGCGAAAGGTTGTAGGCGCCGCTCTCTACCTCGTATCCCCCCGTCATCTCCATCCTCCCCGACTTGTCCATGCTGAATACCAGGTTGGACCTTCCCCTGGCGGTCAGGGCATCTCCATTCCGCTCGTCCACCACAATGGTAAAAACAGCGCTGCTGTCCGTGGCGATGTTCAGGCTGACATCCATACCCATGATGTCCGAATGACCCATGGCCAGCATCTTGGCCACATGATCCACCAGCGTGTCGCCGGGGTGCCTGGGGTCTATGAATCGGACGACCCCTTCCCTGCTCACTACCTCCGGGTTTTGCTCCGGCAGCACAAAAGTAAAGTTCGTTCTCTTGTTGACCCGAAGATCGCCATCCACCTTCGGCGTGTTCATATCCCCTGAAATATTAGCCGCCGCATCCATATTCAAAGAGCCATAGAACATCCTGTCACGAGCCTCCGGCGCATTCACCAGCCGGAAATTGTTGGCATTGAAGAACAGATCGAACCGGAAATCCTTATAATCTTTTGTATACACGTTGCCATCCAGGGTAGCCTTATTACCCGCCGAGTCCTGCAACGCGAATTCGCTGAAGTTGAATCCATCGCTGTCGAATTCGATATTGTCCTTCGACAGTCGCAACGGCTCTCCCGTCATCAGGGGCACGATCAGGGTGCTGTCGAAATGGAGATTGCCGTTGATCGCCGGCTTGTCCATCGTGCCTTTCAACGTCAGACTGCCCTTGAGGTAGCCGCTGATATCCTTCACCTGCGAGGTGACGAATGGCTTCAGGGAAGCCATGTTCAGCTGACGCATATCCAGCTTCATATCCATGCTGCCGGCCTTCGTATTATATTCCCCTTTGACCTCTACATCATTCTGGTGACCGCTGAGCGCCACATCCGCCGCAAAAGCATCCGCTTTTTCGTTATCCACCTTAATGGAAAGATTACCCACCGGGTCCGCCCTATAGCTCAGGTTCTGCACTTGCAGGTCGGAGGTGAATACAGGCGAGGACATAGGGTTTTTTATCGTTACCTTCCCATCCAGCTGTCCATCCACCAGCAGCGAGTCCTGGTCAGCCATACGGCTCAATGTACCCAGGCCGAATTTGGCAAAGGTGACGTCTATGGGCGCGTTGGCCTTCGTCTCCTGGCTGTTCACCTTCAACGTCTCGTCTTTATTGCTGATGGCCAGGTCATGCACGATGACGCCGGCGCTGTCGTATTGAAAATAATTATCCCGGCCGACCTGCCATTTGTCATAGTTCAGCAAAAGGCTGTCGGGGTTTAAAGTGAACTTCAATCCATCGATCAGCTTCTCCAGCTGTCCCGCCAGCCGGTATCTGTCCTTGCCTTTTTTATCCTTTAGCTGCAATGTCGTGAACAGCTTATCCTCGGCCAGCCATCCATGAAGGGAGGTCTGATAAAGAGCGAAACCGCTCCCCTGTCCCGACGCCAGGTCCACGCTATACCGTAGCTGCCCATCGTCATGTCCTCCGCTGGATGCCTTTACCGTCACATGCTCGAAAACCTGGCTTCCCATTTGAATATGCGGTGCGCTGATATTCAACCCCAGGTCATCGTAGCGGCTTTGAAAATAAATCAGTCCCCCGACAGTGTCCGTCCCCTTCAGGTTTGGCATATAAGTCAATACCAGGGGAGAGACCCTGAAATGCAACAACATCTTCCAGTCCTGCTCCGCAAAGGCGGAGTCCTTATAACCATTGATCCGGTAATAGTTGTTGATGGTATGCTGCAGCGCCCTGCCTGTTTCGGACAGCTTGTAGCGTCCATTCCAATCCACATCGGCCATTTCCGTATGCAGCTGAATATCTTCTATGCCGTCTTTATGATCGGCCAGCAGCAGGATACTATCCGTAGTCAGCTTTTGTACGCCTTGCACCAGCAGCAGGCTGTCCATCTTCAGACGCCCTTGCAGCGAGTCGGGATTGGTGCTGGGGAAATCCGCATGGATGCTTCCCTTGAACTGTAAAGTGTCCGATACAAAATGCAGCGCATGCAGGTCCACGGTGTCGATCCGCCAGTCCAGCTTCACGGCCGGATACTTGTTGGCCATGTCGGCGGAAGCGATCAGATTGAATCCTATGGCTGTATCATGAATGGAGGACTGTAATGCTACATGCCTGTCGGTGATGGATCCGTCGAACAAAAAGTCGTGATAGGTATATCCGCGAATGACAGCGGATTGTAGCCGGCCATGGAGCGCCGCATGGGCGGTCTGCGGATCGAATCCTCTTCCTTTCGTCGTAAGATCCGCCGTCACCAATCCCCATTGCGTGCTGTCCTTTAAAATGTACCCAAGGTCCAGCGCCCGGGTCTGTACGGCCAGGTCATACCGGGCCCTTTGCATATCCCTGAACTGCTGCACATACCCCTTCACCACCAGTACGCCCGACGTCGTGGTCAGTATGAGATTGCTATTGAACCCAGTCATTCCCCCATCCAGCTTTCCGCGAAGGGTAAACCGGGCGGGAATGGCGATATTGGCAGGCAACACCCCCTTGGGCAACAATGCCTCCAGGCTTTTCCGGCTGCCCGATACGCTGCCGATGTTCAGGTTGGCCGCTACTCTGTTCGCATCCATGGGATGGAGCACCGTCCCCGACAGATCCAGACGGATGTCCTGTATCCCGCTGAAACGGAAACGTTCCACCCTCAGATTGTCCAGGTTACCCTTCAGCCGGGCATCCACATTCCAGACATCGTTGGGACGGAAGCCTGGCTGTGACCCCAGGAAAGGGGCGAATACCAGTATATCCTTTACCTGTACCCTGCTGTCCGGCAGGTCCAGGTCCACCAGCGTATGAGCCGGGTCCTTTGCAATACCCGCCAACGAAGAATAGCGTAAGGTCAGATCACGCTGCAGCAAAGTGCCGGGCGTACGGAGCAAAAGCCCCTTTAGCACCGTCTCGTGCGAAGTATATACAAAACCCGTCCGCAGCTCCACCAGCCTGAACCCAGACTGCTCCGACATTTCCCCTTTCGTTAATACGCCGCTGATGGAGTCCGCACTATATATGATATCATTTCCATGCAGGCTCAACCCCTTTACATCCAGATGGGCATAATCCATCCCCTTTTTCTGCCGGCGTTGCTTGTTATCGTCGAACCGAAGGCTTGTGCTGTCCAGCGCCACCGCCTTCACCCGGAACACCTGTTTATCCAGGTCCACCGCCTGTACATCCGCCGTCAGCCCGCCTATTTGCGCATTGGTGGAAAGCTTACCCACGGCATCCGCATAGTCCACCCGGCTGTCCACCAGCTCGATCCTGCCCAATTGAAGGTCAATCGGTTCACTTATCCCTTTGGCCGTATCGACAGCTTCTTTGACCCCGCTCCTCACCGGCGCCACCAATGGCTTCCCTTGTTCGATCCTCGCCTGTAACCCCTTCATTCTGAATTGCGACACATGAAAATGCATCCCCATGGGATCGAATTGCTTCATCACCGTCTGGCTATGGTCGATCCATACTTCCACATTATTCCCCGTCACCGTATCCCTGTATACCAGCCGTATCTTGTCCAGCTGCAATTCCCCCAGGGATATCTTCATGGCCGACGTATCTTCTTTAGCAGGGGGGGTCTTTTCGGGGCTGGAGAACGCATCGGCAATAAATTGAAAATTAAAGGCCGTGTCCGGCAGTAGCCGTTTTACCTTCATCGTGATCCCCTCCAGCTGCACCTTCCCTATATCGATCTTACTGTGCAGCAATCCCCACATATGGATGTTCACATCTATAAGGCCTGCCGCCAGCAATGTGTCTTTCTGTCTGTCCTCCAGATAGATATTCTTCAATACAACGTTCTCGGGGAATTTGATGTACAGGTTGCCGATATTGACCCGGGTATTCAGTTTCCGGGAAAGGTATTTCTCCGCCTTGCCGCGTATAATATTCTGAACATAAGGAGTTTGGATAAGGAATATGACAATGACCAGGATGATGACGATCGTAGCGATCACCTTCAGGAATATCATGGCCAACCTTCGTATCACAGATCTACGGGGCTTATTCTTCGGCTGGCTGCTCTGCATATATAAATTTCATTAAATATACCCTAATCTGTCAAAATATAGACCACCTTTCCCATTCCCGTTCAACTCCTCCACCAATCGAAGAAAAGATTGTTATTCAAGCAATTTGTTCCGTTTTTTCCCCAAACCCGTACCTATTTTTCTACAGGCGCAGGTAGTAGATTCCATGCTTTAAACTCACAAAATTCTGGCTTCCGATTTGTCGTACGCTTCCTACAAAAATTCTGTGTACCATGCTCAAGCAACTTCAGACGCAAAAGCAACAGCACACGATCCTCCCACAGCAGATTGAATTGCTCAATCTTTTTCATCTGAATACATTGGAACTGCAACAACGTATCCAGGACGAGTTGACGGAAAATCCAGTCCTCGAGGAAAGTGCATCAGGCGACGAGAGTCTCACCGACAAATTCTCAAAAGACACCGTTCAGGATTTTCAGAACTGGGAAGAATATGGCTATGACGACATCCCCGATTATAAGACGGAATATAAGAACTACCTCTCCACCGAGAATGTACCGGAGAAACCCATCGCGGAGGCGCCGGATTTCAGGGAAGAGCTCAAACGGCAGTGTCGCTTTTTGTCCATTCCGGAAGACAGATATTTCCTCTTCGACTTCCTCATCGATTCACTGAATGAGAATGGCTTTCTCTAACAGGACCTCGAAGAGCTGGCTTCCGAGATCTACTTATCGCGCAAGACGTGGATAGAAGCCTCCGAACTGGAGGACTCGTTGAAATATATCCGCGAGTTGGAGCCCGCCGGCGCCGGATGCAGACATGTACAGGAGTATATGCTTCTTCAGCTGAAGAAGATGAATACCAAACAGCCGGATGTACGCATGGCCATTTGCATCCTGGAAGAACATTTCCAGGATCTCCGGGGAGCCAACCTGGACAAGCTGAAAAAGCAATTGAACCTGGATGATGAAGAGATCCGCATCGTGCTTGGGTTATTGGCCCATTTGAAGACAAGACCCTTTAGTCAGACAACAGCCACCATACAGGCCAATCCCTCCATCCTGCCCGACTTCGTGCTGCTTGACGAAGGAGAGAAGCTGGAAGTGACGCTGTTCAGACAACGCTCCTCCAGCCTCCATATCAGCCAGTCCTGGATGGAGATGGTGCACAATGCCTCGCAGAACGACAAGGTGGACCGGTCGGCCCGTCAATATCTCCGCAGCAAGCTCTCCTCCGCGCAATGGTTCATCAACGCCATCCAGCAACGTGAGTCCAATATGCTGAAGATCATGCGGGCCATCCTGGATATGCAATATGAATATTTCAAGTATGGAGATATCCTGCTGCTCAAACCCATGAAGCTAAAGGACATCGCCGACAAGGTTAAGGTGGACATCTCCACCGTCAGCCGTCTGACCTGTAATAAGTATATCGAGACACCCTTCGGGACCATCCTCCTGAAAGACCTCTTCACCGAAGGCATCGTCAATAAAGAAGGGAACAGCATCAGCAATAAAGTTATTCAAAGCATTATCAGCGAGCTCATCGAGGCGGAGGATAAAAAGATGCCTTATACGGACCGCCAGCTGGTTTCCATCCTGGCTAATAGGGGTTATTCCATTGCCCGCCGCACAGTAGCGAAATACAGAGAATTGCTAAATATACCAGTAGCGCAGATACGCGGTCTCTGGGAATAAAAAAAGGGGCGAAGTCCCCTTTTTTTATTCCCTAAAAAACCTCGCCGTCAGCGAGGTTTTTTAATGAGCGTCCGTGAAAAATCCGTGTCTTAGAAAAATCCATGTCTTAAAAAAATCTGTGTCTTAAAACCCAAACCCCGCGTAGATCGAAAATCCCGCATTCTTCATTCCCTGCGCGAATTCGCCCGTCAGGTTGCCCGATTTCCCGATCTGGCTCAGCCCATAGTTATACCGGGCGCCGATGGTAAAATTTTCGATATCGAACGCCGCTCCACCCACCAGGCCAAAATCCCAGCGGTTGAAATTGTCTGCTTTCAAATCTGTGGCTCCCTGTACCTCCCCATTGTTGTCTACATTTTTAACATTCGCATTGGTCAGATAAGCCGCATACCCACCCGCGTGGATGTTGAAATTTGGCGCCAGGTTCACCACCGCCAGCACAGGCAGCTCGATATACCCCAGATTGAACCGGTATTCCCCATTCCCCTGTACAAAATTATCATAGGAGGATTTAGCCCCCTTCAGACTATACAATAATTCAGGCTGAATGGAGAACCCTCTTGTCACAGGCAGCTTGGCAAAAACACCTGCGTCGAATCCAGCTTTCATATGGGAAGTGGATACATCGGAAGAATACAGCGTCGTAAGATTAAGCCCTCCTTTGATACCGAACTTGGCCTTTAGTCCATTATCCATAGAGGTCTGCTGTTCCTGCGCACTCGCCGATAGGACGACCAGCATGGCCGCCGTAATAGCTACACTAAGTTTTCGGATCTTGAAAAGTGTTTTCATAAAAGATTATTATTTTTTCGGCATCCATTCAATTGTCATGCCCATACCTGTTTAGTTTGGCATAAATCTTCGTATATTTTAACAAAAGATATAGCATATGCGCTCTATTTGGACAGGTGCCATCGGCTTCGGCCTGGTCAACATCCCCATCAAACTATACAGCGCCACGGAAGAAAGTTCCCTGGACCTGGATATGCTGGATAAAAAGGATCATGCCAATATAAAGTTCAAACGTGTCAACGAGAACACCGGGAAGGAAGTTCCCTGGGAGAATATTGTAAAAGGCTATAAGCTGGACGATCGTTATGTCGTCCTCACGGACGATGACTTTCAAAAAGCCAGCCCCGAAAAATCGAAGATCATCGAGATCAACGAATTCGTCATCGAGACGGAGATCGATGGCATGTACTACGAAACGCCTTACTATCTCGAGCCCGATAAATCCGGCTCAAAGGCCTATGTGCTCTTGCGCGACGCCCTCCACAAGACAGGCAAAGTGGCTTTTGGCAGCTTCGTATTGCGGAATAAAGAAAGCCTCTGCCTTATAAAGCCCGTGGACAAAGTGCTCGTGCTGTACAAGATCCGCTGGCAACAGGAAGTGAGAAGCACCGAAGACCTCGACGTACCCGCCGGCAACAGCAAGCCTGCCGAACTGAAAATGGCCATCCAGCTCATCGACCAGCTTTCGGGGCCATTCGATATAGCAAAATACAAGGACACTTACTCCGATGAATTGATGAAATTGATACAGGCCAAAGCCAAGGGACGCAAGCTGGCCAGGCCCGCACTGAAGGTCGTACACCGCCAGAGCAATGATCTTTTGTCGCAATTGAAGGCGAGCCTGCAAGGAGGTTCCGGAGGGTCCCGCAAACGCAGGGCTTCCTAAGCTTTTGTCGGCTCATCATCCAATTCACGTACTTCCCGCTTGAGGATATAGACCGCCGTGTCCGAAGGACGCACTTTTCCCCCATAGTCGCGGGCATACACTTCCGTGAATTCGGCGCCAAAATAGAGGATTATCGAAGAATAATATACCCAGACAAGGATGACCACAATGCTGGCCGCCGTGCCATACATGACGCCGATATTGGAATTGCCCAGGTAGAGGCCGATGAGAAATTTACCCAGAATAAAAAGGAGGCCGGTAAAAATTGCCCCGACAAAGGCGTCCTTCCACCGTATGATGGCGTCCGGCAGCACTTTGAAAATAATGGTGAACAACAGCGTAACGGCGGCCAGGGTCAACACCAGGTTCACCGTATAAAAGAAATACACCGTAAAGTTGGAAAAATATTGTTTCAGATAGCCGCTCAGCAGATCCATCAGGGAATTGATCACCAGCGCCACCAGAGAGATAAAACCAAAGGCGACGATAAGACTAAAGGACAGCAGCCTGTTCATGATCAGCTTAAGCCATCCCTTTTTCGGCTTCGCCTGAATGGACCACATATAGTTGATGGAACCCTGTATCTCCGTGAACACGCTGGTAGCGCCGATCAACAGGACGACACCGCCGATGATGGCGCCCGTCACCGAATGCTTCGAAGCCTGTATGTTCTTGATGATATCCTGTATCTGCACGGCGGCGCTGCTCCCTACCAGACCCTTTATCTGGTGATAGATACGGCCCTGCACCGCATCATGGCCATAAAATATGCCCGCCAGCGAAATGACGACGATCAGCAAAGGTCCCATGGCGAATATCGTGGAATAGGATAAAGAGGCAGCCAGCTTGAAACAGTTGTCGCTGTCGAATTCTACAGCCGCCTTCTTGATCACCTTCCAGTACACAGAAAGTTTCTTCATGTCATTAGTATTGGTAAGATCATGCCGTTCTTCAGACCTTCCCTTTTTAGAGGCCCCTGCCCGGCCAGGCCCCGCCGATTGTGGCCCTTTCGTGGATTTTCTTCCCCAGCACAGGTCTAAGATAAGCTATAAATGACTGTTCCGGCCTTTCCAGGAATATTGGCAAGCATTTTTCATAGGTAGGAGTAGACATAAAAATTCCTTACTTACTTAAAACTTTTTTTATGAGCGGTCTACTTTATTTGATAGCAGTTATTCTGATCATAGGTTGGCTTTTAGGTGTATTTGTATATAGCGTTGGCGGATTGATCCATGTACTGATCGTGCTGGCATTGATCTCCCTGATCCTCGGTATCATCCGGAGAGCGTGACGGCCATCAAGATAAAAACTCCTTTGGGGTAAAGGGTTGGGTTTATCCAGACCCTAGGCCGGTCGAAGAGACCGGCTCTTTAATATATCTACAGCTATGAATGAAATAAAATTCGCAAGTCCCTTACGCATTGCGGCCATCCTGTTCATCCTGGTGATCTGCTTTGTGATACTGGCATGGACAGAGGTATTGATCATACCTCTTTTGTTTGCGATCATTTTTTCAAGCATGCTGTTCCCCATTTGCCTCCGGCTGGAAAAATGGGGCTTTCACAAAGGGCTCGCCGCCTTTATCGCCGTGCTGGCGGCAGGTATCCTGCTGGCCCTTTTCCTCACCGTCGTCATTACTCAGCTCCTCCATCTCATGGGGGAAGGGCCCTTGTTCGTTCAAAAGACGGGGGCGCTCATAGACAAGGCGGAAACATATATTTCACAACACTGGCGCATCGATAAATCCACCCAGGCCGGCCACCTTCATCAGCTGATAGAAAAGTTGAAGGAGAATAGCAGCGCCTATTTCTCTTCCACCATGTCGTTCACGGCGAACCTCGTCTCGCAATTCGTACTGGTGTTGCTGTTCAGCTTCTTCCTGCTTTATTTTCGCGTGTTCTTCCTGGAATTCTTTTACAAGGTGTTCGCCTCCTCGGACAAGCTGCTGATCGACGACACGATGCAGAAGATATATCTCGTTATACAGAATTATCTCATTGGCCTGCTAAAGGTCATAGGCATCATCGGCACCCTGAATACCATCGGACTTTGGTCCCTCGGCATCGAGTCTCCCCTCTTCTTTGGCTTCCTGGGAGGCATTCTCGTCATCATACCCTATATCGGTATTCTCATCGGCAGCGCCCTGCCCTTTATCGTCGCCCTCATCACAAAAGATTCCGCCTGGTATGCCGTAGGCGTGCTGGGAGTATTCTTCTTCGTACACATTCTGGAAGGCAATCTGATCACACCCTATGTCGTAGGCTCCAAGATCAGCATCAATCCGCTCATTGCCGTGTTCTCCCTCCTGCTATTTGGCAAGCTCTGGGGACTCTCCGGACTGATCCTGGCCCTACCCGTCACAGCCATCTGCAAGATCATCTTCGACCTGCTGCCCGGCTTCAAGGCCGTAGGCTTTCTCCTTGGCAAGCCCCAGAAATACCATTTTAAGAAATACTCCCATTTACACGCCAGGCTGCGCAGCCGTACGGGTAACACTACCGAGACGGATACCAACGTGGATACCAACGTCACCATCGAGACGACCACGTCAACTGCTACGTCTTAGTATTTTCATGAGTATCTTTTCTTCGGCCGTAAGACCCGCGTTATCTCCTCCTTCCTCTTCCAATGCATCCAGCTCCTGGAGATATTTTACCAGCTTGTTGTCTTCGTATAATTGTATCAGCCCCGGATGTACATAATATTTCCGGCATACGGTCCTTGTATTACCCAGCCGTCCGCTCACGGTATCCAACATCGAATTGATATTCCTTTTTGTCTCCGTTGCCGTAGCCGCCTCTCCGATGGCCCGGAAGGCCTGCAGTGCATGCAGCGAACCCGCCCATGTACGGAAATCCTTGGCGCTGAAATCTTCGTGCATAGCCTCCCGGATATAGGCGTTCACCATGCCGGAATCGATAGGATGACGGCTTCCATCCTCCGCATAGTACTGGAACAGCTCCTTCCCCGGGATATCATGGCACTGACTGACGATACGGGCCAGCCGCTTATTATGCAAGGTGACGTCGTGGCGGATCCCTTTTTTCCCCTTGAAAGAAAAGACGAGTTTATCCCCGCTGATAGCCACATGCTTGTTCTTTAGGGTAGTCAGCCCATAGGAACCGTTGGCCTTCTCGTATTCGTTATTACCTATCCGTATAAAGGTCCTTTCCATCAGGCTGACTACGGTGGCCAGCACCTTCTCCTGTGTCAGATCTTTTTTTCTCAGGTCCTCTTCCACCCGGGCGCGCAACAGGGGAAGCTCCTTCCCGAACTCCAGCATCCGGTGAAATTTCGTCTCGTTGCGTAAGGAATTCCACAGCGGGTGATATCTGTATTGCTTGCGCCCCCGCAGGTCCAGCCCCGTAGCCTGTATATGCCCTTTCTCGCTGGTGCAGATCCATACTTTCGTCCAGGCCGGCGGAATGACCAGCCGGCGGATCCGCGTCAGCTCCTTCTTATCCTTTACAGGCTTGTTGTCAAAAAGATAGGTAAAACCCTTGCCTTTCCTGTAACGCAGGATGCCCGGCTGCTGGTCGTTGACATATACCAGGTGGACAGCCGTGGCCGCTTTGACATGATCCCTGTCGACTTGCAGGAACTCTTTATGGGTGAGTGTAATAGCCGCTTCCATAAGAGGGGACTATCCACAAATCATGCCTGCATCCGGCTCAGCCATGCATCTTTTCTATCCGTGCAACGGTCTTCTCCAGGTCGATCCCATTCCCCAACACCGGCTTAAAAATATCCCCCACATCTTTCAACCTGTCGAATATGTTCTTTATCGTAAAATTCTCCGGCTTCAACCCCTTCTTCAGCTCCTCCCAATGCAGCGGCGTAGACACCGTAGCGCCCGGCCGCGGCCGGACAGAATAGGGAGCGGCCAGGGTCTGTATAGCCCTGTTCTGCAGAAAATCCAGGTATATCTTCTTTTTTCGCTTGGCAGGCGTACGCTCCAGGCTGGTGAAAGCGGCGATACGCTCATCCTCATGCGCCATATCTACGATCAGCCGGGCCAGCATACGGGACTGGTCATAGGTATACTTTGCCTTTAGAGGAATATAGATATGCATACCCGTTGCCCCCGAGGTCTTGCACCAGGCATTGACCTTTAGCTCGTCCAGTATGCCCTTGATCACCAGCGCCACCTTGATCACCTGGTCATAGGGATTGCCATCCGGGTCCAGGTCGATGACACACCAGTCCGGATGCTCGGGCGAGGCGGTACGGCTATGCCAGGGATTCATTTCGATGCACCCCAGCGATGCCATATAAAGAAGGGACGCCTCCCCATTGCAAACCATAAAATCGATGGCGCCCTGGCTCTCGCTGTCGAATCGATACGTCTCCACCCAGTCCGCTACCTTTCCCGCTACATTCTTCTGATAGAAGTTCGTCCCCGTTATCCCATTCGGATGCCGGTTCAGCGACTGCGGCCTGTCCATCATATAAGGAAGCATATAGGGCGCGATATCATGATAATAGTTGATAATATCCCCCTTTGTATATTTTTCCTTTGGAAAATATACCTTGTTCAGATGAGTGAGCGTCAATTCCTGCCGCCCCACCTTCATCTTTTTTTCATCTACTTTTACCATCTTTTCATTTTTTTCGTTGGAGGCTTTTTTGTCATCCCGCATACCCACGAATATGGGATGACGAAGGATCTTGTCCGTCGTCCATTCCGAGAACTTCACCTCGCACACCAGCTCAGGACGCAGCCAGGTGGCGGGTTGATTCGTATGCGGTACTTTCTCGAATGGACATTTATCCGTTATCAAAGGTTTGAATCGCCTGGACAGCTCCCGAAGGTCCTCGTCGTCGAATCCGGAGCCGCTGTGACCGATATAAACCAGTTTCTTCCCCACATATTTACCCAGGATGATGGCCCCGAAATGTTTCCGGCTCCTACGGGGAAGCGTAAAGCCCGCAATAATGGCTTCCATCCGCTGATTGTTCTTCATCTTTAACCAGCTGCCGCTACGGGCGCCTACCTCATAAGTGCTATCCGCCTTTTTTGCCATGATGCCTTCCAATCCATGCTTTACCGCCGATGCCAGAAAGGCCATGCCTTGCCCCACGATATGATCGCTATACCGCAAACGATCATCATCAGCCGGGAAAATGCTTTTCAGGATCTCCTTCCTTTCCAGCAGCGTCAGCTGCGTCAGGTCCCGGCCGTCATACCAGAGGATGTCGAAAACATAGTATGCCAGGTGCGCATTTTCCTTATTTTTTAATACATTCTGCAGCTGCTGGAAGCTGGCATATCCATTCTCATCCAGGGCCACGATCTCCCCGTCCAGGACGGCCTTGATATTCCACTGGACAAGCGCATCCTTTATCACGTTGAACTTTTCGTTAAAGGACAGGTTATTCCGGCTGCGCATCTCTACCTTCCCCCTGTTCAGATAGCTGACGACCCTATAACCGTCCCATTTGATCTCATAGATCCAGCCCGGATTGTCGAAAGGCTGATCCACCAGGGTGGCCAGCATGGGCTTTATATCCCGGGGAAAAGGCGCTTTTCTGGCCTTTTCCAGGTGATTGATCGTAGCCCTGGCCGGAGCGAGATCCTGTTCCCGCAATTGCCTGATATTTTTTGGCTTAAACCTTGTTATCTTAGCCATACCCAATTACCCCAAAATGGATGAATTCCTTAGTAAGTTCGATCATTTTCCCGCCCTTTTATGGGACCTGATATTGATAGGTGCAGCGATCGCCATCGGGTTAGTAGTGAAATACCTGCTATCCCTCCTGGTACGCAAAAAACCCTCCGCCGACAAACCTCATTTCTCGATCCCCCGGAGCATTCTCATCCGCCTGGGCAGACCTTTCAGCTATCTCCTGCCGCTGCTGACACTTAATTTCCTGTTGCCCCTGATGAAGATCAGCCCTCGGTTCTATCCCGCAGTCGACAAGACGGTAGGCATCCTATTGACCCTCGCTTTCTCCTACGTGCTCATAGGCGTCGTCAAAGTATTCGAGGACTATGCCTATCATACATTCGACATCACCAAGGCGGACAACCTCAAGGAACGCAAGATCCGTACACAGCTCCAATTCATCCGTCAGCTGGCCATCGGGTTGATCATCATCCTGGCCGCCTGTATCATTCTGCTCAGCTTCAATAACCTCCGCAAATTGGGAGCCAGCCTTTTGGCCGGCGTGGGAGTCGGCGGTATCATCATCGGCTTTGCCGCACAAAAATCCCTGAGCAACCTTCTGGCAGGCTTTCAGATAGCCTTTACCCAACCCTTACGCATCGACGATGTGCTCGTCGTGGAAGGCGAATGGGGCCGGGTAGAAGAGATCACCCTCACGTACGTCGTATTGAATATATGGGACCAGCGCCGGCTGATCCTCCCCATCAATTACTTTATTGAAAAACCCTTTCAGAACTGGACACGGAATACGGCAGACATCCTGGGCACCGTCTTTTTATACCTGGATTATACCGTCCCGTTGGAGCCTATGCGAAATGAATTCAAACGCCTCCTGGAGAGCAATCCCCTCTGGGACAAACGCGTGGCCGTCATGCAAATCACCAACGCCTCCGAAAAGACCATCGAAGTACGCGCCCTCATGAGCGCCAGCAGCTCCGGCAATGCCTTCGACCTGCGCTGCGATATACGGGAAGGGTTGATAAAATTCGTACAGGCCAATTTCCCCGACAGCCTGCCCCTGGTCAGGATCTCTCAAGGGCAACGGCCGGCTGCCTCCGCCCCACCTCCGGCAGGACAGGTGCATATCTCTCCTACCCCGGATGCGCCCGCGCCGGAAAATTGATCCGGGCCTGGCAGATCTGGCTCCCTATTCTTCGATGTCCCCGTTGTCGTCGTTGAGACTATACTCGTTGTTCTCCTCATCTTCCTCACCTATCTCCTCATCGAGGTCATCCTCCTCCGCTCCGGGCACATCGAGGTCCTCTCCGGATACATCATCTCCAAAGCTTTCCTCATTCAGGGGATCGCCATCGTCATCGACATCATCCAGCCGGGCTTCGGACAAAACTTCATCTTCCGTATCCGCCTCGCGGTTGTCGATATCTTCCAATGCCCTTCTTTCCTCGGCCGTGACATCCGCATCATTGCCCGATACAAGCTCGTCATCTTTGGATTCCAGCACATCATCCCCTTCTTCGTCAGCAGAGGACGGCGTATTGTCAGCCAATTCGCCCAAACGGGGCGCTCTTATATGTTCCTGACCGGGAATATCCTTTACATCCGGCAGGTTGATTGCTGCGGTTTTATCCTTTGCCATAAAATGTTTTTTGTAAGTTAAGATAAAAAATCATTCCACCCTAAGGCTCTTCGCCGGACTGGCCAGGGCTGCCTGCAGTGATTGATAGGTCACAGTCCCCAACGCTATCACAAAAGATAACATACCCGTAACAACAAATATCCAGGGACTGATAGAAGTATGATAATCATAGTCCTGTAGCCACGCATGCATAAGCCATCCCGCCAGGGGCGACGCTATCGCAAAAGATATGAATACCAGGATCATAAACTCCCTCGTCAGCAGGGTTGTCAGCGTAGGCACCGACGCCCCCAGCACCTTCCGGATCCCTATCTCCTTCACCCTGTTCTCCGCCATATACGCCGCCAGGGCAAACAAGCCCAGACAGGAAATAAAAATAGTCAGCCCCGCAAAAAAAGCAGCCATCAACCCCAAATGCTGTTCCCCTTCAAAGGCGGATGCATAGGTCTTGCTCACCGTATAGTACTCGTATGGATAGTTGGGATTGTACTTTTTAAATATGTCGCTGATCTTCGCCTGTGCTTCACTGCCGTTATCATTCACCCTGAACGTCATCGTCCCCAGCCAGTTCCTCGGTCCCTCGATCACCACCGGCGGCACGGCGTTAAAAGGAGACCCTGGCACGAAATCGCGCACTACTCCCACGATATGCCAGATCCCTTCGGTGTTCTTCACCGTCTGCCCCACCGGGTGTATCAGCCCCATCTGCCGCACGGCCGCCTCGTTCAACACCAGCGCGCCGGTATCCGTGGGATAGGTCTCCATATCGATGTCCCGCCCTTCCAGCATCTTTACTCCTATCGTTTGGGCAAAATCCTTATCCGTCGTAAACCGGGCAAAAACATGCCGCGCCTTGGGGTCCTTCCCCTTCCATTCGTACGTATCATCCATACACCATATATCCGTCACGGGTGAGTTGGTACGCGTAACGGAGCTGACAAGCCCCCTGGACAGCAGCTCACTCCGGATCATGGGATAGTGCCTGGCGATATCCCCCTTGATATATACAAAGGAAAGGTTCTTCTTATCGAACCCCGAATCCCTGTTCTGCACATACATTATTTGCTGATACACCACCAGCGTACAGATGATCAGCGCTATCGCCGTCGTGAACTGTATCACCACCAGTATCTTCCTGGGCGCCACAAGAGCGCGCACCACCTTAAAGCTCCCTTTCAATACCTGTATAGGCTTGAACCCCGACAGATAAAAGGCGGGATAGCTCCCCGCCAGCAATCCGGTCAGCAAGACAAAGCCCCCGATATTCAGCCAGAAATTCCCATCCCCATACGGGATGGTAAGCTGCTTCTCCACCAGCTCGTTAAAATGAGGCAATACGGGTATTACGATCAGCAGCGCGATCCCCAGGGCCACTACCGCCATCAGGATGGACTCTCCCAAAAATCGGGCGATCAGCGACCCCTTCCCCGCACCCACCACTTTGCGGATCCCTACCTCCCTGGCCCTTCTCTCGCTCCGGGCCGTACTGAGGTTCATATAATTGATACAGGCTATCAGCAGGATAAACGCTGCGATGATGCCGAACATCCGCACGCTCTCGATCATCCCTCCCGTATTCACGCCATTCTCGAACCTCGAATGCAGCCGCCATTTCCGTAAAGGATGAAGAAAGACATCGTTCTTCACATCGGGCGCATGCGCCGTGATCACATGCGCAAAAAGCCTGTCCGCCCGCTGCTCGCTGACCCCGGGTCTCAACAGCACATACGTCATGATGGAGCTGTTCCCCCAATTGCTATTGTCCCAATGCACCTCTTTCATATAGTTCCAGGGCGCCAGGTATTCAAACCGGAACTGCGTATTGTCCGGCAGGTCCCGGGCAACGCCCGTCACCGTAAAGTCCGTCGTGCTGTCCACACGCATTGTCCTGCCCAGAACCTCCGTGCTGCCGAATAGTTTTCGTGCCATCGTCTCCGTTAGTACGATGGAGTGAGGCTCCACCAGGGCGGTCGCGGGATTCCCCTGCACCAAAGGGAAGCTGAATACGTCGAAAAAACCCGGGTCCGTAATAAGTCCCTGTGTTTGCAAATGCTTGTCACCGTTGGAAAGGACAAAAGCCCCCACCCAGTTGGTACGCACCGCCTCTTCCACCTCCGGATAATCCTTCTTCAGCGTAGGGCCCATGGGGATAGGCGTATTCGGCCAACAGGCCACATGCCCGTTGATGGTCGCGCGATTCCACGCCATATAGATACGATCCTTCTTTTCATGAAAAAGATCATAGCTCATCTCATTGCCTATCCACAACAGGATCAGCAACGCACTGGCCATGCCCACCGCCAGCCCCGTGATATTGATAAAGGAAAATACCTTGTTCCGAAGTAAATTACGGCGGATGGTCTTGCCATAGTTCTGCACCATGCTATACCCCGCCGATAAGGACCATCTTTTGCCATCCCGGGGAGGCTTGTACCGGCTCGGCTTCCCCTGGCTACGCTGATAGGCTGTCAGCCGCAGAAGATGTTCCTCGAAAGCCTCCTCCGCCGCGGCAGTATCCGCTGGGGCGGAAGAACCCCACATATCTATCAGTAACTGAATGGAATATGAGCTTTCAGGCTGATCCTTTAATAACTCCTGTAGCTCCCGCAGGTCTCTCTCGGTGGCTTCGCCAGCTAGTTTTTTGGCAATAAGTTTCCAAATCCGGTCCCGCTCTTTCATATGGATAGCCCCTATTTTTTCAAATAAGGTCTTTATATAAAGACCAAAAGGGTGCCATCACCCTAACTAATTAAAGATCAATTTATTAAAAATTATCTTCCCCCGATGGCTGTCCGTTTTTGTTACAAAATATGTCCGCATTTACCCTGCCCGGCATATAAGCCTAAAATAAAAGAGTAGTTTTTATACATTAATAAACGATAACATGCATTAGTACCGGTTTTTTCAAAAAATCCGGTCAACTATTAGAAATCAATAAATTCTCCATACATGTTATCCTTTATATTTAGAACTTATTTAAATTCGCCCTTAGGATAAGGTCTAAATCAGAGTCGACTCATTACCCGATATGTTCATATCGGGTTTTTTATTTTTCGTCGCCGGCTAAAACCAGCTAAAGTATCTGCCTGGTTGACTGCATTTACTCCGAATACGCCAGCGAGCTTGCCGGATGAAAATTGAAGTACTGCTTTGCATTGTAATAGCAAATATCCTTCACCACCTTCCCTATCCACTCCATGTCATTGGGTAGTTCGCCATTGGCGATCTCCTCTCCAAAAAGATTGCAAAGTACCCTCCGGAAATATTCATGCCGCGGATACGACAGGAAGCTGCG
The DNA here is from genome assembly GCA_035545935.1 of Puia sp. Classification (GTDB taxonomy): domain Bacteria; phylum Bacteroidota; class Bacteroidia; order Chitinophagales; family Chitinophagaceae; genus Puia. The sequence continues at coordinate 980 of DASZXP010000088.1, read as the reverse complement.
CGAATCCGTCAGCATCCCTACAAACCGGCTCAACAGTCCCATATTCGACAGCGCATTGATCTGGCGGATCATCCCATCTTTCTGATCCATGAACCACCAGGCGCTCCCGTATTGTACCTTTCCGGCCACCGAACCATCATTGAAATTCCCGATCATGGTTGCCATCAGCTCATTGTCCGCCGGATTCAAATTATAAAGAATGGTCTTTGTCAGCTTGTCTTCCTTATCCAGCCTGTCCAGGAACCTTGCCAGCGCCCTTCCCTGGGAGAAATCCCCCATGGAATCCCAACCCGTGTCGGCCCCCAGCCGCTGCATCATCCTGCTGTTATTGTTGCGAAGCGCGCCTAAATGATATTGCTGTACCCACTCCTTCTCCCAATCCCACTCCGCAAAATGCACCAGCATCGCCGACTTGAACTTCCTGCGCTCTATTTCGCTCAATGTCTTGCCCGCTCTTACTTTATTGAAGACCGCCTCGACCTCCCATCCCGTAAAATCTTCTGAATACATTTCCTCCAGTCCATGGTCCGACACCGTACAACCCACCGAGGCAAAAAAGTCATGCCTGTTCTCCAACGCAAACAAATAATCGTTGAAATTGGAGATGGCGATATTCGTGGCCGCCTCCAGCTTCTTGATATAGGCATTGAAATTGTCCGGGTTGTCCACATTCATGGCATTGTCCGGACGGAAGGCAGGCAGAATAGGTATCTCGAAACCATCCTGTTTCAGCTTCAAATGGAATTCCAACGAATCCACAGGATCGTCCGTAGTACAAACGGCCCGAACATTCATCTTACGTAAAAGGTTACGTACGGAGTATTCCTTTGTCTGCAGCTTATCGGAACATTTGTCATAGATCTTCTTTGCCGTCCGGCTGCTGAGTATATCGTGTACATCGAAATAACGCTGTAGCTCCAGATGTGTCCAGTGATACAGCGGGTTACGCAAGGTATATGGTACGGTCTCCGCCCATTTCA
>DASZXP010000087.1:0-22454 GCA_035545935.1 Puia sp. | reverse complement strand
TTTGCCAAGCCAGCTTGGCACGCTCCTGAAATGCAAAAACCCCGCATTTCATGCGGGGCCTTCGTTGCCCGACCTGGATTCGAACCAAGACAAACAGAACCAAAATCTGTCGTACTACCATTATACTATAGGCCAATCTGTCCTTTTGGGGCCTTAAGCGACCCGGGTTTGAACCGGAAAACAGACCATTTTCAAAAGGAGTGCAAAAATAAGGTCTGACGGAGGATGTTCCAAAAGATTTTGAAGATTTTGTTCTGCACAAAAACGCTCAGTGATCGTATCAAAAGCGGTCACTTTTAAGAGGGAAGGAGATTTCAACTAATTGATAAGCAGACGATTGGAAAAATAGCATAAAATTGGCTGCAAATATAACGCTGACCAAACAACCAAAAACTTCCCCCATGATCAAGAACTATCTGAAGATCGCCTTTCGCAATCTCTGGCGTCACCGCGTATTTTCCTTTATCAACATCCTGGGACTTACTGTCGGCATGACGGCCTTCTTCCTTATTTTCCTTTATGTCAGGTTCGAGCTGAGCTATGACGCCTTCAATTCCAAGGCGGCCAATATCTACCGGGTAGTGGCCGATATCAAGACCCCCACGGAAACCATCAATGCCAGTGGGCCATCCTGGGCGGTAGGTCCTCATATCCAGGGAGAATTCCCCGAGGTGGCGGCATCCGTGCGTATAACTCAGAACAGTTTCCTGGTGCGTAGAGGGGACGTGAAATTCCAGGAAGACAATAGTCTGTTTGCGGACTCCGCCTTTTTCACCATGTTCGACTATCCCCTGTTAAAAGGCAATCCCAGGACATGTCTCAATGATCCGCTGAGCGTCGTGCTTACGGAGACGGCCGCTAAAAAATATTTTGGGAAAGAAGATCCCCTGGGGAAAATGGTGCTCCTTACCGCCGATGGGTTCAATGCCACGATCACGGGTGTCATGAAGGACATGCCCGAAAATTCCATCATCAAGGGGGATATGCTCATATCCATGACCACGCTGACTAGGAAATTCAATCCGGGGCTGGACAACCAGTGGGGGAATTATGGCAACAGGACCTTCGTAATGCTGAAGCCCGGCGTCAATTACAAAGCCTTCGAAGCCCGGCTGCCGGCCTTTCTGAATAAGCTCAATGGAGACGAGATGAAAAAATGGCAAATGTATCCGACCCTGTACCTGGAGCCGCTGAGAGATGTATATCTCCGCAGTACCCGGGATGGCAGCAAGACGGGCAATATAAAGAACGTCTATACCTTCAGCATCATCGGGGTCTTTATCCTGCTGATAGCCTGTTTCAACTTCGTCAATCTCACCACGGCCCGCTCCGCGGAAAGGGCGAAAGAGGTGGGTGTGCGGAAAGTGGTAGGGGCGGCCAGAAGCCAGCTGGCGAGACAGTTCATCGGAGAGAGCGTCATACTCTGTATCATCGCCTATATTTTATCCGTAGTGTTCTCCGCGCTGTTGTTCCATCTGTTCAACCAGCTGTCGGGTAAGATCATCGGGCATAGTGTATTCGATCATCCGCTGTACCTCCTGTTGCTGTTCGGCGTAGCGGTCGGCATCGGCATCCTGGCGGGTGTTTATCCTGCGCTGGTACTGTCTTCCTTCCAGCCTATCACGGTGCTGAAAGGCCGCTTTACCACGGGCACAAAAGGCATCCTGCTTAGAAAAGGGCTGGTAGTGGCTCAGTTCACCATCTCGATCAGCCTGATCATCGGCACCATCATCGTGTATTCGCAGATGCAGTACATGCGTAGCCAGGACCTGGGTTTTACCAAGGATCAGAAGATGATCATCGACACCCATGGCGACAATGCAAAAGAAGCGTTCAGGAATGCCATTACCGGGCTGCCGGGTGTGGAATCCGTATCGCTGTCGGGTAGCGTACCTGGCGGGGGTAACCCGGGCGCCTATTCGCAGATAGAAAATGTAAAGGGCGACATGCAGATAGCCAATCTGGACCTGTATTTTGTAGACTTCGAATATATCCCCCAGTATAAGATGAAGCTGCTGGCAGGACGGGCCTTTTCAAGGGATTTTATGACGGACACCACCCAGTCGATGATCGTCAACGAGGCGGCTATGAAGATGTTCGGCTACACCGACCCCAATAAGATCATCGGCAGGAAATTCGACCAGTGGGGTAGGAAAGGGAATATCATCGGGGTACTAAAAGACTTTCATTTCCATTCCTTGCAGGAAGTCATAAAACCCCTCAGCATACGGATCGAGCCGGGTGGATGCAGCCTGATATCCGCACAGCTGGCTGGTGGAAAAAATATGCCCGCGACGATTGCGGCGATAGAAAGCAAGTGGAAAAGCCTTATACCCAACCGGCCTTTCAGCTATTATTTTCTGGATGAATCCTTTGACAAACAATACCGCGCCGAGGACCGGTTTGGCCGGCTGTTCCTGAATTTCGCGGTCCTGGCCATATTCATATCCTGTCTGGGGTTGTTAGGGCTTGCATCCTACAGCACCATGCAACGCACCAAAGAAATAGGGATCAGAAAAGTATTGGGGGCCAGCGTGGGGACTATCGTCAACCTGCTGTCGAAGGAGTTCCTTGCCCTCGTGCTGATCTCTTTCCTCATAGCGGGTCCTCTGGCGGGCTACCTTATGCACAAATGGCTGGAGGGGTTTGCTTATCGGATGAATATGGAATGGTGGGTATTTGTCGTGGCGGGGATACTGGCTTTCTTTATAGCGTTGTTTACAGTGAGCTTTCAGGCTATAAAGGCGGCACTGACGAACCCGGTGAAGAGTTTACGAACGGAATGAGTCGACCGACCGGCAGGGGCGGCGGCTAAATGAATTTGAACAATAGCGCTACGATAGCATAGATCAGCGTGGCGGCAAAGATCCCTTTGGCTGTCTGGTCGCGGTGGGAGTTGATATAGATCGTGAAAAGCGCAATATTCAATACCAGGCAAGGTACGGACACAGCTGTGATCTGGTTCCGGTGGTAATGCAGATAAGAGAGGAACTCTCCAAAGCTGACGGAAGAGAACACTACAAAATAGTAGATGACAAGGCTAAGGATGGGGGCTACCAGCCCAAGCACCAAGCCCAACCGGAGATTGTCTTTTTTGAAGATCACGATTTCCACGTTTTTTCGAGTTTGCTTTTAAGAACGTAATTTGTCATGTCAAATTGTACGGGAACCACGCTTACATAATTGTGTTCCAGCGCCCATACATCCGTATCACGTCCTTTATCGAAGTTGACAAATTTACCTGTGAGCCAATAATATTTTTTTCCCGTGGGGTCATTACGCTCTAAAAAATCTTCTTCATATTTCGCATAGGCCTGCCGGCAAACCTTGATCCCCTTGATCAACGAGTCGGGTATGGCTGGGAAATTGACGTTGAGGATCAAGTGTTTATCCATTGGATGTTCCAGTACCTCCTCTACGATGATCCTCACGTATTTCCGGGCGGCGGTAAAATCCGCCTCGACGCTGTAGTCCAGGAGGGAAAACCCAACGGAGGGTATACTTTCGATGGCGGCCTCTACGGCTGCCGACATGGTGCCCGAATAGATGACATTGATGGAATGGTTGCTACCGTGGTTGATCCCGCTGAGGCAAAGATCCGGCTTGCGGCGAAGGACCTTGTCTACCGCCAGCTTTACGCAGTCCACGGGGGTGCCTGAGCATTGCCAGGCTTCCACTCCTTCAAAAAGGTGGTGCATGGGATGCAGACGAAGGGGATTGCCGATGGTAATAGCGTGACCCATGCCCGATTGTGGCTTGTCGGGGGCTACCACTACGACCTTGCCCAGTCCCCTTACAGCATCTACCAGGTTGCGGATGCCCGGGGCGCTGATGCCGTCGTCATTTGTTATCAGGATGACGGGCTGTTTTTTCCGGCCTTTGGCCGTACCGTTCGACCTTCCTTTGAGGGCCTTTTTGGCGGCCCTGGCTGGTTCCCCGGGCTGTTCGCCTTTCAGTTCCATCATGCTGTTCTGGGCCGTGTCCCGGATAATGCCTGTCGCACCCGTCTTGCCGGAATGGGTGGGGGCATCCAATTGCGGGGTTTTGCCCGACTGGATGAAGGTATCCAACCGGCGGGTCTTGCCGTTGCGTGAGGAGGGGGACGATGACCGGGCTTTGCTTTCGTTAGTCTTATTTTTCTTTGCCATAGATAGAGTGTGTAAATTTCCGCAATATTTTGAACTTTTCCTTAGCGGAATGGGAATACCTGTGGAATTTTGACCTGTTTGCAGTACCTTCGCAGCCGATTTTATAAAGCAGGACCCTGGTCCAAACAGACCACGGTTCACAGGTAAAAAATACTCCTTTCTATGGCAGGACAACTTAAAGAGGTACGCAACCGGATAAAATCCATCCAAAACTCCCAACAGATCACCAAGGCTATGAAAATGGTCAGCGCGGCCAAGCTGCGTCGTGCCCAGGATGCCATTATCCAGATGCGCCCCTATGCTCAAAAGTTGCAGGAACTGCTCAGCAATATCGTCAGCAGCTCGGAAGGCGCTGTTGGGTCCAGCCTCGCCGTGGAACGTCCCGTGGAAAAAGTATTGCTTATCGTCATCACCAGCGACCGTGGTCTGGCCGGCGCCTATAATGCCAACCTTATCAAGCTGGCAAAATCTACCATCCGCGAAAAATATGCCGCCCAGGCCGCCAAGGGTAATGTTTCCATTTGGAGCATCGGTAAGAAGGGCTATGAGCATTTTGCCAAGAACAATTTCAAGGTCTCCGATACCTATAAGGATATTTTCCTCCACCTGAATTTCGAGGCCGTCCAGGCCGCTGCCCAGGCAGCTGTCAAAGCCTTCGAGAACAGGGAGTTCGATGTGATAGACCTCGTCTATAGCCAATTCAAGAACGCCGCCACCCAGACCTTTGTCGTAGAAAAATTCCTCCCCATCCCCAAAGTGGAGAAAAAGGCCGGCGCTGCCAACAATGATTTTATCTATGAGCCTGGTAAGGAAGAGCTTATAGCAGAGCTGATGCCTAAGATCCTGAACACGCAGCTTTTCAAAGCCGTCCTGGATGCCAACGCTTCCGAGCACGGCGCCCGTATGACTGCCATGGACAAGGCCAGCGATAATGCCAATGAGCTGCTCAAGCAATTGCGCCTTTCTTACAACCGTGCACGTCAGGCTGCCATCACTACCGAGCTCACCGAGATCGTCAGCGGCGCCGCCGCACTGCAAGGATAATAGGGACAATAAGAAATCATGGAAATCGGAAATATCATCCCACACATCGAAGCGCTGATCTTTGCCAGCGACAAGCCGCTCACCTCCATGGAGATCACCGAGCTGATCAATAATGCCTTTGGCTTTATGGAAGAAAAGCTGACGCTGGAACAGATCCAGACGTCCATCGACGGCATCCGGGAGAAGTATGCCACCGAATTCTATCCCTTCGAGGTAAGGGAAAGCGGCGGAGGCTGGCAGTTCCTTACCAAAAAAGATTTTCACAAGACCGTCGCCCAGCTGAATGGCGAGAAGTTCCTCAAGCGGCTTTCAACGGCTGCCCTGGAAACGCTCTCCATCATTGCCTATAAACAGCCTATCACCAAGGGCGAGATCGAAGCCATCCGTGGCGTCAGCAGCGACTATTCCATACAAAAGCTGCTGGAAAAGGAACTGATCATCATATCCGGCCGGAATGAAGAAATGCCCGGCAAGCCGCTGGTCTATGCTACGTCCAAGACCTTTATGGATTATTTTGGGATCAATTCCGCCGCCGACCTCCCCAAGCTGAAGGAAGTGTTTGCGGAAACATTAGTGGAACCCACTATCATCAATCATAGCCCGGGTGAGCTGGCGCCCGAAGAAGAGGTAACGGAAGCTCCGGCAGAAGACGAGACACAGTTCGTGGTCAACGGGAATGGGGAGCTGCTGGTGCATGAAGAGGATACGGCAGATGCGGCCGGGGAAGACCAGGGGCAGGAGGAAGAGGAGACAAATGACGAAGATGCGACAGACGGGGATACGACAGACGATCATAAAGAAGACGAGGCCGGCCCGGACAAGGAGGACGACAAAAATGTCTGAGCAGCTATCCCCCGACTACCTGGTAAGCCTTGGTCAACAGTTCGGCACTCCCTTATACGTCTACCACGCAGAAAAAATAAAAGAGCAGTACAACAAGCTGACTACCGCATTCCACCGCAGCAAGCCTGTGTTCTTCTATGCCTGCAAGGCCCTCACCAATATCAACATATTAAAATATATCTACAGACTGGGCGCCAATGTCGACTGCAGCTCCATCAACGAAGTGAAATTGGCCATACAGGCAGGATTTCCTCCTGCAAGGATCCTTTATACTTCCAACGGTATTGCCTTTGAAGAGATCATAGAGGCGCGGGACCTGGGTGTGATCATCAATATCGACAGCCTGTCCAACCTGGAGAAATTCGGCCAGCATTATGGGCACAGCTATCCCGTGGGCATCCGTCTTCGCCCGAATATCATGGCGGGGGGTAATCTAAAGATCTCCACCGGTCATGACAAAAGCAAGTTCGGCATTCCCGTCGACCAGCTCGACCAGCTGCTTGCCCTTGTAAAAAAATACAACCTTCACATCGCCGATCTTCATATTCACACGGGCTCCGAGATAAAGGACGTGGATGTCTTTGTCAAGGGCATCGGGATCCTTTTCGATATCATCCCTCATTTCAACGAGCTGCAATTCATCGATCTTGGCGGGGGATTCAAGGTCCCGTACAAAGAGGGTGACGTAGAGACGGATATAGCGCTCCTGGCGGCCAAGGTGGAAGAAGCCTTTGCCAGCCACCCCAATCCGGGCGGCCGCCCCCTGCAGGTGTGGTTCGAGCCCGGCAAATTCATGGTCAGCGAGTGCGGTTATTTTATTACCAGGGTGAATGTGCTAAAAGAGACGAATGCCGCCACTTTCGTCAGCGTAGACAGCGGCTTCAACCACCTGATCCGCCCCATGTTCTATGACGCCTACCACCGGATAGAGAATGTCAGCAATCCCAACGGAACGCCCAGGCGGTATTCCGTCGTAGGTAATATCTGCGAGACCGACACTTTTGCCTGGGACCGTACTATCAACGAGGTACATGAAGGCGACTATCTTGTGTTCTACAATGCCGGCGCCTATGGATTCGAGATGTCCTCCAACTTCAACTCCCGCTACAAGCCTGCCGAAGTGCTGGTAAAGGATGGGGAAGCCAACCTCATAAGGAGGCGGGATACCTTCGAAGACCTCCTTAAAAATCAGATCATATTGTAGGGTGTTGAGGATCGAAGTTCACCATCCAGCTGACGCCGAAGGGCTACCAACATCGTATTGCCTCCTGACAACGGGCCCATGGCCGCGGGCACATCGCTGCCGGGCAACACCGTTAGATCACCAATGGGTAAAGCCACATGCATGATCCACTCCCATTCCGCTTCGCATGACAGGTATTCGGGGGGCGCATCCTTAAAGCGCATGACGGTGGGTAATTGTGTCAAAATTCTTTATATTTAAGGGAATCAAATACGTATCGTTATGCCAATCCGAATGGTCGATGATCCACAGGATCCAGATGAGAATAGTGGTGAAGGTGGTGGTAGTGGCGGTGGTGGCGGGTTCCCCGGTGGGGGTGGGGGCGGCGGTGGAATATTCCAGCTGCTGATCCTTTTGCTGGGACTTTTTCGAGGTCGTGGTCTTATACTGCTGCTTGTGATCCTTGGCGGTGGTTATTTTTTTCTGCGTAGCGGCGGGTGTAACAGTAGCAGCCTTCTGCACAATGTCGCACAACAGCTGACCACGGGAGGGTATCTTAGCCCGCAGCAATTCGAGAAGGCGAATATCTACGAGGGTCTTTCGGATGATGCGACAAAGAACCCTATTCCTGAGGCTGCCAATCTGCAGCGGTTTGCTCCTGCGGTGGGTGACCAGGGGCACCAGGGAAGCTGTGTAGCGTGGAGCAGCGCGTATGGCGCGCGTACCATTGCCGAGGCGGCGCGTACGGGACAGGATCCCAACAGCTTGCGGTACAGCCCCGCCTTCCTGTACAACCAGATAGGGCTGGAAGGCTGTGAAGGCAGCTATATTATCAAGGCAATGGATTTCATGACGCAGAGCGGCTCTGTAGGGTATGATGAATTCCCCTACACCGACCAGAATTGTTCGCGTCAGCCCGACCAGCGATTGCTGGAGGAGGCCCGGCAGCATCGTATGCGTGGTTTCAATCGATTGACGCCGGGTGATCGCAATAATGCCATCGACCTGCGAGCCATCAAGGAAAATATTTCCCAGGGCGCGCCTGTCGTCATCGGGATGATGGTAGGCGGCAGCTACATGCAGGATATGATGGGCAAGGACCTTTGGGAGCCCAACGAGGAAGACAAGAGCCTGATGGGTTTTGGAGGACATGCGCAATGTGTGGTCGGCTATGACGACAAAAAATATGGGGGCGCCTTCCTTATCATGAATAGCTGGGGACCTAAATGGGGTAATAACGGATTTGCCTGGGTGCGTTATCCCGATTTTAGATTCTTTGTCCGGGAAGCCTACGGGCTGGAGCCGATGGATAAGGTAGGCGCGGCGGCCGCTGCCCCCTTTTCCTGTGAGATAGGGCTTGTGCAGGTGAGCTATGAAGGGAAGAAGACCGTCGCTGGAGAGTATATCCCTTTACAAACCAGGGATGGCAATACTTTCGAGACGGTGGCGCCCGTGAAGAAGGGCACGCGGTTCAAGATGGAAGTGCGTAATACCACCGAGTGTTATGTTTATGTCTTTGGCAAGGAGACGGACGGCACCAGCTATACGCTTTTCCCTTACCCCCGTAACGATGACCCCACCAAAACAAAATACTCGCCCTTTTGCGGGATCACGGGCTATCGTCTTTTCCCAAAAGATAAGAGCATGATGCCCGACAGCATCGGCGCCCGGGATGAGATGGCCGTCGTCGTCAGCCGTACGCCCCTGGATTGGAGCGCCCTGAATAGCAGCATCAGCCGGAACCCCGGTCAGGATTATGCGACACGGGTGAATGCCGCGGTGGGGAACAGGCTTGTCCGGGATGTCAAGTTCCTCAGCTCCGCCAAAGGCAATATGCAGTTCACCGTGAAAGGCGGGGATTCCACCAGTGTTGTCGCCACCGTCGTACAGATCAGTAAACAATAGATCATGCATCCTTTGAAGTTCAAACTTTTTTTACTGACCCGGCTGCCCAGCGCCTTTTTTTCGGGTATTCGTATCAAGGACGCGGATGCTGAGCGGTGCGTGACGACCGTACCGTATAAATGGTTTACCAGGAACCCTTTTCGAAGCACTTATTTTGCCTGTCTCAGCATGGCGGCGGAGATGAGCACGGGTGTGCTGGCTATGACGCATATCCGGGGCCGGGAGAGATCGTTGTCGTTACTTGTTATTAAATTAGAAGCGAATTATTTTAAAAAAGCCATCGGATGTACTTACTTTCAATGTACAGATGGCGTTCTCATCCGCCAGGCCATCGAGCAGGCTGTTGCCACGGGTGAAGGGACTACCGTCCGGGCCTGCTCCATCGGGACCAACGAAGCGGGAGAGGTCATCGCCGAATTTTTTATCACCTGGTCGTTTAAATTAAGAAAAAAACTATGAAGATCGCTTTTCACGGAGCTGCCCGCGTTGTCACCGGATCCAAACACCTGATCACATTGAAGAATGGCAAAAAGTATTTACTCGATTGCGGCATGTTCCAGGGGATGGGGCCGCAAACAGACACCCTTAACCGTAACTGGGGTTTTGTTCCGGCGGAAGTAGATACACTTATATTATCGCATGCGCATATCGATCACAGCGGACTCATACCCAAGCTGGTAAAAGACGGCTTCCGGGGCAGGATCTTCTGCACCCCCGCCACCAAAGAGCTCTCCGGCATACTGCTGGAAGATTCCGCCGGCATACAAGAAGATGAAGTAAAATATACCAATAAAAAGAGGGCGTTGGAAGGATTGCCATACCAGCAGCCGCTCTATACGGAGGAGGATGCAAAGAACGCCATGCAGCATTTCCAGACGGTGGAGTACGATACCTGGCAGACCATCGACGAGAGCGTTCAGGTATTGTTTACCGATGCGGGTCATATCATCGGCAGCGCGGCCGTCAGCCTGCGGATAAAAGAAGACGGCAGGGAGATACATCTGACCTTTAGCGGGGATGTCGGCCGTTACAGGGATGTGATCCTGAAATCCCCGGAAGAATTTCCCCAGGCCGACTATATCCTTTTGGAGTCCACTTATGGCAATAGCCTGCATGACCCTGCCGACACGACATCCGACCTGCTGTTGAAATGGATCGTGCGTACCTGCCTGGAAAAGAAGGGGAAGCTGATCATACCGGCTTTTAGCGTGGGGCGTACCCAGGAAATACTTTTTGCCCTCAACAGCCTGGAAGAGGAGCATCGTCTGCCCCCGCTGGATTATTTCGTGGACAGCCCTCTCAGCATTGCCGCCACCGAGGTGGTCAAAAAATACCCGAAACTTTTCAATAAGACCATCCAGAAGGTGCTGGAGACGGACAATGACCCGTTTGCCTTCAAGGGGCTGCGATATATCAAGACCGTTGCCGAGTCCAAGCTGCTGAACTTCCGCAGCGAGCCCTGTGTCATCATCTCCGCCAGCGGCATGGCTGAAGCCGGAAGGGTCAAGCATCATATCAACAATAACATCGAAAATTCCCGTAATGCCATACTCATGGTAGGCTATTGCGAACCCCACTCGCTGGGTGGCCGCCTGATGGCCGGGGCCAAAGAAGTCCATATCTTTGGAGCGCTCCGGGAAGTCAATGCCGAGATCGGCAGTATCCGGAGCATGAGCGCTCACGGGGATTATGAAGACCTCAGCCAGTTCCTCGCCAGCCAGGACCCCAGACAAGTGAAAAAGCTCTTTATCGTCCATGGGGAATACGATGTACAACAGGCGTTTAGGGACAGGCTCATACGCAAGGGGTTCACGGATGTGGAGATCCCGGCATTGCATTCCGAAACAGGACTGGGGTAGAGATCGCGCATCGGACAGGCTGTCATACGGAACCCAAATACGTATTTTGGTCCTTAGAATCCTGCTTTTCATGGATAAATCTTGACAGATGGTCCATGAAAGGATAAATTGCGCCAAAAGCTAAACATGCGGCACCTGCTTTCGAGATTCAAATGGCATATTGTCTTTTGGACAGCGTACTGTGCATTCTGGACGGTGCTGTCCGTGTATGTCTACCATTCTACTCCAGTCAGGGCATTCCTTGTAACGATCATGTGGTTCCTGGGAGCATCTGCCAGTTGCTATCTTTCCATTTACTGGCTGATGCCGGAGTATTTCAACAGGCGGCGGTATCTCATTTTTTCGGTTCTGTTCGTTCCGATGATGGCGTTGGCGGCCCTGCTCATAACATTTGGAATATGGTGGATCTACCAGCTGCAACATATTAATTTCCCGGTGACATTCCTACAGGAGTATTATTATGTCCTGGCAGGCAACTTCTACACTGTCTTTATCATTGTGGCCTTCAAGGCGCTTAAGGATAAGATACGCAGCGACAGAAGGACAACCCTTTTGGAAAGAGAAAAGACCGAGAATGAGCTGCGGTTCCTCAAATCCCAGATGAACCCCCATTTTCTCTTCAATGCCATCAATAGCATTTATGTACTTATTAAGAAAGATCCTGATTTCGCAGGGCATACCCTCGTAAAGTTTGCCGACATGCTGCGCTATCAGCTGTATGAGTGCAATGCGGATGTGATACCTATCGAAAAGGAGATAAGCTATCTGGAGAACTATATACAGCTGGAAAAGCTCCGTAAAGGGGAACTTGTCAACACCAGCTTCTCCGTAAGCGCCAGCACCGGTAAATTCTCCATTGCCCCCCTGCTGCTCATCCCCTTTGTAGAAAATGCGTTCAAATATGTATCCAACTGCCCGGGGAAGAATAACTTTGTCATGGTAGACCTTAATTACCAGGACAATATCTTTGAGCTGAGCGTGGAGAATTCCATGGACGAAGATGCCATGATGCCCAAGGAAAAGACCTGGGGTGGGATAGGACTCGAGAATGTCCGTCGCCGCCTGCAGCTCATTTATGACGGGAGTCACGCCCTGGACATCAGCACCAAGGAGGATGTGTTCTCTGTCCTGCTGACAATAAAGATCCAATGAGGATACGTTGTATTATAGTCGATGACGAACCCCTGGCAAGAGAGGGGATGGAGCTGCTGGTAAAAGAAGCCGGTTTCCTGGACCTGCGTGCATCCTGCAGCAACGCCATCGAAGCCAACAGGGTACTGGCCGAGCAGCCGATAGACCTTATTTTTTTGGATATACAAATGCCCCGGATCAGGGGTATCGACTTCCTGAAAAGCCTGGAGAACCGCCCTCTCGTGATCATCACTACCGCCTATCCCCATTATGCCCTGGAGGGGTTCGAGCTGAATGTGCTGGACTATCTTTTAAAGCCTATCACTACCGAACGGTTCCTAAAGGCCGTCAACCGCGCCCGGGAAGCTGTCCTGCCGGAGAATTATTTTTTTATCAAGATCCATAATGGCTATGAGAAGATACTCCACCAGGAGATCCTGTTTGTGGAAGCCAGCCAGAACTATAGCATTATCCACACTCCACGGGGCAAATTCATGACGTTGACCGCCCTTCGGGCCATCGAAGAGCAACTGCCTCCCGACAAATTCCTGCGCGTGCATAAATCCTATATCGTGTCCATCGACAAGATACAGGGTCTCTCCGGCAATGAGCTCACCATCGAGAAGCAAAAGGTCCCTTTTGGGAAGAGCTATAAAGATCCGTTGATGAAGATCATCGACAGCCGACTGATCCGGAAATGACTATTCTGTCCCTCTGCTGTATATCGGACGTCCGTCCGCTGTTTTGAGGTCCACAAATTGTACTTCGGAAATACCGTTCGATATAAAACCGATGCCGGTGATCAGACCGGAGGATTGGGTATAATCGGAAGAGAAAGTTTTCCGGCCATCGATGGAGATACTTACCTTTTTATCTTTTACGGTGAATTCCAGGTCCTGCCATTCCCGGAGATCGGCTCCCAGTCCCGAAAGATCATTGGAGCGGCCATCGAGCTCGTGCTCGCCAAACTGCGCGGTCAGCTCGCTCGTACAACCCTTTAAGGTGCTCTTGAAGTACATGAAGTAGTTCTGGCAATAAATTTCGCACATCAACAGGGGGCAGGATTCGTTGTTCACCGGCTTGACCCTCACCCTGCACTTTAATATGAAGTTGTCGCTGCTGTATTCGATCCCGGAGGGGAACCAGGTGTTGCAATAGACATTGTCCTTTTGGATATCGATCTTGCTGCTGATGATCTCTTCTGTCGAGAGCTTTAACATGCCCGTGTCCTGGTGTGCGATGTACTTCGGGCGGCTGCCCGGTTTGTTCTCTATCGAATAGAATAGCCAGCGATCGGTGGGGATGCTGATCGGCAGGGTTTTGATGATCTTGTCATCGGCGATGAGCTTGGCGGTATGATATCCCGGCTCGTAGTATATATCCGTCAGGGTGTAATTGTGTTTATAGACCCTGACCCGTCTGTTCAGATCCCAGGATTGTTGTATAAAAAAGCTGTCTGCCTTCACCGAGTCCACATTGTATTTGAATATGACCGTATTGGGGATGTCATTGCCTGTCACCTTGGTGGCGGAGAAATGGGCTTTGTCGATGTTGGACGGGCCGGGCTTTTGGGACATGAAGATGGTGAGGGTGGTGGCGGATAGGAGGACGAGGGCGAGGCCGGCGATGAGATAACGGGCCCTGGTAGAAGATTTTGATTGTGGAGATGGGAGGGAAACTTTTGATCTGGCCTGGGTGAAATCCCGCCAGTTTTGATAGCCTGCGGATTGGGCGATGGCATCCAGGGTGGCCGCCTGGGGGAGGCGGGAGAACTGCCCGTTCAGCAGGCGTTTGATGGTCGAGAGACTGATCAGTACGCCCGTGTTGGATTCGATGGTATCGCAGAGCGTGACCATGTCCCTTTGCACCAGTTCATCAGGATTGGGAAATCCCGCCCTGGCGCAGAGCTCCGTCATGCAAATTTTTACCAGTTCCTGCTCTGTATTTGACCTTGACTGCATTTTGAACCTGATTTGAATGGCTTTTGGAGGTAAGTTCAGGAGCGTCCCGACTAGTTTTGACCCTATAAATATAAACACTATGAACAGATTTTTTAAGGCCGTCCTTTTGACAGGACTATTTGTTGGAACGACAGACCTGGTAAGCGCTTTTATAAACCAGTATATCAATAACGGGAAATATGCCGACGGGATGTTGAAGTATATTGCCGGGGTGGCCATCGGGATGAAGAACGCCTTTCCGGGTAATGAGTGGGTGGCCCTGCTGGGGTTGTTCATCCATTACTTTATCGCTATGTCTTTTACTTTATTCTTTTTCCTGATATTTCCCAGGCTGAAATTTCTCCATTATAATAAGTATCTTATAGGGATGTTGTATGGAGTGTTCGTCAACCTGGTGTTCAACCAGGTGATATTGCCGTTGTTCCAACCCCGATGGAATTTTACCATTGCCCGATCTTATATCGATTGGGTGGTTTTCGGGATCATATTCGGGATACCTATTGTATACAATGCGTATAAATATTACAATGAATGAGTAAAGACACTGTCAACCTGGAAGTGATGCTTTCCGGCCCTGTAGAAAAAGTATGGCAAGCCTGGACCGATCCGGTCGTTGTGCTGAAATGGATCGGTTCCGACCCCAACGGCAGGGGCGTAAGCGCCGTCCTGGATGTGCATGAGGGTGGAAAGTATACCATCAGCTTTGCCAATGCCGATGGCGGGGGGCATACCTTTGGCGGCGTTTATAAGGAAGTGGCCGCTCCTCATACACTGAGCTTTACCTGGGAATGGGAAAACGAGCCCGGGGTGGAGTCCTTTGTTACGGTGTTGCTGGTCCCGGAAGGGGGGCGTACCCGTATGGCTTTCGAGCACGCACGGGTAGGGTTCGCATCCGCGCATGACTATGCAGAAGGGTGGATCAGGACTTTCGACAAGCTGGAAAGAGTGTTAAAAGAGATGTAGTTCCCGGCTATTCCGCTTTTAAATTTTTTACGGGATTGGCCACTGCCGCACGGATGGATTGGATGCTGATAGTGCATAAGGTTATCAGGATCACCACTACACCCGCTATAAGGAATATACCCGGACCCATATCGACACGATAGGCAAAAGAATGCAGCCACTCGTTCATGATCCACCAGGATACGGGGAGCGCTATCAGCAAGGCGACGCATACCAGCTTCAGGAACCCCATGGACAACATGACCGCTATTTGATGTGTCGATGCGCCTACTACTTTCCGGATGCTGATCTCTTTCCGCCTGCGTTGTGCCGTAAAGGCCGCCAGACCGAACAGACCCAGACAGGAGATCAAAATAGCGAGCCCGGCGAAATATTTGGACAGGGCCTCTACATTCTTTTCCGACCTGTACTGCCATTGAAAGGCGCCGTCCAGCCAGCGATAGTCGAATACATAGCCTTTATTCCATGATCCGTACAGATACCGGATGCGGGCGATGGCTTCGGTCTCCCTGCCCGCCTGTATCCGGGCCAGTATCTTATAGTTGCTGCCGGAGTCGGATGTCTGTGGCAGAAAGAGCATGGGTTTTACCGCCTCGTGGAAGGATTCGAAATGAAAATCCTTTATGACCCCGACGATGCGCTTGGGAGCATTCAGGAATGTTACGGTCTTGCCTATCGGGTCCTTTATGCCCATGGCGTCGATGGCCGTCTGGTTGAAAATGATAGGCGCCTCGCCTTTAAAATCGGAAGAGAAATCCCTACCCTCAGCCAGCCTGATATCCATGGTCTGTAAGAAATCGTGCCCGATGCCCGCCACTTCATAGACAAGATCCTGCTGATCGTGCATGCCCTCCCATGTTACGCCGCTGGTGGCGTAGTTATGTCCCACGAGGTTGTGGGAAGTACCCGTGGCGCTGACCACTGCGGGCAGGCGTTTCAGCTCCTCGACGAAATTTTCCTGGTTGCCCAGCAAGCGACCATCGGAATTAAAGACCAATACATTGTCCTTATTATAACCCAGGTGTTCCGACTGGATGTATCGCATTTGTTTGAAGACTACCAACACCGCTACGATAAAGATCATCGATAGGGTGAACTGAAAGACCACCAATCCTTTTCGCGCAAAAAGCTCGCCCATGGAAGTATTCAGCTTGCCTTTCAATACCAGCACGGGTTTGAACCCTGAAAGGTAAAAGGCGGGATAGCTGCCCGATAGGAGGCCGGTGATAAACGTAATGACCACTGCCGCTGTGATCAGCTCTTTATCGGGACGTAAGACGATGTGTTTGTCCGTGAGCTGGTTGAAGGCGGGCAGGATCAGTGTCACCATGATCACGGCCAGCAGCAGGGAAAAGAAGCTCAACAGGATGGACTCCGAGATGAACTGGTAGAGCAGCTGTCTTCTGCTGGCGCCTACTACTTTTTTGATGCCGACCTCTTTCAATCTCTTTGAGGCCTTGGCAGTCGAAAGGTTCATGAAATTGATACAGGCAATGACCAGGATAAAGGCGGCGATGATGGAGAACAGGCGTACAAATTCTATCCTTCCGCCGGTGGGCTTGCCATTGACGAACTTGCCATATAAATAGTTATTGGAATATCGGTAGGCAAATATTTCAACTTTTTTGCGGCTTGAGTGACGCGGGATGATGTTCGCTATCTGCCTGTTAAAGGCGTCGATATTCGTACCTTCTTTTAGTAAGACATAGTTATGTGGACCGGTGGCATTCCATTTCGATACCCATGGAGAGACTTCTTTCAGGTAATCGAAAGAAAGAACGAAATCGAATTTTTCGGTGGAACGATCGGGGATGCGTTCAAAGACGCCTGAAATATGGAATTGTTTGTCGTGCTCCAGCTGGATGGTCTCACCGATGAGGCCATCCTTCCTGTTGAATAATTCCATGGCCAGGTCCTCCGAGATGACGATGGAGCTTTTGTCGGCGAGCACCTGGTCTTTGGCGCCATCCAGCAGCTTGTAAGAAAAGATATTGAAATAGTCCTTGCCGGCATACTGTCCGGAGGCCTTGATGGTGTTGTCGTTCACCGTCAGCGAAAATTTCGGGAACCATCCGCTGGGTGCTACCGCCGCTGCGTATTGGACCTGGGGTATGTCATGGGCTGCGGTTTCCGCCAGCAGACCGGAAGACTCTTCGTTCACGCCGTTATTCGTATATCGCTCCATCAGCTGGAAGAGCTGGCTGTCCTTTTGGAAGAACCGGTTGATGTGCAGCTCGTCCGACACCCACAAATAGATTAGCAGGGTACAGGCGAGGCCTGTGGACAGGCCGACGAGATTGAGGATAGAGGATTGACGGTCTTTGAGCAGGCTTCGCCAGACTATTTTGAAGTTGTTCCGGAACATGGGTGGCTGGTTGGTTAGGGGATATGGAACATATAAAATGCCAGGAGTGTAATATTTTGATAGATAGTATGTTATGGGCATCGGTGGCGAACCCGCCTGTGCGCAAACAGGCAATTTTCGTACGGAAACGATACATTTGACGCAAACGTTTGTCCGTCCTTCCAATAAAAAAAATAACCATTTTGTGGGTCTATGAGAAGAATACAACACATTGGCCTGATGGCTATATCCCTCTTTTTCGCCCAACGGCTGTTTGCCCTCGACATTATACCGTACCCATTACGGGTAGAGTCTAAATCCGGTTCCTTCAACCTGGGACGTTCCTCCGGCATCCTCTACGCGGGCAACTGCCAAAAAGAGGCCGAATTCCTGAAGGCTATACTGGAAAAGGAAAATCATGGCTCCCTGCCTGTCAAAGCTTTTAGCGCATCTGCTTTTGAAAACCCGATCATCTGCACCATCGATGCTACATTGAATGGAAGCCTGGGGAACGAGGGATATGATCTTACGGTGAGCACGGACAAGATACAGATACGCGCGGCGAACCCTGCCGGTGTATTTTATGCCATACAGACCATTCGACAGCTGATCACGGGCAGCAATATCGTACCCTGCTGTCATATCTTCGACAAGCCCCGATTTGCCTGGCGCAGCTTTATGCTGGACGAAGGCCGGTATTTCAAGGGCGAGCAGGTGGTAAAGCAGCTGCTGGACCAGATGGCGCTCTTAAAGATGAATGTATTTCACTGGCATCTCACCGATGACCAGGGATGGCGCATCGAGATAAAAAAATATCCGTTGCTCACCAAGGTGGGCTCGAGGAGAGATTCCACGCAGCAGGGGGTATGGCCTTCCGGCTGGAAGAGCGATGTTTATGACGGAGTGCCGCACCAGGGGTACTATACGCAACAGCAGATAAAAGATATCGTAAAATATGCCGCTGAAAGACATATCACTATTATCCCCGAGATAGAAATGCCGGGACATGCCAGCGCAGCCATTGCGGCCTATCCTTACCTGGGGGCGGAGAACAAATCGATAAAGGTACCCGTGAAGTTTGGGGTACAGTACAATGTTTTCAATGTGGCAGATCCCAAAGTGCAAAAGTTCATCGAAAATGTGCTGGATGAGGTCCTCGACCTCTTCCCGTCGAAGGTGATCCATATCGGGGGCGACGAGGTGCGATATGATCAATGGAAGAATTCTCCCGCTGTGATGGATTATATAAAGCAGCAGGGATTGAGCTCGCCGGCTGATCTGCAGGTAAGCTTCACCAATAATATTTCCCAGCTATTGGAATCAAAGCACCGCAGGATGATGGGGTGGAATGAAATATTGGGTGGAAAGATCCACGACTACAACCAGGATGGAGGCGCCCAGCAAAAGCTTTCCAGGTCGGCGATCATACAATTCTGGGTAGGGGACACAAGCCTGATCCGTACGGCGGCAGCGTCGGGGTATGACATCGTCAATTCCTTTAATGAGTTCACCTACCTGGATTATGATGAAAAAAGCATCAGCGTGGAGAAAGCCTATTCTTTCGAGCCTGTGCCTGCCGGTCTTCCGGCTCAGGATACTGCAAAGATCCTGGGCCTTGGGTGCCAGATGTGGGGTGAATGGATCCCTACCGTGGACCGCATGAATGAAAGGGTCTATCCCCGTCTGGCTGCCTATGCGGAGGTCGGATGGACCAGCAAGGGTAACAAGGATTATGGTAGATTTATAGGAAGGCTGCCGGCGATGGAAGACTATTGGAAGAGCCAGGGCATTCATTTCACTGCCGTAAAATAACCTTATGAGACTGGACAAACAGCAGCATCCGGGTGGCGCTATTTATGAGCTCGCCAACGACCGGGGTGTGAGCATCAGGGTAACCAACTATGGATGTATCATCCTTTCCATTGTCACGCCTGACCGGCATGGGATAAAGAAGAATATCGTAGCAGGTTTCGATACCGTATCCGAATATATACCCAACCCCGACTATCTGGGTTGTATCATAGGCCGTGTCACCAGCCGCACTTCCGGCGCCAGGTTTACCATCGACGGCCGGCGGTATCAATTGTCGGCCAACAAGGGCAGCGATCATCTGCACGGCGGGTCCAAAGGTTTTGATCAACGATACTGGGAAGTGAAAGAGGAGATAGAATCGCCCCAGATAGCAGGGGTTGTTTTCTCGTATCGCAGCCCCCAGGGAGAGGAGGGATATCCCGGATGTCTCGATGTCACCATGGGGTATTTCCTGAACAATGACAACCGGCTGACCCTGCAGTACCAGGCTGCTACCAATCAAACCACTCCCGTCAATCTTACCAATCACAGCTATTTCAATCTGACGGGTTTTGAGGAAGCGACCATCGATCAGCATAGTTTGCACATCAATGCGGAGAAATATACGCCGTTGAGCGCATCGCTTGTGCCTTCGGGAGAGGTCCTTTCCGTGAAGGATAGTTTGCTCGATTTCAGCAGGCATACGCCTATCGGACAACGTATGGGCGATCTGGCGGACGGTAGTTATGATCACAATTATGTATTGGATAAGCCGTATGGAGAAATGGGGCTGGCGGCTGAAGTAATTTCGCCTTCAAGCGGCAGGCTATTAAGAGTATATTCCGACCAGCCTTGTTTGGGGCTTTATACTTCCGGCTATCTGGATGGCAGCCGTACGGGGACACAGGGAAAAAGCTATATACGTAACGGAGCAGTCTGTCTGGAGACACAGCAATATCCCGATGCTGCCAACCGGCCTGAATTCCCCAGCACGCTGATACACCCGGGAGGGGAGTATAGTGCGACGACCATCTTTGAATTTGGGGTTATTTGACGATGGCCTTTACCTCTTTCATCACACCCGCCGCCAGCTCCTGTGCGGATTGTTCTGTCTGGCCTTCGGAGTATACCCGGATGATGGGTTCGGTATTCGAACCGCGCAGATGGACCCAACCCTTGTCGAATTCGATCTTCAGCCCATCCTCCGTATTCGTCTCATGATCCTTGTACTTCTCCTTCATTTTATCCAGCACGCCGTCGATCATCTTCTTCAGCTGTTCCTGCGGCACGGCGGGCAGCGTCACTTTGTTCTTCGACATATAATAGTTGGGGAATGAGTCTCTGTAGGCGCGCATGCCTGTGCCTGCTTCCGCCAGTCCGCTCAGGAAGAGACCGATGCCGATGAGGGCATCCCGTCCGTAGTGGAAGTCGGGGACGATGATCCCTCCGTTGCCTTCGCCTCCGATGACGGCTTCCACCGCCTTCATCTTTGTCACCACATTTACCTCGCCTACGGCGGAAGGGTAGTACTGGCCTCCCCGGAGTACCGTAACATCTTTCAATGCGCGGGTCGAGGACATATTCGATACCGTATGGCCTTTGCGATGATTCAGTATATAGTCCGCCACCGCCACCAGGGTATATTCTTCTCCAAACAGGGTCCCGTCCTCGGAGACAAAACAAAGCCTGTCTACATCCGGATCGACGGCAATACCCAGGTCCGCCTTTTGTTTCTTTACTTCCGAACAGAGCCCTGCCAGGTTCTCCTGCAAGGGTTCCGGATCATGGGCGAATTCGCCTGTCACTTCTCCATTCAAGACTATCACGTCATTTATACCCAATGCTTTTAGCAGGGCGGGGACATAGGTCGCGCCCGTGGAGTTGATGCCATCCACCACCACCTTGAAGTTCCGGCTCGCGATGGCGGCTTTGTTTACCAGGGGGTAGTCCAGTATGGCCTGGATATGTTTTTCCATATATCCCTTCGGGACCCGGTAATGTCCTCCTTTTTCGACGGGGGCAAATTGAAAGGCAGATCTTTCCGCCTTGTCCAGGACGGCGGCGCCGTCGGCCCCGCTGATAAATTCTCCCTCCGCATTCAAAAGCTTGAGAGCATTCCATTGTTTTGGATTATGGCTGGCGGTGATGATGATACCGCCACCCGCCTTTTCCCATTTCACGGCCATCTCTACCGTGGGGGTAGTGGACAGACCCAGGTCGACCACATCCAGTCCCAATCCCAAAAGTGTCTGTACTACAAGATTGCTTACCATGTCCCCGCTGATACGGCCGTCGCGGCCGATGACGATGACGGGGCGGGCATTTTTTTCTTTCAACCAGCTGCCATAAGCCGCAGCAAATTTTACGATGTCGAGGGGGGTCAGGTTCTCCCCCGGGACGCCGCCGATCGTTCCACGGATACCAGAAATACTTTTAATCAGTGTCATAGTTTGGATCTCCCTACTTTATAGCCAAATATAGAGTAATACAGGATATATAAATAACAGGGCAATGTACAAATAAAAAAGGCCAGGCTGTTCCCGATGGAGGGGACGCCTTTTAGCGTGCCATACAGGAGTGGGATCAGCGCGCCTCCGGCTATACCCATGATCAGCAGACCGGACCCGATCTTGGTGAATTTTCCCAGTCCTTCGATGGCCAGCGGCCATATGGCCGGCCACATCAGCGCATTGGCCAGTCCCAGCAGGGCGATAAAGGTTATGGCAACATAGCCATGGGACAGCTGTGCGCAGATGGTAAAAGCAATGCCTGCGATGGCGGAGATCTTTAGCCCCGTCTGTTGGGACATATATTTAGGTATGGTGAAAATACCTGTAACGTAACCCAGCAGCATGGCCAGCAGCGTGAAGGTGGTAAAATATTTTGTCGTAGCCAGGTTCATGCCCATCGAACGGCCGTACATGCCGATGGCATCGCCCGCCATTACTTCGGCTCCAACGTACAGGAAAAGACAAATGACACCCAGCACGAGGTAAGGGTATTGAAAAACGCTGGTCTTTGGACTGTTCTTTTCCGTGCTGCTGTCCTCTTCGGCGTCGATCTCCGGCAGGGAAGAAAGGCGGATGGCCACTGCCAGGGCCACCAATACCAGGGCCATGATAATATAAGGAGGAATGATCCTTGCGCCCATCTCGTCCAGCAGCTGGTCTTTTGTGGCGCCCGTAGCGGCTTTGATCTTTGCTTCCAATGCATCGGCTCCTTTTAGCACCAACGCGCCCAGGATAAGGGGGCTGAGGGCGCCGGCTACTTTATTGCAGATCC
>DASZXP010000086.1:0-51438 GCA_035545935.1 Puia sp. | reverse complement strand
CGACATCACGGGCCACCTCGTTGATAAAGGGTTCCAAGGCATGTGACCCTTCCGCGCCAAAAAAGCCTCTTCCGATATCATCCGAATTGATATATACCACCGCCTTTTTCTGAAGCTCGTCCATATGATACTCCACCCATTCCGTGGAGCCCAGTAGTCCCGGCTCTTCGCCGTCCCAGGCGCAATAGACCAGGGTACGCTTTGGCTTCCATCCCGTCTTCACCAGCTCGCTGACGCCGCGCGCCTCTTCCAGCATCGCTGACAAACCGCTGAGCGGATCACTGGCCCCATTCACCCAACCATCGTGATGGTTGCCCCGGATCACCCATTCGTCCGGCCATTGTGAACCCGGCAGCTTGGCAATGATATCATTGATGGGCTTGATATCCCAGTTGAAGGCGAGCTTGAGATGCACCGTCGTCTTGCCGGGACCCACATGATAGGTAAAGGGCAGCGCCCCTCTCCAGGAACCAGGCGCCACCGGTCCTTCCAGGGACTTCAGCAGCGGGGCCGCATCATGGTAGCTGATGGGCAGCACCGGTATCTTCAATATGGTAGTCACGTCTTTTCTGTCCAGCCTTTTGGCATCTTTTGTGGCGCCGATCCCCGGCGTAAGCGGATCGCCCGGATAGATGGGCATATCCATAACAGAGCCCCGCTGCACGCCATACTCGTTCTTGAAAGCGCCCTTGGGATATACATCTCCCTGGTAATAGCCGTCATCCTTCGGGTCCGAGTAGATAAGACAGCCGATCGCGCCATGCTCCTGCGCGACTTTGGGCTTAATGCCCCGCCAGGAATGACCGTATTTGGCAATGACGATCTTTCCTTTTACGGAAATACCCAGTCTTTCCAACTGATCATAATCTTCCGGAACGCCGTAATTGACAAAGACCAGCTCGCCCGTGACATCCCCATCCGGCGAATAACAATTATAGGTAGGCAGCTGTTCTCGCGTCTGGCCGGATGTAGCATCCTCTTTCAGGGCCGGTTCCGCCAATACCGCCTTGTAGGGCGTTGGTCCCGTCATTTCCAGCAGACGCTCTTTAGGGGTAGGGAATAAGACGTAAAAGGTTTCCACCTGTACCTCATAGCCCCAGCTTTTGAATCTGTTGTAGATATAATCCGCATTCGCCTTGTCGGCCGGAGAACCCACATGATGCGGGTGCGCGGACATCGTCTTCATGAAGCTGTCTACGTTGGAGGCTTTCAGATAGCTGTCGAACTGTTCTTCTTTGGCCATCTCTTCTTTGGCTGCGGCTTCGCTAAAGCCGGCCAGCGGCCTGGTCTGGGACCATGTCAGGGACGCCAGCAGCAGAGCGCCGGCGGTCAAAAGGTATTTTCTCATGTTAAGTAGTTTGCTGGTTCAACGGTCTTTTTATGTATTGACTATAGTCGGTTAGAATGATATTATAATCCTCGTACATGAGAGGAGAGGTCAGCATAAAATCCGCCGTGGCCCGGTTGTTGGCGATAGGGATATTCCAGGTGACGCCCAGACGAAGCAGGGCCTTGATATCCGGATCATGGGGCTGCGCCTCCATAGGATCCCAGAAAAAGATCAGCACGTCGAGCTTCCCTTCCGCAATGCGGGCCCCGATCTGCTGGTCGCCGCCGAGCGGACCGCTTAAAAACTTGCTCACCGACTGTCCCAAAGCCTTTTCCAGCATGGCCCCCGTAGTGCCCGTACCGTACAGCCGGTGCCGGGCCAGCGCATTCTTATTATAGACTGCCCATTCGATAAGCTCTGCTTTCTTGTTGTCGTGTGCCACCAGGGCAATCCTTTTGGAACTGGCCATTTTCCGGAGGTTCGTTTGCATGCGCGTTGATTTAATTGTCGAATGAAGGGTTCGTTAGCAAAGTAATCCGGTTTTAAGAAGATTATAACAACTATAAAAAAATTTCAAAGTAATTCACACGTTATCCACATCGGCATGGATTTTGTTAAATGCAATCTCCCGGATTTTTACACTACCCATTAAATAACAGACCAAGAACAACGTTGCTATGAAGAGGTGTTTGTGGCTTATCTCGCTGGTGCTTTGCTGTTGCGTTACCGTTAGGTCGCAACAGACGGGAGAAGCTACAGGCTCTTCAGATGACAGCAGCAAGCTGCTAACGACCAGGAGTAATGTAGCTGTGTTCACCAACTTTACGGGATCTGTTCGGGAAGGTGGTAAGGTGTGGTTGCAATGGGATGTGGATAGTGCGGAAGATGGAGATTATTTCGTGGTCCAACGTTCTACGGATGGAGTCACCTTCGAAACCATCGGCGCACTGAGAAAGACAGGGAACAACAGTCATTATGAATTGACGGATATGGCGCCACCTAACGGTACCGATCTCTACCGTATAAAATACACCGGACAGGACGGAAAATTCCTCTATTCCAAACAGGTGCAACTAAGTCTTTCCGGGGATGTAGAATTCAAGTTTTACCCTAATCCCGTAGATAAACTACTTATCATCCGCACCGAGCATACCATCGATATTCAGATCGTGGATGCAATCGGAAGCATTCGTCTCAGCCGGCGGTTACAGCCTGGAATACAGGTGATTAACGCATCTTCTCTCGAAAGAGGCAACTACGTCCTGCGCGTTGCTGACAAGGAAAGCAACAGAATTGTATCCAATCAGTTACTTAAGAATTAAAAAGGACTTAAAAAAAAGATTACCTAAAAATGGTATTGCAGATTTGATCTGAATCCTCTACCTTTATCTTGGTTTTTCATAGGATATTGGATTTTAAAACGGGGTTGAATTTCTATTCAGACCCCTTTTCTTTTTTGGCCGTGTCCACAGCCAAAAAAGAGGCCTCGCGAAGCGAGGCCCATCATAAGACTTAAAACATTGTCGGGCCGAAGGCCCGACCTCCATAAAGAATCTTCCAGCACAAAAAAATCTTCCCGAATAAAGAAGTCTTCCCCAAAGATCTCCCCACAAAAAAAGCCTCCCTAAAAAAGGAGGCCGTAGTTACTAACCCAATTAAAAATCTTTATGAGGCTTGCATCTCTTTCACCTTCTCTCTGATCTTATTCTCTATCTCTGTCGCTAATTCAGGATTATCATGCAACAGCTGCTTCACCGTATCTCTTCCCTGTCCCAGCTTATCGCTGCCATAGCTAAACCAGCTGCCGCTCTTTTGGACGATGCCCAATTCCACGCCCATATCGATGATCTCACCCATCTTGCTGATGCCTTCTCCAAAGACGATATCGAATTCAGCGGCGCGGAAGGGAGGAGCTACCTTGTTCTTTACAACTTTTACTTTCACACGATTGCCTATCGCCTCTTCTCCATCCTTGATCTGTGCCATACGACGGATATCCAATCTTACGGAGGCATAGAACTTCAGCGCATTACCACCGGTGGTCGTTTCGGGATTGCCGAACATGACCCCGATCTTTTCACGTAACTGGTTGATGAAGATACAGATGGTGTTGGTCTTGCTGATGGTGGCCGTCAGCTTCCGGAGGGCCTGCGACATCAGACGGGCCTGGAGACCCATCTTGCTATCACCCATTTCTCCTTCCAGTTCGCCTTTGGGAACCAGGGCGGCAACGGAGTCGATCACCACTACATCCAGCGCACCGGAGAGGATCAGGCGATCCGCGATCTCGAGGGCCTGCTCGCCATAGTCCGGCTGAGAGATAAGGAGATTGTCGATATCCACACCCAGCTTCTGCGCATAGCCGCTGTCAAAAGCATGCTCGGCGTCGATGATGGCGCACATGCCCCCTTTTTTCTGTGCTTCGGCGATGATGTGCGTGGCGATGGTCGTCTTACCGGAAGATTCGGGACCATAGATCTCGACAACCCTTCCTTTCGGGAGACCACCTACTCCTAATGCCATGTCCAGTCCAATGGATCCCGTAGAGACAACTTCCATCGGCTCCTGGCTTTTTTCGTTCATCATCATGACGCTTCCCTTCCCGAAATCCTTGTCTATCTTATCTATAGTCAGCTTTAAAGCCTTGAGTTTTTCTGCATTTGACATAATCGTAGTTTTTAGTTCTCCCAAATTTATTGATTCAGTAAAGTTAGAATAATTATTTTGTTAACACCAAATTTTTTAGCAAGTTTCTCACTAATTTTTTTGGCCTGACCGCGCACCCAGACCGCGCACAGCGCGGTCGCGCGAAATGCGAAGCATTCACCGAGGCCTTTGAAAGACATTATGCCCGAGGTAACCGCAATAAAACAGCGTCCGTGTAAAATCCTCGTGCCGCAGGCACGAACCCCGCGAAAAATCTTCCCCCCGGGCAACCCCCTCCTCGCGAAATGCATTTAACCCTGTGGGCTGTCTGCCGGACATCGGCGGCAACGAAGAAAAAGAGTAAATTCAGACCCGGACCTCATCACATGGAAATAGTCATCCTCATAAAAGACGCAGCAAAAGGCAATGCCGCCGCACAAAAATGCCTGTTCGACCGTCTGGCGGACCCGATGATGGCCGTCTGCTGTCGCTACGTCAAGGGTAGGGAGGACGCCGAAGAGATCTTGCTGGATGGATTCTTTAAATTCTTTAAGGCGTTGCCCGGATTTACCTACCAGGGAGATGCAGCGCTGTACGGCTGGATCAAAATGATCATGATACGGGAATGTCTGATGTTCCTCCGGAAGAAAAATGTATTCACCATGCTGGCGGAGGTCGAGGCAGAGAACATCCCCACCGAGTCGGAGATCCTGTCACAGCTCTCTGCCGCCGAGATCTTCGAGCTCATCGTCCAACTGCCCATAGGCTATCGTACTGTCTTCAACCTCTATGTGATAGAAGGATTGGAACACAAGGAGATAGCCGAAGAGCTGGGGATTGCCGAAGGTACTTCCAAATCGCAGCTGAGCAAGGCCAAGGTCTTATTACAAAAAATGTTATTACAAAAAGGGATTAGCTATGGACAACGAAAGACCCAATGAACACACGATGTGGAGCAGCCGGCTCGAAGAGCCGGGCGCATTGCCGGGGACAGGTCTTACGGATAAAGAGGCCGCCTGGGATAAACTATACGACCGCCTGCGGGAGCAAGAATCACCCCGCCGCAGAAGGATCATCTGGCTCTGGGCCGCTGCCGCCTGTTTCCTCCTTATAATAATACCCGCCGCCTTATTATTAAAGGGCGGACACAAGATCATACGCACCGACCTCACAAAGGTCCCCGTTGCCGGGAATTCCGAAAGCAAACCCGCGCAGTCATCCCCTTCGGATAAGCCCGTACCACCGGCGCCCACGGAAAAATCGTCTCCCGATACACGTTCCATGGCAGCCACGCCGCAATCTGGCCGCAGAGAAGGACCCGACCCCGGCAAAAGCACGACATATCCTCGTCCGGCCTCATCCGAAAACCCCGCCCTAACCCGCCAGGCTCCCCATCGTCCGACCCGACCCACACCCCGTCCGTCCGACCGTCCCGTACCTACCCGTCCCGATCTTGACAAACTGCTGGCCCCGAATACCGACACGCTGACCCTCGTCTTCGCCCCCCGTCCCGACCTGTCCAAACCCATGATCGCAGCCATTGCCACACCAAAAAAAGAACAACGCGTTGTACATATCAACGAGCTCGAACCCTCGCAACCCACGCCGGCCATGGCCAAAGGACCCCGCCAGAAGGCAGGCGGCTTGCGCTTCGGACTCGTACCCGAAAACTCCTTCCGCCCGTCTACTACCTATGCCGGACCGGAAGCACACCAGATACTATCACTAGACGAACCAAAGGTTCGTTGGCCGAAGGCCAGAAATTAAATCAAACAAGCTCAAAACCCATAACACCATGAAGCATTTTATTGTCACGATGCTCATCCTCCTGAGCATCCTGGGAAAGCCTTGTGCCCAACTCGAACTTACCAGGCGCGTCGCCCAGTCATTCACCGGGATCTCCGCCGAACACCTCCAAAACCGCTTCTGGATCGACATGGGCAAAGGCAATCGTCTTTGCCTGGAGCTGGAAGACGGGCAGGACCTGGAGAAATTCTCCAACATCGACTCCCTGCTGATGGTATTCCTCGCCGACATGAAACCCTTTGACGACTCCCTTTCCGATCCCCTGTCCTGGCACCTCATCGACTATGTCGTGGATGCCGGAGGAAAAAAAAGAGTTCGTTTTCAATCCTTCCATCCCACCGCTTCCAGCTTTTTGCTCGATCAGGCCGAACCCGCCGCCCTTCGCCTCGAACAGGACACTATCCAGATCGTGCTCGAGTACCCCGTCACCACCGGCCGCCGCCACGACGGCATCCGCCAGGATCGCCTCAGCCTGTACGTGAATAACTATCATGAGATCTCCAACTATATCACCGGGGGATTGAATGAAAAGATCCGCTGGCTGCAAAAGAATGTCAACGGCTATTGGGTGCGTGATAAGGACGTCTACCTCGCAGAGAAAGACCGCAGCATCTCCGCGCCCCTGCCTGCCGGCTATGTACATATGAGCAACGACCAGCTGTACACGATCATACAGGTCAACATGGGGAATTATAAGAACTATTTCGCACCCTCTTTCAGCCTGGGCCTGGGCCTTAGCTTCAAAAGGGAAGAAAGCACCCGCAAGTTCATGTTCCTATGGCAGCCGCTGTTCCTCTTCGGCACTAACGCCCAGGGGCACATGCAAACATACCGGAACGAGTTCGTCATCATCAATATCTTCAGGGACAGGAGTAAACAACAACCGTTCAATTATATCAACTTCGATCCATCCATCTCATTCGGCTTCATGGTCCGCCGCGACGGGGATTTCTTTCAAAAGAACAGCTATTTCTTGGGCATCGGTCATGTGAACCTGTATAAACATGCCATCGAACTCCAGCCCGGCATGTATTTTCATGACCTCTTCAAGGAGGCGACCCCTTCCGTCCGGCTTAACTTTAATTTATGAGCCAGACCTCGCACGGCGAGGTCGCGCGAAGCGCCATCAAACAGCATCCGAGTAATGGCTTCGTGCCGGCAGGCACGAACGCCGTGAAAGATCTTAAGTTTCATCAACACCGTGCCAGGTCTTCCATCCCCCCCACCCCCCGAGTCTTACTTCTTCCCCGCCCACGCATCCATCTTCTTCTCCAGCACCTCCAACGGCATCGCCCCGTCCCTCAGGACCTCGTCGTGGAAGTCGGCCAGCTGAAACTTATCTTTCAGCTCCGCCTCATATTTATTACGCAGCTCCCGTATCTTGAGGGCGCCGATCTTATAACCCAGCGCCTGACCCGGTATCGCCATATAACGCTCGATCTCCGCCGTGGCCCCTTCCAGCGAGATGGCTTCATTATCCATCATGTATTTGATAGCCTCTTCACGCGTCATCCCCTTCGTATGTATCGCCACATCCACCACCAGCCGAATGGCCCGGTGGATCTCATCTCCCAGGGCGCCCATATACTGATACGGGTCCGTATAAAGACCCAGCTCCTTACCCAGCGACTCGCAATACAACGCCCAACCCTCTACATACGCATTGTTGCCGCCAAATCTCCGGAAGGCCGGCAGCGCAGTATCCTCCTGTTGAAGAGAGATCTGATAGTGGTGCCCTGGGATAGCCTCATGCAGGAACAAAGACTCCATACCCGAAGTGGTATTGAACTTGGTGGCGTCCAGGATAGGCACATAGAAGACGCCCGGACGCTTCCCATCCGCCGAACCCTGAAAGTATTCCGCGCTCGCGCTGGCAGCCCGGAAAGCCTCCGTCTGACGGATCTCGAAACCCGTCCGGGGGACATGATGGAACATTTTCACCAGCGACGGCTGCATCGTTTGATGGATCCTTTCGAAGGCATCCAGCACCTCCTTTGGCGTCTTATAAGGCATGAAACGCTTGTCCGTTCTCATATATTCGAAGAAGGCAGCCAGATCCCCTTTGAATCTGACGGAATTCTTTACGCTGTCCATGATCCCCC
Source organism: Puia sp. (assembly GCA_035545935.1). Classification (GTDB taxonomy): domain Bacteria; phylum Bacteroidota; class Bacteroidia; order Chitinophagales; family Chitinophagaceae; genus Puia. The sequence continues at coordinate 43,554 of DASZXP010000086.1, read as the reverse complement.
TGATACGGGCCACCTCCCGGAGTCCGGTCTGGTAGATCTCTTCCGGGCTCTTGCTGGTCGTCGTCTGATCCCGTACCAGATAGGCATACCAGTCAGCGCCTCCCGGCAATGCACCTATACCCGAGCTCGACCTGGCTTTGGGCAGGTACTCGGTTTGTAAGAAATCCGCCAGTTTCTTATAGGAAGGCACGATCGACTCCTTTATCACCTGTACGTACATCCCCTTCAATCGCCCGATCGTCGCCGTGTCGGACGTCACCTTTTCCAGCCGGGTGGCCGGTGTATAAAAAAGACTCTTCTCCGGCTGGTCCGTCACCAGCGCCCGCATCTGCGGGATCATTTTTATCACCAGCGCCTTCGGCAATACGACACCCGCCGCTATGCCTTTTCTAAAATAGACGATGGCGCTATCCGTCCAGGGTCCAAAGGCCCGGGCGCGCTTCAGCCAGTCTTCATGATCTTTCACCGAATTGAAGGGCTGGAAACCATCGCCGCTGCCCAATTGCCCCATCGTCAGCGGCAAGGCAAAGAACTGATTGAAGGGGAGATAATAATAGGGATATTTAAATGCGTCTATCCTAGTCCCCGTCTCCCATTGGAGGATGTCATAGCTGATGCCGTCACCTGCGCTCAATGTATTCCGATCCCATTTGCCAAGTCCATCCCGGAACCTGATGTAGAATTGTTTCAACGAATCGCGATAGGCGTCCGCGAACTCTGCAGGCAGCAGATCGTTATACCGGCGATCACCATTTTGCGTAGCCTCCAGGGGCGAAAGCCGCATCCTGCCTTCGAAATAGTCGTTGAGATACTGAGCGAACTCCTTGTTGTCTTCCTTTGCCGAAGACGCCGGAGTGTCCTTTGGCATTAGCTTACATGATACCAGACAGGCGGCGAACAAAACGAAGCGGATCGTAGAAGCAAATTTTTGTCTCATTGCGCGTATAGTTTGAAAATAAACACGGATATGCCGTTTAAATCTCATTAAAATCGTCGGATATTAGGTTTTTCTATATACAATTCTCTATGAGACTGTTTTTTGGCATTAAATTCGCCTTATTTTTGCATACGTTAAAATAACTTTTTTCGTTTGTTGAATTATCTTTGACATTATTCTGTTGATCGCCAGGTGCTCGTATACCCATATGCGATTAGGAATAATCTATTTTTTTTAAAAAAATGATATTACTATGAAGCTTAAACAGACCCTTTTTTTCGGTGTTCTCTCGGTGTTGCTTTTCTCATGCGTTAGCCAAAAGAAATTTAAGGCCGCACAGGCTAAGATCGACTCCCTGACCGCCGCCAACGCCAAGCTCGCCAGCGACCTGAAAAACTGTAACGACCTCACAGCCCAGGACGCCAGCCAAAAGACAGCTCTTCAGCAACAGATCGACGCCCTCAACAAGCAGATCGACTTCCTGAAGCAAAACCACGATGCTACCCTGAAACAGCTCCAGGATCTTTCTGTTATCTCCAACTCCCAGGCAGAAAGCATCAAAAAATCTTTGGATAACATCGGCTCTAAAGACGCCTACATCCAAAACCTCCAGAATGAGCTGGCTCACAAAGACAGCCTGAACATGGCCCTAGTGATGAACCTGAAAGGCGCCATCGGCAACATGGACGACCAGGACATCAACATCAAGGTCGACAAAGGTGTCATCTACATCGACATCTCCGACAAGCTGCTCTTCAAGAGCGCCAGCTTCGAAGTCAACGATGCAGCCAAGACCGTACTGGGCAAGGTTGCCGCTGTGCTGAAAGCCCAGCCCGACATCGAGTTCATGGTCGAAGGCCACACCGACAACAAAGCCTACCATCGCCCCGGCCTGTTGAAGGACAACTGGGACCTTTCTGTAAAACGCGCTACTTCCGTTGTTAGGCTTCTGCAAACGCAATATGGTCTCGACCCCGCTCATATCACGGCAGCTGGCCGTGGCGAATATGTGCCCGTTGCTTCCAACGATACAGAAGAAGGACGTGCTGCTAACCGCCGCACTCGTATCGTGATCCTGCCTCAGCTTGATCAGTTCTTCAAGTTACTGGAAAAGAAATAAGTGTAATATACTAGTGGCGCCGTCCATCCTATGATGGGCGGCGTCTTTTTTTTTGCGCAACTCTATCATTTTAAGCCTTAAAATGCGTTATTTGTATCAAATAATTGTATTATAGGACCCGGCTTTATGAAGGTAGCTCTACGCAAAATAAGGTGGACCTTACTGACCCTGTTCATTTGTCTTACCTGTTTTGCACAACAGGAGCAGGGCCATGACGCGCAAAAAGGCGTGCTGGATTTGCGCAACACCGACCTTTTCGACCATCCCGTAAAGCTGCATGGAGAATGGAAGTTCTACTGGATGCATCTGCTCACCCCCGACAACCTGCCATCCGTCCCTCCTGATTTTGCTCCCTATCCCCGTCTTTGGAAGGACCTTCGCCTGCACGGTCAGAAATACCCCACCCAGGGATACGCCACCTACTCGCTCACGATACTTTTGCCCAGGCGGTGTCCGCGCATAGGGTTGGAAGTGCCCGACACCTACTGTTCCTATAAATTATTTGTCAACGGGGCCGTGCAGGCGCAGAATGGACTGCCGGACACGACAAGAGAGACTTCCGTACCCTTCTGGGCTACCCGCACCGTCGTACTGCCCACCGGTGAGTCCGATACGCTGCAGGTGGTAATGCAGATCGCCAACTTCTGGCATGCCAAGGGCGGACCCTACAAAGAAATTCTCCTGGGGAACAAGGACGACCTTATCCTGAAAAAATACCAGGACGCCGCCTATGACTTTATGCTGGCCGGCTGTCTGTTTATGGGCGGGCTTTTTTTCCTCGGCTTGTTCATTTTCGGCCGGCATGACAAGACCACCCTTTACTTCTCGCTCTTTTGTCTGGCCTATTGCTATCGCATGGTAGGCACCGACACGTACGCCTTGCATTTGCTCTTCTCCAATCTTTCCTGGTTCGTCACCATACGGATAGAATACCTGAGCCTGTCGCTGAGCGTAGCTTTGTTCTCCCTGTATACCCGGCATCTTTATCCCGATGACACGCACCCTACGATCATGAGAGGGATGATCTGGTTCTGCTATTTGTATACAGCCGTTATTATCCTGACCCCGCCCACCGTCTTTACACAATTTATGACGACCTTCCTCGTGGTGATGTTCTTCTGCATCGCCTACGCCATGTTCGTCTATATAAAAGCGGCCCGTCACAAACGCAGCGGTTCGCTTTTCGCACTACTGAGCACGGCCGTCATGCTGTTTGTGTTCCTGCTGCTGAACCTCCATTTCTTCGGATTCATCCCATCCCTTCGACCCGTCATCTTCGCCGGATATATTTCCTTTTTCTTTTTACAGTCCCTTTCACTGTCGCATCGCTTTGCCCATACATTCAAACAGGCGGCCTTCAAGGCGCAAGAAGGTCTTCGCACCAAATCCGAGTTCCTCTCCACCATGTCGCATGAGATCAGGACTCCGCTGAATGCCGTCATAGGAATGACACACCTGCTGTTGCGTAACGAACCGCGCGCGGACCAGAAAGAAGACCTGGGCGTATTGCTTTTTTCGGCCAACAACCTGCTCTCCATCGTCAACAATATCCTTGACTATAACAAGATCGAGGCGGGAAAGATCGGCTTCGAGCAGATACCCATGGACCTGCCCGCCATTGCCCGTAATATCGTGGCCGGTCTTCAAAACGCAGCCAGTGAGAAAGGCATAGCCCTGATACTGGATGTGGACGATCGGCTGGATAAAAAACTCATAGGGGATCCCACCCGCACCAGCCAGGTGATCAACAACCTCGTGCACAACGCCATAAAGTTTACAAAAGAAGGCTCCGTCCGGCTGATCATCCATGTGGAGACGCTTACCCAACATGCCGCTACGATCCTCATAAAGATCACCGACACCGGCATCGGTATTGCGCGGGAGAAACAAAGCATGATCTTCGACAGATTCACCCAGGCCGACTCTTCCACCTCGCGCAGCTATGGAGGCACCGGGCTGGGTCTGGCCATTACCAAGCGGATCCTGGAACTGCAGGGTGTTGCGTTGCAGCTGAACAGCGAGCCGGGCAAAGGTTCCGAATTCTATTTCATCCAGACCTTCCCCTTTAGCCATGAAGCCATCGGCGGAAGAGAGAAATCCGCCAACTATACTTACCGCGACCAGCTGTTAAAAGGCATCACGATCCTGCTCGTGGAAGACAACCCGTTGAACGTGCTGGTGGCGCAGACCATGCTGGAAAATTGCGGCGCTACCGTGGATGTGGCGACCAATGGATTGGAGGCGCTGGACAAGCTGGATGCAAGCCGCCACCGGCTGGTCCTCATGGACCTCCATATGCCTGAAATGGATGGTTACGAGGCGACGATACTCCTGCGCAAAAGAGGTGAGACCCTGCCCATCATCGCGCTCACCGCCAGCACTCCCAAGGAAGTGGAGAGCGAAGCCTATGCCGCCGGCCTCACCGACATCATCGTAAAACCCTTCGACCCCGACGATCTCTATCGCGTGATCCTCCAGCACGCCGGGCCTTCCGCTTATTAGAGGCCGCAGAAGACGGCTTGTCCCCAGCCCCTGGCACATTTTTTTTATTCCCCACCCAAAAAGGGAAAATGACCATGACCCGAGCTTGCGAGAGCCATGATACCATTAAAAAAACATTAACTCATCATGAAAAATATACGTCTGTTGGCCATAATCAATTTCTGGGCCTTCCTCATCCATCTGGCCTTTGTTTATTTCACGCAGACAAAAATGATCAATGATGTCGACGTGTCTGAGATCTCCGCGCGGCATCATACCCTATTTACGCCCGCGCCCATAACGTTTGCTATCTGGGGGCTGATCTATTTCCTCCTGTTGATCCTATGCATTTATCACATCTTTACGGCCTTTAAATATCCCGATACACATCTTGCCAACGAACATACCCACCGGATGGGCGGATTGTTCATCCTCTGCAACCTGACGACCGCCGCATGGCTTTATTGCTGGACACATGCATGGCTGGGGTTTTCCCTGGGTCTCATTGCCTTTCAGCTGATCCTGCTGATAGCCATGAACGTGCGGCTGCACATCTATGACCGTGACGCCGGCGCTGCGTCTAAAATATTCACGCAGCTGCCCCTGAGCATATGGTTTGCATGGATCACGATTGCTACCATTGCGAGCGCCGCCGTCTATCTCGATGCCATCGGCTGGAGCGGAATGGGATTGACATCCGTCCAATGGACACAGATCATGATCGGCGTGGCTGCCTTCATCGGCATGTGCGTGGTGCTGGGCAGACGAAATATATTTTTTGGATTGGTCGTGCTTTGGGCCTTGTGCGGGATCATCCTGGAACGTACGAAAGATGGAACGCCCGACTATCCGGAGATCGTATTGGTCGCCGAAGTAAGTCTTGTGCTCATGGCAATCGGTTGCCTGATCCAGCTGGCCCGTAACCTTTCTTTTCGAAGACATCATCTTAGGAGACATTATCCCTTGTTCCCGGAAGCCCCTCACCCCTTGAAATAGGAAAAGGCGGTCGTTAGACCGCCTTTTGTCAGATCGACAGACATCATTGCGGCTTCTCCTCTTCTTTCCCCGTCAGCTTATCCCACACCCCCTTTGCCTTGTCCGTCAGATCATGGATCTTTTCGTTTGCCTCATCCCGTAAATGCTCCAGGTTCTCTTTCATTTCCCCGGACTTTACTTTGTCCCAGGTTTCTCCCGCCTTTTGCTTGATGTCATCGGCAAACTCGCTTGCCTTACCCTTTAATTCTTCCAGCTTTTCAGCTGCCTGGTCTTTAAAGGCGCTGGCCTTTTCACTCCAGGATTCATTTGGATTGGACATACACAGATGATTTAAAAAGTGATCGAATAAAAATGTATCTGAACCATAGGTCAGTCTGAGCTACTTCAAGAGACTTAATGCTTTGTCAAAGGCCGGACGTTTGCTGGCCCAGCTGCTGAGGAAGGCCTCGGGTTTCAAACCCCCTTCCAGGTTCTTCAACAGCCCTCCCGCATCGGAGAGTGTTTTCACGGTACCGGCAGCCGAGGTAATGCTGCTGACATTGAACCCGTCCTTGAGCATCGAGGGTTTGATAAAACCGGTCAACGAAGATACGCTTTTCGCCATGCCGATGGCATCGGTAACTTTACCGGCGGCGCTCAACCAGTTGGTCTTGCCTCCGCTGGCCCAGCCGCTCGAAAGGGAGCCGGGCTTCAACGCGCCGGCGAATTGTGTCAACAGGCTGCTGGGACTGGAAGACCCACCCGTCTTGGAGAGGACATCTTTTAACTGTGCCTGCGTTGTGATGGCAGTCATGCCGATTACCAACAGCAGTAGGAAGGACTTTTTCGGTAGGAAGGTGATAGTAGTCATGGTGTTTTTCTTAAATATAACACCTTTTTTCCATATAAAGCGCGACAGGCGACGGCCAATCCGCCCGATGCCCGACTGGTTCACCAGTGTCCGCCCCTAATTCACCCGGGCCGCCGTCTTTCGGAAACGAGCCTCTTCCAGGTCCAGCTCATACTCCTTGCTCCGCAGCAGCTCTTCGGAATAGGTCTTGTCATGACGCATTTTCGACAGCTCCTTTCGCTGCACATCCACCAGCTCGATCAACAGCTGACGATAGCGGGGAAGAAAGGTGGGGCTTTGCTCCCTGCCCTCTTCCTTTTCCAGCTTTCGACTGGCTATCTGCACCATCCGCTCATAACGTTCCTTTAGCCGGTTGAATGCGTCTATCGAACTTGCCTCATTCCCATATTGCTCCGTGATATGATCCAAAACCACCGTAGCCAGCCGCAGACGGATGCCCAGCTGCTGCTCCTCTTCATTCTCCTGCACCTCCAGCTTGAGCCAGCGCACCAGCAGCGGCAGGCTAAGCCCCTGCAGCACCAGCGTAATAAGGATGACGACAAAGGTGATGAACAGGATGAGGTTCCGGTGTGGGAAAGCCGTCTCCGGCGCCAGGGTAAAAGGAATGGCCAAAGCCGAAGCCAGCGAAACGATGCCCCGCATACCGCTCCACCCGATGATAAACACCTGTTTTTCCCCCGGCCTTGCTTCCCGCATACGGATCTTTTTAAAACAGATGCGCGGCAGATACGCGCCGGGAAAGACCCAAAGGATCCGGATAACGATGGCCACCAGGCTGATCACGACACCATAAAGGATGGCTGATCCAAGTGAATATTCCCCCAGCCCTTTTACGATGGCCGGCAATTGCAGCCCGATGAGGATAAAGACCACGCCATTCAACAAAAAGATAAGCACGCTCCATACGCTGTTGGCTTGCAGACGGGAATTATAGGTCAGCGTGTCATGGCTCCGGTAGCTGCCAAAAAGGCCTCCGCTCACCACCGCCAGCACCCCCGAAAAATGAAAATGCTCCGCCGTGATATACATCAGGTAAGGCGCGATCAAAGAAATGCCCGTATCGATGCTCGGCGTAGTGGGCAGCCACTTGTGAATAAGATATACCCCAACCCCAAACAGCACTCCGATGACGATACCCATGAGGGATACCAGCAGGAAGTCCACGCCTGCTTTCCATAACACGAACTGCCCCGTCAACATCGCTACCATGGCAAACCGGAAAACGATCAGGCTCGAGGCGTCATTTATCAGGCTCTCGCCTTCCAGTGTCGTGACCACCCGCTTGGGGACTTTCAGGGACTGCAACACGCTGGTAGCCGCCACCGCATCGGGCGGGGAAACGATCGCTCCCAACAGAAAACCCAATGCCGACGAGAATCCCGGTATCATCCGGTGGCTGACCCAGGCCACGGCGCACGCCGTACAGATCACCAGCCCGAACGCCAGCAACCCGATAGGCCGGCGCAATCCCCAGAAATCCTGCCAGGAGGTATTCCACGCAGCCGAATACAACAGGGGTGGCAGAAAGATGATAAAGACGATGTCCGGATCCACCATGATACGGGGGACGCCGGGAAAAAGACTGATAAGCAGCCCCGCGATCACCAAAAAGATGGGATAAGAGATACCAAGCTTGTCACTTAGCATGGATAGCATGGTGACGGCAAATAAAAGAGAAATGATCAGAAGAAGATTGTCCTGGAGCATGGCTGTAATTTAGAAATTTTCTCTCATCCCGCCCTTTTCAGGGGAAACACTCATCCACGGGGAATAAATTCCCCAGTCTGATCTTCAGCAACGTCCCCGTGACAGGGAGGGTCCTGCCTATCCACGCCCGGGTGATTGGCATAGTTTTCGACCCCTTTCTAAAAAACACCGGTATGAAAAGCCTACTTACGATAGCTGCCTGTCTGATCATGTTCGCATGTCAACAACCACAAGCGAAAAACGCACCCGCCCACCAGGACACCACTACAAAAGACTCCACCGCCATGGCCGCCACGCCCAAACGTCCCGTCATCCTCGACTCCACCGTACTGGACGGCTCCTGGTATCTGCAGCCCGTACTGGCATCCGACACCGCCACCGGTAAAAGAGCCACCATCGAATTCAATGTAAAAAAAGCGCATTTCGCCGGCAATACGGGATGCAACAATATGAATGGAAAATACTATTTCAGCATCGTCGATAGCAGTCTTTCCTTTAGCGACAAGCTGATCACGACAAAAATGGCCTGCCCGGGCTATAATGAAAAAGCATTTCTAAAAAGTCTTATGCTGACGACGCATTTCAAGATGAGAAATGGCGTCCTTATCCTGCTGGCGGAAGACAATACGGAACTGTCCAGATGGGAAAGAAAACCCACCGCACCCGCCAATACCGGGAAAGCCTAGCAGGCGCGGCCCGTGAGCCGATGCCGGTTATTTCAACTCTCTGATCCTGATATTACGGAAATAGATAGGCGCACCCGCATGCTTGCCCTGCAGACCGATATGACCATGCAACGGCAGCGTAGCCATGGGATTGCTGAGCCAGTCCGGCGCCTTGGTCCCGTCGATATTATCTTTCGCGGAAGTATACAGGCTCATATCACAGGTATTCACCAGCTGCCCGTTCAACGCCACCCAGATCATCCGTCCTTTGCAGGTGATGGTGTAGTGATTCCATTCCCCCGGCTTTTTTACGATGCGTTGAGTAGCCGGCTGATGACCAAATATGGCAGCGCATTGCCAGCTGGCTTCTACCTTCGCCCATTTGTCGGACCAGTCGTCGGCGATCTGTATCTCTACCGAGTGCGGTATCCAGTCTTCGGTATTGCTGGCATGGACGATCACACCGCTGTTGGTCTCGGGCGCATTTTTAAATTCCAGGTCCAGCACAAAGTCGTCATAGGCCTTCTCGCTCCAGATAGCCTCGTCCTTCGATGCCGTCAGCACCCCATCCTGCACCGTCCATACTCCTGCGGGAAAAATAGCATTGGTCAGGCTGTCATTAAAAAGAGAGACCCAGCCCTTCCCCGACGTATTGGGACTAACCAGCTCTTTATCAGGCATTTTATTCTGCGCGTTGACTGAAAAGACCCACAAACAAAAAAGAAAGGAACAGGTTAAACTGAACTTTTGCATGGCTAAATGGTTTATTTGTGTGACCGCATGGCTCCTGGCTGGCCGATGGTGAAGGTAGGAAGTTCACAGGAAATGCACAATTGCCGGGCAACACACAGGCTTAATACAAAATTCACAGGTTGGTAATATAATTGCAGGAACTTACATGGAACAAAACAAGGGAAGTATGACAAGCTCATTGGTCGATCTTACCCGGGAGCTGCTCAGCAGCGGGGTTTTCAATCATCTGCCCGACAACGAGATCGCTCGTCTGCACTGGATGATCATGCAGGGCCAGCGGGAAGACCATCTGCCATTGCAGCCCTTATTCAGCTATTGGTACAGGGGAGACTTCTATGCTTCCAACACCTCACCCCGCCTCCTTCAGCAATGCAACGAATACCTCCAGCGCATGGGCCAGCCCCTGATCGACGTATACGGAGAAGAGTTTTACGAGGCATAGTTTCACCGCCCTCGGTTTACCCCTGCCCCTCCGGCGCCCCTTCGGGCCCCTTATAATAGCTCCCCGGGTCCGTCAGCACCTTCTTCCACTGACGCTGATGACTCTCCTGCCACTTCTTATTCGGATGCACGCTCCAGTTCACACCCTTCAGCTGCTCACGCACAAAATCCCGCTGTTCCGGATGAACAAATAAAGGATGGAGATAATACCATTTCGCATCCTTTGTCAGCTCCTTCCAAAAGGCGGCAAAATCAGGGTAGATCGTCTCAAAAACCTTCACCTCATCTTTCTTATCATCATACGTACTGTGGTTGTAATAAAAATTTACACCCGACAAACCCTTTATCCGGTACAGGCTTCCACCACTTTGTTCCGAGCTGATATCAAAATAAAGCTCCCTGGACATGTTAACCTCCTTACTTTTTGCGTTAATTCAGTATCTTCACTGGCGCAGGCGTCCCGGACGATACGTCCCGGGCCCCACCTGGTCGAAACCCATTATTAAAACATTAATCCAATCATATGGCACTGATCCCCAATAATAAGAAGAAAAAAGACGGCAAAGCCCTCTCCGGTCCAAAAAGCAATATCCCCGGATTTCCCGCTGCCAGGGGCAAGGCGAATTCTAAAGGAGTTGTTAAAAACACCCGTCTCACCGGCGGCTCACAACGGGGATCTTAAGTCCTGTATCCTTTATTCAATTTCTCCCGTATCAGTTTTTCCATTTCTTTTTTGGCGGCCTCTTCGTCAGGGAAGCTCTTTAGCTGTATTTGACCCTTGGTGCCCGATCTGCCCCAGCGGACGATCAGCTTATTGCTATCCGTAGCCGCCTCCCAAAATTTGTCGCTGCCATTCTCTTTATGATGCAGCCGGCGGAAAGCCAAATGATCATATGGACTCACCGGCGATCCCCCCGTTTCTTCCGGGCGAAGCGATACCGCGGCCGGTTTTTCCACGACAGGCGCGGCTTCCTGCACCACCTCACGCTCATTCGTAGCCGGCTCCGCCAGCAATCTGACGATCATATCCATTACCTTTTGCGGCTGATGCAGCCAGTCACGGGAATACACCGGCAGCACCTTCCACCCAAAACGCTCCAATATCGCGGGACGCTGGTAATATTGTTCGATAAGATTCTCGTTCAGATAATGTTTTTCATCATCCAACAGAATACCCAGTCGATAAGCCTCATCGTCCGGCCGGGCCTTTACAGCCAGCGAACACTTGAAGTCCGACTGCCCAATCTGCTCATCTACTGAATAGCCCATTGCCTGTAGCTGCTGCTTGATCTGATCCCGCATCCGGCTCGGCCCCACATTCACTCCTCCTTCCGTCTTACGCAGCACCATGCTGTCCAATATAATGCGGGCTCCCGCCATCTGCCCCTGGCTTACCATCTCCGCATACTGCAGCCATCGTTTTAAATAATTGGCCCCCTCGTTGTATTCATTCGTGATGGCCGAATGACGGATGCTGCCGACCACCGCCATATGCGTCTTCGCACGGCTAAAAAGCACGTTCAACCTTTTTTCACCCCCCTTTTTATTGATAGGCCCGAAATTCATCAGCATCTTCCCTTTTGCATCCGGACCGTAACAAACGCTCATGATGATGATATCCCGCTCATCCCCCTGTATATTCTCCAGGTTCTTTACGATGAGCCCCGTGAACTGATCATTCTCCGTGCGATTGTACGCCTCTTCCAGCTTCACCATAAAGCCCGGGTCCTCTTCCGCCAGCTCATCCAGCGCCCGTTCGATCATATGTTGCTGCTCCTGGCTGAAGGCGACGATGCCGATACTTTCCCTGGCGCCCCTGTTCAGCAGCTCCCGCACAAGGCCGGCGATATAAATGGCTTCTCCCCGGTTGCTCCGTTTTTCATACACACTCCCTTCCAAAAAATGGTAGCTGATGCTGCGATCGAACAGATGATCCGTAAAAGCAGCCGCCTCACGTACGTTACTGACAAGTATAGGCGACCGCGCCATGGTATGGATCGTCTTGTCGGGAATGGTAAGCAGCCTTCCTTCGTAAAAGGCGTGGTTGCTAAAGCTGATCAACGTTTCATAATGACTCCGGTAGTGCCAGCTGAGCAGCGTGCTGTCCAACTTGCGAACTCCCTGCGCCAGCAGACTGTCCACATCGTCGCTAAGCCACTCGTCATCCTCTTCATCCAGCCCTTCCAGGTCATCCGGGTCTTCAGACCTTGCGCTAAAGAAATCCGTGGGAGGCATTTGCTTTTCGTCCCCCACGATAATGGTCTGACGGCTGCGATACAGGGCCGGAACGCCTTCCTCCAACGTGATCTGGCTGGCTTCGTCAAAGATCACCACATCGAAATGATCGCTGTCCAGCGGCAGACTGTCGCTCACACTATAAGGGCTCATCAACCAAATGGGCTTGATATCCTTTAACACCAGCCCGCTCTCCCGCGACGACAGCTCCCGGATGCTCTTATAACGCATGCTTTTCCCAAACTCGTTCTCCAGGATCTTCCTGCCTTCATTATAAGCTTTCTTGAATTTTTTCTGCTCCTCGTTCAGCTGGCTGGACGCCATATTCGAAAGATCTATCTGCTGCAGGAATCGCTGCCGGATAAAGGCGCGTATCAGGTCCGCATTCACCCGTTGCAGGGCTGTATAAGACTCGCCCAGCTGCCGCACCGCCTTGTCCAACGCCTGTCGATCGATGTGGGCAAAATCCCGGTTGGACTGATATACGTGATGAAGCGTTTTACGTGCAATGACCGCCTCCGCCTGTACAGGCGTCAGCTCCAGCCGTCGCAAGACCTCTTTTACCGCCTCCGGCAGACTGGTGAAATCCCTGAGCGCCGGCAACATTTCCCGAAGCCCGTCTGCATTCAGCCGGATATTCTGCAGCTCGTCACGCAGGGCGTCCAACGAAAGGGCCGCGCCGGGATCATGCAGACAATCCTTCAAACGGCTCTCCAGGTCGATCAAAGGCTGATGAAGGGCTTGCAAGCCGGTCACCAACCGTGGGGCTTCCGCATGACGAAGCAGATAAGCCAGCGCCGGATCATCCTTTTTTTGATGGAGGATGCCGATGCCCAGCCAGGCCGTATCCGGATTGTCCAGGCGATAGTCTGTTTGCAGCCCGCGTTTGGCCTGCTCTACCGCCCGCGCTTTTTCATATTCGTCTTTTAAGTTTTCAAGGATGGAACGATAGCTCGGCCTGACAGAATGCTGCGAAAGATCATAGCTGTCCTGCAATCGCTTCTTCAATCGTCGCCACCCGCCATTCATAAAATTTAAAAAAGCCTGCTCCTGCCGGACCGCCAACGCCCAAGCCTGGTCCACATCCTGCTCACCCAATTTTTCTCTCCAATGAATATTCTTTCGGAGGGCGTCCTGGTAGATCTCCTGTAGCTGTTTATAATCCGCCCACCGCTTGATAAACGCTCTTGCCTCCTCACCCGCCGGATCGGCCAGGCGGAAATTGTCCGTCATCACCAGCGGATACAACAGCACCGCAAACTGCACCATACTTTTCAGCCGCGCCGGGTCGCCGGTCTGCTCGCGTGCAACAGGTACGCCAGCCAGCCGCTGATCGATGATCTCCAGCATCTCCATGGCCTTCCCCAGCGACTCCTCCAGCACACGATGCGGCTGTTCCGAAAGAAAGACCCGTTCATGGACCCTGCTAAAAGGATGGCTTGCAAACACCGTATCCGCACCCGCCTCTTCCAATGCCTCCGACAGCTGGCGGATGATCCTGCCCGCATCCTGCCATGCCGCATACGTGGGCAGCGCTTCTTCTTCCAGGGCCGTCAACGTAACCAGCTCCTGCCTTAGCTCGATGATGCGTTCGATCAGCTCTCTAACGACAATGCCTATTTCCTTTTCGCCGCTGAGACTGGTGACATGGAATTCACGCAGGATCTCCACCTGTTTGTTCATTTTCTCTACCAGCGATGACCGTTGCGCCCGCAGCGTAGCAAGGTCCATCCGGCTCGTTGTAAACTCCTCATAGGTGGAACGCAGGTTCCGGATAAACTCCCGCTTATCCCCCTGGCTGTCGTGGATATAACAGCACAGCTCGTCCAGCCCGTTTTGTTTCAGTCGATGATAAACCACATCCAGCGCCGCCCTTTTCTCACACACAAAAAGGATGCTCTTGCCCCTCGCCACAAAATCCGCGATCAGATTCGTAATGGTCTGGCTCTTGCCCGTGCCCGGAGGACCCTGTATGATATAGCTGTATCCGGCCCGGCTTTGAAGGATCGCCTTTGTCTGCGTGGGGTCCGCCTGTATGACATGATGCCAGTCGTCCGGTCTGTTCAGGTTGAAAGCATGCTCTTTGAGCGTGCGGGGCTGCTGACTGAACAGCGCGTCGAACACCGAATGCTGCAATTGCTGATCGATGACCAGGTTATAATCACGCACCAGGCTCATCTTCTTGTAATTGAAATTGCCCAGCACCATATGACAGACATCGAAGTCCCAGCTATAGGGATTGTTCTCGCTTTCCGCCAGCTTGTACAACTCCGACTCGCGCACAGGAGCCGCATCCGTTGTGGTCTCCATCAGCTGTTGCGGAGGCATCCTGTTTTCATCCGGACCGGCCACAGATCTCTTTTCCGCCTTTCCCCCGTTTACCAGGAACTCCAACAGACCCGGGTCTGTCTTTATGCGGCTGCGAAATATTTCCAGACCCAAAGGCTGATAATGCTCCGGCTTATAGCTGTAGGGAATATGATGATAGCTGCTCAGACCCGGCTGCCGGCGAAGACGCTTGCGATAATTATTCACCGTCTGTCTCGCCTCGCCATGGATCAGGCGTATACGTGGTTTGCCGATATAGTTCAATACGATACCCTGGTTCGCCTCGTCGATCTGCGTCTTCACCTGCTCATAGAATTGCTCCGGGCTTATTTCATCCAGGTCCACAAAATCCGGCAGCCGGATACCATATAACTCCCTCAGCTGGCTCGCCAGGACAGGATTTACTTCCGCCGCATTATCCAGGGTCTTGATCACATAATGATCCTCCTTTAACTTCTTATTCTTTTTCAGCTGCACCGGCAACAGCAACAGCGGGCTTTGTATACGCTCCTGGGGGTCCTCTTTCAGATTGTGCCAGTTGAGAAAAACGATCACCAGCTTCAATTGATTGAACCCATACTCCTGTATCGCCCGCTGCGCCTCCACCCGCACCCTGTCCAGGGAAGAGGGTAGATAAACATGATCGTCGAAACGCAGGTATTTATTCAGCACGACCTCCTTCATATCCCGCAGCTTTTCCGCCAGCTCCTCATTCCAGATAAAAAGATGCTCCGGGCGAATGCTTTGGTAATGCAGTACGACAGGAACGCTGCTCACCGTCAGATTCACAAACCGCATATTGGGTTTGTAATATAATAACCGGTTCCGCCGGCTGGTGTCGAAAAGCCTGTTCCGCAGCTTATTCAGGATAAAGGCCTCCCGTTCCGTCAGCTCCTTATTGACCCAACCTGCCACCTGGCTCAGATCCGTGGTCTTCTCGGGATCATAATCCCTGTAATGCTGCAATCGATGGATCACATCATACAGATCCTGTGCACGGCGGCTTCTGTCCAGCTCCGTCATTTCCGTAATAAGTCTCGCGATAGTAGGATGCAGCCGCTCGTTATGGGATGAAGGATGGCGCCGTACAGCCGCAAAATTCTCCAGGTCATCCGGATCATACAGGTCCAGGCCCAGCGCGATGCTGCCCAGGATCGATCCCAGGCAGAATATATCCGTCAGGGGATCGTGATGTCCCAACAGCAGCTCGAAAGATTGATAACCTGGAATGTAAGCAGGGTAGGTCAGGGGCTGCCGGAAATCAAGATGCACCTGCAGGTCCTCCTGGTGAAGGGCGCCATCTTCTATGTCCGCGCTCAGCTTTATCTTGCCGACGACCTCGAAGTTCCGGGACTGGAATTCGGGAAATAACGCCAACACACGTGAGAGATTATGCACAGGCGCATGCGCCAGCTGCTCATCGATGTCCAGCCGCTGCTCCGTGAGGAACAAGGCCTCCTCTTTTCCAAAAGGAGCAACCAGCTCCGTTTCGTGCAGGCTGCATACTTCCTGGAACAACGGCAGCACAAAGGCGATCACGTCGTCCGTGCTATAGTCTCCTTTGTCCCAGGCGGTACGGAGGAACTGTCTGAAATATATTCTTTCCGTGGTCATAATTTAGTCGAACCGCTTCCAGCGATCCCTGGTTCTTGACGTGGGATGGCCGCTTTCACACGCTCCCATTGTTTATCGCTGTATGTCAATTCTTTTTTTACGATGGACTCCAGTACGGACGTAAGCCCAAGGGTCTCCGCCAGGGCAAGCGCATGTCCCAACGGCACATCTTCCAGGTCCGGATCGGCCAGGGCAAGATCCAGCAATACATAGGCGAAATATTCCCGTATGCTGGGATGCGCATCCGTCAGGTCCGGTAACTGTCCGGCTTCCTTCCCCACCTCGAGGTCGGCGAAATATTGACGCGCCAACGCCACCACCACAGGCGTCCGGAACCATTCCGGTTGCAAATACGTAATAAGCAGCGCCCTTGTCTGTTCCATCAGCTCCCTCTGCGACAGTACATCCAGCCGGTCCAGCTCCATGACCCCTTCTATCATTTGCGCAATGGCCTCTTCTACCCCCGGATCACCCGCCTGGCTGGATTGCCACAAATGCAACGCCCTCGTCCGTATAAAATTCTCCGGATGGGTCAGCGAGGCCGACTGCACCCCCGCATCGCCGGAAAAGATCTCCTCCGCCTGCTGGATATAGCTCTCCGCATGCACCACCGGCAACCCTGTCGCTATCTTTAACAGCATGGTGATCACCGGACCTGCCCCTCCCAATACCCCATAGGCCTCCCTGTCGCAGTAGATCTCCTTATACAGCCGGAACAGCCGGGCCGTTTCATAATGAGATGCTCCGCTATCCGGACTGCCCGCCAGGACGGAGATGATCCTGTCCGTGGTCTCCAGCTCTCCATTCGAAAGCGAGTAGAATTTTATATGCGCCAGCTCATGAGCGATCAGGGCAGACAGCTCATGTTCATCCAGCAGCTGCAGGATGGCTCCGCTAAAGACCATATGCGCCTCCCCGGGAAGACAAACGATGCTGGCATTCAGCTCGGAAGAATGGGCCGCCTGATAGGCCGTCACCCGTAGAGGAGCAAGCCCTAGTCTTTCCTGTATGGATTTAATTTTTTCATATAAGAGAGGATCGCTGCCCGGCTGGAACTGGTAGGTATTCTTTAACAGGTCCGATTTAAAGGATGCCAGCTGCTCTTCCTTTTTCCGGTCGGCAGAGAAAAAAGACCAGATCCCGGATTGCGCTTTAAAATAATCCCGGATCTTCCAATGGTAAGGCAGCGGTTCGGATAGCATAGGCGCCCAAATTAACTAAACTTGGCCTCAGTATCAAGAGCTCCCGGCTTCTTTTAACAACTCATACCGGACCAATGATCCGTCCCCCAAAAAGGCGAATAATTTCTTTAACTTCGCCGCATGAGCGACTATATCACAGGTCTTAATGACCAGCAGAAAGAGGCGGTTTTACACAAGGATGGACCCATAATGATCGTGGCGGGGGCCGGCAGCGGCAAGACAAAGGTCCTCACTACCCGCATCGCCCATCTGCTGGCCCAGGGCGTGGATGCATTCAACATACTGGCGCTCACCTTCACGAACAAGGCGGCTAAGGAAATGAAAGAGAGGATCGAAAAGATCCTCGGCAATACCAGCGCCCGCAGTCTCTATATAGGCACTTTTCACAGCGTATTTGCCCGGATCCTCCGTGGAGAGGCGCACCGCCTCGGCTATCCCAATAATTTTACGATCTATGACACCGACGACGCCAAAAGTGTGGTAAAGACGGTGGTCAACGAGCTCAACCTCGATGACAAACACTACAAGCCCAACGTGGTATACAACCGCATATCCCAGGCAAAGAACAGCCTGGTAGGTCCCACCGAATACGCCAACGACTACCATATCCAACAAGAAGATATGCGGGCCAATCGTCCCGCCATCGCCCAGATCTATGCCGCCTATGCCGCCCGTTGCTTTAAGAACGGCGCAATGGACTTCGACGACCTGCTGATCAAGATGTACCAGCTGTTGAAAGACCATCCCGAGAGCCTGCATAAATTTCAGCATAAGTTCAAGTACATACTCATCGACGAGTACCAGGATACCAACCCCGCCCAGTATGAGATCATAAAGCTGCTGGGCGCCGCGCACGAGAATGTCTGTGTGGTAGGGGACGATGCCCAGAGCATCTATAGCTTCCGGGGCGCCACGATAGAAAATATACTACAGTTCCAGAAGGACTATGACGACGTCAAGATCGTCAAGCTCGAACAGAACTATCGCAGCACCCAAAGCATCCTCAACGCCGCCAATGAGGTGATCAAGAATAACAAGGGACAGATACCCAAAAATCTTTGGACCGACAACTCCACCGGGGAAAAGATCCGTCTCGTGCGGATGATGACGGACAATGAAGAAGGTAAATTTGTAGCCGACACCATCCAGGAGCAGAAGCTGCGCAACCATTTCAACAACCGCGACTTTGCCATCCTGTACCGCACCAACGCGCAAAGCCGGGCTTTTGAAGAAAGCCTCCGACGGATGGGGATCCCATACACCATGTACGGAGGCGTAAGCTTCTATCAGCGCAAGGAGATCAAGGACATGATCGCCTACCTGCGCATCATCATCAACCCCCGTGATGAAGAATCCCTCAAACGTATCATCAACTATCCCACCCGCGGCATCGGCAAGACCTCCATCGACAGGGCCGTGCTGGCTGCCAACGAGAGGAATATCACGCTATGGGAAGTGCTGGAAAGAGCCGCCGAATTTGGCTTTAAAGCAGGCACGCTGGAGGCCGTGGAGAATTTTGTGCTGATGATCCGCAGCTTCGCCAGCATGCTGGCGACAAAGAATGCTTATGAGGTAGCGACGCATGTGGGCAAACAGACCAACCTGATAAAAGAGCTTTTCAACGATAAGACCACCGAAGGGCTGGCGCGATACGAGAATATCCAGGAATTGCTGAACTCGATCAAGGAATTTACCGAAAGGCCCGATGAAGATGGGGTCCTGGAAGAAGAGACAAAGGGTCTGGGCAATTACCTGCAACAGATCACGCTGCTCACGGATGCGGATGAAAAAGATCCCAATGCCGACACCGTAAAGCTGATGACCATCCATGCCGCCAAGGGACTCGAATTCTCCTGTGTGTTTGCCGCCGGCCTGGAAGAAATGCTTTTCCCCAATGCCATGGCCATCAATACACGCGAAGAGCTCGAAGAAGAGAGAAGACTGTTTTATGTGGTCATCACCCGCGCCAAAGAAAAATTATGGATCACCTACGCCAATACGCGCTATCGTTTTGGCACACTGGTGCAAAATGAACCCAGCCGTTTCATCGAAGAAATACCCTCCGACTTTTTAGACCGTAGCTTCGCCGGTGGAGGCCTTCGCAATCAGGGCTCCCCCTTCGGAGATAGAAGCGCATTCGATCGTATGCATGGTGGTGGTTTCGGCAACCCCGCCGCGCAGGCTGAAAAAAGATATGGCCCCCCTCCTACGAAGAAAGAAACAAAACCTGCCTACGTTCCTCCCAAACCATACGTAAAGACTGTTGAACACAACCCTGGCCCCAACTTTGTTCCAAGCGACACTTCTGCACTACAGATAGGACAAAAAGTAGAGCATCAGAAGTTCGGATTCGGAGAAGTTGTCGGCATGGAAGGCTCTGCGCACAACCCCATCGCAACCGTTAAATTCGAACACAACGGAGAAAAGAAGATCATGCTTAACTATGCAAAGCTGCGGATCGTGGAATGATGCTTGAGACCTTCGTCTGACCTGCTGCCCGTTCGTTGTAACGTTGATCTATCCTTGGTTTCAGACCTCTCTCCTCGGGAATTCGTCCCTTGTTGGGAATAATTCGCGTGTGCTGACCACATAAGGAAAATAAGCCCTCGCTAATAACCGCTGAGGGTGGTTATAATTATTCATTTTAACAAAACTTTGCTATCTTTTACGCATGACCGAAATGTACAAGATACAGCCTGAGGGATTGTATTTTGTAACCCTAACCGTAGTTGGCGGGATCGATGTTTTCACCCGTCACGAATATTGCGATCTGCTGGTGGATAACCTGAACTACTGCATTGAGCACAAACGGCTGCGGGTATACGAATATGCAATCCTACCCAGCCGCCTGTATATGATCGCAGGGGTTGAGCAGGGAAAGGCTAACCTACCCAAAGTACTCAGAGATCTGAAAAGCGCTTCGGCCAAACAAATCCTCCGCGCGATAGCCGAACTCCCTAATGAGACACGCAAGGAATGGCTCCTGCGGCTGTTCCAATTTTTTGCCAATAGATATCAGAACGATGCCGACCATCATTTCTGGCAGTTCGGCAATCAACCTGTGGACCTTGAAAAGTTTGTTAAAAAGGGCCAGGACATACCTTCTCCCATCGAGAGCCTATTAAAGGAAAAAATAATAGAAGACCCCAAACACTATATTTACTGTAGCGCGTATCCCGAACAAAAGGTGAAGCTGGCTGTAAATTAATTTCATAATAATTCACACGCACTGTCCGAAGAACGGACCGGATTTTGTAACTTTAAGTTATTGCCCCCTTCCCGCACCTGTCGCTAATTCCGTATCCGCCGCATTATTTTATTCACTAAAATGAGCGCCTATGCTGACAAACGACAAACCTATTGGATCCGGGGAAGCTTGTTATTTTCTTACGCTGAATGTGGTAGATCGTATCGATGTATTTACCCGCCCCGCTTACAAACAAGTTGTAGCAGATGCATTGAATCATTTTGTGGACCTCGGGCAGATCACGATCTATGCCTGGTGCCTGATGACCCATCACCTCCATCTGCTGGTCAGGACTCCCGAAGGCTACAGCCCCGCCTGGTTTGAAAGGGATTTCAAGAAGTATACCACCCCCGAAATATTAAAAGCCATCGACGTGGAGATGGACCTCCGTAAGGATTGGATGGTTCAGCGCTTTGAGGACTTCGGCAAGACCCTCAAACGCATCGAAAAGCTCCATCTTTGGCAGAATTGCAGTAGCCCTCTTCACATCGACAGCGGCCAGCCGGAGCTGCTGATCAGCCGGATCGACCACATCCATGAGAACCCCGTACGGGAGAGGATCGTGGACCTTCCCGAAGCCTACCTGTATAGCTCCGCACGTGACTATATCGGGGGCAAAGGCCTGGTAAAAGTAAAGGTCGTCCAGGCCCAGGGACTATCCAAGATGAAGCTGATGTCGGCCAATTGAGGAATGGACTCCGCCTGCTGGCTCCGCCGACCCGACCGGCAGGTCACTAAATGGTTAGGCAGGTCACCGGACCGCCTCTTTGAGGGCTTCCACCGTCTTTTTCTCGCTGCCAACAAAGATCTTTCCCCCGACCAGGGCCACCGGCCGCTTGAGAAAGGTATATTCATCCAGGATCAGCTGCCGGTAATCTTTTTCCGTCAATTGCTTATCCTTGAGCCCCAGCTCTTTATACTTAAGGGCCCGGCGGCTGAACAGGGCTTCATAGCTCCCCGCCTTATCCTTCATTTCATCCAGCTGGACAGAAGTGATCTGTTCCGTCTTGATATCCTGTAGGGTAAACCCCTTTTTTTCGGCCTTGATCTCGTCCAGTATCCGGTCGCAGGTACTACAGGTGGAAAGACAATATATCTTTTTCATACCGCAAAAGTAATTTTTTCCCCTTCCCGGCGACAAACAAGCATCGGGTCTTTGGTCCGCCCCCCGAACAGTCCGGAGTACCTGTAAGGTACTCGTCCGAAGGACAAACATTAGACCTATGGCACAATTGGGCTAAATTTTCAAAAGTCCAATTGGGTCATTAATATTGTAAAAACTACTTTTTTCTGACAGACCGCCTCACCCAGGAACAATTTGTGAAGCTGGTGCAGGAACACCGCTCCATGCTGTATAAAGTGTGCAGGCTCTATTGCTTTACCGACAGCGACAGACAGGACCTCTTCCAGGAGATGATCATACAGCTGTGGAAATCCTATCCAAAATTCCGTGGCGAGTCGAAATTCAGCACCTGGCTCTACCGTATCGCGCTCAATACCGCCATTTCCGACCTGCGCAAACAAAGGCGGCGCCCCTCCACCATCGACACCGATGAGATCCCCCCCTCCCTGTCCGATATGACCTGGCCGGGAGAGGAAGAGCAGCAGCTGCAGCAGCTCTATGCCGCTATCGATCGGCTCTCCGATGTGGAAAAGGCCCTCGTCATGCTCTATCTGGAAGACAGATCCTATGAAGAAATGGAAGAGATCCTGGGGATCAATCAAAACAATCTGCGGGTAAAAATGAACCGTATCCGTGAAAAATTACGCAAAATGACAAAGGAGGCTACTTATGGAATTAGATAGCTTGAAATATGTATGGCGCACCCTGGAAGCTCCGGCCGCGTCCGACAAGAGCCCAAAAGAGATCCGTGCGCTCCTGCAAAGACGTTCCGGGGGCATCGTCAGCCGTATGCGGCGCAATCTGACGGGAGAACTCATCCTTATCGCCGCCACCTACACGCCCGCTATACTTTTTTATTTTCTGGACTTTGAAGGAAGGCTCTCCGGCATCGCCTGGCTCTTTATCCTGCTGCTGGTCCTCTTCGCCGTCTATTTCTACCGGAAGAACCAGCTCCTGCGATCCATGCAATGCGCCGGATACTCTCTTTATAGCAATTTGCGACAGCAGATCGACACCCTGAAAAAATACATCCGGTTCTATGTCTGGTCCGGCACCATCATGATCCCCGTCATGATCATCCTCTCCTGGCTCATCATCCGGCAGAAATTCCCCGTAACGCCCGGGGCCGATCTTTTCTATCAGCTTAGCGGCACCCCCTGGTGGCAGCAACCCCTTATGTGGTCGATCTTTCTGCCTCCCCTCACCGTGGGCGTGTATTTCGTCAATCTATGGTATGTCCACCGGCTGTATGGCCGGCACATCCGGAAGTTGCAGGACCTGTTGCGGGAAATGGAAGAGGAATAATAGTAACTTACTGTCAAAATATTCCCATGGGAAAATTCTCTTTAGCCATCCTGCTGCTTTTTGCTCACCCCTCGTTTGCACAGTCCGGCGATGAAGCCGCTATCCGTCAGACTCTCGCCGATCAGACAGCCTCCTGGAACAGGGGAGACCTGGACAGCTTCATGAAAGGCTACTGGCACAACGACTCCCTGATCTTCATCGGACAGTCCGGCGTCACCTATGGCTATACCAATGCCCTCAACAACTATAAAAAGAATTACAATACACCCGAAAAGAGGGGACAGCTCTTCTTTACCCTGCTCAAGGTGCAGCGCATATCCGCCGATCACTATTTTGTCATTGGCAAATGGTTCCTCAAACGTAAGGCAGGCGATGTGGGTGGGGTATATACCTTATTGTTCCGGAAGATCGGCGGACATTGGTGGATCGTGGCCGACCACAGCAGCTAATTCGCCGGACTCACCGTCGGCTCGGGCGACGTGATCAGCAGCTTCTTGAACTCTACTGAATCCCCGTTGAATACGTCGAAATCCACCCGGGTAAAGATCCCATTGACCCGCCCCATCTCGCTATGCTGCCAGAAGGTCCAGTCCCGGTACGTATGCGGCCGCTCCTTTTGCAGATAATGCGCCACCCAAAGAGGAAAGCTGTCAAAGTCGTCTTTTAGATATTGCCGGTAAAAATCCACATTGGTATACACGATAGGCGTGACATGATAATAATCCTGCACCGTCTGCAGAAAATCCCGGGCCCTTTCCCGCAGTTTCTCCGACGGCACCCCATAGGTCTGTTCGATGTCCAGCACCGGCGGCAGATCCCCGGGCTCCAGCTCGACGGAATTGATGAAATTCTCGGCCTGTGCCTTCCCGCTCTTGGTGGCAAGAAAAAAATGATAGGCCCCGCGCACCATTCCCGCGTTCTTTGATTTTTTCCAGTTGCGCTGGAAATAGGCGTCCTCATTACCCAACCCCTCCGTGGCCTTTATAAAGGCAAAACCCAGCTGCACCCGTCCCACCCGCATATCCTTCACGGACCCCCAGTCGATGACATCCTGGTACTTGGACACATCGATGCCATGGATGGTATAATTGACGGGTATGTCGATCCCAAACTCAGGATAGCGCACAAAACGGGCCCTTCTTTCCACCCACCAGTCATACCCCACCAACAACAGCATGATGAACATTGCACCGAAGAGAGAGAATAATAGGATTTTCCAGGCCGTATATTTCCTTGGTTTGGTTGTCATATCTACGGGTGCAAACCTACATTAAAATGCCTAATTTTACCTTTCCATGCCCGCATTTAACCGTAACGATACCGTCAACCTTTTATCCAAGCTCACGGCGCGCCGTCTATGGAATGGCATGAAGGTCCTCAGCAGCTATTACCTGAGCAAATTCACCGGAAAACCCATTCAATGGGGTTACCCCGTGAGCATATCTTTCGAACCTACCACCTCCTGCAACCTCCGCTGTCCCGAATGCCCCAGCGGTCTGCGCGCTTTTACCCGCCCCACCGGCATGCTGAAGAACGACTTCTTCAAGGACACCATCGACCAGCTGTCCAGGGACCTGCTCTACCTGATCTTCTATTTCCAGGGCGAGCCCTATTTGAACCCATCGTTCCTCGATATGGTATCCTATGCATCGAAAAAGGGCATCTATACCGCCACCTCCACCAATGCCCATTATCTCAACGATGCCAACGCCCGGCGCACCGTGGAGAGCGGGCTCGACAGACTGATCATTTCCATCGACGGGGCCACCCAGGATGTATACGAGCAATACCGTGTCGGCGGACGGCTGGAAAAAGTGCTGGAAGGAGCCCGCAACATCGTCAAATGGAAAAAGGAATTGAAAAGCAGGACCCCCTTTGTCTTTTTCCAGTTCCTTGTCGTAAAGCCTAATGAACACCAGCTCGACGACATCCGGCGCCTGGCCGAAGAAGTAGGGGTGGACGAGGTACGATTCAAGACCGCCCAGGTCTATGACTACGAGAACGACCCCAATGGCCTCATCCCCGACAATGAAAAATACAGCCGGTATAAAAAGAACAGTGACGGTTCCAACGCCTTCAAAGGCTCGCTGGACAACCACTGCTGGCGTCTCTGGCATGCCACCGTCATCACCTGGGACGGACTTGTCGTTCCCTGCTGCTTTGACAAGGATGCACAACACCAGCTCGGGGATCTGAAAGGGAAGCCGTTCAAGGACATCTGGCATAACCCCCAATACGTCGACTTCCGCCGGCAGATCTTGCAGAGCCGCAAGAACATCGATATCTGCGCCAATTGCAGCGAAGGAACAAAAGTCTGGTCCGATTAATGCCGCTGTCCGCATCCATATTGACCCGCCTGCAACACCAGCACGAAGCCCTGACAGAGCTCATAGAAGGGCTCACGGAACAGCAGCTCAAGCAACGGATCAACCCCGATAAATGGAGCGCCTTCGAGCACATCGCCCACCTGGCCGCCTATCAACCCATGTTCCTCGCCCGGCTGGAAAGGATAGCCGCCGAAGAGACGCCATCCTTCGAACCCCCTGCCTTCGAACGCTACGTAGCGGAAAAGGACCCCCGGTTCCACGCATATCTGGGTCACTCGTTGGAAAAACTGACGCACCTGATCCCTATCATGGTTCAGGCTATCATCACGCACCTCATCGCTCTCGACGACGATGCCCTCCTCCGCACCGGCCTCCATCCCAGATATGGCAAGCTCACCGTCACGCAATGGACACAGTTCTATCTGCTCCACGAAGCCCACCACCTGTTCACGATCTTTATGTTGACGCAGGATCTGCGCACGGCACAAGCGTAATTTCTGTACATTTACAAATCAAGGCTAACCATTTAGGTCGACCAAACCCGCGTTGTTACATGGCACTGGAAAATGAAATAAACCAGCGAAAATTCCGCAACGAATACCAGAAATCCGCGATCAATCTTATCTACACGTATAATTGGATCACGGAGAAGATCACTAAGATCTTTGATGAATGGGACATCACTACCCAGCAATTCAATATTCTGCGTATTCTCCGTGGCGCCGGTCAGCCCTTGTCCACCCTGCAGATCCGTCAGCGCATGCTGGACAAAATGAGCGACACCAGCCGGATCGTCGATCGCCTGGTGAAAAAAGGACTTGTTAAAAAAGGGATCTGTAAGATGGATCGCCGTCTTGTCGACGTTATTATAACGGACAAGGGTAAAAAGCTCCTGGAAAAGATCGACCAGTACAGCGACCAACTGGACGGCATCATGATGAACCTCTCGGAAGAGGACGCAAAGACCCTGAACGAATTGTTGGATAAGATAAGAAATGTAAAGGATGAATAGATTGTACCGAGTATTGCTTGCGGCCAGCCTGCTGGCCATTTCCGCTCCCTTATTTAGCCAGGTGACCCCGCCGGCGGTCCCCACTTCGGCCTCGCAGCCCGTACCCATGCCAAAATATGAGTTCAGAGCCGCCTGGGTGGCTTCCGTCGAGAACATCGACTGGCCCTCCAAAAGAGGCCTCCCCACCGACAGCCAAAAGCTGGAATTCATCCGGCTGCTGGATATGCACCAACGCAATGGGATGAACGCCCTCGTAGTACAGATCCGCCCTGCCGCGGACGCCTTCTATCCTTCTCCCTACGAACCCTGGAGCGAATGGCTCACGGGTGTACAGGGACAGGCGCCTTCTCCCTACTACGACCCCCTGCAATTCATGATAGAGGAGACCCACAAACGCGGCATGGAATTCCACGCCTGGTGCAACCCCTACCGGGCCGTCTATGCGATAGGCAGGTCATCCGTTGCTCCCACACATATCACCCGGCTGCACCCCGAATGGTTCCTGAATTATGGAGGGACCCTTTATTTCGATCCGGGTAATAAGGATGTGCAACAATATGTGGTCCGGGTGATACGTGACATCGTCCACCGATATGACGTGGATGCCCTGCACTTCGACGATTATTTTTATCCCTACCGTATCCCCGGCAAGGAATTTCCCGACGACTCCAGCTATGCTAAATACGGCAATGGAATGGATCGCGGCGACTGGCGTAGAAGCAATGTCGACTCCATTATCCTCCAGCTCAGCACCATGATCAAGGAGGAGAAAAGACATTGCAAGTTCGGCATCAGCCCCTTCTGTGTATGGCGTAATATCGGCAAGGACCCCCGGGGCAGCGAGACCCAGGCAGGCCAGACGAACTACGACGACCTCTATGCAGACATCCTGCTATGGCTGCAGAAAGGATGGATCGACTATGTAGTACCCCAGCTCTACCTCGAAATAGGATATAAGCGCGCCGATTACTCCGTGCTCCTCCCCTGGTGGAACGACCACTCGTTCGGCCGCCAGTGTTACATCGGACTGGCCATCTATCGGGCAGGCTCCAACCCCGCCTGGCGGGACAGGACCCAGCTGACACGTCAGATACAGGCCTTGAGGAATGCTGCCAATGTGCAGGGCGCCGTCTATTTCAGCAGCAAATCCTTCGAGAAGAACCCCAATGGCTGGAGCGATAGCCTGCAGCTGAACTACTACAACTATCCTGCACTGATCCCGCCCATGCCCTGGATCGACTCCCTAAAACCCCATGTACCCTTTGTCCACAATGAATACAATAAGAAAGAATCCACCCAGACAGCCTGGATGACCAAAGGGGCCGATGAAGACACCCTGAGAGGCTATGCGCTATATCGTTCGGAAACGCCGCAATGCAACATCGACTCCATGCAGGCCTTCCAATTCATCCCCTACGACCCTGTAGCCGGCTTTCATATCAGGGACTATTCGAGTGGGACCAAAAAATACTATTATTTCGCCACAGCCGTCAGCCGGACCAATATGGAAAGCCCGCCGATAGCGATAAAGGACCTTTCCGCTTCCAGCGCCCAGTCCTCCGCGCAGCCTGGCCCCCAGTCCTCCACCCAGCCCGACGCCCGGACCTCGGCCAAGGCCGTCATGCCGCCCAGCCGGTCCAATTAAATTCTCTACCTTTGAATATTGAATAAGTTTATCAACCTGTAAAATCCACATATATGCCTGGTTTTGAACTATTTGGTCCTGAAGAACGCAAAGAGGTCAACGATGTCCTGGAGACGGGGATCTACATGCGCTATGGATTTGACGGTCCCCGTAAAGGGATCTGGAAATCCAAAGAGCTGGAAGCCGCCCTCTGCGAACGCCTTGGAGTAAAATATGCACAGCTCACCTCCAGCGGTACTTCCGCCCTGTCCACCGCCCTGGCCGTTCTGGGTATAGGAGCCGGTGATGAGGTCATTATGCCGACCTTTACCTTCGTAGCCAGCTTCGAAGCCGTACTTAGCGTAGGCGCTATACCCGTATTGGTGGATGTGGACAGCACGCTGACCCTCGACCCGGCCGCCGTGCGGCAGGCCGTTACCCCCAGGACCAAATGCATCATGCCCGTCCATATGTGCGGCGCCATGGCCGACCTGGACCCCCTCCTGGCCATTTGCAAGGAACATAACATCGTGCTCTTGGAAGACGCCTGTCAAAGCACCGGCGCTCAATACAAGGGCCGTCATCTGGGAACGATCGGGCAGGCCGGAACGCTCTCTTTCGACTTTGTAAAGACCGTCACCTGCGCGGAGGGTGGGGCCGTACTGACCAATAGCGAAGACCTCTATACCAGGGCCGATGGCTACACAGACCATGGCCATGACCATAAAGGAGTGGATCGCGGCGCTGACCTTCACCCTTTCATCGGGTACAACTACCGGATCTCCGAGCTGCACGCCGCCGTCGGACTGGCCCAGATCCGCAAGCTGGACAAATTCCTCGCCATCCAGAAAAAGAATCATCAGCAGCTTAAAGCCATTCTTTCCACGATACCGGAAATTACTTTCCGCCAGATACCCGACCCGTCAGGAGACTCCTGTACCTTCCTTAGCTGGTTCCTCCCTACCGAGGCGCTTACGAAGAGCCTGGTGGCCGAACTAAAAGAGCAGGGCATCCTGGCCGGTAATTTCTATTGGTTTGACAACAACTGGCATTACTATCGCAAATGGACGCATCTTCACCAGGCAGCCAGCCTGAACAGGCTCCCCGAGGCACAGCAGACAGCCCTCAAAAAGCTGTCTCCCGACGCCTTCCCTGTCAGCGACAGGATTATGGGTCGTTGTATATCCACCGCCATCAGCCTGGCCTGGACGGAGGAGCAGACAAAAGACAAGGGAGAAAAGATCGCAGCGGCCGTGAAAAAGGTGCTTAGCCGCGAAAAGGCAACGGCCTGATAGGACCCGGGTTGGATCAATGTCCCGGCCAGGGGTTAGTCGGCCCCGCAAAGGGGTCTATTTCCCCTCCATTTTATTACAATATTCCAGAGACCCCAGCCGGAATCGCAAGGGCAGGTGAATGGTTTTTTCCAGCTCCAGCTCTCTTTTACAAAAGAACCCGAACTGGCTCGTCACCCTGTCGGCAGGAACATTCATCACCCCATTGACCGGAATGCTCACCACCCCACCAGCCGGAGTGCTTATAAGAGAGAAAGGCGTGCTCGTCAGTGGCGAAATTATGCCCCCGGAAGATTTCTCTTTAAAGGAAGTTTCCCAGGCAGGGAGGCCGGAAAAAAGAAGCGCCGGCCGGCTCCATTCCAGGCGTACCGGGACTCTTTTCAACTCATCTTTCGAAAAATTCTGGCCCCGGGCCACTCCTGTTAGAAGGGTTGAAATACATACAACAACAAAGATTTTTTTTCGTTGCATGGTCCTTTTACGCTTTTTATGTAGATTTACGGCCTGATTTTTGTGGTTCGCGCCGCCCTTTTTCCCAAAATGAACCGGAGGTCAACACCATGTGGGCCATATCCGGCAGAATGGATAAAAAGGTCAGCAGAGCAAAACCCCTGATTAAATGTCGTTAAGTCAATCTTTACAACAAAAGTTACTCCAAAAGCTGTCGCCTCAGCAAATTCAGCTCATGAAATTGCTACAGGTGCCTACCGCCAATTTGGAGGAAAGGATCAAGGAAGAGCTGGAAGAGAACCCTGCCCTGGAGGTGACGGAGGATGATCACGATGACGGATCGGAGGAAATGAAAGACGAGTTCGAGAACACGGACGAATACGAAGAGAAGGACGGCAGCGAGGACGAATACGAGAACATCGATATCAGCGAATATGTCAACGAGTACGATGACGACGTGGCCGATTATAAATTGCGGGATGACAACTATCCGGATGCCGATGAGGACAGGACCATGCCGCATAGGGTAGAGACCTCCTTCCACGAACTGCTCCTGGATCAGCTCGGTATGCTCGTAGTGGACGACAGGACCCGGAAGATCGCCGAACAGATAGTAGGCAGCATCGATGACGACGGTTACCTGCGGAGAGAAACTGCCTCCATCGCCGATGACCTCGCCTTCCGGCAAAATATCGAGACCACGGAACAGGAGATCGAATCCCTGATCAAGAAGATCCAGCAGTTCGACCCCCCCGGCGTCGCCGCAAGGGATCTACAGGAATGTCTCCTTAACCAGCTGCAGCGCAAAAAAGGCGAAGGCAAGGCGGTGGAGATGGCCATCGACGTCCTCACCTATTATTTCGACGAATTCACCAAAAAGCATTACGACAAGATACAAAGGGGGCTGAACCTCAACGACGACCAGCTAAAGGACGTGATCAACCAGATCGTCAAGCTGAACCCCAAGCCCGGCGGCGATATCAGCGAGGTCAATAAGGCCGAAAGCTATGTGATCCCCGACTTTTTTATCACCAACAACGCCGGTAAGCTGGAATTGTCGCTGAACTCGAAGAATGCCCCCGACCTCCGTATCAGCGAAGGGTATAAGGAGATGCTGAAGGAATACGATCGGGGCAGCAAAAAGGACAAGCGGCAGAAAGAGGCCGTCCTGTTCATCAAACAGAAGATCGACGCCGCCAAATGGTTTATCGACGCCATTAAACAGCGGCAGCAGACACTCTACAATACCATGCACACCATCATGGATTACCAGCACCAGTTCTTCCTCACAGGGGACGAGACCTCGCTGCGGCCCATGATCCTGAAAGACATCGCCGAAAGGACGGCCCTGGATATTTCCACCGTCAGCCGGGTAGCCAACAGCAAGTTCGTCCAGACCGAATTTGGTACCTATCGCCTGAAATTCTTCTTTAGCGAATCCCTCAGCACCGACAGCGGGGAAGAGGTCTCCACCCGCGAGGTAAAAAAGATCCTCAGCGACCTCATCGAGGGCGAAAGCAAGAAAAAGCCCCTCAGCGACGAAAAGCTCACCGAGCTCCTGCAGGAGAAGGGGTATAATATCGCCCGCCGCACCGTGGCTAAATATCGCGAGCAATTGAACATACCCGTCGCCCGTCTTCGCAAAGAGCTATAAATACGAGACTATGAGCAATGCCTCCACGTATACCGTCCATCGTCCCGCAGAAAAAAACCCTGTGGTTCGTATCCTTGCGCATGTAGTAGCCTATGTCTTTCACCCCCTGTTCATCACCAGCTATGTGATGGCCTTTCTGATCTTTCTACACCCCTACGCATTCACCGGGTTCGATCAACGGGTAAAGGTCTTCCGGTTCGTCAACATATTTCTCTGCAATGCGTTCTTTCCGACTTTTGCCGTCTTCCTCCTCTGGCGGCTGGGTTTTATAAGATCCATGCACCTGCGCAACGAGAAGGAAAGGATCATACCGTATATCATTGCCATGATCTTTTACTGGTGGACCTGGAATGTATTCAAGAACCTGTCCGACAGCCCCCCCATTGCTGTCCAGTTCCTGCTGGGAGCTTTTCTGGCCCTTTGCGGCGGCTGGCTATGTAATATCTATTTCAAGATCAGCATGCATGGCATCGCCATGGGCGGAGCGCTGATGTTCTTCATACTCTTTTCGACCCACGATGCTTACGCATCCGGGCTATACCTCGCGATTGCCACACTGGCCACCGGTCTCGTAGCTACCTCCCGGCTGATCACCGGCGATCACAACGCCTTTGAGATCTATTCCGCCATTTTGATAGGAATGCTGGCGCAGTATATAGGGTGGCAGTTCTAACCGGCCTGCCCTTGTCTGCCTCCTCCCCCAGGCCCGTGGTAAAAAGAAAAGCCCAATCATAGGGTACGAACCTATATTGAGCTTTTTCACCTTCAAACCATCTGAAGTGCGTCCATGCTAGTCGTTAAGTATCTTCGATCGGCTGATATATCGCTTTGTTGGATGGTAAATGAATAAACAAGTTCCGTCTTTTATGAGGTCGATGATTTCTTCCGTCTCGTCTGCCGGTATGGCCGGACACCCATAGCTCCTTCCGCTCACGCCGTTCATCTGCAAAAAATCCGGGCCTACATACTCCGACCCATGCACCACGATGTTGCGTCCGCACGCCTTGTCATTAAAACCTCTTTCCAAACCCTTTATCTTCAATGACAATCCATTCGCTCCAAAATAGGTATCCTGTGTTATATAAAATCCCAGGCTCGTCTTGTGACTGGATGGATTATTGGAAAAGCTCCGTGCATATTCCAACCCCGAATTCCGTCCATGCGCTACATAGGTATTCACCAGCACCATCTTCTGGTCCAGGTCCAGCACATACAAACGCTTGTTCCGGGAAGATTGGCTAAGGTCGCAGATGGAAATGATATTCGGCTTGCCGATCCAATGATGATCCATCATATAATGATAACCTCTCAGCGCATATTCGAATGTCTTCTTCGACAGCCCTATTTCTTTAAGATCGATCTCGTCGTACAAAGCAGCCGCTTCCGCCGCAAAAGCCGAGGCCCTGGCTGAAACCCTTGCCGACATCCGCGAACTACTGACAACATGCTTGCGCACTTTGGCGCCGCCGCCACCACCATTAGCTTTCAGCACATTCACCGGCGCTACAGCAGCCAGCAAAACCAACCACACAGGTATGAGAAGAATACGACACATGTTCTTTTAAAGGTTTTTAAGGTGACTCCGTTCAAGACCATTTCCGGCCTTTTCCTCAAACGGAGGGAAAACTAAAATATTATCTTATTCTTAATTGTGCAAGAACCTTTTAGAGAAAGATTTTATTGTGCCGCCCCTTCCTTTTTTGGCCGTATAAGAAAAACCCTTACTGAACCAAAGGTTCGTTGTAAGGGCCTAATTATCAATGGGATGGTTTTGTGGTCTTAAAAGGCTAGATCTTTACCCTTTTCCATCTGCCTTTTTTAAATAACAGATAGCTCACCGTGATGACCAGCGCCTCCGTAATAGGGATGGCCAGGAAAACGCCCAGTGGGCCCAGCTTGTAGACGATGGCCAGTATATAGGCCAGCGGTATTTGAAAGGCCCAGAAGCAACCCAGGTTGATCAAGGTGGGAGTCAGGGTATCACCCGCTCCATTGAAGGCATTGGTCAGCACCATACCCACTCCATATATAATGTATCCCAGGCTGACGATCCGCAAACAAAGCACCGCCACTTTTCGCACCGCCGGATCGTTGTTCATGAACGTGACGATGGCTTCCGAACCGAAAAGGAATAGCAGTGTCACTACCAGCATAAAGATGCCGTTGTACTTCGCTGCCGTCCACACCGACTGTACCGCCCTGTCCGGCTTTTTCGCACCCAGATTCTGACCTAC
Organism: Puia sp.; assembly: GCA_035545935.1. Taxonomy (GTDB): domain Bacteria; phylum Bacteroidota; class Bacteroidia; order Chitinophagales; family Chitinophagaceae; genus Puia. The sequence continues at coordinate 9,957 of DASZXP010000086.1, read as the reverse complement.
CAGCGTTGCCGCCGCATTGCTCATACCCCAGGCAGGCAGAAGAAAGAAAAGAAATATGCGCACCGCTACCTGGTAGCCTGCGATGGCTGCATCATCGAAACGGGCCACGATCCACACCAGGACGATCCAGCTGGCCGATCCGATCAGGAACTGCAGGGTCCCCGTCGAGGCCACCTTTACCAGGGACCCCAGGACAGAAAGGTCCGGACGAAAGGACTTCCGGACCATGCGGATAAGACCCTTGCCATTGAACAGATGAAACAGTTGATAAAGGACGCCGACGCCCCGGCCGATGGTAGTGGCGATGGCTGCCCCCTTCAATCCGAAATAATGGATCAGGATAGGGCAGAGGATAATATTACAGCCATTGGCGATCCACAAGGACCACATGGCCATGGAGGCGTTACCCGCACCACGGAAAATGCCATTGATAAGATACAGCAGCATGATCACGACGCTGCCGCCAAAAAGGATGCGGGTATAGCTGGCGCCTGTAGCCACCGTCTCGGGGGATGCACCCATCACCCGCAGTATATCCTGCGCGAAGTACACACCTGCCAGACTGACGACCACCGTCACACCCAGGGCCAGGTTGATGGCCTGAGCTCCCGCATGCGCCGCTTCTTCAGGATTTTTCTCTCCTACACGACGGGCCACCAGGGCCGTTGCCGCCATGCTGAGACCGATGGCCATGGAATAGACGATGGTGAGCACAGACTCCGTAAGCCCGACAGTGGCTACCGCATGGCTGCCGATGCGTCCTACAAAGAAAATGTCCACCACGGCAAACACCGACTCCATGCACATTTCCAGGATCATGGGTATCGATAGGAAAATGACGGCCTTGCGGATGCTGCCCGTGGTATAATCGCGATGCTCGCCCGAAAGCGCTTGCTTTATAATAGAATAGACAGAATTATTATTAGTCCCTGTTTTTGTGGACGTAGTTTGATCATTAGACATGATGATCCGGGTTTAAAAAATACAGAAATAAAGATCCAGCTGTAGAAAGTAGAAATTGTTGGTGGGCGGGCTTGGGTCGCCTGCCAAAAAGAAGAATTAGAAAAGCATAGGCCTGGTCATTTGAGAAGGTGAAGGTGCCGCTTTTTTTTCAGGCCCAAAAATCTTTTCCATGAAATGGTTATTTCCTTACACATTTGTCTCAAATACCCCGTCCCATTGTCCTAGGTACCCCCGACATCGCCGGACGTTCACCGATCCTTCAGCTGCTACCAGCTCCTTTAACTTTTTCCGTAAGACTGTATTGAGCACAATGTATTGAAGATCAAGTTTTATGCTCCAGACAAACTCATCGAAATTCTCTACGATGACATCCAGGCCGGCCTCCTTTTCCACTGCCGGCTTCTCCACGCTGGCGGCTGTCTGCCCCGTCCCTGTATCCGTTGTTTCGGTGATAGAGGCGCGCATAAATATTAATTTTGTCCCACCTCGCGGCTTTGGGAGATTTAAAAATAGCCAACTTTTATAATATTAGTATTTTTGTACCTAAATATATACTCTTAGCCGTACAGAAGCGGGCTCCATGGTTCGCTGGCCGTGCAAAACCGTGTATTTATGAGACGACCTTTCACCCGGACGGTCTTTAAGACCCTGAAGATCGCCGGACTAGCGACAGGCATCCTGATCCTGCTGCTATTCTTACTGCCTTATCTTTTCCCCGGCTTCGTGTCTACAAGGATACGTCAATGGGCAAGGGGCAGTGTCAACAGTGAACTGAGCTTCTCGTCCGCACGTCTGTCTTTCTTCCGCCATTTTCCCGCCCTGACACTGACGCTCTATGACTTCAAGCTGAAAGGCTCCGCCCCTTTCGAAAAAGAGACGCTCCTCGAGGCCGATGAAGTAGCCCTGGGCGTAGACCTGACCAGCGTGTTCTCCGAACTGAAGATCAACAAGCTGTTCCTTACCAATGCCTTTATCAATATCCAGGTGGACAGCTCCGGCCAGGCGAATTATAACGTCTACGCGTCGAAGAGCAAGAACACCACCCAACCCGCCGACTCCTCCGGTACTTCTCTCAAGATCAAAAAGATCATCATCGAGAACAGCAAGATGGTATATAACGACATGTCTTTGCCTATTCTCATCAACATGCGGGGCATCGACTACAGAGGCAGTGGCGACCTGAGCGAGGCAGTCTTCGACCTGCAGACGCGTATGAACGTGGCGTCGATGGATCTGTACTACAACCACCAAAGCTATTTTGTCGACAAAAAGATAAATGCCGATCTGATCACCAAGATCAATACCAGCTCCCTGGCCCTCTTCTTCGAAAAGAACAACCTGATCATCAACCAGCTTCCCGTGGATTTCACCGGCAGATTCGAATTCCTCAAGGATGGCTACGATATGGACTTCAAGCTCAAGTCGGAGAACTCCCAACTGCACGATATCCTCACCGCCCTGCCGCCCACCGTATTGGATTGGGTGGGTAAAATGGATGTCAACGGAAGGGGCGATATCTATGCCGAGCTGAAAGGGAAATATATCAGCTCCACCGGCATCATGCCCGACCTCATCCTGAATATGATGGTGCGGGATGGATACGTGAACAACGCCCAGGCGCCCGCCCCAATACAAAACCTGTTGCTTGGCTTCCGTTCCCGTCTGCCGGGTCTCAACCCCGACAGCGTATCCGCTATAGTGGACACCGTCTTTTTCAACATGGGGAAAGATTATTTCAGCGGCTCCCTTCAATTCAGGGGCCTTAGCCAGCCCTGGATAAAAGCGCGTGTTTTTTCCGAGATGGACCTGGCGGGGTGGAATAAGATCGCCGGGATAAAGACCATTGACCTGAGAGGTCGCTATGATATCCAGGCCGATGCGGAAGGTCAGTACAGCACCAAAGTGATCAGCCATGTCGGACTCCGGAAGACGACCTATGACACCGTGATAACAAGCATTCCCAAGTTTACGATCCACAGCGCGCTGAGCAACGGCTACTTCAAATACGCCTCCCTGCCCGAGGCGGTAAAGGACATCAGCTTCAAGCTGGACGCCTCATGCGCCGACAATGACTATAAGAATACCCGTATCGACCTGCGGAATATCAATGCCTCGCTGCTGGGGAGCTATATCAGGGGCTTTCTGAAGCTGGGCAATGCCCATGACTTTCCCGTCGATGCCAGCCTGCGATCTGTAATCAACCTCGCCGATCTGAAAAAGGCGATCCCCATGGACAGTCTCGAGCTGGGCGGCGATCTGGCTGTCAATATATCGACATACGGCAACTATCTCCCCGCGCGTAAATTATTCCCTATCACCGTTGCCAACCTCAAGCTGACGGGCGGCAGCATCCGGACAAAATATTATCCGCATCCCCTGGAGAATATACAGGTCAGCGCCCGTATCTCCAATTCCACCGGCACGCTGAAAAGTACCGAGGTCTCTATAACCCCCTTTTCTTTTCTGCTGGAAGGCCAACCCTTTATGCTAAAGGCCAATCTGCAGAACTTCCAGGATCTAAGATACAATATCACCTCCCGGGGCATGCTCGATCTGGGGAAGATTTACCAGGTGTTTGCTATCAAAGGCTATGATGTAAAAGGATTCGTACAAACAGATCTTTCATTGAAAGGCCGGCAGAGCGATGCGCAGAACGGCCGCTACGACAGGCTGTATAATTCGGGTACTTTAAAGGTCAGGGAGCTGCAGCTCAGCTCCGAGCTCTTCCCCATGCCCTTTCTTATAAAGAAAGGACTTTTCAGATTCGATCAGGACAAGATGTGGTTCGATCAGTTTGACCTGCGTTATGGAAAGACCAATGCCTCCCTCAACGGATGGCTGTCCAATATCATGGGCTATATGACGGACAAAAGCCAGCCTGTTACGGGTCATTTTGATCTTGGCAGCGACTATCTGCTGGCGGACGAGTTTATGGCATTTGCCGATGGAGCCGGCGCCGCGCCGCCTTCCAGCAATGTTAGCTTTGCCTCTTACAAGCCTGGCTCATCATCCGCCGCACACCCTCTCTCTGTCAGCCCCGCCTCCTCCATCCCGGGACCCCCCGTCAGCACCAACCCCTCTCTCCCCGCCGGTCAGACAGGCGTCGTGCTCGTTCCTTCAAATATCTCCGTCAGCTTCAATGCCAAAGTAAAGAAGATACGATACAATGGAATAGACCTGAATGACTTTACAGGAGGTATGACAGTCGACAGCGGAATGCTTCGCCTGGATACGACAAAATTTACCCTCATCGGCGCACCCGTGGAGATGAGCGCCTGGTATAAACCACAATCTCCGCAAAGAGCCCAGTTCGACTATAAGATCAAGGCAAAAGACTTCGATGTGCAACGGGCCTACAGGGAAGTAAAGATCTTTCACGACCTGGCTGCCTCTGCTGCTAAGGCGCAAGGGATCATCTCCCTCGACTACCAGCTCGCCGGCAAGCTGGACGGAAATATGCATCCTGTATATCCTTCTCTAAAAGGCGGTGGGGTCCTTTCCATTGCCAGGGTCAAGGTCAAGGGTCTGAAATTATTCAGCGCCGTCAGCAAGGAGACTAATAAGGACGTGACAGACCCCGATCTGTCCAAGGTCGACATCAAGACGACCATCAACAATAACATCATTACGCTGCCCCGTACCCGTATGAAGGTCTCCGTCTTCCGGCTCCGTATGGAAGGACAGGCATCGCTGGACGGACGGCTCAATCTCCAGTTCCGGGTGGGCCTGCCGCCATTCGGGCTCATCGGCATACCCGTAAAGATCACCGGCACACAGGAAAACCCAAAGGTCCGCGCAGGGCACACGAAGAAAGGGGATCAATTGGAAGAGACGGAGGACAAGGATGAGGAAGAGCCTCACCCTGCCGAGACCAACGGTAATACCAGATAACCACCGGCATCGAATGGCCCCCTGGGCGGACCCAAATGTTTTCCCCGATGTCCTCCGGCCCAACTCATCATCCCGGCCCCGCGCCTCAATAATACCTACCAATAGCCGGATCATCCACGATAGCTTTCTTCAGCTCCGCCGCATCGATGGGACCCTCTTTGGCATAAATGATCTTCCCACCCGGCTCGACCACCAGCGTATAGGGTAGGGCGCCCTGCCATTTGGGATCGATGGCCTCGATCAGCTTGTACTTATCATCGATGTAGAAGATATAATTTGTCCCCGACGCCATTTGCTCCCGGAGGAACTTCAACGCTTTGTCCTTCTTCATCGGATCATCCGCGCTCACCGTGATAAACTCAAAATCCCTGCGCCTGTACATCCTGTTTATATCCACCAGGTCCGGGAACTCCGTCACACAAGGTCCGCACCAGGTAGCCCATACATTGATCAGCCGTAATTTATCCGATCCGTTCTTTACCAACGCCTGCAGCCCTGCCACATCTATCGTGTCCAGCTTTACAGGCTCTTTCGCCCACTCCTCCCTGACCTTGACCCTCCAATCGCTTTTCTCGCTCCATTTGATACTACAGCCAAATACCTTGGTAGTGGTGACAGGCGGCGCCTGGCCATTCAATAGGGCCTCGATGGCATTACGGGCATCCTGTGTGTGCGGTATCTTACCCGGCTTCTCCACGTCGTCTACCCGTCCCGTATAACGCAGCTTGCGATCCTTGTCGAAAATAAAAACATGCGGCGTAGCCACCGGTCCGTATTTCTTAGCAACGGCTTCCGTCTCCCCATCATACAGGTAAGGGAAGTTGAAATGTTTTCCCGCGGCTCTTTGTTTCATTTCCTCGAAACTGTCTCCCATATCCGTATAGCCCAGCTCGCTCAGCTGAACAGACCGGGGATCATTTGGCATGATCGCCACCACCGCGACGCCTTTATTGCGATAGTCGTTCGTCAGCCGGATCAGCCTGTCCTCGTAAGCCTGGGCAGTGGGACAATGATTACAGGTAAAGACGATCACCAGGACGCCGGCCTCCCGGAAAGAAGAAAGGGTATAGGTCTTTCCATCTACGCCCGTAAGGGAAAAATCCGGGGCCGAAGCCCCGATAGGGAGTGTTGGATGCTCGTCGGCGGCCCTTGTCTGCGTCGCTCCCCAAATAATGAGTAATAAGAACAGCGTTCGCAATCTCATATGGCGTAATTTGTGAGAAGTTACAAAATTTTATTGCCATGTACACAAGAAGATCATTCCTCCGCACCGCCTCGCTTTATTCCGCAGGCGCATTAGCAGTTCCAGCGCTTTCCTCCTTTTTGATCGCTAATGTCCGTCCTTCGGACAATGGATCTCCGATCCATTTGGCCGGTCAGCCCACCATCGGCCTCCAGCTGTACACCGTACGGGACGCCATGCAATCCGATCCGGCCGGCACCCTTGCCAGGGTCGCTCAGATAGGATACAACTCCCTGGAAGGAGCTACCTATACAGGCACGGAGAAATTCTATGGCATGGACCCGAAAGCTTTTAAGGATCTGCTGAAGAGCAATGGGCTCGTGATGCGCAGCTGTCACTACCGGCTGGGAGAGGACAAAGGAAAAGAGCAGGAAATGAAAGGCACCATACTGGACGACTGGAGCAGGGCCGTGGACGATGGCGCCGCGCTGGGTCTTCAATACATGGTCTGTGCCTGGTTATCTCCCGCCGAGCGAAAAGACCTGGATCATTACAAATGGATGGCAGGCGAGTTCAACAAGGCTGCGGAAAGATGCAAAAAGGCGGGTATCCAATTCTGCTACCACAACCATGATTTTGAATTCGACCAACAGGATGGTAAATACCCGTATGATGTCCTGCTGGAAAATACCGATAAAGACCTGGTAAAAATGGAAATGGACCTGTACTGGGTCACCAAGGCCGGCCAGGACCCCATCGCCCTGTTCGCCAAAAACCCCGGTAGGTTCCCCCTCTGGCACCTGAAGGACATGGATGCAACACCCAAACACGCATTCACCGAAGTAGGCAACGGCACCATCGACTTTAAAAAGATCTTCACCCATGCCCGTCACGCCGGGATGAAATATTTCTTTGTAGAGCAGGATATCTGTCCCGGATCGCCCTTCGATAGCATTACGAAGAGCATAGCTTATATAAAGAAGAATTTGGTATAGGCCATATTTTGGTAGTGTCTCACTTTGAACTTTGCAACTTTTTTCTGTTAAAAATTTAGGATAAAAACAAGGGAAATTAAGGTATCCGACTTTTCTATCTTAGCTAAACTATTTAGTTATTTTTTCGATAAAAATGTGTAAGTTTAGGAAATTAAAGTCATTTTATGACAGATAAAAAGCAAGAACCTCAACCAAATAATCAACAGAACACTAATACTGATAAACAGGTTGATAAGAGCACAAAAAACGTGGAAATACCTAGTATTAGATCTGGAATGGAGAAATCGTTAAATGAATCTCAAGAACTCAAAAATATAAAAGGTAAATTGAATGATTAACCCCATATGGAATAAATAATACCTAGGACTAATGGCATGAAAATTAATGCCTTAATGCAAAAAATATACCTTTTCCATTTTTCGGTATTTATACCTTCATTCTCATCAATTCTATTTTGATAATCTCGAATTACTGCCATATATAAATGAACTGTCGGTCTGTCTTTGCTATATTCTTCCGTTCTGAATTTATCCGTGAAAAAATCATCTATAAATAGGTTTTGAGGTTGAGTCCCGGACATATTAAAGTTTGTCGGAAGTATGTTCTTCAATAGTGAAAAGGCGATACAAAAAGCACATATAAGGGCAAGAAAAGCAATGGTTGTTTTACTATTTCCAAAAATTTCAGATTGAGAAATTATGTACCCTGTTAAACTGATTATGATACCGGTTAATACCGATGTTAATATTGTTGTTTTGTTAGCAATTGAGTCAGCAATTCTAATAGTATGATCTAACCTTTTTTCTGCTTGAAAATGGATAAATTTTATATCCTCTATAGTAATATTATCAATATTCTCGATGTTGGGTTTCCATAACGATTTATCGGCCATATACATTGATTTTATGTATATATAAATATATCGAACCGGTTATTAAAATCATTATTAAAGATCTTTAAAGAACTCTTCTGGGCTAATTTCGAGGCCATGTAACAGCTTTAACAAAGTACTAAGATACATATCCCCACCTGCCTCGTACCGGGTCATGGCCGACCTGGATACATTGATCTCATATGCGAAACTTTCCATAGTGGTTCGTTCCTTTCTTTTGGAGTGAAGCAACTTACCGATCTTGGCCAGGATCTTTTCGATTTCGGCGGCAGATAGCTCCTCAGCTACAGGGCGATCAGTAGTTTTCTTCTTTTTCATGGTACGAATTAAGCAATGAATCTCTTAACTTAAAACCCTCAAAATCAGTACCTAAATTATATGTCCTTAATTAAATGCCCTTAATTAGGTACATTTATTCAGCTTTTTAATACCTTTATGGGATAAGGTTTAATGGTTATGGTATTTGATTAGTACAACCTCCCTGGACTGGGGAGGTTCTTTATAACCCTAAATACTTTAAAACGTGGAAAAAGCCTTGCAAAAAGTAGAGCCTACGCTAAAATTGTTTATTTGGCTGGTAATTGTGTTCGCTTTAATTCTAGCAGCTTATTTAAGGCCCTCAGATTATGAGATCAAAAACGAAATACGAGACCAGATTTTCTTAGTGATAAAAGAAAGAAATTCTAGAAACAAAGATTTCTTAAGTAATGGTCTGGTGAGCGATATTGTTTGGAATGAGGTTGACAGATCCGTGGAGATAAAAGACTTATTTTTATTTAAAATCTTTATTATTCACTTAAACAATCCAGCAAATCCTAATAAATATGGCTTTGGCGCTTTTGAAAAGATAGATATAGGTAATATTAATTGGAATGAAGTTACCGATGACTTAGGCAATAAAAAAGTTGCAGAATTACCCAAATCAAATTCCGATGGTGTAGCTACATCTGAATATGTAGCCCCATTAAATCTTGATACTCCTGCTGTTAAAAAACAAGGAAAATCAAATTTAAATATTCCTGGAAATATAATCTATGGTACATGGGAAGGCCAGCAAGACGCTTATCCTGTTAAAAATTCATCCGGTGAAGATATGGTAGTGAATGGCCAAACTGTTATGACTCCTATTTGTCACTGGAAGTTTATCCTTAGGGAAGATGGGACCGCCAACTTTGAACAAACGAATCTAGAAAATCATACTACAGCTTATTATAACGGAACAGGGGGAGATGATGCTAACATATCTAATGGAATTACCCTTCTTCACTATACTGTTAGTTCTTCGGATCGAACTTCGACCTTCAATCTAAATCTAAGATTAACTCATAATAAAGACGGATTATGTATTCCGGATGCAAATAATGGTCCTAGTTTTTCGATTATCAAAGAGCAATGATTTTCATTATATTTAGTAAGCAATTAACCATCTAAACCTTGAGTTATGAAATCCGAAAAGTGTAAAGAAAATAAAATAACAATAACAGAATCTTCTGCAAATCTTAGTGGTAGATATAGATTAATAGAAACCAGTGAAGAACTGAATTATAAATATCCATCCGAAGCACAATATGGAAACAAAATGCTTCATGTATTTGAGAAAGTCAATAATGGTGAACTGATCGAGCGTGAAATGAAGGATGTCGAGAAAATTGATTAATTAAGATATCTATTAGGATTTATACATTCTTTGGCATATGCTTGATAGTGGGGTTTATCTTCTGATCCCATTTCAACATATACTATCTCCGGCTTTTGGGGATCTCGTAAATATCTGGGATAGTCTGATTCTTCATCTTGCCATTCTAGCCAGGTAGGGATGTATCCCATTTCAAGTATCTCCTCAAAAGTGTATTCTTTACACGCTTCCATAATTAATCATTTTATATAAATATCAAGGAAACGTTAAAGGATAACATTGGCTATTGACACGATCAAAAACACTTTCTATTTTTGTACTGTGAAAGAAAAGGGACGATATCCGCAAGATATAGCTCAACTCGGAAAGTTGATAGTGGATACCGCTACGCGTGATA
>DASZXP010000085.1:0-5748 GCA_035545935.1 Puia sp. | reverse complement strand
GGCGGGGACCGCCACTACCCCAATTGTTAATTTTATGTGACTAACGGGACGTAAATTCGCATACGGACCCCCATCAGTCCGCACAGCACATAAATTATGCTTGACAGGCAACAGTACGACAGGCGGCGGCAGCAGCTATCTTTGGAGCAGGCCCTTCAAAAGGCGAGACATTACTGCGCCTACCAGGAGCGTTGTCATTCCGAAGTAAAGGAGAAACTGTATGGTTTTGGCCTCAGAAAGCAGGAGGTGGAAGAAGCCCTTTCCCGGCTCATAGAGGAGAACTATCTCAACGAGGAACGTTTTGCCATCCAGTTCGCCGGCGGGCGGTTCCGGATGAAGCAATGGGGCCGGATCAGGATACGCTATGAGCTCAAACAAAAACAGGTCGGCGACTACTGTATAAAAAGGGCGCTGGCATCCATCGGGGAGGAAGAATATGACCGCGCCCTTTCCCGGCTGGCTGAAGAAAAGTGGGAGGATCTGCAAAAAGAAGAGCCCTACATCCGGCGCCAGAAACTACAGACCTGGCTGACCCAAAAGGGCTATGAAATGGATAAGATACAGGATGCCCTTACGGAGTTAAAAGAGAAACAGTAACATGTCGTCACTCGCCATAACACTCATACAACCAGACCTTTATTGGGAGGATAAGGCCGCCAACCTGGGGCATTTCGAAACCCTTATCGGGGGTATAAAGGAAAAGACCCAACTCGTCATCCTGCCCGAGATGTTCAGCACCGGCTTTAGCATGCGACCCGCCGATCTTGCCGAGACCATGGATGGCCCCACCATCGCCTGGATGAAACAAATGGCCGCCCGGAAAAAGATCATCCTCACCGGGAGCCTGATCATCGAGGAGGGAGGACAGTATTTCAACCGGCTGATCTGGATGCTGCCCAATGGCCGGTATGGGGTGTACGACAAAAGACACCGGTTTGCCTATGCCGGTGAGGATGAGCAGTATACGCCCGGCCATAGAAGACTGATCGCCTCCGTCAATGGATGGCGGGTCAATCTACTCATCTGTTACGACCTCCGCTTCCCCGTCTGGTCCCGCCAGCAAATGCAACGGTCCCCGGCTGCGCCGCAGTCCTCCCCTGGCCCAACCCTGTCTTCCGCCCATTCGACGCTCCCTCCGTCCTCTCCCGAATACGACCTTCTCATCTATGTCGCCAACTGGCCCGAACGTCGCAGCCATGCCTGGAAGACTCTCCTCCAGGCCCGCGCCATCGAAAACCAGGTCTTTGTCGTAGGTGTCAACAGGGTCGGCAATGACGGGAACAATATCTACCACAGCGGCGACTCCATGGTCGTCGACCCCCTCGGTGAAGTTCTCTACCACGCGCATAAGGAAGAATCCGTCTTTACCTGTACCTTACAGCGCGAAAAGCTGGAAGAGGTCCGCACCCGTCTGCCCTTTTGGAAGGACGCCGACCAATTCAGGATCGAGCCCTAGCAAGCCCGGCAGCCCTGGCAGGCCCGCATGCGATCCCGGACCTCCGGCATATTCAACGACCCTAAAAGCAAGGGCCTGGCCGAAAAGCCGGTCCGCCGAAAAAGTTATGGCAACCGCATTCATCGCCCGCGAAATTTTCACGGGGCAGACGATCGAGACAGGTAAGGCTGTTCTGGTTAATGATAGCAAAATAGTAGACATCGTCACCATCGCCGATATCCCTCCCGGCTACAGACAGCAGCAACTGCCCGGCTATATGTTGGCGCCCGCCCTCATCGACCTCCAGATCTATGGAGGAAATGGCCGTCTCTTCTCCGCCGACATGACCACCGATGCGCTTGAGGCCACGTATGAATATTGCCTGGCGGGCGGCTGCACCCAATTCATGATAACACTCGCCACCAACTCCATAGAAAAATTCCTGCAGGCTATGGAAATTGCCCGTAACTACCAGGCCGGCGGTGGAAAAGGGCTGCTGGGCATACACCTCGAAGGGCCCTATATCAATCCGTCAAAAAAAGGAGCCCATCTCGAAAGATTTATCAAAAAGCCCACCGTCGAAGAGATCCGGCTCCTACTGGAGAAAGGGAAAGGCGTATTCAAAATGATGACCCTCGCGCCCGAACAATGCGACGAAGAATGTATAGAGCTGCTGCTCCAAAACCATATCATCGTCTCCGCCGGTCATAGCAACGCCCGCTACGGAGAAGCCGTCGACGGATTTTATCAGGGCGTCCCCGCCGCCACCCATCTCTTCAATGCGATGTCACCCTTACAGGGACGTGAGCCTGGTATGGTCGGCGCCATATATGACAACCCCGACGTACGCTGCAGTGTCGTGTGCGATGGCGTCCATGTGGACTTTGCCTCCGTCCGTATCAGCAAAAAGATCATGGGCGAGCGGCTTTTTTTTATCACCGACGCCGTCACCGAAGTGCCATATGGCGAATACGTGCATGTATTCAAAGGCGACAGGTACACACTCCCCGACGGAACCCTGTCCGGGTCCAGCCTTACCATGTTACAGGCCGTAAAGAATGGCGTGGAGATGGCCGGCATACCCCTTCCGGAAGCGCTGCGTATGGCCTCCCTTTATCCCGCCACGGTGATAGGAAAAGAAAAGAAATGGGGCAGCATCCATCCCGGCGCACATGCCGACCTTATCATGCTCGACGAGCAGCTGAATCTCTTACAGGTGATCGTGGATGGAGAGGCGTGAGTCGTTACGATCAATATATTATAGGCGCATTTGGAAATAAGAGGAAGCAGGAATAGGGCGTGCCCCTTCTGCTACGGCTGCGGGTCAGGCTCTCCACTGTAGTCCTCGCGCGTACCTTGCTGCGGGCTGCCGTTGCGATCCTTCACGCGCCATTACAAAGAGCTTTAACTACGTCCCCTTTCTGTGCTGCTTACGTTGTTAGAGGCCGGGCAGCCCAAACCGCTCCGCCGCTGTATGTTGGGTACCACTGAACCGTAAGTTCTATTTTGAGCGAAAGGTTTATGAGCAGTCGTGCCTGGATCTACCGGCCCAACATAAGGCGGGCTCCACGGATGGGCTGACCCTGACAGAAGGTGCGGGCGAAGGGTAGTGGGGAAGTCAAGGTTGATGAAGGCGCGATAGGAAGCATTCGTGTCGATGTATGCGGAGTGGCAGCTGGGTCATACGGTCGGTCTTGTGTGTAGCTAAATGTCCCGCTGCTGTATTTGCCCGGGCTGTCCCGCTGTTGTAGTAAGTCGTTGCAAGCGTGTAAAGCGCTCCGGTTCAGTCTTACGTTCGGGCAAAGTAAGAGGCAGCGGAAGCCTTTCCCGTGACTCGCCGACACTGTTCCCCTGGATATTCCATTGACGACTCACTCCCTTCCAAAAAAGTATTACGAAGTGGTTCGAAAAAAATAAACCCCTGTGGGCGCTGTGCGAGGGGATTTATTTTTTTTTCAAAACACACTCGTATGCTTTGCTTTTTAATTATGAAAGGAAATGAATTGCACGTCACGCAAGTACATCCAAGGGATGAAGATATCTTCAGGCTATTGTACGATGAAAAGATCCTTGTACAGGGTACTTCCGTGCTGGATGTATTGCGTCAGTTCGATGAACTGCCGCTGATTATAAATTACGGGTGGTAACTCGTAATTTATTTTAGTTAGATGTTGACTTGAGCCTTCGGGCTTAAGGCCCGAAAGGCCCTATTCGGTATTAAAAGCCATTGGTTATTGGAGGCATCTTCGTACCTCGATGCCAAGATTTCCCTTCGACACTTAATTTCTTCCATTCCAAATACTGTAAACTCCGGCTATCTTTGGTCAACAGCGCTGACGATTGAAGGGCATTTTTGTGCTGTAATATTCGGTCTTACCTTATAAGCTCAATTGTGGTTTACAGGTGATTTCTATAATACCTTAAATATTTAAGACCTAGAAAACCAATAATTAAAATTACAATGAAGGCGTATGCAATTAGATAATTTACGGCTTGGTTAACTTGTTTTTTTGTAAAAGAACTGTCCTGCAAATCATCCTCTTTGACCACGATTCGAAGTATCAAAAATATTAGACCAAGGATTACAATGGCGGATGAGAAGGATGGTATTTTAAATACAATGCCAAGACTGCTTTTATAAAAGGATGGAAACGCTGCCATAAAAATAAATAAGATCATAAATCCGGTTAGCATTATGTAAAACGTAGCCATCATCAGTGTCATAAAATAACTCATTCGGGACAATCCATATTTTGCAAATTTTTGATTCGCATACAAAACCTTTAGAACATATTTTAAAAATCTACTCATTTCAAAGTTTTTATTCTTCTTCTTTATCGCCGGCCATTTTCCCTAATCTTTCATATATTTTATCGGTCGCACCTGTCAAGTCAAGAATGGCAAGTCCCACTCCAACTAGAGGGTTTAAACGTCCAATTCCTGCGAATATAGTTATGCCTGCGTTTCCAGCAACTTTAAAGAAATTTCCCCAACTCGGATGTTCATAAAATTCCTTTCCTGCCTTATAGGTTGCAATTGCCCCAGCAACAACAGCGATTCCTTTTAAAGCTGCCCCAACTTCGCCTGATATGGGAGCTATATCCTCCTCAGCCCCTTTACCGTATTTAATTGCCGATTCTACCAAACCTCCTTCCAGAGCAGCAACACCAGCCCAAGTGCCAATGTCCTTATAAGTTTGTTGATCAGGCTCTTTTTTTTCTGTTGTAGGTCCTGTAGTACTCAATTTTGTTTCAGAAGAGCCAATATCTGCAGTTGAACTTTGCGCTCCTGATGAAACTGCATCCATTCTATGAATTCCGTTCCAACTTCCGTCAGGTGCAAACTTAACTAACCAATTTTCATCAGGTCCAGCTTGTTGTTCACGCCTAACTAAATTCCCATTTTCATCCCAGTAATAAATATCAGGAGGTGTAGCCTGGGATGCATCTCCTGACATATAATAATGCGGTTTGTCGTCCCAAATGTCTCGCTCGTTTGGATACTCCTCATGATAATGATCCGCCGGATCATGCAGAACCTGACAAGGTTCACACGCAGTCATTGCACCATAGTTTCCATCAACACTTTCCATTCCATCCAGATCAATAAACCGGATTGGATTGTCATAACCATAATTATATGGGCTCCACCTTCTTACTTTCTTAGCCAACGGATCAAAATTATGCCACATTCCTAGTTGCGGATCATACATCCTCGCCCCGTAGTCATACTCTTCTAATCCACTACCATCACTAAACTCCTTATTTTGCAACTCCTTCCCATTGTAGTTGTACTTGTTGGATGGATACGACATCTTCATTGCTTTATCCGATATCCCTGCCATGGTAAGCCCAAACGGATAATAATCCGTTGTTTCCAGCAACGGCCCCCGGGTATGGACCAGCTGCAAATTATCAAAGAACACATCGAGATTGCTCTCGTTGCTACAATATACATATAAATAACCGCTGGTGGAAATGCTGACCACATCCGTATGTGTCTTGACCGCATCGGCCGCAGTGCTGACCAGGTCATAGCCGCAGCTGGACGCCACCGGCACAAACTGATCGTTGAACAATATCCAGTTGATATAGGCGCGGGGGACCGAGCTGCTGCCCGGATTGGGTACCCCTGTAGTCACCCAGTTATACACGCCAGTAGAGGTAGCCGTCGACCCCTGCAAGGCGGCTGCGGTGGCCCCCTTGCCCGAACCTGCTACGGCGGAAGTGCCTGCAAAGGCGCCGATAAAGCTGTTCAGCACCGTATTGATCAGGTAGGTATTGCTGGGATTGGAGCCCGTCCCATTGTGCCAG
>DASZXP010000084.1:0-20122 GCA_035545935.1 Puia sp. | reverse complement strand
ATGGGTATTGAAACGCAACCAGTGTACATTGTCAAAAGAAGTAGTCCCCCGCTCGGACACGGAAACAAGCCCCTGGCTCAACGCCTGGCTCAAAGGGATGACATCTCCCAACCCCGCTCCAGGTTCGCCACCGCCCCCTTTCTTACGTATGGGTATGATTTTCAAATTCTTATAAGTCCAGGCACTGTCGTAGTCGACATATAAAGTCTCATATGTCAGCTGGGCCGAAACGCTGGCAACAACAAAGAGTAACAGGAGGGACAAAAGGCATCTCACTATTAGATAACGGTGAAGACCAATGATTAGTACCCCCCGGCCCGTCATTAACTGCTTTGACAGGTTTGATGACAGGTTTAATTTGATTTACCTTTGCGCCCTATGAGTAAGAAAGTCAGGCTTAGGTTCGCGCCAAGCCCCACCGGAGGCCTTCACCTCGGAGGGGTACGGACAGTACTATACAATTACCTTTTCGCACGCCGGCACCACGGCGATTTTATCCTCCGTATAGAAGACACTGACCAGAGCCGCTACGTACCCGGGGCCGAAGAATATATCCTCGACTGCCTCGCCTGGTGCGGACTCGATCCCGATGAAAGCCCCCTTCACCCCGGCGCCTATGGACCCTATCGCCAAAGTCAGCGCAAGGCCGAAGGACTCTATCAACAGTACGCCCAACAGCTGGTACAGCAGGGACACGCCTATTATGCCTTCGATACACCCGAAGAGCTCGAGGAAATGCGTTCCCTCTACAAGACGGCAGAGAACCCCTCCCCCCAATACAACCACGTTCTTCGTTCAAAGATGAAGAACTCCCTAACCATGACAGACGCGGACGTACAGCGGCTGCTGGATGCAGGCGCCCCCTATGTCATTCGTATCAAGGTCACGCCCGGAGAAGATATCCAATTCACCGACCTCATCCGGGGAGAAGTGACATTTTCCACCAATGGCGTCGATGACAAGGTTCTGCTCAAGGCGGATGGAATGCCCACCTATCACTTAGCCGTAGTCGTCGATGATCATCTGATGGAGATCACCCATGCCTTCCGGGGAGAAGAATGGCTTCCCAGCGCCCCCGTTCACATCCTATTGTGGAGACACCTGTTTGGAGAAGACAATATGCCCCGCTGGGCGCACCTTCCTCTTATCCTCAAACCCGATGGCAATGGCAAGCTCAGCAAGCGGGATGGAGACCGTCTGGGTTTTCCCGTATTTGCCATGAACTGGAAAGACCCCAACACGGGCGAGGTGACAAAAGGCTTTCGCGAAATGGGCTTTTTACCCGAGTCCTTTCTCAATATGCTCGCCATGCTCGGATGGAATGACGGCAGCGGACAGGAAATATTCACCATCGAAGAGCTGATACAGAAATTCTCGCTCGATCGCGTACACAAGGGCGGAGCCAGGTTCGACTTCGAAAAAGCCAAATGGTTCAACCATGAATGGATCCGGCGGCTGCCCGCCGCTCATTATAAGGCCCGGGTGCAGTCCTATTTTCAGGCGGAAGGCATAGACACTGCAAAACCAGGCGCGCCACCGCTGGAAACAGTGCTCGAGCTGGTAAAAGACCGCTGTCATCTGCTCACCGACTTCGTACAACAGAGCGGCTTTTTCTTCAGGACCCCCGTCCCCGCCACCATCGACCTGAGCCCCGTACGTCCCAAATGGAACGAAGCAAAACAACAATTTTTTGTAGAGCTTCTCCATCAGCTGCCATTCATAAATACCTGGGATGCCCCCACGCTGGAAAAAGAATTTAAGGAAATGGCTGCCGCCGCCACTATCAAGCCCGGCGATCTCCTGCTGCCCCTCCGTCTCATGCTGGTAGGAGGCAAGTTCGGCCCCGGCGTCTTTGATATCGCTACACTGCTTGGCCCGCAGGAGACCACCCACCGGATCAGACAGGTGCTGGCATTGTTGCAGTCATGACAGGTTCGGCCCTGATTGGTCCGGATCCCCGGCCAGTCACGACGGCCTCCCCACAGGTTCAAAACATTGCTTACATTTGACCATACATAACCCACATTGCATGCCCGCTAACATATCCGATCACTCCTCCGAGCAGCATCCTGACAACAAGTCCACTCCCGGATCAGGCAGGCCTATCCGGGTGCTGGTTGCCAAGGTAGGACTGGACGGGCACGACCGTGGAGCAAGGGTCATCGCTACCGCCCTTCGCGACGCAGGCATGGAGGTCATCTATACCGGGCTCCGCCAGACCCCCGAAATGGTCGTCAATGCCGCCTTACAAGAGGACGTGGATGCCATCGGGATCAGCATCCTCAGCGGCGCCCATATGACCGTCTTCCCCAGGATCATTCAGCTGATGCAAAGCAAAGACATGAATGATGTGTTGCTCACAGGTGGCGGTATCATCCCCGAAGAGGACAGGCAACAGCTGCAGCAGATGGGCGTGGGAACACTCTTCCCCCCCGGCACCCCCACCGCCGACATCGCCACTTACATCACCGATTGGGTCCGCACGCACAGAGACTTCTAAGCTCATCAGCCCGGCCAGGCCATTCTTCCTCCACATTTACCATTATGCGGACCGACATTCCGCTCGGCAGAAAATACATGTTCATGTCGCATCCGCCAGGTGGTCAGACGAGGTAAATCGCTGTATCTTTGACAAAATACCTGCCATGTACACTACCTTACATACTTACCTCACCGACAGCATCCTTACCATCACCATCAATCGGCCGGATAAGCTCAACGCCCTCAACAAGACCGTCATGTCCGAGCTCGATGAGATAGTCAGCGAGATTTACGTCAACAAGGACATCAAAGGAGCCATCCTCACCGGCGCCGGCCCCAAAGCTTTTGTAGCAGGCGCGGACATATCCGAATTCCAGGGACTCAACGCGGAAGAAGGAGAAGACCTCGCCAGTCTCGGACAGGAAATATTCGATCGCATCGAAAGCTCTCCCAAACCCATCATCGCCGCAGTCAACGGCTTCGCGCTCGGCGGAGGATGCGAGCTCGCCATGGCCTGTCATTTTCGCCTGTGTACGCCCAATGCACGTTTCGGACAGCCGGAAGTCAACCTCGGCCTCATCCCTGGTTATGGCGGTACACAACGCCTGACCCGCATCATTGGCAAAGGCAAAGCCCTCGAACTCATGCTCACCGGCCGCATGGCCGACGCACAGGAAGCCCTGCAGATCGGGCTCGTCAACTATATCATCGAGCCTGATGAGCTGCTGACCAAATGCCGCGAGATCCTGGCTATCATTGGAGAAAAAGCTCCCCTCGCTATCGCGAAGATCATCGAATGCGCCAACATTGCCGCGGCAGGCGGAGCAGAGGACGGGTTCCTGTATGAGCAGGAATCATTTGGAGAATGTTTTGGTACAGAAGATATGAAAGAAGGTACAAGCGCTTTTTTGGAGAAGAGAAAACCCAGATTTACGGGAAAATAATCCTGAGAGGGGCGCCCCCACCCATCCCCACATACCAAAAAAAGACTATCTTACACCCTCCTGGTCCGGTTTATTCTGTCAGCTGCGCCAGCGACTCATCTTATGGAACAACGTACGCGTCACAACTGTGTCTATATACTAAAGACAGGCAAGAACCTGTATAAGATCGGTAAGACCCACGATCTCCAACGACGCCTGGCCTCCTATCACACCCACCTCCCCATCCTCTTCCGCGTGGTCCGTCAATACCCCGCCCTCAATATGGCCCAGCTGGAAGAAAGCCTCCACATCGTATTCCAACACAAAAGAATAAAAGGAGAATGGTTCCAGCTCACTGACCAGGACCTCATCATCTGCGACAATATCTCCCGTCACAACGCCCTGAGCAAATTACAACAGCAGGAGCCGGCACACAGCGCGGTAGCCCATGCCCATGGCAGCCAGGTCCCAAAAACCCGCCGCCCGGCGCAAGCCGACATCCACTACAGCAACGACCCGCTCCTCCAGGTGATGGAAGCCAATGAAAAATACCTGCAGGACTACGCCCGCGTAGCGGACGACATAAAACTCGGCCTTACCATCAAAGAAATAGAAGCGCTCCACGAAGGCGCCGTCAGCAAAACCACCATCCAGACAGTAAGAAGACTATTGAACTATCACACCCCCAACTCCGCCTTCCTCAGCGAGTGGCTCTATATCGTCAACGAGCTCGAAGCAGGCGTCAGCGAGGACAGGATCCTGGCCAAATACGCAGGCCTCGTCACCCGCACCACCATCCGCATGGTCCGGAGGATCTTACGCAATCAGTTGTATTGACGCGATAACAGACCCCTGCCCAAAAAAGAATGACCCCCGTCAGGAGGTCATTCCAATATCTATTGCGACGGCGACGGCTTAATATCCAAACACATCCTCCAAACTCAACACCTTCACATCCCCCACCTTCTTCAGATCATCCATATTTATCTTCTTATCATTAGCCACCACGCAATACGTATAATTCTTATTCGCCAGCTGATCCTTATGGAACTGCTTGACATCATCCATCGTCAGCTTGTCCAGCGCCTCATACTCCGATTTGCGCTGATCATAATCCAGCCCTTTGTCCCTTGCCGCCAGGTAAGAGAACACGATGCCATCCTGCGTCACCCGCTCCGTCTCGATGTCCTTCTTCAGACTCACCTTCGCCAGCTCGAACCCTTTATCCGACACAGGCAGATCGTTCAGCAGCTCATTCATCCCCTTCAACGCTTCCGGCATCTTGTCTGCCTGGCAACCTATATAAGCCAATATATAGAAGGGATCTTCCTTCCTCCCCGGCGTCCCATAGGTAGCAAAGGTGGCATAGGCCAGGGCCTTCGACTCGCGGATGGTCTGGAATACCACCGACCCCATGCCCCCTCCGAAATAATTGTCGAACACATCCACCACCGGCTCCTTGCTCACATCATACAGACCCGCATTGCGTATCCATACGATCTCCGCCTGTACCATATCGTAATTGGTGAACAGCACCTGGTTGGTTGTCTGGCTTGTATAATGATACTCTTTTCTCGCCGGATAGGGCGTAAAGCTCCCGGGCAGCTTATGCAGCTTGCCGATAGTGGAAGTAAAAGCTTCCACCGGCAGCGGACCAAAATAAATGATCGTATGCTTATAGCTCAATAACCCATGCAGGATATTCACCAGGTCTTCCGCCTTTAAGTTGTCCAGCTCCTCCGTAGTCAGTACATCATTATAAGGATTCTTCGCGCCATAACGTGCATAGTTGATCAGCCCCTGCAAAATAGCCTGTTTGTTCAGCTTGGCGTTGGCGCGTGCTTTCAAGATCCGTCCCTTCAATGCCGACAGTGCCGCCGTATCCGGACGGCAGTTTGCCAGGATGTCCTCGAAAAGAGAGACAGCCTTGTCGAAATTCTCCTGCAGACCCGTTAGACTGATCGTTGTAGCATCCGCCGTGGCGCTGATGGTGAAATTACAGGCGATGTTGTAGAACTCCTTGCTGATCTGCTCCGAGGAATACTTGTCCGTGCCAAGGAATTGAAAATACTGCGCGGCCAGTGGCAGCAGCTTATCGTTGCGATTGCCCATATCCAGCCGGTAGTACAGATGGAACAGCTCGTTCTCTTTATTGGGTACATACAACACATCCGCCATCCCTGCCTTGCTGCGCACGATGCCGCTGTTGAAATCCAACCATTGAGGCGACATATCCGACACCGGCATACCCTCGATCTTCTTTACAAAGGCGGACTGTTTACCCGCATTGGTTTCCACCGGCGTAATGGGCGGCTTATCCACCTTCGTGATATTCTTGTCCTCCCCCTTACGCTTGTACAACAGCACATAGTTGTTGCCTAAGTATTGATTGGCTATTTTAACGATCTCTTCCTTGCTCACTTTTGCCTGCTCATCCAGATCGGCCACGCTGTTATCCCATTTCGTACCACGGGTTTTGATAAACGAGCTCATCAGCGCCGTGCTCCGGGTGACATTCTTTTCCAGCTCTTCCAGCAGGGAAAGCTTGGCATTGGCGACAATGGCCTTTACCAGGCTCACATCGAACTCGCCTTTTTTCAAAAGATCCATCTGTTGCATCAGCAGGTCCTTTACTTCCTCCAGCGTCTGTCCCTGCTTCGGGGAGCCGCCCATGACAAAAATGCCATAATCCTTGTACTGCTGCACGCCGGCAAACGCCCCTTGCACTTTTTGCTGCTTGTTCAGATTGAGATCCAGCATACCCGCCTTGCCATTGTTGAGGATGCTGCTGATAAGGTCCAGCACCATGGCGTCATGGGTATTGGAGGCAGGCGTCCGGTAGCAGATCCGCATATTCTCCGCGCTGGGGCCATAGATCTCCTTTACGATAGGGGCCGTCAGCGGTTTCTCCGGCGCCGGGTTGTACAATTGCACCGGCTGGCTCTTCATATAAGAGAAATTCTTATCGATCTTTGCGATCAGCTTGTCCGGATCGATGTCGCCCGCCATGATGATCGCCATATTGTTGGGCACATAATATTTATGGTAATAGTCCCGGATGGCCACCAAAGAAGGGTTCTTCAGATGCTCTATCGTGCCGATGGTAGTTTGCTGACCGTAATTATGAGTGGGGAATAGATAGTAATGCATCGCCTCGCTCATCTTGCTACCGTCATTGTCCAGCCCCCTGTTCTTTTCTTCATACACCGCCTCCAGCTCCGTATGGAACAGACGGAAGACGGGATCGTGGAATCGTTCCGCCTGTACCAGCAGGAATTTATCCATGGCGTTGGAAGGGATGTCCTCTTCATACACCGTCTCCTCCACCCAGGTATGGGCATTGGAACCCTGTGCGCCGATATTGGCCATCAGCTTGTCATACTCATTGGCAATGGCGTATTTGGAAGCCAGTCCGCTCACGCTGTCGATCTGGTGATAGATCATTTTGCGCTTGACGGTATCCTTCGTGGAATTGTACTGCTCGTACAGGGCATCTATCTTGTCCAGATAGGGCTTTTCCTTTGCCCAGTCCAGCGAACCATATTGCTCCGTCCCTTTGAACAGCAGATGTTCCAGGTAATGGGCCAGCCCCGTATGGTTCCTTGGGTCGGTATTGCTGCCCGCCCTGACCGCGATACGCACCGATACCCTCGGCTCCTTGTGATTGGGACTGAGGATCACCGTCAGCCCATTGGCTAATGTATAGAAGCGCGCCTGCATCGGGTCGTTGGTGACATACTTATAGGTATATCCCCCCGAGCTTGCCTGTTTCCATACATATTTGTCCTGCGCCGTCGCCCCCTGGAAGGACAACGCGAATGCTACGAATACAAATGAGAAAAAGATCTTGGATAATTGCATAAGTGGTTTGATTGTCGATGTGGCTAATGATGGGCCTTCGGCCGCCGGACCTTTGATCCGTCTTGCAATTAATGCATTTTTTCTTAATCATGCCAGCCATTCATAAAATGGACGATGAACAGGGGTTTCGGCGGGATGGACCCCTTGTTTGTCTATACGGACCTTTTCCGCATATGGCCCCGAACCGCTACCTTTGCCCCTCCAGGACCAAAACGGGCCGGAGGTCCGTTGGACGAAGGACTCAGACATTAGCGCTTTGCGGGAGATGCGCTAATTTTCCGGGAATGTGCATCTCCCGCACATATAAGAACCGCACAATATTAACAACTATGGAATACAGGATAGAAAAAGACACCATGGGCGAGGTCAAAGTGCCCATCGATGCGTATTACGGCGCTCAGACCCAACGCAGTGTAGAAAACTTCGCCATCGCCCGGGACATCAATAAAATGCCCAAAGAGATCATCCGCGCCTTTGCCTATCTCAAAAAAGCCGCCGCCCTTACCAACCTCGACGCCGGCGTGCTCCCCAAGGAAAAATCCGACCTCATCGGACAGGTCTGTGATGAAATACTGGCCGGCAAGCTCGATAACTGGTTCCCTCTCGTCGTCTGGCAGACAGGCAGCGGCACCCAAAGCAATATGAACGTCAACGAGGTCGTCGCCTATCGAGGCCACGTACTGGCCGGAGGCAAGCTGACAGATAAGGAAAAGACCCTTCATCCCAATGACGACGTGAACAAATCCCAGTCCTCCAACGATACCTTCCCCACCGCCATGCATATTGCCGCCTACAAAATGCTCGTGGAGATCACCATCCCCGGCATCGAACAGCTGCGTAATATCCTGGCCGCAAAAAGCGCCGAATTCAAGAAGGTCGTGAAGATAGGACGCACCCACTTCATGGATGCCACCCCCCTCACCCTGGGCCAGGAATTCAGCGGCTATGTATCGCAGCTCGACCACGGACTGAAAGCCATCAGGAACACCCTCGCCCATCTCTCCGAGCTGGCGCTGGGCGGCACCGCCGTAGGCACTGGCATCAACACACCTCCCGGCTATGCCGACAACGTGGCGAAAAAGATCGCCGCCCTCACCGGCCTCCCCTTCGTCAGCGCCGAAAATAAATTCGAAGCCCTCGCCGCGCACGACGCCATTGTAGAAGCCCATGGCGCACTAAAGACCGTAGCCGTCAGCCTGATGAAGATCGCCAACGATATCCGAATGCTGTCATCCGGCCCGCGCAGCGGCATCGGCGAGATCTTTATCCCCGACAACGAACCCGGCTCTTCCATCATGCCCGGTAAGGTCAACCCTACACAATGCGAGGCGCTGACCATGATCGCCGCACAGGTCCTCGGTAACGATGTCGCCATCAACATCGGCGGAGCCACCGGTCATTTCGAGCTCAACGTATTCAAGCCCGTGATGATCTACAACTTCCTCCACAGCGCCCGGCTTATCGGCGACGGCTGCGTCAGCTTCTCCGAACGCTGCGCCGCGGGCATCAAACCCATCGAAGCCAACATTCGCAAACACGTGGAGAACTCCCTCATGCTCGTCACCGCCCTCAATACGCACATAGGATATTACAAATCCGCCGAGATCGCGCAAAAGGCGCACAAAGAAGGCACCACGCTAAAAGAGATGGCCGTCAGGCTGGGATATCTCACTCCCGAACAATTCGACCAGTGGGTGAAACCCGAAGACATGGTAGGAAAGATAGACTGATCACTTCATATATTATGATCCAGCCCCGGAGCCACAAGCCGCCGGGGTTTTTTGTGTGCCATACATAGCTCAAACAGGTTCCGGCTTCTTCACGCTCCTCTCCAAATAGATACAGATAAAACATCCGACGACCCCCATATCCGTCAAATAATCGGCGGAGAAAAGGATCAGCTTATACATCCAGAAAAGGATCATTTTTTTGCTATACTCATAGACGGAATATCCGATGATGCACTCTATACTATAAAAGAACAACCCCGACGCCAGCCAGAACATCGGCTGCCGTACAAAATGTACGCTGTCCGTCCGCAAAAGCAGGTCCACAAACGCCATACAGACAGACAGCAAAACCAGGAAATCAAAACCCACCAGCGCAAAAATATTGATATCCTCCAGCGACGCGCCGCCCCTTGCCCAGCACAGCGCCCCCACCACGGGCAGCAGGATCAGCAACCATTTATTGACCCGGGCCACCTTCGGATGAAGGGAACATTTATAGAACACCCACAGGAAACCCGCACATTGCAGCGGTAAGAATAAATTGAAAAGCCAATGATTGCTGCTATGTGTATAATGCGTCCAGAAATATGCGGTAAAAGAAACCACCACACGAAACACATTCAAAAAGAACAGACAACGATACGCGAATACCCACGACTTCCGGAAGACCATACACCCGATAATGAGCGATACCAGGTCCAGGTAAAGGTCTACGATCATTGCCACAGGACAGTGTTTTCACAAACATACTCAATACGGCACGATAATCCCCTCCGGGTTTACTCTTAGTACCCCTCACCGTATCACGATCTTCTCCGTCACTAACGGCACCGCATAGCCATTGACCAGCCGGAGGACATAGGTGCCCGGGGAGAAGGAATGTACATCGATGGAAAAGCTGTCGTCCGATGATCGCTTCGTCAGCAGCAGCTGCCCCGTCATGTCATACAACGAAGCCTGCAACGGCTTCCGCTGACCCGAAAGGCCCGACACGAACAATGTCCGCTCCACGGGATTAGGATACACGCGGATGGCAACCGGCTCGGGCGCCGATGGCGTACCCGTTGCACCAGGAGAATGTTGATTCAACACCGTCAGATAGATCATTCGCAGGATATACCCTTTATAGGGTGGATTGGAGACAGAGGTCCCCAGCGTGCCCGACGAATCGATGGCGCAGCAGGAATTGTCCACCGCCACAAAGAGCGTATCGCCGCTGGGCGCCACCGTGACATTCCGCAGACGCAGCCCGGGCAGATAATGCAACGTATCCGTCGGCAGGGTCGCACTGTCGATGCTGAGCCCGTCCGCCTTTAGCTTCAGACGGAAAAGCCCGTTCTTCAGAGATGGCACCAGCAGGGAATAGTTCCATCCCGGGATGGCCGTATTGCCATAAAAGGTAACGGCCGTAGGTGCGATGGTGGGCCAGTAATTGTTGCCAAGGACCCCCGCCGCCTTGTTTGGATTGCGCGCCCAATTATAAAAAGTGAAGATCGGCTCCTGCAGCGTGGTTGGTGTCGTGTGACAAAAGCTCGTCTCGCTGATCACTGATTTATTCGCCAGGTACATCGAATCACCCGTGGTGGAGGTATAATTGTCGTCACAAAGACCCGCCACCTTGGGCCACCCATAATTGGTATGCGGCAAAATAATGTTCACCTCGTCATCCGACCTGTCGCCATGCTCCGCGCTGTAAAGGATATAGCTGGCGCCTCCATTCACAGACCCGAAGTCGAGCCCTTGCGGATTACGATGACCGAAGGAATAGATAGCCGTCTTGGCCGAAGCCGCCGCACCTTTCGGGAAAGGGTTGTCCTTAGGTATCCACTCCTTGCCGCTGGGCTGGGTAAGGTCCGGCTCCGTATTCAGCCGAAGCACCTTCCCTTCGATGACGGTGGTATCCTGTGCATGATTGGGACGATTGGCATTGGCCAGGTTGCCCGCCCCCATGTCCCCGATGGTATAGTAGAGATGATAATTGCCATCCGCCTCCGGCAGGGGATTGATACGTATCCTACCGGAATTATGATCATTGCTGCCGTTCAGCCCCGTGATCACATCATCCATATAGACCAGCGAGCCCGAGACGTATTTATAACGCGAGATCTTTGTATTGAAGCTGCAAAAGCTGCTCCCCGACAAAGAACCGCAGCTCACCAGGTGATACACGTAGGCGATGTACACCCAGGGCTTGCCCGAAAAGAACTGCGGATGTATCGCCAGCCCCATCAACCCTCCCTGCGGCCAGGCGGCAGGGTTAGTAAAATCTTTGTCGCCGTTGAAATCCCGCACCATCCTCGCCCCCTTATTCCCCGGGTGGATCTTCCATACCTTATAATCGTGGGCAGCCGTCACCCAGAGGGAATCGTCCGGTCCATAGACCACCTCCCAGGGCGTATTCATCCCGGTGGTACCCGTGGCAGGGTACAACGTGTCGATCTTGAACGTTTGCCCATAATAGGTAACGGTGTGCTGAGAAAATACACAAAAGTGCAGGGACAGGCACGCAATAAGACAACCTGCATATAGGATCTTGCTTTTCATTGGAATAGGATTAAGTCGGGCCCTTAATGCAACGTTCCCCCCTGATACCCACTCGCCTGGACCCGCCCGGCTCAAATTAAGACAATCGATTTTGAATATGGAATAGTAGATTTTCCAGTCATTGAAGTATTTATACGATTGCCTGCCACTGAAATATGGTCTATTTTTATGGGTGGTTTCAAACCATTCGTGATCCTTATCCAGGGCTTAAGCCCGCGAAAAACAACAATTCGATCCATGAAAACCTCTTTTACACGTACCTTAACCGTAAAGGTTCTCATCGTCTGCAGCACAACCTTCCTGCTCTCCAAAAAAGGAGTAGCGCAGGGTGTCGACCTTTGTAGCAGTGTCACCTCATCATTGACAGTGGGAACAAGCTGCACACCCGCAGCCGGTAATATGAAAGGCATGACGCCCACTTCCGGCGTCCCGGGCAGCTGCGCCAATGCCAACTCCGCCGACATATGGTATAAATTCGTTGCCACCAATCCCTGGCCCACCATTACTATTTCCAATCTTGGTGCCAACCTGAAGGCAGCCACACCTGTTATGCAATTGCTCTCGGGTAGCTGCGGCAGCCTCACCTCGCTGGCCTGTGTGACAGGCAATACCACTGCCACCTCACTCGCCCTGCCCGTAGGCGGCACCGTTGGAGGCAATGGCCTCACGGTAGGACAGACCTACTATGTCCGGGTAGCCACCACTACCAGCACCGGCAATATATCCAGCACCGCCAGCGGCTGGACCTTTACCATATGTGCTACCAATCCTTCAGCCCCCACCGTGGACTATGGTAAGAGCTATGTCAATATCACCAAAGGCACCACCGGCGGTACCGTCGAGCCCGGCGATACCCTCGAAATAAGAGCCACCTTTGTGGTAAAATCCAACGCCACCGTCCAGACGGTCTACACCGATAATATTCCCGCAGGTACCACCTATGTTCCCGGCACGCTGAGGATCCTTACCAACGAAGGCAAGATCTACCAGCAATTCACCGATGGCGCGGGCGACGATGCCGGTACGCTCAGCGGGTCTGCCGTCACCATCAATATGGGCGCCGCGGCGACTTCCACCACCGGCGGATATGTGGCCAATACCAGCAAGCCCAACTTCTATAGCAGCACCTGTATCATGGTTGCTTCCTTCCGCGTAGTAGTCGGCGCCACTACCCCCTATGGCACGCAAGTCAATGTCGGCCTTGGCTCGATCAATTACAACACCGGCAATGCCCCTGCCTCCATCAACTTCCCGCAGTACACCATCATGGTATTCAATAACTATGGTCTCTGTAGCAACTCCGTGGGTACCAACGCCCTTATCAACGAATCCGGCGGTACCTTCGGCTCCGGCAATGTAAAAGACAGAGGGCCTTCCAATAAGGTGCCTTCCAACTACACCTACGCCACCTTTTCATCCAATAGTGGCATGCCACAGGACTATTATTATGGTGTGTCCAACAATACCAGCGGTGGCGCCACCGTCGCAACAGGTTACGCCACATCCGACGCCGCCTGGCCCATACCCGACGGAACAGCGTCTCCCGCCAACCACCGCATATTCGGTATCTGGGACATCATCGGTGACCACACCGGCGCCACCAACCCCGCGCTTGGCAATCCGCCTACAGACGACCTCAACGGTAGCTCCGGTGGTTACATGGTCGTGGTCAATGCCGCCTATCGCACCGACACCGCCTATCTCGACACGGTTTATAACCTTTGTCCGAATACATATTATCAATACACCGCCTGGTTCCGCAACATCTGTTCCCGTTGCGGTTGCGACGTCAATGGCGTAGGCGCCGGCAACACCGGTTATATCCCTACCGCACCCGGCGACTCTTCCGGTGTATATCCTAACCTTACCTTCAATATCAATGGATATGACTATTACTCCACCGGCAATCTGAAACATACCGGGCAATGGGTACAGAAAGGATTTACCTATCTGACAGGACCTACCCAGACCACCATGGTCATCAGCATCCGTAACAACGCTCCCGGTGGTGGTGGTAACGACTGGGCCATCGACGACGTAGGCGTATCCTCTTGTGTACCCAGCATGACCCTGACGCCCAACAAACCCGATACCCTCTGTCAGGGCGCGGACGACACCGTACGATTCAAGATCACCTCCTTCTTTAATAACTATACGCAGTGGAAGCTCGAGAAAAGCATCGACAACGGCGTTACCTGGACCTCCACCGGCGTGGATACGACAGGACAGGCTGCCTCCGGCACCGGCTCCCCCGTATTCAATTCGTCTACCAGCCTGTATGAATACCTCGTATCCCGTTACTATCGGCTGAACCTCACCGATACGCTGATAAAATACCGGATCACTGTCGCCAGCACCACCGGCAACCTCAGTGACCCCAACTGTAGCTTTATCACCTTATCGCCCAAGCTCGTAAAGGCCGTCAACTGTATGATCGTGCTGCCTACCAAGCTCCTTAGCTTCAAGGGACAGGTGAACGATGCCCATGGCGTCCTGCAGTGGAACTCCGCCGGCGAGGTGGAAGGCACCGTATTCACCGTGGAGAGCAGCAACGACGGACTGGCCTTTAACGCCATCGGTACCATACATGGTCAGGCGCCCCCGGGGTCCGGCTCGACCTATCAATTCACAGACCCTACCAGACTGACAGGAGCCCGTTACTATCGCATACGGATCAGCTCCGGTAACTATAGCCAATACAGCAACCAGGTATTGCTCACCGACGGCACCATCGTATTCGATGTACGCGATCTGGGTAACCCCTTCACCGATCATATCAATATGGAGATAGCCAGCCCCACCGACATGCAGACACGCCTCAACCTCGTGGACATGTATGGCCGTGTGGTGAAGGTGCAGCAGCAATTCATCAACCAGGGCATGAACATCATTTCCATCGATGGATTGGGCAGCCTTTCCAATGGCACCTATATCCTGCAGATCATCGCCGGCGATAAGATCATCACCCGCAAGCTGGCGAAGATGTCCAACCATTAGACCATTTCTATATATCACACGCAGCAGACTGGCCGGATAACTCCGGCCAGTTCTTTTATGGTCCTCAAAATTATTGGTGAGAATCCAGGAACTTCCGATACATATCCGCCAGCCCCGGCGACTTCAGCTGGTCCAGCTCGCTCCGCAACGCGCTGTCACCACCCCGTTCATACAGCCGGTACATCCTGTTCCGCGCATCGAAACCATAGACGATCATCTGCCGAAGCGCCTCTTTGATAACGGCCTTGCCATCTCCCTCCGCCGCCAGCCGCCCATCCTTATTCCGGATATCATAGATGATATGACCCGGGCGATCGCTCTCCGCTTCCAGCCTTAGATCATTGTGACGGTATTGGATAGACCCTCCCGGAGAGATGCTGGTAATACCCGTTTCATCATCCGTCAGCCTGATCCTGCCCTCATAGCGTATCCGCTCATAGTCGCCATCCATACTGATAGTGATCGTCGTCCGATGTCCGTGACCAAAAGCCGCCGGCCAGATGGCCATATAATACAGCCGGAAAAGTATCAGGCAAAAGGCAACAAGGAAAAAAGCGAGTTTCATAGCACAATCGTTTATCGGTTATACTCATCTTCGGCCCGGGAACCTCCCTCCCGTCTTCCGGAAATAAGATAAAATACCAGCAACCCCACTCCAATACTGAACGCCAGGATCGCCACACTGTGCAGCCCAAAAGGCAGCGTAGCATCGATGATGCCAAGCCCCACACCCAGCGCCAGCAGCACACACACCCATGCCAGCGCCCCACGACGAAGATCTCTCGTCCTCCTTGCCAGCAGCCGGCTGACCATGGTTTCCGAACTGCCCGCGGCGATAGCTTTGCTCTTGATACGATGATCCAGGTTGCGCTGCAACAGCTCCAGGACAAAATTGAAACATAGATACAACAGGAACATCGTCGCGGCGATATGGAATGCATCTACAACAAAGCTTCGATCGATCATCTGTTCGAAACTATCGCCCGCTCTTGCCGTCGTGAAGAACAATAAGATCAGAATTGCTATAATAATTTTTTTCATTGCTATAGTTGATATAAATGATGAGACAGCACTGTCTTTAATAAGTTGCAATTATTTTAGGAAAGGTCTAAATTCTTTAATTGATGCCGGTACCGGACGATCATCCGCAGCGCGGTGGCAATGGCAATGCTCACCGCAGCCCCTACCAGGATATAAAGGGCCGCCCCGGAAATATCACCCGCAATATTCAGCAGGGATGCCCGGAAGGTCCAGCCGGTCGCCAGCATCGCAACCCCTGCCCCACCCAGCCAATAGCTCAGCGACCAGTCCCTCTTTTGCTTTGGCCGCTCCAGCTTCAGCATGACCAGCTCCTCCACATGCGCCACCAGCACATCCATTTGCTCTACTTCGTGAAAGATCAGCCGGTAATTGCTCACCCGGGTGTGACAGACTTCACACACCCCCACATGCTCCCTCATCCATGCCGGAGAATTTTCTCCATCCATCGCATACTGCTGTATCGCAGTTTCAGAAAGATGCTCCATCATAATTCGTCTTTTTTACGTACCGCATCGGGCGGCTCTTTATAATATGCCAAAACACTTTCTTTTAACTGCTTCCTCGCCCTGAACAAATAGCTCTTGATCGTCCCCTCCGGCAGCGAAGTGATCTGCCCTATATCCAGCAGGCTCATCCCTTCCTGGTGGAAAAGTACCAGCAACATCTTGTACAAAGGGGACAGCTCCTCCATCCGTGCAGCGATGATCGCCGCCAGCTGCCGGCTCTCCAGTAAGGCCTCCACTCCATCGTCACCCGCGGGCTCCTCCGGGAAAAACTCGTTGCTCACCACGCGCAGCCTTCGCCGCTCCAGGAAATTGAAACAGGTATTATAGGCGATATTGCCTATCCAGGTGGAAAGCTTCGCCGCATGCCTGAACCCCGACAGATGCTTGTATGCCTTTAGATATACATCCTGTATGAGATCCTTCCTGTCCTCCGCATGGCTGATCATCCTGCCCACTATCTGTGCGACAAGCCTTTCCGTACCCTTGATGATAAGACCAAAAGCATGGTGATCGCCCTGCAATACCCGTTCGACAAGTTGTTTTTCCGCCAGTCTGTTTGTGCTATTGTACTCCACTTGCCCCTATTTGACAGGTCACCCGCAAAAAAGTTGCAGAAAGGATACCCCAACGACAGATCTACCCCGGCAATGGGCAGCCCGACCAATACTACGCCTGTACGGAATCCACTTTCGCATGTTGCTCCTCCGCGTTGGAAGTCGCATGCTCCGAAGAATGCTTGTGAAAGAATTTCTTTTGAAATAAGAGGATAGCGATCACCCCAACAGAGATAGAGGCATCCGCCAGATTGAAGACAGGACTAAAGAACTCGAAATCCTCACCCCCCACAAACGGGAACCACGAGGGATAATGGGCTTTTATCAGGGGGAAATACAGCATATCCACCACCCGGCCATGCAAAAAGGTCGTGTACCCATGGGACGGGAAGATCCTCGCCACATGATCGACCGTGCTTTCCTCAAAGATCAACCCATAGAACATACTGTCCAACAGATTGCCCAGCGCTCCCGCAAAGATCAACCCTGCGCAAATGATAAAACCCCGGTGATACTTCTTTTTGATGATGGACTGAATATAAAAGACGCCAAAGACCACCGCTACCAGACGGAACAACGTCAGCGCCATCTTCCCCCAGGTGCCGCCAAACTTCCAGCCCCAGGCCATGCCCTCGTTCTCCACAAAATATATCTGCGCCTTGTTACCCAGTAATTTGATGCCGTTGTCATAAGAAGACACCTGCTCCCGGAAGATCTCCGGCGGGTGGCTGAGAGGCATATGTGTTTTAACCCAGATCTTCAGGGACTGATCCGCAACGATGATAAGCAATACAATGAGAAATACTGTTCTGGCCTTCACGCGATTTCAATATTTAAAGCTTCAAATATACCATATTATTCCCGCCCCCACCGTCCTTTCATCCCTCTAATCCTGTCAATCAGCCCATCCGGCCCGGCCCCGTCTTATTCCTCGAAATATACCCTCTTCACCCGCTGGCTCACCCCCGTCAGGATCTCATACGGTATCGTCTGCGCCCAATGAGCCAACTGACTGACAGGCAATTCCTTACCAAAGATCACCACCTCATCCCCCTCCTGCACGTCCACGATCCCCGAAACATCGATCATCGTCATATCCATACAGACGCTCCCAATGACGGGCGCCAGCCTCCCCTTGATCCACATCTTGCCCACCCCATTACCCAGCCTCCGTGGATAGCCGTCCGCATACCCTATCCGCACCGTGGCGATCACCGTATCCTTACCCGCAATCCCCCGCCGGTTGTACCCCACCGTCTCCCCCTCCCGCAAATGTTTTATCTGGGCAATGGTCGACTTCAACGTAGACACCTCCCGCAGGTCCAGCTGGTTACCCATGTCGATCCCCTCCGGTCCATGGAACCCCGCCCCCTCCGCACTATCCACCCCATACAGGCCGATCCCCAGCCTTACCATATCCATCCGCAGGTCCGTATGACGAACGATAGCCGCCGAATTGGCGATATGCCGGAGAAAAGGATAGGGCAGGGCTTCCTGCAACCTTGCCACGGCGCTCCGGTAAATACCCGCTTGCCGGTGTGTATACTCGTCCTGCTGCGCCTCCTCGCTGGCCGCCAGATGGCTGAAGACGCTTTGAACTTTAAAATTAGCCGGCTTCAACGCCCTGATCAGGGCATCCAGCTCCTGTGAAGGCTCCGTGGAGAAACCCAGCCGGTTCATCCCCGTCTCCAGCTCGATGTGCACCGGAAAATTCAGCACCCCCTCCTTCTTCAACCACTTGTCGAACGATCGCAGCAAAGTGAAAGAATAGATGACAGGCTCCAGGTTATATTGTACCAGCAGGTCGAAAGAGCTGTTCTCCGTATTCATGACCATGATCGGCATATGGATACCCCCCTTCCGCAACACCACCCCTTCATCCGCATAAGCCACCCCCAGATAATCCACGCCATCCCTTTGCAGCCGGTTGGCGATCTCGAAGCTGCCGCTGCCATACGAAAAAGCCTTTACCATCGCCATCATCCTCGTAGAAGGCTCCAGCCGCCCGCGATACTGCCCCAGATTGTTCGTCAGGGCATCCAGGTTGATCTCCAGCACCGTCTGATGGATCTGCTCCGACAGCAGCCTGTCGATATCTTCGAACTCGAAAACACGCGCCCCTTTCAGCAGGATCGTCTCATCCCGGAAATGCAGCTGATGCAGCTCCTTTTTGAACTCCTCCACCGAAGGATAGAACACCGCCGCCCCCGAAAACCATTTTCGGATCAGCTCCGCGTGCAGACTGATACGCGCACCGATGCCAACCAATCTGTCGATACTCTTTTGCGCCAGCATCCGGGCGATAGTGGTATAAAGACTGTCCTCATCCTGACCGCTCTCCAAAAAGTCCGAAAGGATCACCGTACGACGGGGATGCTGCCGTTGTTGAGCGAGAAAATCCAGCGCCAGCGAGAGAGAGCTGAGATCCGCACTATAGCTGTCGTTGATGATGCTGCAATGGTTGATGCCCCCTTTCAGCTCCAGGCGCATGGCGATGGGCGTTAGCTGCTGTATCCGCTGGTTGATAGATCCCGCCTGCCCGCCGAGATACAATAGCACGCATATACAATGCATGACATTCTCTATCGATGCATCGTCCGTAAAGGGGATGTCGAAGCGCATTGCCTGCCCCGCATACATGACCCGCACCTTTGTAGCCTCCCCGTTCTTCTCCACGGCATCCACCCGCACCGCCACATCAGCGTCCCCTCCCCCCGCGAAAGGCTGCATAGCACGTCCCCAGCCAAAAAGCGCAGGCCGCCCCCCGGCCCTCCCGCCCAACCACTTATTCACCGCACTCACTACCTCCGGCTGATCGCTGTTATAGATCAGGACCTCCGCCCCCGTGAACAGCTCCAGCTTCTCCGCCGCCTTTTCAGCACGACTGTGGAACCCCTCACTATGCGCCTCCCCGATATTGGTAAAGATGCCGATGGTAGGCTGTATGATCCGTTGCAATTTGGCCATCTCCCCCCTCCGCGATATACCCGCCTCGAAGATCGCCAGCTCATGCGACTCATTCAGCTGCCAGACGCTCAACGGCACGCCGATCTGTGAATTATAGCTTTTGGGACTCCGTGCCACCTGGTAAGAATCCTCCAACAATTGATTCAGCCATTCCTTGACAGTGGTCTTCCCATTGCTGCCCGTGATCCCGATGACGGGAATGGAGAACGCACGCCGGTGAAAGGCCGCCAGCCGCTGCAAAGCCGCCAGCGTATCGTCCACCCGCAAAATATTGGCCCCGGGCAGCGCGCCGTCACCGGCCACACCTGTCCCTGACAATGTCTCACCGGCCAGACCCCCATCCTCCACCACAAAATTCCTCACCCCCCGCCTATACAGCTCCTCTATAAAAAGCGCCCCATCCCTGCGCGGCCCCTTTAAGGAAAAGAACAGCGAAGTATCCGGGAAGATCAGCCTCCGGCTGTCCAGCAGCAGATGCTCCACCGCGTCGTCCCCCTCACCGGGTGCCCCGGGCTGCC
>DASZXP010000083.1:0-6442 GCA_035545935.1 Puia sp. | reverse complement strand
CTGAAAGAGTAGGTTCATAATGATTATTTTTTAACAAGATAGCTTGGACGGCGGCCGATAAAAATGACGATTGTCATCGATCCGGAAAACCTTTGTCAATGACCATGTTCATCCGGCGAATTGACGACCGTCGTTGTCGAAGGACATCATCTGCTGCTATCTTTATGCCATAATTGATTCACTTAATCAAAAAAGGAGGATATATGGCACTCAGAACATTGGCAAAAAGAGGAGAAAACGTCCCCTCTCTTTTCAACGATCTTTTCAGACCATGGGAATCATTTTTCGATACCAATGGGGGGTCGTTGCTGCCCAGCTTCGGTACGATCAATATCCCTGCCGCCAACATCATTGAGAACAAGGATCATTATGAGGTCAACCTTGCCGCGCCAGGCATGAAAAAGGAGGACTTCGACATCGATGTGGAGGGCAATGTGCTCACTATCAGCGCAGAAAAGGAAGAAAAAAAGGAAGAGAAGGACGAACGTTATAGCCGTAAGGAATTCAGCTATGCTTCCTTCTCCAGGAGCTTTACTCTTCCGGACTGGGTCAACAAGGACAAGATCGACGCCTCCTATGAAAATGGCCTGCTGAAGGTGCTTCTGCCAAAGACCGAAGAAGCCAGGAAGCTGTCTTCCAAACACATTACGGTGAAATAAGGCGGGTCTTCATGTGATTATTCCCCGTCGCTATGCGACGGGGATTTTTATTTTAGTTGACCAGTCTTTTTAGCTTGTCTTTACTGAGGATGTATATTTTCCCATCCCGCACATCGATGAGCCTTTCATTACGAAAATCACTTAGCGTGCGGGTCAGGCTTTCGGTGGCGGACCCGATGAAATGAGAGAGGTTGTCGCGGGAAATGCCAATGGAGCTGTCTCCATTCCCGTCTTCGGAGAATTTGGCCATTAGCTGTAAAAGCCCATTGGCCACCCTCTTCCGGAGGGAATTATAGGCGAGGTTGATAAGATTATATTCTTGTGCTTTCACATCCCTGGCCAGCAGGTCGATAAAATACTGGGTCACCCGATGGTCGGCAGCCATCCATTGAAAGAATTCCTGTCTGGATATCAGCATGAGCTCCGCATCCTCTAATGCCTGGGCATTGTCCTGATAATTGCCATCCTGGAGAATCGCTCCATAGCCGATGAGATCGCCCGGCCCTGCCAGTAGTGTAATAAACTCCTTGCCGTCAGGATGGATCCTGTAGACTTTGATCTTCCCTGAAACAAGATAGTAGATAAAGGCGGGACGCTGGCCCTCCATATAAAGCATTTGTTTTTTCCGGAACCTGTGTATATCGCGCTGTTCCGGGTCCAGGTGGAACAGCTGTCTGATGTCCAGGGGTCCTCCATGCGTATTTTTTTGCGAGCCGGAGGCCTGACGCAGCTGCCGCTTTTTCAGGCAGGATTCCACCGATCGCAACAATTCGATGCCCTCGAATGGCTTGGTAAGATAATCATCCGCGCCGGCCGTCATGGCCCGTCTGATCTGTTCTTTTTCCTGGCTGGCCGTAAGAAAGATAAAGGGGATCTGCTCCATTCCCGAATGCTGATGCAAGGCATGCAAAACAGCATATCCATCCAGACCAGGCATCGCGATATCACATACGATGACATCCGGCTTTTCTTCCAACGCCAATTGTACGCCGGTGCGGCCATCGCCGGCCTTCAGCACGCTGTAATCGGACAGTTGCAAGATCTCGGCAATATTATCCCTGACGTCCTTTTCATCTTCTATGATCAATATTTTCTTCATACATGTTGGGCTTCCACTTTCATTTGTTCTAATAGTGTATCCACATCACTCTTCTCAAACAGACTCGTACCGGGATGCATGGTGGCAGCAGTTCCGCAGGCAACGCCATACCGGACAGCTTCCGGGAACTGTTTTCCGACGGCAAGGCCCCATACCATGCCGGCCACCATGCTGTCGCCGGCGCCTACTGTACTCATCGTTTTTACGGCCGGCGCGGATATCATTCCATGGCGCCCTTCCGTTATCCAGAATGCCCCATCCGCCCCCAGCGAAACAACCACCATGGGCGTTCCCCGCTCGACGATACGAGCCGCGGCGTACTTTATCTCATCCATCGATGCAAGCTCTTTTTTCCCTACCAGGGACGCCAGCTCATGTACGCTCAGCTTAGCCAGCCACGCGCCGCAAAAGAGCGCTCTACGCAATCCCTCCCCGGACGTGTCCACTACCAGCCTGGCCTTTTTATAAACGGCCAATGCCGCCAGCTCATCGAATATATCTGCTCTCATGCCGGGCGCCAGGCTCCCGCTGACAACGAGGTAGTCGAGCCTGGGCTGTATTTTCACCGCGTCGAGCAATGCCTGACAGGGCTTCGCATCCAGCATCGGCCCCGGCATATTCAGCCGGTACTGGGATCCCGTGGCGCTATCTTTCACGATCAGGTTCTCGCGGGTGTCGCCAGCGATGTCCACGGCGACATATGCCACATTCTCCCCGGCCAGCAGCTTTTTCAGCCGCAATCCGTTAGCGCCTCCGGAGGGCAATAGCGCTACCGCGTATCCGCCGAGCCGCTTTATCGCCCGGGCGACATTGATCCCGCCGCCACCGGGCTGAACGAGCACATTTTCACAACGCATCTTTATCTCCGGCCTCATAGCCTCCACCGTGACATTGACGTCCAGGCATGGATTGAATGTAATGGTTAGTATTGCTGGCACAGGTTTGGTTTTTATCGGTGAGCCATAAAGACAGGCGTTCTATGTTCCTTGATCAGGCTGGTAATAAAGCTCTTCGAGAACAGCTGGGACAGCTCCGATCTGCTATACGATCCGGTGACGAGCCAGGGTCTTTCCTGCGCCGGCAGCCACCTGAAAAAGAAATCTTTGGGATCCATATGCAGTTCGAGCAACCGCAGGTTGGAAAAATATCCCGACACAAGCTCTTCGATGTTTTCCCTATCGGGGAATTCCGCGTCTTTCGATGTCTGGAGGTATATCAGGGTCACCGGCAGTCCCGAAAATTCCGGAAAGAGACGGGCGAATTGCTTGATGGAATACACCGACTCCGCCGACCCGTCATATGCCAGTACGATATTGCCGGGTATGACGGCCTTTTCCGGCACGAGCAGGATAGGGCATTCCGTTGTATGCAGGATCTCTTTCATATAGGCATTGGGCTGCCTGTCATCTATGTTCTCGAAAAAATGCTGTCCGTCCAGGACCAGCAGGTCAGCGAACCTTGTCTCCTTCCGGATAAGAGCAAGGGCAAAATCCAGCCGCTCCTTATGAAGGAAGAGCTCGATAGCGTTTTCCCTGCAAAAGCCCTCCAGCCGCCGGCTGCTTTCCGCTACTATCTGGTCCTCATCGCCGAGGTCCGGCAGATAGGTGGCGCCGCCCATGCCTCCCGTGACGGACCATACCTGACTATAATCCACTTCCGGAGCAAATACGGCGGTCAGCCGTATGGGCGAAACGGTATTCAGCCCCCGCGCCAGTTCGAGACATTCCTGGGGGTAATTGGGACCTTCGAATGGGATGATTATTTTCTTCATAAAATTTATTTTGAATGCTGTCTTGAAAAAAATCTCTTGCCGATCCATGTGGTGCACGAAGCGAGCGCTTCCCGGGCCAGCGTGGCAGGTTCGAGGTCGCGACAGATCCCTTGCCAGTCCTGGCGGATGGCTTTCTCCATATCGTCGCCCCGATGCCTGAGACGTCTGCGCTCCTTCTGCAAGTGCGATATGCGCTTAATTTTCTTCATGGTCTTCTTCGTTTTTAAATAGTTGTCGAATAATCGCGTTCATCACCGGCAGCCGTATCATCTTTTCCCGTGACGCCCGGATGATGATGCCTGTCAGAAGATATATACCCGCCACTGCGAGAAATCCCAGCCAGTTATTTTCCCACCATCCTCCAAGGGCCAGGGCCCCTGCGATACTGGCAAACAAAAGACACAAAAGGAAAAATACATTTACCACGATCATGGCTATTACCTGCGCGATGACGGCGGACGCCTTTTCAGCCAGTCCCAGCTTGGCCTCATCTACCCGTACATTCATATATTCACGGGCATGATCGAAAAGGTTCTCTATTTTTTTAAGGTCTTCCATTATCTGTAAATTTTAATTAAAGCTAATATGTCAGGACGGCCAATCTCCTGATCTGTATCAATCCATCAAATGATATATGTCCTTCATCCACCTGAGCTTCCCATCGTCCTCCGCGACTACGGTCTGGTATATGACAAAGACGGGGACAGAATCTGTCAGCCGCATGCTCCGGGGCTGCTGATCTCTTAAACAGGACTGCAGCAATGTGGTATCCAGCCTGTGGTCCAGCAAAAGATCACCCAGCTCGACAGGTTTCTCCAGCCGTATACATCCATGGCTCAGCCAGCGATACCCGCGCAGGAAGGCGAGCTTGAAATTGGTATCGTGCATATATACATCGTAAGGGCTGGTAAGATTGAATTTGATCACTCCCAATGCATTGTCGCAGCCAGTGGACTGCCGCATGGAATAGGGGAAATTTTCTTTGTTCCATCGCCACCAGCTTATACGGGTGGGGTCTATCACTTTGCCTCTTTTGTCGAAGAGCTGGATATTCATGGTCCCGGCCAGCTGGGGAGACACCCTGAACAAGGGAAAGAACTCATTTACGGCTATTTTGCGGGGAATGTTCCAATAGGGGTACAAAATCAGCTCGTCGCACCATGCAGCCATCCGCGGGGTTCTTTTCGACGGCTGGCCTGCCACTATTTTCATCTGCAGACGGACGGCATCGTTCTCGAAATAAGTCAGATGGGCAGCGGCTATATTCACCACTATACACCGGGGCCAGTGGAAATGATGGATCCAACGGTAAAGATTGAGAGCGGCCGCCAGTTGCCGGGCCTTGCTTGCATTACAAGATACCCCCACGAGCGCCGCTCTCAAAGTATCGTATATGGCGCACCGTGGTATAAAGTCCGAGGCCAACGCCTTCAGGTCTGCATCCGTGCGCACTTTCGCCAGTTTTGCCGTCAACTCGTCATCTTCCCTCCTGGCAGCGACAGGGGATATTCCATCGTAGCTTACCAGCTCCGCAATGCCATAGCCGTTACGCAGGTCTTTCAAAAAACCGAACGCCACATTGGTCCACGGCTTATCTCCCTGTTGGAGCTCCTGCCGCCAGCAGGTGATCCGGCTGCTATCCAGACCATGTGACCAGGCGCTGTCGATCAGCTCCATCAATGCGGCACGCAACCCGGGGTCGTCGCGATCCTGTCCCGTCACCCCCGCCGCCTGACAGCATATCAGCGCCGCCATCACGATACGACGAATATGCCAGCGTTTCATAAAATATAAACAGGCGCCGATTGCTCCGCCTTATTGATGTTGGCAATGCCCCGCAAAAGCGCATCGGGATTGAAAGAGATGCTGTCGATGTCCAGATGCACCAGGAACTCCGCAAAATCCGGAAAATCACTGGGCGCCTGGCCGCAAAGACCGATCTTTGCCCCTGCCTGGTGCGCGGCCGTGATCATATTCCCGATCATTTTTTTGGCGGCCTTGTCCTGCTCGCTGAACAGCCCGGCCACAATGGAGGAATCCCTGTCGATACCCAGCGTCAGCTGGGTAAGATCATTGGAGCCTATGGAAAAGCCGTCGAATATTTCCGCGAACTCCTCCGCCAGTAACACATTGGAAGGTATCTCCGCCATGACATAAACCTCCAGTCCATTACGCCCCCGTACCAGTCCGTTCTGCTCCATCAGCGACAGCACTTTTTTGCCTTCCTCCACGGTGCGGCAGAAGGGGATCATCACCTTTAGGTTCGTCAATCCCATGGCATCCCGTACCTTGCCGATGGCGGAGCATTCCAGCCGGAATGCCTCCTTGTAAAGATCATTGTAATAGCGCGAGGCGCCTCTGAAACCCAGCATGGGGTTTTCCTCTACGGGCTCGAAGAGCTCACCTCCGAGAAGATGCGCATATTCATTGGTCTTGAAGTCGCTGGTCCGCACGATGACCTCTTTGGGATAAAAGGCCGCCGCAATGGTGGCGATGCCTGCGGCCAGCTCGTCGATGAACCAGCGGCTTTTGTCCTTATAATGCTGGGAAAGCTGGCCTATTTGTGTTTTCACCGGTCCTTCCTTCAGCTCATTATATTTGATCAGCGCCATGGGGTGCGCCTTGATAAAGCTCGTTATGATAAATTCCATCCGGAGCAGTCCAACCCCGGCATTGGGATAGAAGGAAAGCTCGAATGCTTTTTCCGGATCGCCCACGATGAGCATGGCCTTCGTATGCTTTGGCAGGCTGATCTGGCTGAGGTCGATGATATTTTCCTTCCATTGGGCTTTTCCATTATATACGACGCCGGTGCGTCCCTCGCAACAGCTGACGGTGATGAGATCCCCGTCCCTGATCTTTTCCGTCGCACCGGCAGCGCCTACGATGGCCGGCACACCCAGCTCGCGCGCT
>DASZXP010000082.1:0-59389 GCA_035545935.1 Puia sp. | reverse complement strand
TTCCCACCCGTAAAAGAGGGCGGTGTCGCGGGCGCCGTAAAATAGTCGCCGATCTCGAGGGCGTTGTTCGCCACCACCAGCGGCGTAAATGCATCGGCAGTGATACCGCTATTCTGCGGGTTCAATAAATTGGGGATATATGCCAGCTGATAAAAGAAGCCTCCCGCATCGGTTACATTGGTCACGCCATACGCATCGTCCGTCCCATCGATATGCCACCCGTTCCAGCTGGCCCAATAATAGCCGTTGTCATCGGCATAATGCCACCACCG
Source organism: Puia sp. (assembly GCA_035545935.1). Lineage (GTDB taxonomy): Bacteria > Bacteroidota > Bacteroidia > Chitinophagales > Chitinophagaceae > Puia. Next base: position 59,117 of record DASZXP010000082.1, on the reverse strand, counting down.
GCTGGGAGCATTCACATCATTATGTGCAGGGGCCGTAGCGCCCTTTATCGTCGCGGACTGTCCGCCCACGCTGGCGGTGATGGTCTGTGTACCCGCATTCCAGACGAGATTGTCGATGCTGGATATAGTCACGCCGCCCGCCGCAATAGGGTTGGTAAAAATGATCCCGGTGGAAGCGATATAATAGCTCGATGTCTGTGATTGTGTTTGTGCGCCTACAGTCCAGGTAATGGTGATCGATCTGTCGGCATTGGTGCGCAGATCATATGCCACTCCATTCACCGTCATCCGCTTGAAATACTCGAGGATATTGAGCAACGCGGAAGAATTGTCCCGGAACGCTCCGCTGTAATAGGCATCCCGCTGAGCCTGCGTGGCTTTTACCAGCAATCCGCTGGCGCCGTTGAGATTACCCAGCAGACGAACGGTATCCCCTGCCTCCGTGGGCACGGTGCTGTCCGAAAAAGAAAATTCGAAGTCCGTCCCCCAGCCATACCCCGTACCGAAGGGGCTCTTCGAAATGGCAGGATCGGGATCGCAAGGCACGTGCAGATAGCTGTACGTATCGAAGATCAGGGCAGGCCGCGTCAGCTCCTTGATACGATAGCTGGAGCTCTTGGCCACCGTCATGGACGTATCGAAGTCGGAGAACATCACCACCGTATTGCTGTCGGCGAACTGTACGTAATAAGCCAGCTCGATGGCGGGTCCGTTCTGGCTCACACCCTGGTTATAGGCGATCCCCGTGGTCTTTTCATACAATATCCAGCCATAAGGCGCGCTCATGAGCTTACTCTGATACGCCGCCAGCGCCTTCGCGATCCGCTGATCCGGCGTCTCTCCCCCGATGGTATCGGAAGTTGTCTTCCGGCATCCTGCACCCACCATCATCACCACGAGCATATATATGATAATCCTCTTCATCTTGCTTTGTTTTAAGCGTTTTATTGCAGATAGTTCACAAAGGCGGTACGACATGTCGCCCTCAATGCATAAAAATCGATATTCCACACCCGCTGAAAATAGTCCACCACGACGGCTTCCTTCGTCTTGATGGTCTGATATCCCGTAGAGCCGGCCCCCCCCGCCTGGGCTAACAACGCCTCGTATTCGTCATATCCCCCCGAAGGCCCGTTGGGACCGCCGGCCAGCATGCTGCTGACCATTTCCACAAAATCCTCGTCCGGAGCGGCCTGGGCATAGGACGTGATAAAACCCAGCTGCCGGGCATCCGCGTCGGAGATATTATACCAGTTGCCCGTGTAGCCGGTGGAGATGGTCTTGAATGAGACGGGATACAATACGTTTTGGTTGAGGATATGCCCGAACTCGTGATGCATGGTATGCATCATCTGCTTGAAAGCATTCGAATCGGCCTTTTTGCGGCTATAGTAGTTGACCTCATAAAGCAGCATGGCCGTTCCGCCCTCCGCCTGCCCCAGGAATTTGGCGCCATTCGGAAGATATTCGGCGCTGCCCGCCAGTTCCAGCGACTTGGGCAGATAATGCCGCAGAAAGACATTGCTTCCCGTCTGGATATTGTAGGGTGCATACGCCACATTCAACAACGCCTTTAATACAGGCACTACCTTCGCGGCATCGGGTGGCGTAATATCGCTGGGGAAATCCAGCTGACCCGGCAGCCATTTGTAATAGACGGCCACATTGTACGGCACGGTGAGGCTATCGTGAATAAATACATCGATGCTGTCCCCCTTCCAATCATCACCACCCAGTCCTACCGGAGGCGTAGTGATGGGAGTGAATGAATCCTTTTTACAGGATGTCATTCCGGCGAGAAGGCCGATGCACAACACGGGTAATATCTTTGAAATCAGTTGCATGATCGTAAGTTTTCTTTTGTCATTTTGGATTAGGTGCGAGTCCATCGGCAATGGCTTCGGGCGGCAGCTGCAGCACCCGCCGGGGATCGTTCGCCTGGATGGCATCTATAGGGATCGAGAAATCGGACCCGTTGAACCGGTATATCGTCATACCCAGACGGATATTATCCAGCCAGCGGATCCCTTCCTGGAAATACGTAAATCGCTTAAAATCCAGCGCGCTCTGAATAAGCGCATTGGTCACCGACAACCCATAGAAATTGGACGCCTTGGTCGTATTCAAATTATGTGTCGCTGGATTGTAATTCTTGATATTCTTGCTCACCCAGGCGTTCAGATCGGCCAACGCTAAATTATTGTTCCCGGTGCGCGCATATGCCTCGGCCCTGGCCATCAGGATCTCTTCCATGGCGAACAAGGGGATCAATCCATACCGGACGCCGAACGAAGGATTGCCCACCGTATAAGGACTCCATTTCGGGAAATTGAACACCTGCGGCGTAGCGCCATACGTGTCGATCGCTATCGTTCCCCCTGTGACATTCGGCGCCGTAAAGAAATTGACGTTCCACCCTTGTCCATAGCCATACCGATACTGCGCATAGCTGTCGAAATAGGCGCTTTGCGCCTCCTGCAGCAGGATATTGGCGGAGTTGGCAGAAGAGACATAATTGATAGCCAGCTGCGCATACTGCAACGTTCCATAGAGAGTGACCTGGTCCCTTATCAAAGTAGCAGGGCTGCTGGTGCCGAATACCGCCGATGCATGGCTGATCACCTGTGCATAGTCCTGTTTGAAAAGATAGAAGCGGGTGGCAAAAGCATGCGCCGCCTGCAACGTAAAATGGAATTTTGGCGCCGTCCCATAGATCTTATCCTGGATCAGGGCCAGCCCCCGGGTGAGATCGCTCTCTATACTGGCGTACACGGATGCTACCGTACCTCGCTCATATTTCTGGAATACCGAACCCTGGGGCTCCGTCACATAGGGGATGCCCGGATCGGTGGCGCTGCTGGCCGGATTATAGGGCTTGGCAAAAAGACACACGAGCATAAAATGCGCATAGGCCCTGCATACCAGCGCCTCGCCCTTCTGCGCGGAATAATTGGCCGAGTCGGGACCGTTGCAATAGGTCAGCGCCAGATTGGCCGTGGCAATGGCTCTATAACAGCTGTCCCAGTACGCAATAGGGCTGTCGTATCGAATGCTGGTGACATCCTGGAACCGGTAGGACTGCGAATTGATCTGAAAGGACTCCGGGTCCGCCGAGGCGGGCGCCGAACCCTTATCCTCCGCATTGTCGCTCATCGGCTCCATGAATGGAATATAGTTCGCATGGGGATAAGCCGCTACGAGCAATTGGGTTACCTGGTCCGGAGTGACGATGATGGCCCGGTTGTCCGGAAGCTTGTCCAGCTGCTTGTTACAGCTCATCAGGCAAAGCCCCGGGCACCAAATCAACAGATGAAAAATTGTTCTCTTCATAACACAAGTATTTTGATCAGATCCCGAGTTTTAGTGAAAAAGTTATCTGCTTATTCACAGGCAGCGCTACCCCGCCCGACCCATAGAACTCAGGGTCCTGGCCATGCAGCCGGCTGTCGGAATAGATCAGCCATAGATTGTTCCCCGTGACGGACAACGATCCGTTCCGCATGCCGAGGCGGCTCATCAATGTCCCGGGCAGCAGATAGGAGAAGGTCACCGCCTTCAGCCGTACAAAGCCCCCGTCCGCCACACGATCGCTGGAATAATTGTAGTTGTTGTACGGGAAGGCCGACATTGCCTGCAGTTGATAGCCCGCCTGCGTGAACATGGCGATGGAAGGTATATTCGTCAGCTTCTCATCCCCCGGCAGCTCCCATCTCTTTTTAAACTCATTGGGCAGACCGAACATATCGGAATATGATACGCTATAGACGGGACGAAGCCTTACCTTATTACCCGCCTGGTAGGTGATCAGCACATTCAGCGAAAAATCCCTGTACCGCACCGAGTTCGACCAGCCGCCGGTGATAGTAGGATCGGCAGGTCCTTCGTATTTCAAATAGCGGGTATTGGTACTCGTTAAATTCACGATAGGACTGACGATACCGCTGTCGTTGAGGAAGACAGGGTACCCATAATACGGGTCCAGTCCCCTGTTGGCAATGGAGAAAAGCCCGCGTACCGGGTATCCCTCCTGCGCGCCGCCGCCCTCTCCCACCAGTTGCCAGAGATTGGGAGTGCTTTTGAGGTTGGTGATCCTCGTTACATTCCATCCGAAATTCAGGGTGCTGGAAATATTCCATTCCTTCGTCGCGAGTATCCTTCCCGTCAGCGATACATCCAGACCATGGGACTTCATGTCGGCATAGTTGGCATACTGATAAACCTCTCCTCCAATACCTGAGGTGCGGATCAGCCCGATGAGGTCGAAGCTCTTGCGGTCATACCAGTCGACGGTGAGACCCAAACGCTCGTTGAAGAAACCCGCATCCACGCCCACATTCAGCTCATACTTCTTTTCCCAGGTGAGGTCCCCGTTCTTGAGGTCCTGTATGGTGATGGACGTCTGCTGGTCCTGCTGATACTGCCGGTTGGTGATCTGTGATTTAAGGATGGTGGTGGTGTTGATGGCATTGCCGACGCTGGCGTTCAATCCGTAGCTGGACTTCAGCATCAGATGGCTCAATGTCGGCCGCACGCCCTGCAGGAACTGCTCCTGGTCTATATTCCAGACACCCGCCACCGTCCAGGTAGGCAGCCATCGGGCCTGGGTGGAATTACCCATCCTGTTGGATCCGTCGGCCCTGACGGTGCCCATCAATGTATACTTATTGTCGTACGTATACTGCGCATTGGCGAAAAATGCCGCGGCACGCTCGTAGTCGTTGAACATCCCATAATACGTATCGTTGGTCTCTACCATCTTCTTGAAGAAAAGATAGTTGACAAAGGGAGTGCCTCCCGTATTGTATTGGTAGCCGACACCGACATCATTCGATGTCTGACGGTCCACCGACCGGTATTCCTGCCCCAACAGCGCGGAGACAGTATGTTTTCTGTCGTCGAAGGTTTGATAATAGCTGATCTGATTGCGGAAGGTATAGTTGATCAGCGTCCTGTCCGTCCGTTTGTAAAAGCCGCCATAGGGCAGCACGGATACGGCCTGGTTGAAAGGCAGCGTAGGGTCCTGGTACAGGAAGGGGTTGGCCGCATTGATGATACTGTTGTAGCCGGGCTGATTGGGATCGCCTACGCGATAGGCATTGGCCTCATTGCTGTTATCCAGTACATCGTGTTCTTCCGTGGTCTTTACATAACGGAGCGCGCCCGTAAAGTCATAGGTAATATGAGGGGTGATCTTATAGGACAGCCTGCCCTGCAGCCGGCCATCCAGCACATTCAATTTGGTATAGTTGTTCTTCAGCTCGTACAGGATATTGAAAGGAGCATAGTTCTCGGTGGAGTAATTATAGGACCCGTCGTCATTATAGGCCGGCAGCGTCCGGGAAACATTCAAGGCATAGCTGAAGGGATTGATGTCGAAATCCCTGGAATAAGCGCCTATCAGCGGGTCGACATTCCTGTTCTCCGTACCGGCCGTCTGTTGCTGACGGACATTACCGCCGGCGAGGAAGCCGAAGGACAGACGGTTGTTCATCGTATAGTCCTGGCGGAAGTTCAACGTATAGCTTTTAACCCTGTCCACCACCGACCAGCCGGGGTCGCTAAAGAAGCTGGTGGAGATATAGGACTGAGCCTTATCGTTACCCGACGTAATGGACAGTGTATGCTGCTGATTCACGCTGTTGCGGAACAATAGTTTGAACCAGTCGGTATTGACATTGGCATATTTCATCAGCCATGCCTGTCTTCCTTCGGGGGTGTTCTGCACCGCGAAATTGCCGTTGGCATCCGGATATTGCAGCAGCCTGGCCAGTTCGCCATAGATACCCGAGTTGGCGGCATTCACCAGCTGCGGGTAGACGATAAGTCCTTTCCGCTCCAGCTCCGCATTCACGGACATCTGGTCGGCGGAGTTCATGATATCATAGGTACTATAGGAGGGCCGTAGCTGAAGCCCAAAATTGCCCGTATAGGAGATGGCGGGCGCGCCTGATTTTCCTTTTTTGGTGGTGATGACGATAACGCCGTTCATGGCCCTGGCGCCCCATACCGCCGCGGCAGAGGCGTCCTTCAATATGTCGAAGGTCTCGATATCGTTGATGTTCAGTCCGGCCACCGAAGATCCCAGCAAAGTGCTGGCGTCGCCGCTGGTCAGCTGCTCATTCGAGACATTGACGATGTCCTCCAGCACGACCCCATCCACGACCCACAGGGGTTTGTTCTCCCCGTTGATGGAGGTGGCGCCGCGGATCCGCACCTTGGGCGCCGTACCAAAAGTACCGGAGACATTCTGTATGCTGACACCCGCCGCACGGCCTTCCAGCATACGGCTGATATCGGTGACCCCGTCGAGCTTGATACTGTCCGCTTTTACCGTCACGGCCGAACCCGTGAACTTCTTTCGGTCTATGCGTTGGAAACCCGTGACCACGACATCTTCCAGCGCCGCCACTTTCCGTTTCAGACGAGGCGCTAGTTCCGACCGGCCGTCCACGGCCAGCTCTACCTCTTCCACGCTGACCCCCGAAAAGACAAGCACCGCGCCCGCAGGGACATTGTTGATGGTCAGGTTCCCATCCGTGCCTGTGATATACTTCCGGGGCGTCCCTTTTATCTGCACGGTAATGCCTGCCAGCGGGGCGCCGGCCTCATCGGAGACATGCACCTTCACCGGCTGGCCTGGCGACTGACCCGCAACCTGAAGGCACCACAAGAACAAAAAGAGTAACGTCGCACGCACCGTAATCATAAGCTGACAGCAGTTTTGATGAATGAATGGAGACCCGGAAATGGAATGAAGCGGCACCTCCGTTAGGAGACGCCGCTTCTTTGATCATGTGACGATTTTATTGCAGGTGATAATACTTTTTAACCTCTTCGTAATTACTAAAGTCGATGTTGGGCAGGCCAGGTAATCTGCCGCTGCCGTGGGTGGAGTTCGTACCGACATTGCTGATCAGGATCCGTACGATACGGATGGCGTCATACACCTCGCCGGGACCGGTGACCCTGTCTATAAAGAAGTCACAGGTGTCCAGGGGCTCCTGGACGTCCTCATATACATAAGAAAAGCTGTAGGTGCTCTGATCCCCCAGACCGGGACCCGGGATGGCGGCCCAATATCCATAGCCGTTCACGACCTTGAACATGTACACGAACCAGGCGCTGATATCCGCCGTATCGTTCTTGACCAGCAGTTGCAATCCAATATAATTGCTATCCGGAGCAGGCTTTGTAAGATCTATTCCGGTGAAATTCTGACCGCTCTGGTCGGTGGGAGCATAGACATACTGCATGACATTGGCGTTGCCGTCCTGTCCGGTGGGTCCGGGTAAACCCTGTACCCCCTGGATCCCTTGCGGTCCCGCGGGTCCTGCCGGTCCGGCTGGCCCTGTGTCGCCTTTCTTACAGGAGATGATACTTACCGTCGCTATAGTGATAGCACAAGCTACTAGCCGGGTAATACTTTTCATGTTCTTTCTCATTTTAGCAGTGAAAAAAAATTAATAATCCATCCAATATATGTTCTACGGGCGACGAACCCAGGGGGTTCGTCCTTGTCAGGGCCGGGCTAAAAAGGGCTTTTTCGAATATTGGATAGGTTTAGGCATCGCCTATCCGGATTGAATATAAGGAAATTTCTCCACATGGAGCGTACTGCCCATAAAACAGAGATCCGGCTACGCAAAAGGTTCATCGATAGACGGACTTGGCTCCGAAAACCACCGGGGACCGTCCTCCGTCATATAGGCGCAATCCTCCAGCCGGATACCGAACTCGCCATAAATGGCAATGGTCGGCTCTATACTAAAACACATCCCGGGCTGCAAGGGTTGCCTGTTACCCAATACCATATTCCCCCATTCATGCCCATCCATCCCGATGCCATGACCCGTCCGGTGCGGACAGCCCGGTATCTTATACCCCGGCCCGAACCCTGCATCGGTCAATACCTTACGGGCCGCCTTGTCTACATTTTCACAGGGCTCCCCTATCCTGGCAGCGGCAAAACCCGCCGCCTGCGACCTTTTTTCGATATCCCAGACCTCCCGCTGCCGCTTCGTAGGCTCCGCCCCAAATACGATGGTCCGGCTGATGTCGGAGCTGTACCCCTCCACCCTGCATCCCCCATCCATCAGCACGATATCCCCTTTTTTCAGATGCTGCAGCTGAATGCTGCCATGGGGAAAGGCGGAAGCCTGGCCAAAATTTACCCCTATCTCGCCGGCCACGCCCAGTCTCGCATGCGCATCGGCCGTAATAGCCCCAAAATCCCCCGGCGTCATCCCTTCATGCAGCAACGCCACCCCCGCCTTATAGGCGGCAATGGTAATATCGTTGGCCTTCTTCATCAGGGCGATCTCCGCCGGCGACTTGATCAGCCGGCAGTTCATGGTGACAGGATCGCCGCTGACATAATTAAGGTGAGCCGCCTCTTTCCTCACCCCGTCGAATATAAAGAACCGCAGCCGCTCCTCGATCCCGATGTTGCCGCTGCGGATACCCATGTCCTTGAACACATTCGCTATCTGCTTGTACGGACTCTCATGCTCTTCCCATACACGTACGTCCGTACCTATCTTGATCAGCTCCCGCAACCGCTCCGCCTCGAAGGCAGGACCGACATATTTGACATCCCCTTTGGCGGGAATGACGGCCACCATCGTCCTTTCGCTGGCCCACCAGCTGACACCCGTAAAATATTGCAGGGAAGTTCCGCAGTCCAGCAGCAGCGCCTCGATCTTGTTCTCCACCATCAGCCGCCGGGCCTTTTCGATACGGGCCAGCCGCTCTTCGAGCGTGATGGGGACGACATCGCCTGTCATAGGTTGCAGGTCGTCCGGATGACCAAACGAAGGCCTCATGAACGAAGACCCTCCATAAAAAAATGCAGCGCCGGCTGCAGTCCTACCCGCCGTCAGGCGAATAAATTCTCTTCTTTTTAGGCTCATATATGCAGTAGTAGTTTATCCGGATGTGCCCATAAAGATAGGTCATTCCGACCGCAACTTTTCCACCGGATTGGCCATCGCCGCGCGCATGGCCTGGAAGCTGATGGTGATGATGGTGAGGGCTATCGCCAGGACAGCCGCCAGGATAAATACCCCTGCCCCGATGGAGACACGATATTCGTACTTCATCAACCAATTATGCAGGAAATAAAGCGTCAATGGCGAGGCAACGACACAGCTGATAAGCACCAGCAATAAAAAGTCCTTTGACAATAATATCCATAGCTGTGACACCGAAGCCCCCAACACCTTCCGGATGCTGATCTCCTTTGTACGCCGCTCGGCCACATAAGCCGCCAGCCCCAGCAGCCCCAGACAGGATATAAAGATGGCCAGCCCCGCAAACAATCCGGACAGCTTTCCCACCAGCACCTCCAGCCTGAACTTATTGGCATAGTTCTCATCCTCGAACTTATACTGATACGGGACGGTAGGATTGTATTTGGAGAAAACAGCAGCCAGCTGCGTCAGCGCATCCTGGGTCTTGATGGTGGGAGCCAGCCGGTAGATCAGGTAGTTCTGCACGTTGGGTTTGCAAAAGAACATGGTCGGATGCGCACGCTCGAAGGGAGAATACTGCAACGCATCCCCGACCACCCCGATGATCCTGTATTTTTTCCCCTGCCATAAGATCATTCGATTCAAAGGGTCCTTGATCCGAAGCCGGGCAATGGCCGTCTCGTTGAAAAGCACGCTGGTGGTATCATTCCTGTCGGTGAAATTCTGTCCTTCTTTCAAGCTCATCCCCACCGTCCGGAGAAAATCGTCGTCTATATATAAGGTGCCCATCTCCACGGTCTCACCGGGATGCTTGCCGGGCCAGTACTCGATATCCGTATGCCACCAGACAGCCGTGGCGGGACTCGTACAGGTGGTGATGCCGGCGACGATACCTTTTTCCAGCAATTCGTTCTTCAGGGCGGGATAATTTTTTTCCAGGTCCGTGGTTTTGTGGGTGTTCAATACCCTGTTGAGATCATAGCCATTCGGTCTGTCCCTGGCATACTGTATCTGGCGATAAATAATGATCGTGCTGATGACAAAGGCGATGGAACAGGTAAACTGCAATACCACCAGCAGCTTTCTCGGCAACGACCTTGCGCGACCGATCTGCAGCGCTCCTTTTAGGACCTTCACCGGTTGAAAGGACGAAAGATAAAAGGCAGGCCGGCTGCCCGCGATCAACGCCGTGATCGTTACAAAGGCCAGCATCACCACCCAAAACATGGGTTGGGAATAAGGGATAGTGACGCTTTCGCCCGTCAGGGCATTGAAAGGCGACCGTCCCAGCTGCACCAGCATCAGCGCCACCAGAAAGGCGATAAAAGTCAGCAAAAAGGACTCCATCAGGAACTGGAAGATCAGGTCTTTCCGGCTGGAGCCGATGGCCTTTCTAACGCCTACCTCCCTGGCCCTTTTCTCGCTCCGCGCCGTAGTCAGGTTGATAAAATTGATACAGGCTATCAGCAGCACCAGGACCCCGATGACGGCAAACAGCCGGACATATACCAAAAAGCCGGGTCCATCCTTCCCATTCTCGAACTTACCATACAAATGCCAGCGATCCATGGGATGCAGTATTACATAGGAATTCATGGCATTCACATTCCCTTTCTCCGTATGCTCGATGTTCCGGATCTTGGCGGCCACCAGTCCTTTGTCCGCATTCGGCTTCAGCTTTACGAAGATCTGGAAACCATTTTGCTGAAAGCTGCCTTCCCTGCCCGTGCGTGCGTCATAATCCGTCAGCTCCAGATACCGAAAAGGGACCAGGAAATGGAAGTCGAAGCTCGTATTGAGCGGCAGGTCCTTTAACACCCCCGTCACCCGCAGCTCATCCATATTGTCGAACCGTACGGTCTTTCCCATGGGATCGGCATCCCCAAACAAAGCCCTGGCCGTAGACTGGGTCAGGACGATGGAATAAGGATCGCGCAGCACGGTCTCCATGCTCCCTTTTACCAGCGGGAACCGGAACATCTTTTCAAAATCACTGGCCACCAGCCCACCCGACAGATATAATTTCTTATCTCCCACCACCAACCCGTGCTCTTCCATCCAGTCGCTCTCCACTACATATTCTATGTCCGGTATCTGGTTACGCAAGGCGTCCGACAATGCTAAAGAGGTCGTGGCAAAAGTCAGCGTATCCCCATTACTGTTGAAGTTCCGCATCACGCGATAGACACGCTCATGATCGGGCAGGAATTTCTCATAGGAATACTGATCATATACCCATATACCGATCAAAAGAGCTACCCCCATACCGATGGAAAGCCCCAATATATTCAAGGTGCTGTAGCCCGCGGTCCGGACAAGATTGCGCCAGGCCGTTTTGACGTATGTCTTTAGCATGCTATATTGTCCGCCAATAGAATGCCGCTTTCATAATTATTTGTCGATCAGCCCCCTATCGCCTGCTCATCGACCCGGCATGTCCGAATGCGATACAGTCATTGTCTCAATTTCACCATTGTCCACAGTCATCAATAGCTTATATTTATAACTATCTTATTAAAAGCTTCATCTATGTCCATTAAAGCCGTCCGGTCATTATTCGCATGCCTGTTATTATTCAGCCTTCCATTCCATTCTTCCGCCCAGGGTACCCGCCTGCTCCGCCAGCCAAGTCTCAGCGCTACCCAGCTTGCATTCGAGTATGGGGGCGATATATGGGTAGCGGACAAAAATGGCGGTGAGGCCAGACGCATCACCAGCACAGCCGCCACGGAAAGTGATCCGCATTTCTCGCCCGACGGCCAATGGATCGCCTTTACTTCCAATCGTTCGGGTATTGCCCAGGTGTATATCGCTCCGGTGGAAGGAGGGACTCCTACCCGTCTGACCTGGTATCCGGCCGGCTCCAACGCAAGAGGATGGACGCCCGACGGTCAGCATGTCATCTACACCTCGACACGCGGCACTGCACCCGTTGGCTACTCCAGGCTTTGGTCTGTCTCCGTAAAGGGTGGTCCTTCTACTTTATTACCTGCTCCCTGGGGCTATGATGCCTCCGTCTCCGCGGATGGTAAAAAGATCGCATTGGACCGTGTCGGCCGCTGGGACGTGGAATGGCGGCATTATCGCGGAGGACAAAATACGCCGCTGCAGATCATGGACCTTACTACCCTGGCTGAAACGCCGGTCCCCAACGATCGCACCATGGACCTCCATCCCATATGGCTGGGCGATCAGGTCTATTTTCTTTCCGACAGGGATTTTATCATGAACATCTGGTCTTACCATCCGGCGGATGCTTCTCTAAAACAAATTACCACTTCCAAAAAGGGCGATATCAAATGGCTCAGCGGATATGGCAAAGAGCTGGCTTACGAACAGGGAGGGCTGCTTTATATCCTGGATCTTACTTCCGGTCAGGAGCGGCAGGTAGCCATCACCGTACACGGCGACTTCCCCTGGGCGGAAACACACTGGGAAAATGTCACTACCCGCACGGTCAATGCCTCCCTCTCTCCCACGGGCAAAAGAATAATCCTCGAAGCCCGTGGCGAGATTTTTACCGTACCCGTGGAAAATGGCAATCCAAGGAATATCACCAACAGCTCCGACGCCGCCGACAGACAACCGCTTTGGTCGCCCGATGGTAAACAGCTTGCCTGGTTCTCCGATAAGGACGGCGCCTATGCCCTCTATCTTACGGACCAGGAAGCAAAGACCGCTCCACGTAAGATCTCCATCGGCGAATCCAAAATGGTCTGGGAACCCGTATGGTCCCCGGATAGTAAATACATCGCCTTTGTCGACAATAAGGTTAGAGTGAAGGTCATAGAGCTTGCCACAGGCAGGATCAGCACGGCAGATGTAGGAGGCTCCAATGTCGAAAGAGGCAATATGAGCCCCTCGTGGTCGCCCGACTCCAAATGGCTCGTCTACTCGAAGACGGCTTCCAACAATTTCAGAAGGGTCACGGTCTGGTCCCTGGCGACAGGAAAGGCCACCCCGCTCACCGACCCCATGGCGGACGCGGTAGAACCCGCCTGGGACAGGAATGGACGCCATTTGTATTTCCTGGCCAGCACCGATATCGGACTGGGATCGGGATGGGCCAACACCAGCTCCATGCAGGCCAGACCAACCTTCGGGGCCTATGTGATCGTCCTTCGTAAGAATGATCCTACGCCTTTCCCGATAAAGAGTGATGAAGAGCCGGACAAAAGCGACACGGCCAAAAAAAGCCCCCCGTCCAAAGATTCCACCATCGTCATCGATATGGATAATATTGACCGCCGCACCATATCTTTACCCATACCCGTAGACGAATACAATACCATGATCGCCGGCCCCAAAGGCTCCGTATTCATCCGCAACGGCCAGACCCTCGGCAAGTTCACCCTGGAAAGCAAAAAGCTGGATGAATTCGCCAAAGGCGTCTCTGATGCCCGCGTGTCCGCCAACGGTGAAAAGATCTTGCTGCGGTCGGGCAACAGCTGGAAAGTAGTCTCCACTGCCAAGCCGCCGAGTCCCACCGAAGGGGCGGTAGGCGTCAACATACGCATGGAGCTCAATAGGCTCGACGAATGGCGGCAGATCTATACGGAGGCATGGCGTTACGAGCGCGACTTCTTCTACGATCCGGAACATCATGGCAGGGACTGGCAGGAGGTCTGGGAGTACTATGCACCGCAGATACCCTATATCAGACATCGCAGCGACCTCACCTATCTGTTGGATCAGCTGGGGGGCGAGCTGTCGGTGGGCCATAGCTTTGTCTTCGGCGGCGACTTCCCCGCCGTGGATACGGTACGGGTGGGCGTGCTGGGCGCGGACCTCACAGCACAGCAGAGCAGATGGCGCATCGGTCGCATATACACCACCGAAAGCTGGAACCCGGGTCTTTCCGCCCCATTGGCGCAGCCCGGTTTAAAGGTGTCCGCGGGAGATTATATCATCTCCATCGATGGAAAAGAATTGACGGCTGCCGAAGACCCTTATCAGTGGCTGGATGGGAAGGCAGGCGTACAGACAACGCTCACGGTCAACAGCCAGCCCTCCGCGGAAGGAGCCTGGACCATCCGCGTGGAGCCTATACAAAACGAGAACGCGCTCCTCCAGCGCGCCTGGGTAGAGGACAACCGCAGAAAAGTGGATGAGCTGTCCAATGGCAGGCTGGGTTATGTATGGGTACCCAATACCGGCGGCCCCGGCTTCGTCTCCTTCAACCGTTATTTCTTCGCGCAGCAGGATAAGGAAGGGGCGGTCATCGACGAACGATTCAACGGCGGCGGCTTTCTGGACGATTATATGGTGGACCTGATGGTGAGACGTCTGCGGGCGGCCGCTACCAACGAAGTGCCCGGCGGCAAAGCCTTCCGTCTGCCCGCGGGTATACTGGGGCCAAAGGTCTTATTGATCAACGAGCTGGCGGGCTCGGGCGGCGACTTCTTCCCCTGGGCATTCCGGCATCAGAAAGTAGGACCGCTCATCGGCGCACGTACCTGGGGCGGGCTGGTAAAATCCTCCGTCCATTACGCCCTGGTGGATGGCGGAGCCCTGACGGCGCCGGACAATGCCATATTCGATCCCGTACAACATAAATGGATAGCCGAAAATGAAGGGGTCGCTCCGGACATCGAACAGAAGATCGATGCAGTCAGCGCTTCCAAAGGCATCGATCCCCAGCTGGCCCGCGCGGTGCAGGAATGTCTGCGCTTGCTCAAAGAGGAGCCGCAGCCCGACGCGGAACATCCGCCGTATTCGACGCCGGCGAAAAAGAAATAGCCTTTCTTTAAAGAGGACTGCTGGTCAATGGGTCGATGATGCTCTTCACTTCCGAGATGCTATGCACGGGGAACTTCCCCAGCTTGGCATGCTCCCGGATCACCTCCTCGCTCTCTGCTATATGAATACAGTAGATCTTATCTTCTGTGATGAACGACTCTATCCAGAAATAAGGTTTACCTAACTTCTTCATTGCCTCGCAGGAAGTTTCGGACATCTGCTGCAGTTCCTCGGGCGTTAGGTTCCCGGCGCCAGGCAGATTTCTTTCGACAACGAACTTTTTCATAAACACAGTTTTTTCGTGTGATCTCAGTTGACTACAAATTTGCGGTTATTCCCTCAATAGGACGGCAAATCCATTCCCTATTTAAATTAAAATATTCCCTATATTCTAACGAACCCCGGTTCGTCGTCCGAAGGACAGACATTAGTCCTTTCCGGAAAACGGACTACATTTCCCTGGAGGTCCGTTTCCCGGATATTATAATATCCCGAGTTGTATCGCCTCCTGCACAGCCTTGACCCTCGAACTGGCATCCAGCTTGAAAAGGATCGCCGAAATATGATGATCCACGGTCTTGGCCGATATGAACAGCCTGGCCGCGATCTCCTTGTTCTGCATCCCTTCCTTCAACAGTTGCAACACTCCCAGTTCCCTCTCCGTCAACAACGCCGGATTGGATTGCGTGGATTTCCGGACACCCCGGGGAATGCTCTTGATACCGCAGCTCCGCATCTCCCGCTTCATCTTTTCACAGACGGCATTGGCGCCCAGTTTACGCATAAGGGTCATGGCAGTCATTTTATCCTCCTCACCTCCTTCAAATAATGCCAGCGCCCGCCGGTAAGGAGCGCCTATCTGCTCCCATAATCGGGCAGCCTTCAACGCCTCGGCGGGTGTATCCTGCCGGTAGACCTCATGCACTTCTTTCAGCGGTAGCGTCTCTCGGCCCGCCCTGACCAGCCAGTAAGCCAGCTCATTGCTCCCATAAGTATCTTCGATCCTGGAAAGGATCTCCTTTGTGACGTCTATATCCTCTTGTTCTACAATACGCTGCCCGGTTATCCATTCGTATTCCAGCATGGCTGCCATGACGGGGACGATCCGTTGCAGCTCCATGGTCTCGAAGGCTCTGATCTTTGCCTCCTTCAGCAGAGGCAGTACGTTCGACTCCCCTTTCCGCATTTTGATCATTGCCGCTATAAAGAGAGTCCCGATCTTTACGATCGAAGGATGGCCTTCATTCTTTAGCAGGTTGTCCACGATCCGGCAGGCATCGTCCCAATTCCCCATTTCCAAACACAGTCGTGCCTTGCAATACAGCATGTACCAGGTCCACAGGCTCAGGTCTCGTTCCTCGCAGTATTGGATCCCTTCTTCCAGTTTCCGCCGGGCAAAGGCAAACTCCTTTATCTCTATGGAATAGCTTCCCTGGTTGGTATAAGCTCGGGCCGCATGTTCGTGATAAGAGTTCCGGAGGGATATATCCAGACTTTCCTGCAGTTGACGAATACCTTCTTCCCGGGTAGAGGGATCCTTCATCTTAACGGTTCCGACATTATTTAGCGCATGCGCCAGTATCTCCTCATCCCCCAGTTCCTTGGCCAGCGTAATGGCTTTATCTCCCCAGGCGATACACTCGTCCACCTGATGTGACAGCATCTTTAGCTGCGACATATGGCTGAACACCCTGGCTTTTATTTTGGAAGGAGGCTGATCTTCCAATACTTCGACAGCTTCATCGGCATAGTTGTCCGCGTGTTTGCCATGACCATCATACCACCACAGCCGGGAGAGGAATCGCAGACAGTCCCCGATACGCTCCTGGTTATTCCGCTCTCTCCAGATCTTCAACGCCCGTCCCTGGTAAATGATCGCCTCCTTTAATTGATTGGTGAGATAACATTCATACGCATAGGGTTCATAGAGCTGAAGCAGCACATCCTTATCGCTGCCCTGATAATATTCTATCGCGGAATAATACAGTTTCACCGCTTCCTGATGAGCTCCCACGGCAGCAGCCTGTTTGGCGGCCAATGGCGCATAACGCACCACCAGGTCATATTCATTACAGTTCTTGGCATGATGGATGATCCTTTCTATCTCCTGGTTTTGCTCGAAGCTTCCCAGGAAAAGGTCCAGGATCTTTTTATTCAACGCCACCCGTAACAGGGGCGATAGGGACGACTCGATGGTCCTTCGATACAGTTCGTGTTTGAAAAGGATCACCCCATTCTTCAACAGCAGGATCTTCATATCCATACAGCTCTCGATGGCCTCGATATAAGAAGGATCTATCCTTTCCAAATGCCTGACCTCGAGCCCCGTGGGGAGTATCGCCAATATCTGCCAGATCTGGCGCACCTTATCACTCAGCCTGTTGTATACGGAGAGGATGGAATCCTTGATATTGTCGGGAACGCCCGTGCTATAGCTGGCTAATATCTCGTTGACGTAAAAAGGATTACCACCAGACAGCCTGTATACATCCTCGCCCTTGTATCCCCTTTCGGTGGCCATCTTGTCAACAGCCTCCCTTGACAAAGGCGTCAGCTGCATCCGGGTGAAGGAGTCGGGAGGCAATTGTCCCAGCACGCTCCGCAATGGATGGTGGGAATGGATCTCGTCGTCCCGGTAAGTGAGTATGAACAGACAATGCAGACGGTTGATACGTCTGCCCAGGAACTTTATAAAATCCAGCGTGGCCTCATCTGCCCAGTGGATATCCTCGAATACGATGAGGCTCCTCCCTTTCAGACTGTCCAATGCATGAAATACCCGTGTAAAAAGCGCCGTCCTGTCGGCAATGGCCTCGTTGTCACCCCAAATATCATCCCGTATCTGCCAGACGATGTCGTAAAGGGGAGCCAGTGGCCGGGGAGTAAATAAGGAATCACAGGAACCCTGGTAGACCCTGCTGCCGCCCGACTTGCAAAAAGCCCTGATCAGCGAGGTTTTGCCGATACCGGCCTCCCCACTTACCATGATGCAATGACCTTCGCCTTCCTCGATATCCTCAAATTTCGCGCGCAGCGAAGCCAAAAACCCGGCTCTTTCAATGAGTTCCATGATCGTGATTGTAAAATGAGGTGGAGGTAAGCTAAAAATAGGGAAAATCCCCCATATCCTACCAAAAAAATGGAGTTTCCTTTGTCGAAGAATACCTTTTAATCATTTAAAAACAATTTGAAATGAAAGCTTTGTTTGTTCTTCCTGTGTTTGTGATCATTTGCAGTTCCACCTCCCGTCTGATGGCACAATCTACCAACTACTATATAGACGTTCATCATCTGGGAGCAGGGAAAGTAACTGCCGCCGCCGTTGCAGAAGCCCATGCAAAAGACCTGGCTGTAGAGGGAAAGTATGGGGTAAAGTTCCTTAAATACTGGGTGGACGAAACCTCCGGTACGGTGTATTGCCTGTCTTCTGCACCCGACACCATGGATATCCGCAAGACGCACGCGGAAGCCCATGGTCTGCTGCCCGATCAGATCTATATGGTCACCCCCGGCAAGGCAGCAAAGGCCAAAGGTCCAAATGATTTCTACCTGGACGTACATGAGCTGGGCGCCGGTAATGTAAAGGCAGCTGACGTAGCGGCTGCGCACCAGAAAGATCTTGCCGTAGAGCAAAAATATGGAGTGAACTTCATCAATTACTGGGTCGACGAGAAGGATGGCCTTGTGTTGTGTTTGTCGCAGGCGCCGGATTCGACAGCAGTGATCAGTACACATAAAGAGGCGCATGGGCTGTTGCCGGTGAATATTGCAAAGGTCAAGCAGGGACAATAGAGCCCCCCCTTGCAGATGAGCTCCTGGCCGTTGGTACTGTCTGCCAACGGCTTTTTTTTTATCTTTATCCCTATGCGTTTATTTTTTCTCCCGCTGCTATTGCTGTTGGGCATCACCGCCTCGCCCCAGTCCCGTCTGACCCTACGCCTGGACTCCGTCTTCCATTCCTATCCCGCCGACTCGCCAGGCTTCGTATTGTCCATCGAGAAAAAAGGAGAGGTCCTCTATCGCAATGCCGTTGGACGCACCCGTATGTATGTAGCCGCCCGCGTGACCCCGGACCAGCCCCTGGACAGCCTGACCAATTTCCGTATGGCTTCCGTCACCAAGCAATTCACGGCCATGGGTATTTTCTTATTGGAGAAAGAAGGACGCCTCAGCTTTGACGACCCCATCGGCCGATGGCTCCCCGAACTTCCCACCCGCGTAGGACAACAGGTAATGATCCGTCATCTGCTTACACATACTTCGGGCATCCTCGATTATGAACCGCTGGCCTACGAACATGACTCGATCTTCCCTTCGCCCATATTACGACAGGTGCTGGATTCCAATGTCCTGCATTTATTGTCTACTCATGACTCTCTCTATTTTATGCCGGGGTCCAAATTCCAGTATAGCAATTCCGGATTTTGCCTGCTGGCCCTCATCATCGAACGGGTATCTCATCAACCATTCGCATCCTTCCTGAAAGAGCGGGTATTTCTCCCGTTGCACATGGATCACTCCATCGTGTATGAAGAAGGACAGTCCATCGACCACCGGGCTATGGGTTTTGCCCGCGACTCGGCGGGTAGAATTTTCCCTTCCGATCAAAGTCTCACCAGCGCCACCAAAGGCGATGGAGGAGTGTACACGTCTGTCAGCGATTACTCCAAATGGATAAAAGCCTTGCAGGACAACAGGCTGATACTCCTGGGCTCCACCCTCCGCCGTTTGCGCAAGCCCATCGGGAAAGTACAGAAAGATTACTATGCGGGTGGGTGGTTCATGACAGGCGACTCCCCCCTCATCCTCTTTCATTCCGGCAGCACCTGCGGCTTCTCCAACTTTGTCATACAGCTGCCGGGTGATGAATGGAGCATCTTTTACTTTTCCAACATCGCGGATAACAGCAAGCCTTTCCGGGACATCGTGCGCATATTACAGCAGGAAGGAGTGGGTGATTTTTCACCGGTGTTCAGGTTGCATGATATGACGAACTAAGGAGTTCAGTTCCCTGCCAGCTTCACGGTACCTTTCTTCACATCGATGCTCCAATCCCGCGGCTCGGGAAGATGTAGCTTCCCATCCCCTATCTCCACCGGCATCCATAGATAGGCAGACTCCCATTGCATTCTTGGCTTCCAGATATCACCCATAAAGATCACCGTAGTATCCCTGGTCCCTTTCACCTTTAGCATCATGGTGGATTGAGAGCCATAGGTCTTTTTCTCCGGCGGGGCGATGTCGGCAAATACGGACCAGGGACCTTCCAAAGACGTAGCCGTAGCATATTTATTGGGATTGGGATTCCAGCCCGTGAGCGAAGAGCCGATGGCATAATACAGCCCCTTATAATGTACGATAGCGCCACCCTCCATATGCTCTTTTATAAGACACATCTCTTTATCCAGGCTCATATAATCGGGCGCAAGACGCGCGATGCGAAATCCATACGGCCTGTCCTCGAATACAAGATATGCGGTGCCGTCGTCATCGATGAACTGACCGATATCACGACTTTCATGATCCAAAGGCCGGAAACTTTTGACATATTTGAAAGGTCCCGTGGGCTTATCGCTGACAGCGATCCCCACCCGTGCAAAAACATACCTCCTGTCATCCAGGTGAAAGTACATGACAAACTTCTTCGTAGACGCATTGTAGTATACCTTCGGTCGCTCCAGCACCCAATGAGGTCCTAATTGCTCAGGATCATCAGCCTCCAACGCGTTCCCCTTGAATTTCCAGTGTATAAGGTCCCGGGATGAATAACAGCTTACATAACGCCGGTTAGAATCCAGTCCCCGGCTGCGCTGTTCCCCATACCAGTAATAAGTCTTTCCTAACAATATAATACCGCCACCATGGGCCTGGATATGATGTCCATCCTCGTCAGGCCAAAGATTGCCCGGAGAAATAACAGCTGGCTGTTGCGCCCCTGATCCATATACAAGGAAGAACAGGGCAGTGCAAAATAGAAGACGCATGCATCTAAGATAGCGATTCGGCCCCTGATTGGAGGGACATTTTAACAAAAAATTAATCCTGATACAAAGCCGGCGCGGTTTTTAAGAATAAAAGGCAACTATTTGATATTATGCCGCGTAATTATAATATTTTTAATACCCAGTCATAAAAATCGAGATATGAAGAATACGATCCTAGGTCTATCATTGCTTATCTTTTTCGCACCCGCATCCGCACAGGGAGTCACCGTTACCGATCAGTTCAAAAAGATCGACAATGTACAGCAGGCACAGGCATGGATGGACGCCAATAAGAATCTGAAGCCCGCCATCCTCCACCTCTCCGCCGGAAAAGATACTACCCTCATCGACAAAAGACTCTTACGCCAAAAGAAAGGCGATCTCTTCTCCGTCGGATACGTCACGTACAAGGTCGTCGAATCCACCGAGACGGTAAAATACCGCGCCAACTATATCTTCCTCGACGGCGGCTCGCTGACCAATTCCCAGGTCGACAGCCTCAGAAAGATCATCTTGCAAAAAGCAGCCGCGGGCGAGTCGTTCGACAAGCTCTCCGATGAATACACCATGGATGGCAATACCACCCATGGCGATACAGGCTGGTTCTTTGGAGAAGAGATGATGCCCAAAGAAGTCCAGGACGCCGTGGCATCCCACAAAAAAGATGAGATCTTCGCTGTAGATGTATCTGACAAACAATGGCATTACATCATCAAAAAAACCTACGACGACGACCTCAAAAAGGACATGACGGTCCTCAGAGCCAACGGGCGGTAATTATTCAGCCAACGCCTCGATCCCTTCCATGCTATCCAACCGGGTGATGATAGCCCAGCCGTAAAAATTATTGGCCACGCCGATGAGTATCTCATTGTCACCAGCCTGCAAAGGCAGCGTGAAGGTATTATTCTCTATCGAGCACCTTGCCTTGGGCTGCTTACGCATCAGCTCGTCGTATATGTTCTTATCCACAAAAGCCATCTTGCCATTCACAAAGACCCATACCTCATTCGTAAACCCAAAAGCCACCTGCCTGACCTGCGCCTCCGGCGCCTTTAGCCGGCATTTAAGCCATACGTACCGGCGGCTTGCACTGTTGCCGAACATCCGGGTAAGATTGACCAGCCCCAGCCGCTCGGCCTCGATCCTGGACCAGGCAGCCCCAGCCTTGGGAAGATCTTCTCTGGTCAGCTCACGTCCCCTGGGCAGGTCGATGGGTTGGCTCACCGACCAGTGCCGGACATACCGGGGGTCGCTGTAGTACGGGTCGAAGCCGGCTACGGGAGACAATCCCTCCGTCGCATCGGGTGTCACCACCAGGTTGGCAATGATCGCTTTACCGTCAAATCCAATGCTTCCCTCTTTGGTAACGCCTTCCAGATGGGCTATCTCCAGGGTAGGATGAACAGGATCATTGACATACACCAGCATTTGCTCGCCGGATATGACCAGCTTGATATGATTCCACTGACCCCTGGCAAAAGAAGCCGGTCCCTGGCAATACGGCAGCAGATTCCACAGATTGACGCCATGCAGGATAGGCGCATACTGCACTGCCACCATCATACCGGGGATCTTGCCGCCAAACACTCGCAGATAGAAGTATTCGCTTTCCTTGCTGTCCTGTCTTCTAAAAAAGACGCCCGTAAAATCATTGTCCTGCGGGTCGATGTCATATTCGATGGTGCCGTTGGAAAAACGAAGGTCTTTCAGCACCGCCGTATCTTTACTGCTGAGCAGATGCATGGCCGGCGCCGATCTGTAGGACAGGAACTCGCAGGTTCCGGAAGGGAACCCCCATTTTTCGGCCGTCATGGGCACATGGATGGCCTGGGATCGGGTCTTTTGGGCAAAAAGAGAGAAATGGAAGAGAAGGCACAGGGATGCCAGCGTTACTTTGTTCATGTTTATATTTTTATTTTTGTAAAAATGGCGGTTATATCCAGGCGAGCGAGTACAGGACCTGTTCAAGTCGATACAAGTTTGTTCACATCACAAGCGTCTAACTATCAATGGACAACAAAACAGAAATTTTTTACCTCACGGAGTGCCGCCGGTTGATAGAAGCCCGTGTGGGCTGGGGGGACAGCGAGCGTTGGACCAGCCGTGACTTCGAGCAGCTGAGCGAAAAGATCAGGGAGACCACCGATATACATTTAAGCATCACCACCCTCAAACGAATATGGGGGAAAGTAAAATACGACAGCCTGCCTGCCGTCACTACGCTGGACACCCTGGCCCGGTTCGTTGGTTATGAGCATTGGAGAGCCTTCCGGCAGCGGCAGGAGGTTACACCGGCCCCGGCATCGGCTGAAACATCTGCACCCACCCGCCGTTTGACCTGGGTATGGGCTATCACAGGAGCCGCAATCCTTACAAGCATCCTAAGTCTTTATTTCATCCGAAAAAAGCCGGCGCCAATCATCGATCCAGCTCAGTATCAGTTCTCCAGCAAAAAGGTATTGACAGAAGACGTCCCTAATTCAGTGATCTTTGACTATGACGCGACGGCCTCTCCATACGACTCCGTATATATCCAACAATCCTGGGACCCCGCCAGACGCAGAAAAGTAGCCAGGCTCCTGCATCAATTTACGTCCGTCTATTACTATCCGGGCTTCTTTAAAGCCAAATTGGTCATCGGTCGGCAAATAGTAAAAGAGCACAACCTGCTCATCAAGACAAAAGGCTGGCTGCCCATCATCGAGCAGACCACCGTTCCCGTATATTTCCCCGAACAGGACAGCCTTTCCGACGGAAAACCATTCGGGCTCTCGATAGCCGACATCCGGAACAAGAACATACCGCTACAACCCCAAACACCCTGGGTGAGATATTCCAATATCGGTAATTGGGGCTCTCTTAAAACAGACAGCTTCCGGCTGGAAGCTTCCATGAAGAACGACTACCGGGAAGGGACAGCTATTTGTCAGCATACGGAAATGCGTGTGCTCTGCGAGAATGGCGCTATCATCATCCCGCTGTGTAATAAAGGCTGTGTATCGGAATTGAACCTGCTATTGCTGGACAGAAATTATAATGGCAAGACGCAGGACCTCTCTTTCCTGGGCGTCGACCTCTCCGATTGGGTGCATATCGTTTGTGAAGGGAAGGATGGACAGCTTCGTATCTTCCTGAATGGCCGGCAGGTCTTCCAGTCGCCCATGCCCCCTAAACCGCTTGGCATCGCGGGAATAGATTTCCGTTTCCAGGGTACGGGTAGTATAAAAGATGTGCGGTTGGGAAAATAATGCCTGTCCTTGAGCCGCCTCCGGCGGCTCCTATGAGCGTGCCCGCAAACGGCGATCCTGCTCCACAGACTTGATGCCTTTTATCTTCAGCTTAGCCAATGGCAAAGACCTGCTGGACCCGAAGATGGTCCCCGTGATGCGCATGATCCGCCTGATCTGGATACCCATCCCTTCCAGGGAGGCTGCGATCTCCCGAATGTTGGACTTTTGGCTATCCTCCACTTTGGCTATAAATTCCATGCTGTAAAGGTACATTTTATTCTTCAGGACACATACATTTACAGGATGCGAACGATCTTCACTGCTATATTATCTTTCGGAATATTTCTCCTGGCACAGAGCCAGTCAGTCCACTACGGCAACAATCCTGCCGCCGGCCATTACCTGCCCACAAGAGGCATCCGACTCTACTATGAACAGTATGGCAGCGGCGCACCCCTCCTTTTTATACACGGCAACGGAGGCGACATCGGCAATTTCAGCAACAATATCCCCTACTTTTCCAAATACTACCGCGTCATTGCCGTCGACAGCCGTGCTCATGGTCATTCCACGGACCCATCCGACTCCCTCAGCTTTGAAATGATGGCCGACGACTTCAACGCACTCCTCGACTCGCTGCACCTGGATAGCTGCTATGTCATCGGATGGAGCGACGGAGGTATCAACGGGCTGCTCCTGGCCATCCGTCATCCCGATAAAATAAAGAAGCTCGCCATTACTGGCGCCAACCTGTGGCCGGACACCACCGCCCTTACACCCTATTGCTATAATGGCATTAAAGAAGGCAGCGCCGCCCTCCGCCGGCAGCCTCAGACCCCGAGCGTAAAGAACCAGCTGAAGATCTCCGATCTCGATCTGTATCAACCAAACATGACCCTCGACCAGCTGCATACCATTCAATGCCCTACCCTGGTCATCGGAGGCGACCATGAGCTCATCCCCGTACGACATACCGTCCTCATCGCGGAAAATATCCCTAAATCTTATTGCTGGATCATTCCTGACTCCGGTCACTCGACACCCATAGCCAAAAAAGACCTCTTCAACACACAAATACGGGCATTCTTTCAAAAACCATATCGGAAGATAGAAGGATCGGACACGGGCAATTAATCGTCACGGCACATGCACCAGCCCTGCACCAGCCCCCACGGTCCTCAGCCCCAGCTTACGCACCTGCCCTATCAGTTTCTCCCATATCTCACGGGCAGCCGCATGCGGATACTCCTCCCACAAAAGAGCGGCCACACCCGCCACAAATGGTGCGGCCATGGAAGTGCCCGACTCCACCTCATGCCCGCCGTCGATCCAGGCGCTAAGGATATCATCGCCCGGCGCGGAGATATCGACCTGTCCGTCTGAACGCACCTGTCCGCCCGCACGCGTCGGCTTTCCCACCGTCGCACAACTATAGTTCGCTACCTTTAAATTTTGCGTCAGCGCCCCTACCCCCATCACGGAAGGACAATTCGCGGGATGATTCACAGGCGCAACAATACCTTCTTCCCTGTCGCTCTCATTTCCGGTAGCCGCTATCAAAAGACAATGATTGGCCAGCGCTATCTTCGCCACTTCCTCGAAGATCACCGAATGCTTATCCCCCTTCTGCACCTGCGCCCCAAACGACATGGAGATCACCCGGCATCCCTGCTCCAACGCCCATTCGATACCCGCAAGGGCCAGCCCATCGGATCCCTCGCCCTCATCATTCAGGATCCTCCCGATGTATAGCCGCGCGTCCGACGCCACTCCATAACGCACCCCCGCCTTTCCTTTTCTTCCGCCACCTGCAATACCCGCGCAATGCGTCCCATGCCCTTCCCTATCCTTGGCCTGCCTTCCCACAAAAGACTTCCGGTGGATCACCCTGCCCATAAAATCAGGATGGGTAAAATCAAAACCCGTATCGAGGACGGCCAGCTTCACACCCTTCCCCGTAAACTTGCTCTTCCGGACATTCGTCGCCTGGATGCCCCAGGTAGACGAGGCGGTATCCTTAAAAGGCAGCTCCTTACGGACACCCGCCCGCGCATAGATATAACGCTCCGGCTCACTGGCTAAAAAAGGCGTATTGCGTAATGCCTGCAGCTGTTTGACGGATGCTGCGCTGCGCTCGTTCACCAGGGCCACCCGCAGCCGCTCGAAGATGATCCCGTCGGCCTTTTCCAACCCCTCGTTCAAATGCCCTGCCGGCACGGCATGCGCGGGGGTCAGACGAAGCGATCTCGTTCTTGCTTTCTTTTGAATATCGGCGGTGCTGGCGACAGGGTCCAGCTGGACCAATATCCGGCCTGTAAATTTTTTTCGGGGAGGTCTTTCCTGTCCTGCCTGTTCTTCAGCAGGCTTTTCAACCGGACGTTTCTCTGCTACCTGACGGATTGGTTGTTTTTTGGAGGGCATAGGGCAAATTACTACATTTATCGCTTCTACCGTACAACGAATAGCATGCGCACCAACCGAATATCCATAGAAGTATCTCCTGCCGTCGGTGCAGTTTCAGGTGAATATATTATTCCCGATACACCCAAATGTATCATGACACTGGCCCACGGGGCAGGCGCCGGCATGGATCATATATTCATGACCACCCTGGCAAACGCGCTGGCGGAGACAGGTATCGCCACCCTGCGCTTCAACTTCCCTTTCACCGAAAATAAAAAAGGCAGACCCGATACGCCCGCGGTGGCGCACCAGGCCATTGCCGCCGCCATCGACCATGCCCACGCCAGCTTTCCCGACCTGCCGCTTTTTACTTCCGGAAAATCCTTTGGCGGACGGATGACCTCCCAGTACCTGGCGGCGCATCCCCGCAAGGAAGTAAAAGGCATTGTTTTTTATGGATTCCCCTTGCACCCATCGGGCAAACCTGGCGCCGAAAGAGCCGAACATTTAAAGGACATCAAAATAAAAATGCTTTTCCTCCAGGGCACCCGCGACGAGCTGGCCACATGGGACCTGATCACCGATGTCTGTCAATCGCTTCCAAAAGCCAAACTGGTGAAGATCGAGGGCGCCAACCATATGTTCAAGGCAGGCAAACAGGATACGATGTCGATGCTTGTCCAGGCGACAAAGGATTTCGTGCTTTAATTGCAACCCGTCAGCCGTCACCCTTCTTATACTCCAATATATCCCCTGGCTGACAATCCAGCACCTTACAGACAGCTTCCAGGGTGCTGAACCGGATGGCTTTGGCCTTTCATCCCTATATACTACAGTTCATACAGCCTGCCTTATAGAACCATTTTTACTCCGCCGCGCCAAAAGAGCCAGACGCCGATGCCGAGCTTCACAACAAACTAAATTTGAGCTTCACAGCAAAACGCCTCCTCGCAGCCGGTACTACCTTTGTCCTGTAAAAACAAAGCACAATGAAAAAGGTCGTTTTGATCACAGGCGCATCATCCGGTATGGGCAAGGTGATGGCGCAGCTACTTGCCGAAAAAGGTTTTATCGTATATGGCGCCGCGCGCCGCACAGAGAAAATGCAGGACCTCGCAAAAGCGGGTATATATATATTATCCATGGATGTCACCGACGAACACAGCATGGTTGACGGCGTCAACACCATCCTCTCGAAGGAAGGCCGCATCGATGTGCTGATCAACAACGCGGGCTTTGGTTCTTATGGGGCCATTGAAGAAGTGCCTGCCAGGGATGCGCGTTACCAGCTGGAAGTAAATGTTTTTGGCGCGGCGCGGCTTATACAGTTGATACTGCCCCAAATGCGTACGCAGCGCTCCGGCAGGATCGTCAATATTTCTTCCATCGGCGGTAAAGTCGCTATGCCGATGGGTGGCTGGTATCACGCCTCCAAATTCGCCCTGGAGGCCCTCTCCGACTCTTTGCGCGCGGAAGTTAAACAGTTTGGCATCGATGTGGTGGTGATCGAACCCGGAGGCGTCCGGTCGGAGTGGGCGGACATCGCCGTGGAAAATGGCATACGGAATTCAGGGAAAGGAGCCTATAGTACGATGGCAGGAAAATTCGCGGGACTGCAAAGTTCCTTTGCCCACCGGCTGGCCGAACCCATGGTCATCGCCAGGATCGTGCTGAAAGCGTTACTGGCCCGTCGTCCAAGAACAAGGTATGCCGCGGGATTTATGGCAGGGCCGATGTTGGTCATGCGCAGGCTGTTACCGGACAGATGGATGGATAAATTGATGCTAAGCCAGTTGAAATAACTACATTAGCTGGTATGAGCAAACCCGCCATGATAGAAGAGCTCACCGGCAACGTGCTGTACACCTGCATGTACGAGCGAAAGCTGGCCAGCGAGCAGTTCGTAGCCGACCATTCGATGGGATATATCATCACGGGCACGGCGCAGTTTATCACTGCGGGCGGCTCTTCCCTACATGGCCCCGGAAGCATGGGACTGGCCAAACGAAATATGTTGCTCAAGACGGTGAAGATACCGCCGCCCGCGGGACAGTTCAGATCTATCAGCATCCTGTTCCCACAGGACGCCTTGCGGGAATACTGCGCCTCTCATGACATCAACTCAACGGAACGATACAATGGAGCGGGATTGCATGCGCTGGATGGCGACCCGTTTATCAAAGGCTTTTTCGAATCCCTGCTGCCATACTTTGAGCACAAAAGACCGCTGAGCCATGAGCTGCTGGCCATCAAGACCAATGAAGCTATTACGCTGCTACTGCAACATGATCCGGGTTTGAAAAACCTCTTGTTCGATTTCAGTCAGCCCCATAAAATAGACCTTGCATCCTATATGGAGCGACATTATATGTTCAACGTACCCATGTCGCGTTTTGCCAGCCTTACGGGGCGTAGCCTCGCCGCTTTCAAGCGGGATTTTGAAAAGGTTTTTGGTATGGCCCCGGGACGCTGGCTGATGCAAAGACGTTTGGCGGAAGCCCACCGGCTGATCAGGGAAGAGGGCAAAAGGCCTTCGGATGTCTATTTGGATGTGGGTTTTGAAAACCTGTCTCATTTTTCTTTTGCTTTTAAAAAAGCATTCGGGAAAGCCCCTGCGACTATCGCGTCGTCTGCACCTCTTACTCGCCACCGGTGACCATATAAGAAGAACAGCTCCATTCGGAGACTAAAGCCCCCCTTTGGGAGGGCTTATCCCCTTTACACGGCAACTCTACCGCTAAGTGGTATTGTGGAGGCAACCGCCCTGATCGATCTTTACCAAAAAAATCATATGAAAAAATTAATGTTGTTCGCTACTCTCTTTGGATCGCTGCTTGCCGATACTGTTCTCGCCCAGACGCAGAAGATCAACGAGGAATGCAGCGTCTCGCCTTGTGAAAGCGGTCTGTACTGCGTGGAAACAAGAGACGGCAAAAAGAAATGCGCCAGCTGTGAGCAATCGACCCTGAACGACCTTAGTGACAATGTCGATAAATGTTGCAAGACCTCGGGACAGGGCTGGACACCGGAAACAAGCCAGGACTATAAGGATGCGCTGGCCGCGGATGGCAGAGTGCTGGTGGATGTATTCGACAAGATGCTGGAGAATGCCAAAAAATGTAAGGAGGCAAGGGAAACCAGAGAGGATAAATGCTGGAAAGGAGGCGATGCCGAGCACCAGGCGGCGATCAATCAGGTAAAAGAAAGCATCGAGCGTATCTCCACCCATAAATACAGGATGATATCCGAGCGGAAAGTGTATTATGGCTCCAAAAGCTACTATGACAGCAGATTAAGCACCTTCCAGTCAAAGTCGAAGCTGGATTTCTCGGACATAGATTCGAAGCTTAGCACCATAGAAAAGGATATCAACGACGGCAAAAAAGTCAGCTGTTCGGACATCGAGCGGTACAGCAACGATCTGGAGAAATGCGTGGATGCGACGAAAGACCTGTTATATGATGGGTTCCAGAACAGCACCGATAAATTCCCCAGCGATTACAATGAGATCTATACCAGGTCGCAGGAAATGCTGAAGAGGGCAAAAGGACTGCTCGATACAGCCAAAAGCAAGGATTTGTGCAATTAGAAAATACGCCCCCCGACAAAGTCGGGGGACGTTACTATCAGTCTGTTTTTATAAAATTACCTTCTTTGTCGAACAGCAGGTCTTTCCCCTTCACCTCCGCCTCATAGGATATCTTACCCTGCGCATCCGTAACTTTCCCCGCTTCGGTAACCTTGACACCGGGGTAATGTCCCTTGATATAGTTCATCACCCCTAGCGGGAGGTCCGCGACCTTGATCGCCACGACCATTTCCACAAAAGACCCATCAGGAGTAAACAGCACCGAATTGTCCTCTTTCGATCTGCCACCCCAATTGGCCTCGAAATTCCCTTTTTCCTTTTCCCAGGTGACATTGCCGGCTGCCGGATATTTTTTGTGAAGCGCTTCCCTAACGGCTTGTGGCACGTCCGCGGTTTTTACTTTTTGTGCCATGACGCTCATGGACATCAGGCAAAGGGCCATACAGCCCGGAAGAATGGATGATCTTTTCATATTTACGATGTTTTTCGACATCAATAGTATAACCTCAATCTGTAAACATTCGGTAGAAAAGGATCCCTACAGTTTTACTACAGTTTCATCCTACATCTTCACAGCATCAATCTGAAAAAAAATGATCAAAAAGTCCCTGTTATTCCTCGGTGTGATAGCCGCCTCGGTAGCCAGTTTACCCCTAAAGGCGCAGCAATACGTACTGGACAAGAAAATTGCCATCCCCGGCGACGGTGGATACGACTATATGGCCATCGACGAGGTCAACAACCATTTGTTCGTCTCGCACGGAACGGCATTTAATGTAGTGGACCTGGCGACAGAACAGCCCATTGCCACCATCGACGGGCTCAAGGGAGTACACGGGATCGCCATCGTCAATGAAGTGAACAAAGGTTTTATCAGCGACGGCAAGGCCGATGCGGTCGTTGTAGTGGACCTGACGACCTTCAAGGTGGAGAAAACGATCAAGCTCCCTTCCACGGATGAGGACGCTATCCTATATGACCCTTATTCTAAAAAGGTACTGGTTTTCAACGGCGACAGCAAGAACACCTGTGTCATTGATACAAAAACCCTGGAGCTGGTAAAGACGATCGACCTGGGCGGCGGTCCGGAATTCGCGGTATCGAATGGCAAGGGACTGGTATATAATAACATCGAAGACCAGAATTCCATGAAGGTCATCGACATGACCACGATGGCCGTTAAAGCCACCTGGCCGCTGGCCCCTTGCGGACAACCCACGGGTCTGGCCTATGATGCGCGCAATCAGCGCTTGTTCACCGTCTGCCGGGCCAACAAGGGCATGAGCGTCCTGAATGCGGGCACAGGGGAAGTCATCACTACGGTGCCCATCGGCGGCGGCGTAGACGCTGTCATATATGACGAAACGGACAAGCTTGTATTTGCCTCCAATGGCGATGGGACGGCAACGATCATCCGCCAGGAGTCTCCGGATAAATATTCCGTTATCCAGACCCTCACGACGGCGCCCCGGGCGAAGACCATGGCTTTCGACAGGAAGACGAAAAAGATCTATTTCAGCGCCCCGCAATTCCAACCGGGTACACGCAATATCATCCCCGGAACCTTTGCGGTTTTTGTTTACAAGCGGCAGTAAAGGAATATCCCAGCGCCGGCAGCTTATTTGGTAGGCTGTCTGAAAACGCCCTCTCCGGTAGTCAGGTAGGAAGACAGGCTTGTTTTGATCCAATGCGTCCAACCCGATTCGCAATCCTTGTAACATTCGACGTTTGGCGTAAGGCCTTCGTGTTGGAAGATCACCTCCGTTACCCCATTATTTTCACGGAGATCGAATATCAGCCGGGTGTTGGTCCATTCCTTTTTATCCGAATACCACGGCATATTGCAATCCGTCACCAGCCAAACCACTCTTTTCCCGGGGACCAGTTCTTCCACGGTGAAGTGGAAGTAAGAATCCAGGGTCATCTTTACGGTGAATGTATCGTTTTGCTTTTCCGTGCTGCCGGTCATGGTCACTCCCCACCACCCTGGTATATTACTGATCCTTTTGATCACCTCATTTGCGCCGATCTTCGCGGAGATACTGCTGCTAAAGTCGTTGTGTCCCATCTCTTTTGTTTTTCACACAAAGATCAGGAGATGGCAGCCTTAAGTATTGTACAAATCGGAACTCAGCTCGTAAAGTTCATAATACTAAGCTCGTTCATACTGTTTTGCAGTTCGGTCGGCGTGGTCCCGGTGAACCGCTTAAATGCCCTGATGAAATGGGACTGGTCGTAGTAATAATGATAAATAAGCTGTTTTAACTTTTCGGCCGGAGCCCCGGTCGAATAGGCCTGGTAGAATTGTTTGAAACGGACGATCTCCGCCAGGTTCTTAGCGCCGGCGCCCAGATGCTCCGAGAATTTCCGGTGAAGCCAGCGCACGCTGTAGCCGGTCTCTTTTTCAAGCTGCGCCACAGTAGTCAGTCCCTGGGTTGCCGCTATACGACGGATACAATGGTCATAAATGGGATCAGCCTCGTATTTTTCCAGCTGCCTGATCAGGAAGTTTTGCAGGAGCTGCAATTTCAGGGTGGTATCGCCTGTTTCACTCAATTGCGAACGGAGTGTTACAGCCTCTTTCCCGATCAGGTCCCCCAGGTCCGTGATCTCGTTCTTCACCTCGGCATACCGTAAACGAAAGAACCGGTACGCGCCCAGCGGGTTGAATTCGATGACGATCGTACCCGTCTGTGTATCTTCATAGGGGTCCAGGGTCACCGGCTCATCGATCAGTCCCGTCAGTGACAGACCGTTTTCATACTGCAAAAACTCCTTAGCTCCCACCCGAGCCGTGATGCCGTTGCGATAGGTCAGCGTTAGCTTCAAATGCGTATTGGGAACGATCAGTTTCCTTTCTTCCACAAAAAAACGACCGCTGCTTTCAAACACCCATATCTTCGCAATGTATGGGCTTAACAACGGATGCGGCGCCACCGGATGGAATCGGAACGTTGTCATTTAACGATGTTGGCTTCTTTCCTGACAGTCTGTAAACACAGGTTACATAGACAGTCGGTGAATTGGGAAGCGATATAGTCGCGCTCCTCTTGTGTCAGGCGAACATTGCTGCAATGACACTGAGATACGTTGCCGACCTTACATTCGAACGGAGATTGACAACGATCGCAAAGTTTTATTTCGTGCTGGCACATATTGAAGAGATGATCCGAAGATAGTTAAAAATCCTTACCTTCGTCTTGAAGCTCTTTCTTTATCCCTCATCAACGGCGAAGGTCCCCGGTCCCGCATCGGGGTTAAAAGGGAATTGTGTGTAAATCACAAGCTGTCCCGCAACTGTAAGTAACACGACTGTTTTTGCCCGCGTTGTCCACTGCCTCCTCTCCGGGAGGTGGGAAGGACGGCAAAAATGTTACAAGCCAGGATACCTGCCTCTGCCGTATGACAATGCTTTCGTGGATAGAAGCCGATTGTCGTCCGATGCCATCGTATGCATCTTTCTACCTTCTTCCATTATCGCATTGTGCGGTTTAGCAAGCGCTTTTTAACGAATTCCATCATTAAAAAGCATCACATGCAAACACACAACTTAGGCTACCCGAGGATTGGCAGCCGGCGTGAACTCAAAAAGGCGGCCGAACAATATTGGGCCGGCAAGATCCCCGCAGAGCAGCTAATGGCCACAGGAAAGGCCATCCGTCTGCAAAACTGGAAACTGCAGCAGGAGGCAGGCATCGACCTCATCCCCGTTGGGGACTTCTCTTATTATGACCAGGTGCTGGACACCAGCTTGATGGTCGGCGCCATCCCCCAACGCTATCATGCGCTGCTGGCGGAAAAACAGCTTCGCGACATCGATCTGCTCTTTGCCATGGCCAGAGGCTATCAGAAGGACGGCTATGATCTCACCGCCATGGAAATGACCAAATGGTTCGACACCAACTACCATTACATCGTCCCCGAATTCACTGCCGACCAGACTTTCCGGCCCTTCAGCAACAAATTGCTGAATGAATACCGGGAAGCCAAAGAAGCAGGCATCGATGCCAAACCCGTATTGCTGGGTCCGGTATCCTACCTGCTGCTGGGCAAGGAAAAAGAAGCGGGATTCCATCGGCTGGAGCTGCTGAAAAAACTTCTTCCCGTCTATATCGACGTGCTCAAAAAACTGGATGAGGCCGGCGTATACTACGTTCAGTTCGACGAGCCCTGTCTTTCACTGGACCTTACCGCCGCCGAACAGCAGTCTTTCATAAAAGCATACCAGGAGATCCATTCCAAATTTCCCAACCTGCATATCATCCTGGCCAGCTATTTTGAATGCTATGGGGCAAACCTGGCGACTGTACTATCTCTTCCCGTCGGCACCATCCATCTGGACCTCGTACGCTGTCCTTCGCAGCTGGACGATATATTGGCGACCCCTTTTGACAAAGGCCATACCCGGCTGTCCCTGGGCGTCGTCGACGGACGGAATATCTGGAAGAACGACTTTCAGCAAAGTATTCATTTTATCAAAAAGGCGGCCGACAAGATCGGTCCGGACCGCATCTGGATCGCTCCTTCCTGCTCCTTGCTGCACAGCCCCTGCGACCTCGACCTGGAAACGAATACCTCCGTGCTTAAGCCCGAGATCAAACAATGGCTGGCGTTTGCCAAACAAAAGATCCAGGAGGTAGCAACCCTTCGGACACTGGCCTCGGCGGATCACTCCGCCGAGACAGACAGGCTCTGGAAGGAAAATATCGATGCCACCAACAGCCGCCGTACTTCGCCCCTCATTCATAAGCCGCAGGTGAAGACCCGTGTAGCGGCTATCACCGACAAGGACGCCCGCCGTCAGCATGAATTCACCGAACGTAGGGAGCGTCAGCGGGAAGCGCTGCATCTGCCCCTGTTCCCAACCACGACCATCGGCTCTTTTCCGCAAACAACGGACATCCGCGGCATCCGCGCCAAATTGAAAAAAAGCGAGCTGACACAGGCTCAATACGACAAGCTGATCGAAAATGCTACTGCCGAAGCCATCCACTGGCAGGAATCCATCGGCATCGATGTGCTGGTACATGGCGAGTTCGAACGCAACGATATGGTGGAATACTTCGGCGAGCAATTGGAAGGGTTCGTCTTTACCGAAAATGGCTGGGTACAAAGCTATGGCAGCCGCTGTGTCAAACCTCCCATCATCTATGGAGACGTCTCGCGGCCTGCGCCTATGACCGTACGCTGGTCGGCCTATGCCCAGTCACTGACAAAAAAATGGGTGAAAGGCATGCTCACGGGCCCCGTAACCATCCTGCAATGGTCCTTCGTGCGTAACGATCAGCCACGCAGCGAAACCTGCACACAGATCGCCCTGGCTATCCGCGACGAGGTAATCGACCTGGAAAAAGCTGGCATTCGTATCATCCAGATCGATGAACCCGCCATACGCGAGGGTTTGCCGCTGCGCAAGGCTAATTGGGCATCCTACCTGGATTGGGCCGTCCGCGCCTTCCGGATCTCTGCCGGCGGTGTAGCGGATGCCACACAAATCCACACGCATATGTGCTATTCGGAATTCAACGACATCATCCAGTCGATTGCGGATATGGATGCCGATGTTATCACCATCGAATGTTCCCGTTCGCAAATGGAGCTGCTGGACGCCTTCGCCGGTTTCCGGTATCCCAACGAGATCGGTCCGGGCGTCTACGACATCCATTCCCCGCGCGTGCCTTCCAAAGAGGAGATGATCGCCCTGATGGAAAAAGCCAGGGCCGTCGTTCCCGCTGAACAGCTCTGGGTCAACCCCGACTGCGGACTGAAGACACGTGCCTGGCCGGAAACAAAAGCTGCGCTTGTCGCTATGGTCGAAGCCGCTCAGGCCCTTAGGGCCGCTGTCAATGTATAATATTCATCCCATAATCAGCCCGGGGATCCCGGGCTGGTTTTTAATCCACCGGCTTATGGCTGCCAAATTGATAGGTACATCCCACCTTTACCGCCCGGGTCAGCGGTTTATTCAACACCGTCTGGCTGAACTGCCCTTCTGTCCGGGTGAGCACCTGGTCACGGCTCGTATTCAATATATTGGTTATGGTGAGTAAAAGGTTCCAGCCCTTTGCCGGCAGGTTTTTGGCGGCGCTGACATCGATGTAGCCTGTCCCTGCCTTTCTCCCTTGGGATAATACCTGTGGACCCTGGTAAGCGCTATTGATCTGCAGCGCATAGTCCTTCCCCAAACGCAGTTCCCAATTGCATTTGCCAAACCAGCTGAACCCGGTATTGCTCGCCTGCGTCGTGGCGTCGGCAATGGAAATATTGGATTGCAGCAGGTTGATATTAAGGGTGATGTCCCACCACTGGGTCGCCGGCCATCTTCCAACCAGCTCCAGTCCATAGCTGTTATTGGATCGGGCGTTGACATAGGTGGCCAGCAGTGTATCGCCCGACAGCGGCAGCGTGATGACGGTGATGGCATGATCGATGACCCGCAGGTAGACTGTAGCCGAGAGCATGCTCCTGCCAAGGGTACGGTTGTAGGACAGCTCCGCTGAGTTGGTATATTCCGGTCGCAAGTTCGGGTTGCCGCGTTGCAGGTACAGCGGATTAGAGTAGTCGGTATACGGGGCGAGGCTGTAATATCCCGGGCGATTCACACGCCGGGAATAATTGAGATGCAGCTCGTCGTTATGCTTTCCCTTCAGCGTAGTGATCAGGCTTGGGAACAGTGCGGGATTGGTGTTGGTGAACGATCGAACGCTGTCGATGCGATGACCTGTGTATTTATTTTGTTCGAACCGTAGCCCTGCCTGGTAGCTGAAAGGCCCATGCCGGCTGCCGAAACCCGAATAGACAGCAAATACCGGGTTATTGAAAAGGAAATCAAAAGAGCTCGCCGGCACCGACACATAGCTGCCGTCGGAAGGCTGGTACTCGTAAAAGCTGCTCTGCGTATGGTCTTCGTGCCCGGTGATCTTCCATCCTGCTTCGAGGCTGGCTTTTCCTTTTTTAAAAGGGTGGATATAATCCATTTGCAGCAGGTAATTGTGGACGACATAAGGAGTGTAATATCGCTGCCGGGTCTCGCTGGCTGCGTGTGTGTCGTCCCGCTGATAATACATCATGTCTGGTCGTCCGTCATCTCCTCCCTTGTATCGTTCGATGTAGGCAAGGCTGGTGAGCTTGGCGCCCGTGCCGGGGAACAGCCTGGTATAGCCTGCATTGAAATGATAATATCCAAACCAGAACCTGTCCGTCAGCGTCCGGTAGCTGGAAGAGTCCTGCGCAGGCGCCCCGGAATAGTAATACCCCCGCTGATACTGAGGATTGTAGTTATATCCCCAGCCGGCCTCCCCGGACAGATCGATGAGCGTCAGTGAATCCGGCTTGTAATCGAGGCCGGTCTTTATCTTCTGGTAAGGTCCATGTTTTCTCGTCTCGCCGGACGTAATCACGTCCGTGTTGCCGGCCACGTTGTGTCTGGCAAGGTTATTTAACGTAAGGGTCCTCGTCTGCTGCAGGGAATAGCCGAATACAAGGTTGAGCTTTTTTTGGGATCGATTGACATCCGCCGTCAGGGAATAGCTTCCCCTGGAATTTATGGTGGAAACCAGGCTGCCGTTGAAGCCCGGCTTGTCGTTTTGCTTCATCACTATATTGACGATGCCGCTGTTGCCTTGTGCATCGTAGCGGGCCGTAGGGGTAGTAATAATTTCTATGCGTTCGATCTGGTCGGCCGGGATCTGGTCGAGAGAGAGATTGGTCTTTTTTCCGTCGACCAGGACAACAGGAGCTCCATTTCGCAGGGTGAGCCTCCCATCCGGGGAAACGCTGATAGCCGGCGCCAGCTTCATGACGTCGACAGCCGTACCGCCCTTCACGGCAATGGCCGATGCTACTGTAAATATTCTTTTATCCGCCGTGATCATGTAATCCCTGCTCCTGGCCCTGATCACCGCCTCCTGCAGGTAATGATCCGGAAGCATGATGACGCCAAGCGCCAGTATACGGTTGCCGGCCGGGTGAATGGTCCGCGAATAAGGAGTGTACCCGGCATGGCTTATCTGCAAGATGTAGTTTCCGGCTGAGGACAGAGAAATGCTGAAATCCCCGGAAGAACGGCTGGTCGTCATAGCCACGATCCCGCTATCCGTTATATTCCTGATCACGATCGTCGCACCCTCCAGTGGGTGATGGCTGCTGTCGGCAATGCTGCCAGTGACAATCACGACAGACGCTCCCTGCGCATGTGCAATGCCCGGGTTGGTCAAAGCCGCAACAGCAATATAAAATATAAGCCTGTATAGTCTATGGCTATTCATTTCCACTTCAGGGTTGACAAATTCAGGAAAATGCTTAGATGCCATCGGTGATGGCTGGCATGGGTATGAAGGCCCGCTGGCGCAAGCCGAAAAGAGAAAAGCGATTCGCCGGATCAACCCAGGGCGGGAGGTCCCTTATTAAAAAAAGAGGTGGAAAAGCGGCTGAGCGGCTGTTTGGTATCCCACGAAGAATATGCCTGGTACCCGGCTACATGATGAGCTGGTGACAACGGAGCCGCACCGTCGCAGATCGAATATTTATGCGAGCAGATCTTACAGGCGGCATCGAAATGGCCGCCACCGACATGATAGGTGGCATATTTTTCCGGACCCCTGCTGTTTTTCTGCTGGTCATGATGATGCCATAGCTGTACCGGAGTAGCAATAAAGGCATAAAGCCCCAGGAGGAAGGCAGCAAAACAGCGGCGATATGTCCGGACGGCGGCCAATTGGGAGTAAAATAATAAAAATACAACAATGTTGCAAATTTTAAATGCACGCCTCAATGAACGGATAAACTATTTCTCAGTAGCAATGCAAGATCATCCGGATCATGAATGATCACATTATGCTCTCTCGGACTATGCACAAACAAGATCCTATTGTTCTTTATCGCCCTGTCATCCACCGATGCCTCCTCCGACAGTCCATAGGGTATTTTGTCCTCGCGTAGCCGCAACATCATCGTATCGCTCATTTTGTCAGGTCCATAGCCGGTATTGGTAAACCAGTGGACAAAATGGTGACTCCCATCTTCTGCCCATCGGGTAAAGGTATCGAGCCGGCCATACAGCGCATCAAAGAGAAATATCTCATCCACGGGCTGACGTCCATGTTCCAATATATCGGCTATCACCGAATAAGCGCCGCTGTGCCCGGCCAGCACAATATGCCCCGCCATGGCATCGGAGGGGACGACCTTTTCCCGTCTCAGCTCCTCCAGTACATCCGCAACCAGCAACTTGAACATCCCCTCCTGCCGCATTTTCCCCCCGTAGCTGTCCGCCGCATTCTTCGCCGCTTCCGGCAGCACCAGCACTGCATTTCGCCCCGAAGCCGTCAATTGACGGGCCAGCCCGTAAAATTGCAGGGCATTATCGATACTGTTATGCCAGCCATGGAACCAGACCACCAGGTCAACGGCCTTCCCCACGTGCAGCCCGGTCGGTACTACCAGCAATACGGAACTATCGTCATAATGCCCTTCCCGGGGAAGATGGTTCCCATCGCCGTCCAGATGCCCGTGATCCCTGGCCGTATCCGGAAAACAGGTATGCGCTGAGGAGAAATGAAGGAGTTGGTATGCCTCCTGCGCCCTTACACCTATAAATACTGCACCGATTAAAAAGCCTGTCAGCAAATATTTCATGATCATGAAATATACAAAATAAATTCTTCCTATCCGCGTCTCACCACTTCGGTTCCGCAACTTTCCAGCTCTCGGTGAAGGCGTCACAGCTCACTACGACAGGCCCTGAAGAGTATGGCCCTGAGGTAAGGAGATCACAGAGGATGAGGTCCTCCGTCTCATCTACCCGCAGGTAGTCGATGTGATGATCTCCCATTACGGTGATATTCGAGATCAGTTGGAACACGCCGGGCATACTGAGCTTTAATTGTACGCTTACTGCTTCAGGATTCTGTGAAGGCACTTGCGCGGGTGCGGTATATTCCGCGGTGGCGCCGCTGGACGTCAAATGACCTTTGCCGTTGTACGACCAATCCCCAACCACGCTGGCCGGCAATTGATAAGGACCGGTGACATAACTTCCGTCCACTTCGGGGTAGCTTTCCATCAGTGGATTCGATACTGCCGCCTGCCGCACCGATCTTTTTCATGAACGATTCGTTTCATTGGTCTGTGTTAAAGAGCGCAATAATACTATTGGCGGGAAGCCCTGGCCAAGGGCATCAGGAATGAATTGAGAGAAATGGCGGGTAAATTGAGAGGCAAAGTCCAGTTTGCCTCGTATTTCGATTTTCCCTTCGTCGGGCAGATCCTTCTTTCGTCGGGCAAAAGGGCATTTTGGTCGAAAAAATGCTGCGCGCCCCCGGGGATTTTACATCTTTGTATCAGCAAACGAAACAAACCCAATCCTTAGAAACCAGACAAAAGTCCAAACCAGGAAAAACCCCTAAATCCCGATCCAAAAGAAGAACGAAAAAGTGATCCAAGCCTGAAAGACCAAATCCTAATACCGGGAAACCAAGCTGAGTCCAAATCCGAAAGACCAAGGATCTCTTTATCCCACCACCGTAAAAAAAGAGTAGTGCAAAATCCAGTTCGTCCGAAGAAAATCCTGCCTGGGCAAAACCAGGACATTGAATCCGTCCGAATGATAGACTGAAATTAGATCGCTTGAATAACCTAAGATCGTTAGCCCTTGACAAAAAATTGATGCCGCGGAGTTATCCGCGGCATCTTAATTATAATTATCGTATATTTGCGAACGTTCTCAGGTGATGGTGTTCCACCTTATCAACCGCCTTTTAGAAGGCTGATGGCGCCTACAAGTTATTAATATTCAACTTATTAATATTAAATCTAATTTGTAGGAATGAAGCAGTTGAAGACCTCTTTCGAACACCTTTTTATCATTTCGCATCTCATACGCTGGACAATTCTTGCACTACCCGTATCGCTCACCGCCGGTTCGTTGGTAGCGTTGTTTTTATGGCTGCTGGACAAGGCCATCTATTTCCGTTTTGATCATAGCTGGCTATTATTTCTGCTCCCCCTGGCCGGTGTTGCCATCTATCTTATGTACAAGTACCTCGGCAAGAACTCCGATGCCGGCAACAACCTGATCATGGATGAGATTCATGAGCCGGGAGGAGGCGTTCCGGCACGTATGGCGCCCCTT
Organism: Puia sp.; assembly: GCA_035545935.1. Lineage (GTDB taxonomy): Bacteria > Bacteroidota > Bacteroidia > Chitinophagales > Chitinophagaceae > Puia. The sequence goes on along the minus strand of DASZXP010000082.1, from coordinate 18,069 downwards.
GTGCTGCTGGCCACGGTGATAACGCATCTTTTTGGCGGATCGGCCGGCAGGGAGGGTACCGCCGTTCAAATCGGGGGCAGCCTGGCGCAATTCTTTGCCAAAAAGCTAAACCTGTCCAGGGAAGATGTCCGGATGCTGTTGACTACGGGCATTGCCGCTGGCTTCGGAGCCGTATTTGGTACGCCTATAACGGGGGCCATATTTGCCCTGGAAGTGCTGGCTTTGGGAAGGATCAAGCACGATGCGCTTATGCCTTGTTTTATAGCCAGCGTGCTGGCTGATATAACCTGCTCGGCGTGGGGTATTCATCATACGCACTATCATATCGGCTTTGTGGAGACAGGTGTCACCTTTCTTTCCATTTTTCATTTCGATCTTCCATTGCTGGTAAAGGTCATCGCGGCGGGCATTCTTTTCGGCCTGGCCGGATACGCCTTTGCGGAAATATCGCATACCATCAAAAATTACAGCCACCGGTGGATAAAGATAAAATGGCTGATACCCTTTACTGGCGGTGTCGCGCTCATATTGTTTACCTATTTGCTGGGAACGGAAGATTATCTGAGCCTGGGTGTGGCAGGTAAAGAAGCACACTCCATTACCATTCCTTCCTGCTTTCATGCGGGCGGAGCGACCTATTGGAGCTGGCTTTGGAAGCTGCTTTTTACGGCGATCACCCTGGGAACCGGATTCAAGGGCGGAGAGGTAACGCCGTTGTTCTTTATCGGCGCGGCTCTGGGAAATACGATCGCCGTTTTGACAGGAGCGCCGGTGGACCTGCTGGCCGGATTGGGGTTCATTGCGGTTTTTGCGGGCGCCACCAATACTCCCATTGCATGTACGATCATGGGTGTGGAGCTTTTTGGTGCGGATCATGCGTTGTATTATGCGGTGGCTTGTTTTACGGCCTATTATTTCAGCGGCCATTCCGGTATCTACCATGCCCAGCGGGTGGCCGTTTCCAAGATCGATACACTGGATCATCATAATAACAGCACCCTGCATGAAGTCAGGAGCGAACGTATAAAAAACAGAAAAAAATGGTTGAAAAGATCAAAACACATTCTCTGGGAAAGCTCGAGATCTATATCGAGCCGGCGCATAAAGTGAGGCACGGAGACCGGACCCTCTTTCGTAAGATATTTCCAAAATCCGCTTACCTGCATATCATTACGGAGGCTAGAAAGGACGGTATCATCAATGCCTCTGCGCACAGTACGCATACCAGTTATTCCAGCGACGGCAACCTCCAGACCTTTAACGTGGAGGGGGACAATTCAAGACTGGCGATGTGCGTGGAGCTGATCGACAAAAAAGAAAAGCTGCAGAAATTTTTCTTTCGTCATAAAGATCTTTTGAGTGGAAAGATAGTGATCTATAAAGAGGTGGAATTCTGGGACATCGACTGAGCGATTGCATATAATAAAAATATTTCTTATGCCCATGCAAAGAATACTGATTGCCATAGACGACAGCGCTTATTCCATGAAGGCGGCGAAGACCGGCTTTGAGTTGGCCCACCATCTGCAGGCAAGCATTGCTGTCTTATATGTTATCGATAAAGGCAAAGAGGCCGTCAATGCAGACCTGGGGGTTACTATCGAAGGCAGTAGAAGTCAGCTAAGGGCGGAGGCTGAACGTACGATCGACCAGTATATTCGAATGTATGACGGGATTGGACAGGTATTCCGATTTATGCCTGAAGGAGTGCCTGAGAAGGAGATCATCAATATCGCCCGGGAATGGAAGCCCGATCTTATAATTATGGGTACGCATGGTCGGTCTGGTCTAACCCGGATGGTTACGGGTTCCGTTGCCGAATATGTCATCCGGCATGCGGAAGTTCCGGTACTTGTCACTCCGCCTCATATGAAATGAAATAAAAGGTGATGGCGTTCCACCTCATCAACTGCCTTACAGAAGGACGATGACGCCTACGAAATAAATTAGTTAACCTATTAATTTATCACGTAGGTATGCAATTCATAAAACAACATCGTCCGGACTGGCCAGCCATCCTGAGTTACCTTCGCTGGTCTGGTCTTTTGATCGCCCCCGCGATATTCACCGCATCGCTTACTGTCCTTCTCATCGGGCTGACCGATCGCGCTCAGGCATTACGTATGGTTTATCCCTTGTTTTATCTGTCGCTGCCTGTTGGGGCCATGAAATTGAATAATCATGAAGAGTTATTCTTTCCTTCCTGTCATCTCATTTCTTAAAAGCATAGCAAAAAACAACAGTATGATCATCGAAAAAGTATACGCCAGGGAAGTATTGGATTCCAGGGGTAATCCAACGGTAGAAGCAGAAGTCACCATCAAGGAATCCTCTTCACAGGGAATGACCATTACCCGGACCGTAAAAGGCAGGGCTATTGTACCTTCCGGAGCCAGCACCGGTGAAAAGGAAGCCGTCGAATTGAGGGACCTCGATCCGCACCGATACCAGGGAAAAGGAGTGACGAAGGCTGTCGCAAATGTGAACACGATTATTGCCCGGAACATAGCGGGGAAAAAAATACTCTCGCAGCGGCACCTGGATGACGAGCTTATCCGGCTGGATGGAACGCACAATAAATCTGTGCTGGGAGCCAACGCCATCCTGGCCGTTTCCATGGCCTTTGCGAAAGCCATGGCCGCCTTTAAAAAAGTACCCCTCTATCAATATTTCGATCCGGAAGGCGTATATACCCTTCCGGTACCCTGCATGAATGTCATCAACGGCGGACGCCACGCGGACAACAATGTCGACTTCCAGGAGTTTATGATCGCTCCGCACCATGCGCCTTCCTTTAAAGAAGCCATTCGAATGGGAGAAGAAACCTTCCATGCCCTTAGGGGTATCCTGAAAGCCAAAGGTTATTTTACGGGAGTCGGCGATGAGGGCGGGTTTGCTCCCAATTTGCGGAGTAACGAAGAGGCCGTAGAAGTGATCCTGGAAGCCATTACCAGAGCGGGTTATAAACCCGGCGTGGATATCTCCCTCTGCCTGGACCCCGCCACCAGTGAGATGTGGGAAAACGGGCAGTATGTCTTTTTCAAATCCGGCAAGGAAAGCGTTTCATCCCTGCAGCTATTGGAATTATGGGAAAGCTGGGTCCGGCAGTATCCTATCGTACTCCTTGAAGATGGGATGGCGGAAAATGACTGGGCGGGATGGAAAGCCCTTACCCAACGGATGGGAAGTCGAATAGAATTGGTGGGCGACGATATTTTTTGCACCAATCCCTCCATTTTAAGGAAAGGGGTGGAAGAAGGAGTGGCCAATTCCATCCTCATCAAGCTCAACCAGATCGGTACGGTAAGCGAGACCCTGGATACCATCCGGCTGGCATATCGAAGCGGGTATGGCTGCTTTATTTCCCATCGAAGCGGAGAGACGGAAGATACCACCATTGCCGACCTGGCAGTAGGTACGGGCGCGGGCCATATCAAAACGGGCAGCGGCTGCAGGAGCGAGCGGATAGCCAAGTTCAATCAATTGCTGCGCATCGAAGAAGAATTGGGCGCGGCGGCCCAATTCGCGGGCATCAAGGCTTTCAAAAATAAATGACGTGCTATGCTGACGACCATACATCCCTGGCATATACCCATCGGCGATCAGGCGCCATCGATCGTCCGCGCGGTCATCGAGATCCCGAAGGGAACGCGCACGAAATATGAGCTGGATAAGCCGACAGGGCTCCTTAAACTCGACCGGGTATTGTACAGCGCCATGTTCTATCCCATGAACTATGGACTCATCCCCCGTACCTGGTTCGACGATGGCGATCCGCTGGATATACTGGTCATGTGCTCGCAGGATATCGAACCGCTGTGCTTGGTTGATACCCGGATCGTGGGCATCATGCATATGGAGGACGAGCATGGTACGGACGATAAGATCATCGGTGTGGCGGCCCGTGATCCTGCTTATGCCCATATCGATGACCTGCCGGATATTCCCAGGCATCACATGACGGAGCTGAAAAATTTCTTTGAGAGCTATAAAACCCTCGAAAATAAAAAGGTGCACATCGGTGACCTGTATGGGAAAGAGCAGGCGTATGCCTGTGTCCAAAAAAGCATGCAGGCGTATCGCGAAAAATTTAAAGAATAGCGTATGCGAATAGCCTTCATCAGCGATATACATGCCAACCTGCCCGCCCTGGAAGCTGTGCTGCAGGGCATCGACGCCCAGGCGCCGGACACGATCTTTTGCCTGGGCGACCTGGTCAATCAGAATGTCTGGAACAATGAAGTAGTCGAGCTGATCCGCCAGCGGGGCATCCGGTCTGTGAGAGGCAATCACGACAATGGTATCGCCCTGGGAAAGAAGTTTTTTAAATTCTCTTATACTTTCCCCGAAGCTAAAAAATGGGGCATCGAAGCCATCGACTATACACAGCGGACCATACTTCCCGAAAACCGGGTTTTTCTGGGCCAGCTGCCATTAACCATACGATTGCTGATAAAGCAGAAAGACAGGGCCCCTTTCACTGTATTGCTGGTGCATGGCAGTCCCTATGATATCCATGAATCGCTCAACAGGTTTATGCCGAAACAACGGTTTCGGTCCATCCTGGAAGACAGCAACATCGACTTGCTGGTATGTGGCAATACGCATTGCCCCTATCACTACAGTTTTGGCTGGGAGAAGGATGGGAAGACCATTTACCGGCATGTGTTGAATCCGGGCTCTGTGGGCCGGCCCAAAGATGGGGACTGGCGCCCCTGCTATGCGCTGGTGACCTTCGACCCCACGCGCAACCTGTCGGAAAGCCCCGATGCCGTACAAGTAGATTTTTACAGGATCAGCTATGATCTGGGTAAGGCAGTGAAAGCGATCAGGCATAGTACCTTATCTGTCTATTATGGTAGTTGTCTCATCACCGGATAGTTGAAAAATGAAAATAAAGAAGAACATATGGGAGTTATTAATGTCGCCAGGAAGAACGCTATTCGATTTATCGTTTTTTTGGGATGTACGAGTCTTTTCGCGGATATGACCTATGAAGGTGCGAGAAGCATCAATGGCCCTTTTTTGAAGATATTGGGAGCCAGCGGCACCACGGTGGGGATCGTGGCTGGGTTAGGTGAGCTTGTCGGGTACGGCCTGCGTCTGTTGTCAGGCTATCTGAGTGATCGCTCGCATAAATACTGGACCATACTTTTGTCCGGCTATGTGATCAATCTCCTGTCCGTGCCGATGCTGGCCTATGCGGGATACTGGCAGGCGGCCGTTGTGCTGATGATCGCCGAGCGGGCCGGTAAAGCTATCCGCACTCCTACACGGGATGCCATGCTGTCCCACGCCGCCTACGAGACGGGCCGGGGCTGGGGATTCGGATTGCATGAATTTATGGACCAGCTGGGCGCTACAATAGGACCTCTGCTCGTCAGCGCGGTTCTTGTCTATCAACATGACGATTTCCGTAACGCCTACCTGGTTTTGCTGATCCCGGCCCTCTGCGCGCTGTCACTGCTGGTTGCCGCCCGGAAATTGTTCCCCCGTCCGCAGGACCTGGAGATCCGGACCCTCGATCCCGGGCAAACCGGACAGCTTGCCACGCCATCCTTTATTATTTATACCCTGGCGGCCATCAGCCTGGCAATGGGTTATGCGGACTATCCATTGATCGCCTACCATTTCAAACAACAAGCCCTCGTAACGGACGCCTGGATACCGGTGCTTTATTCGGTGGCCATGCTTAGCGAAGCGCTCACTGCCTTATGGGCCGGGCGTTTGTATGACCGGATAGGGCCGGTGGTATTGCTGGGCATCACGGTGCTGACCATGTTCTTTGCCCCGCTGGTCTTTTTGGCGAAAGCCAGCTGGATTGTAATTGGGATGATCCTGTGGGGGTTAGGTATGGGAGCACAGGGCTCGCTGCTTAAGGCGATCGTTGCCGGGCTGGTAGAACCTCGAAAAAGAGCCACGGCCTTTGGCATATTCGACACTTTTTATGGCGTGGCGTGGTTTGCGGGCAGCGCCTATATGGGGTATTTATATGACCGGTCGCTGGAAGGACTCGTCATCTTCTCTATGAATATGCAGCTGCTCGCTATCATCGTGCTATTCCTGTTCATACGGTATAATAGAAAAAAAACATAACCATTCGATCGTCTGAAAATGAAAAAATAATCCTCTATTATGAAATTAGCTTTTATCAGTGATATCCATGGCAACCTGCCTGCATTGGAGGCCGTATTGTCGGATATAGAGCGACAGCAGCCCGATGATATTTATTGCCTGGGTGATCTTGTCAATTTCGCGGGATGGGATCGTGAAGTGATCAGCCTGATCCGCTATGAGGGGATCACCTCCATTCAGGGCAATCATGATGAAGGGATAGGACACGATCATGTCAATTTTCCTTATTCCTACAATTCAGAAGCACAAAAGGAGTTTGGCCGGCGCTCCGCGGAGCTGTCGATAAGAACGTTGTCGTCTTCAGACAAGTCTTATCTACGCGGTCTGCCGTTCATGCTGCAAATGGAATACCGTTTCCCCTTTCATCCCTGCCGGATCGCGCTGGTGCACGGCAGCCCTATCAGCAACAACGATTATATCCGGCCGGGAACGCCGGACGAAGAGCTCCTGGAAATGCTGGACGCCGCGGGTGCAGACATTTTGCTGATGGGCCACACTCATCTACCCTTTCACCGGGCCATTTATTATGAAGGTGAAAACCACAAGCAATACAAGCACATTCTGAATGTAGGTTCTGTCGGCAAGCCCAAACATGGTGAGCCGGCCGCCTGCTATGTAGTGCTGGAGATCAGGAGGCATATCGACCTTAGCGAGCCGGATAGTGTTGCCGTTTCTTTCCGGTACGTGCCCTACGACGTGGAAGCCGTCATACAACATATCCATGCCTGCGGACTGGGAGATGCCTATGACACCTTGCTACGGCAGGGGCAATAATTTTTTCATCATTCGAGGAACCATGCAACCACCGACACATATCGCACTCTGTCACCAGCTGGACGACCTGCAGCAGCTATCCGGCCATTTTGCCGACAAGGACTTCTACTGCGAGCTGAACGAGCTCCGGCTCAAGCTGACGGAGGAAAAGCTGAACCTGGTAGTGGTGGGCTTATTCAAGCGGGGTAAATCCTCCCTCGTAAATGCCCTGCTGGGAAAGGACCTGGCCCCGGTGGCGGTGACTCCGCTGACTACGGTCGTTACCAGCTTTGAATACACCCCGGGATCTCCACATGCCATTATCTATTATAAAGGCGGGCAAAGCCGCGAGGAAGACATCGACCAGGTGGTGCAATATATCAGCGAAGAGGAAAATCCCGCCAATATCAAAAAGGTGGAGGCGGTTCGCATTTTACATCCCGCCATTCCATTGCTTCGAATGGTGACGCTCATCGATACGCCCGGCTTAGGGTCTGCATTTGTATATAACACCGAAAGCACACGCGAATTCATCCCCAAGATGGACGCGGCGTTATTTGTGCTCAGTGCGGATCTGCCCATCTCACAGGCGGACGTCGATTTCCTGGAGGAATTGAGGTCGTCCGTACCGGAGATCATTTTCGTGTTGAACAAAAAAGACATACTGGAGGAGAAGGACCTCGAACGCCTGCTGACCCATGACAGAAAGATCCTGCTGGAAAAGGAGCTGATCCGCCCGGAGGCATCTATCCTGAGCGTCTCCGCCCGGCTGGCGAGGATGGGGCAACGGGGAGCCAGTGGCATCGAAGGGCTGTTATCCCATATCCATCAGCAAATGGAGACAGAAAAGGATGCGTTGCTGCAGGAGGTTTTCGTCAAAAGATATGGATGGTTATACTCCCGGCTGGAGGTACAGCTGCAGCTGAAATTGCAGGCGTTGCGGACACCCGTCAATGAGTTGGAATTAAAACAAAAAAGACTGAGGGAAGCCATCATATTGCTCCATTCTCAAAAAGAGGAGTTCTACAACACCATTCGCGGCGAAACCCATATGATGCAGGGATCCATCGCCCATGCCGTGGAGGAAGACGCCAGGGGACTGCAGCAGGAGCTGCGCCAGCGGCTGGAGGTCCATAAGGAAAAGCTGAAGGACCCTGCCCTGTTCCAGTCGGTACAAACCGAGTTCAATCATCTGATCCTGGATAGGTTTGAGCGACGATGGAATGAACTGGAGCAACAGATAAAAAAGAAGTTCGGGAGCCTGCTGGCCGGGTACGGCCAACGCTCCAGGTCCTTCCTCAACGAGCTGATCCTTCATTTATCTTCACTGATGGGGATCAGCTTCGATATAATTGCCGGCAGGTTCGACCTGGACACTTATAGTTCCTCTTACCTGTCTGTAAAAGGCGCCTCCATCGTCTCGGGGCGGCTATCGCCATTCGCCCGTCTGCTGCCCGCGTCGAAACGGCAAAATCAGCTGCAGCACCGGCTGATCCACCATTATGATGCCGTGGTAGTCCAAAACGCGTCTTCCGTCATCTATGATCTGCAATACAGGATCCAGGAGTCTTTTCGCAAATTCAGCACGGACCTGGAGAGCAGGCTGAAGGACCTGGTCGATAATATGGACAGGCTGATCGCAGAAACGCTGGCTACCAAAAGATCACACCAGGAGCTCGTGGAGAATGAGATAAGGGATGTGGAGGGAAGGCTTAAAAAATTACAAAACATGACCATTCAGCATATATGAAACTATTGATCATCGAAGATGAGCAGGCATTGCAAGATAATATAGCCGACTATTTCCATCGAAGGAACCATCAATGCATCCTTGCCGCAACGGTTAAAGAGGCGATCCGGCAACTGCATTTCGGGGCATTCGACTGCATCCTGCTGGATATTTCCCTGCCGGGCGGCAGCGGCCTGGAGCTGTTGCAGGACATACGCGGGCAGCGGAGGAAAGAAGGCATCATCATCCTGTCGGCCCGGGACTCCACGGATGACAAGGTACAAGGGCTGGACCTTGGTGCGGACGACTATGTTACAAAACCTTTCCATCTTTCGGAGCTGCATGCCCGGGTGAATTCGGTGGTACGAAGAAAGCAATTCAACGCCAGCACGATCCTGCTGTTCAACGAGCTGAAGGTCGACGTGGACGAGCGGCGATTCTACGTACATGAAAAACCCGTCGCCCTTAGCCGGAAAGAAAACAACCTCCTGCTGCTATTGGTATCCAACAACGGCAGGATCGTTTCAAAAACGGCCATTGCAGACCATCTTTACGGGAACGAAACGAGCTATTTCAGCAATCTCGATGTGGTATATTCTCATATGAAGAACCTGAAAAAGAAACTATCGGAGGCGGGGTGCGCCGATTATATAAGAACGATCCATGGATTAGGATATAAATTCGAGCACGATGAAACTGCTGCATAAAAGTATCCGGCAATTGTCGCAATACGCGCTGATCGTCTTTATCATTTGCGTACCCTTGTTCTATTTCATCATCGAGCAGCTATATATCCAGGATGTGGACGATGCCCTTTATCTGAAAAGGGATGAGCTTCGTCTGCGGGCGGCTCATTTGCAAACAGACCGCGATATCGATCTGTGGCTGCATATGGATGACGACGTGAAGATAGCCCTATTGCGCGTCCGGCCCGCCAGGGACAGCCTCTATTTTACCCAATACCTGGACTCTATCCCGCAGGAGATCGAACCCTATCGGGAACTGGTCAGTTCTATTGTCATCGGAGGAAAGCCATACAAACTGGTAGTCAGGGCGTCGCTGGTCGAAAGCCGCGACCTCATCATCGGCATAGCGGAAGCCCAGGCTGTTCTTCTATTGTTATTGCTTGCCGGATGGGTGTTGATCCTCCGCATAACATCACGGCGGACCTGGAAGGGTTTTTACGCTACCATTAACAAGTTGCGGCAATACGAGCTCGACGGCGGCCAGGTCCCGGCATTTGAGAAAACGGATGTCCGGGAGTTCGACGACCTCAATAAGGCCATTGGCGAGCTGATACACCGGAATCAGGAAGTCTATGCCAGCCAGAAGAAATTCATCGAGAATGCATCCCACGAAATGCAGACCCCGCTGGCCATTTTCCGTTCCAAGCTCGATAATATGATCGAGTCGAGCTCCCTTTCCGCGGATACGTCAAGGGATTACCAGGTGTTGTACGAAGCCGTTCAACGACTCTACCATCTCAACAAAGGACTATTGCTTCTCAGCAAGATCAGTAACCATCAGTTCGACGAGACAAAGGAAATTTTCATTGGGGAGATGATCCGGCAATGTGTGGATTTCCTTCGGGAGATCATCGACCGCAAGGCCATTGACCTGCGATTGGATTTGCCTGTCGACCATACCGTCCGGGCCAACGAGACCTTATTGCAGGTGATGCTCACCAACCTGCTGACCAACGCTATCCGGCACAACCATGACAACGGCGCCGTATTCGTCAGTCTGGAGCCGGCACGATTGACGATTACCAACAGCGGGGCCGCACTCCCTTTCCCTCAAAAAGAGCTGTTCACCCGATTTAAAAAGCATAGCGCACCTGAAAAAGGGATAGGGCTGGGCTTATCGATCATAAAAGACATTGCCGACAAATACGAATGGCCGATCAAGTACGTATATGCCGGCTCGTTGCACCAATTCCACCTTTATTTCAATAACGTCAAAGCTGTTGTATGAAAAAAATCCTTGCCGCCGGCGGCCTGGTGTTCGATGAGGCAGAAGAGTTACTGCTGATTTTCCGATATGGCAAGTGGGACCTGCCCAAAGGCCATTTTGAAAAGGGGGAAACCCTGGAAAGTTGCGCCCTCCGTGAAGTGGCAGAAGAAACGGGTCTGAAAAGCCTTTCGATCACGGGTTTCATCGGCACTACGGAACATCATTATTATGATAACAAATTGAAGGCAGATGCTGTTAAAGAAACCCATTGGTTCAGGATGCGGGCCAGCCGGCAGGATGCTCTCTTTCCGCAATTGCAGGAAAGCATCGAGTGGATCCGTTGGGTGAGCCCCGATGAGCTGCCTAAATTCCTGGTGAACTCCTATGATAATATCCGCGAGATCATCGGCAAGTGCCTGGGGAAATCCATCGTTTGATGGCTGGCTCTACTCATATAGCTTTTTGAATGTATCGGCTGCGTAGCTTGTCGGCAGTGGCTCCCCTTCCAAAAGCTTGAAAGTCTTTTTTCCGTCCATGCGCCGTTCCGCCCTCAGAAAAAGAGTTTGTTCCTTTTCGTGCTCATGGAAGGAATGAGCCAGCGCATATAAGTGCGTAACGTAACAGACCCTGACCCCTCGCCCGATCAGCGCCCGGGTGATCTCTCCTGCGATGGCCGAACCCTCCCTTTCATTGGTAGCTGCAAAGGACTCGTTGAAGAGCAGCAACGATGGGTGTTCTATATGGTCGACGATGGCGCTGAACCGGCTGAGCTCTTCATCGAACTTTCCACTTTCCATGGTACTGTCCTCCTCCTTCTTAAAGTGTGTGAAAAGAGAAGCATAGAGCGGCGCCTGGAAAGATGTGGCTGGCGTAAACATTCCACATTGCATCATCAGCTGCGCTACTCCTATGCTGCGCAAAAAAGTAGATTTTCCACCCTGGTTGGCGCCCGTGATCATGATAAGGGGTTTGTCCGTCGGCGGAAGGTCGTTTTCCACCGCCCTGGTCCGCATGTTCAATACAAGGCAGGGGTCATACAGACCCGTCGCCGAAAAAGCAGCGTCGTCCGTAGCGGGCCATGTCGGGAAGTTGACCGGCGCCCCCAGCGCAGTAAGCCGGGCATGAAGCTCTATACAGCCCAGGTAGAAGGCCAGCTCGATCCGAAGCCGTTGCAGAAAACCCAGTACATGGTCTTTGGCCCGCACCATCCGGCCTGCCACCTCGTTCATAGCCGCATCCTGTATTTCGGACAGGGCCCGCGCCCCTGCTTCATCCCGCGGATGAATGGAAAAAGCATAATAAGAAGACTGGGGCTGGAGAATACGCTGTAACCAGCTGCGCCGTGGCTCGTCCGGCTGATGAAGCCTGTAATGCGTACCCCTGTTCTCTTCTCCCAGCCTCGCGCTGATCAATATCTCTTCCCGGAGGCCCAGCGCAGCCAGGCATGTTTCCATTTCCAGCAGGTATTCATCGGTGAGCTCCTTTTGCAGCATCGTAAAAAACCGGCTAAACCCCCGGGAGCCGAATTGTCCATGGTACTCATCCGCCACAACCCGTAGCTTCCTCAAATAGTCTCCCAGTATGCCCAACAGTTTGGCAGCGCCATACAGAACAGCTGACTGATGACGGGTAAATATGTCCAGCCATTGATTTTTTCGGCTCTCCAGCGCTTCCTCCACGATGGATTGCATCCGGATGATAACAGCCGGATGCCGCAGGCAGTCTTTTAGTATCTCGTGCCGGTAAAGTATGGTCTCCCTGTCAATCGTAAATCCGGCAAGCATTACGGCTTCCGCGATCTTGTATTGAAGATCGTTACCTTTTGCCATGGCGCCGAACAGGGTATCCAAAGCCAGGTCCCGGACCAGCGATGCCCACTGCCAGGGCGGTTTTTGATCAGGATCGAAATCCCTTGCCTTATATAATAGAAAGACGTTCATAGACGCTGTTTTAACCAATCGTGCGTGACATGATATTTCTCCGCCAGCGAATAGGCATAGGCCAGTCCGTCGGCTTTTTTCCGGACCACCCGAAACGTCCTCCTAGCCGGATTGTCGGGCTCTATGGCGGCTACCATGCTGACAATGGTGTTGCTCATGGGGATAATTTCTTCGATGAACGTCACCCACACGCAAAGGAGGTCCTTCCGGACAATGTATTCTATGACCTTTTTGCTCATGGTGATGGCATCCTGCAGCGTAGCAGAAGAAAGACTCTCATTCATTATGACGATGCTGGCGCCGGTGGCCTGATCAATGATATCGCGTATTCGTATAAGATCATCCTCGAGCTTGCTGCGCAGGGTGCCGGCGTCCTCCTCTTTCTCAAAATGGGTATACAGCCGATCAAAAAGGAATAGCCTGGCATAGGCGCCCGGCACGGTCAACCCCAGGGCTGCCAGATAATGCAGCTGTCCGAAAGTCCGGGCAAACGTCGTTTTCCCGCCCTGATTTGGACCTGTGATAACAAGGATACGATCCCTGCCTCCCATCGCAAAATCGTTGCTTATGACGGTCTGTCGTTTCTCTATCAATTTCGCGGCCAATGCCAGGTCATAGCTCTGACTGCTGTCAACGGCTTTGTCGGCGGTGAGCTCAGGGTAGCAAAAAGGCAATCCCGAGGCTTTCATTTTCCCGATATAATCCAGCCATGAAAGGTAAAATTGGATTTCTCTGTCGAAAACAACAATGGTTTCATTCATGAAGCCGGCATGCTGCTGACAATACGCATCCAGTTTCCGGAACAGTTCCGGGAAAAGCGCCGCTACGCCCTCCAGTATCCGGGCCTCCACGTGGTTCATGGCAGGCCGGGTATTGGGCTCCCGGAGTAGCTCATGCGGAGTGGACGGATCGAATTTGCCGAACAAGCGTTCTACGATGGGAAGATAGTCAGGCTGCCCATTATAGGGACGGACCTGCACCCGTAAGTCTTTAATGAGAACGCAATATGCCACTGCCCCGAGTTCCTTTAACAACCCGCTGGTCTCCGTGTATAACTTTACAAAACTATCTTCTCCACAATAGGTCGCTAAAAAGGCATGGAATGACATCAGGCCGGGCGATTGGAAACCGAACAAGGGGAGGTCGCCGGCCAGGGATGCGACAGCCTTGCAATAGCAAGCGACGGCGTCGAGGAAAAGACGTTCACGTTGGTATTTATAATATCTCCCGTCGGCAGCGGGCAGCGTCTGGCGTACAGCCCGCATCTCCCTGGAAAATGTCGTCAGACGATGGAATGCCGCCGGTCTTTCAAGGTCGCGCAATACACGCTGCCGGTAATCAATTGACCCGATGTCGTGCAATGGAGTATAGAACAGCGGGCGCAAGCCGTATTCCTCTTTGCCTTCCACTATGGCCTCCACCACCTTATCGAGGTGCAGGTCGGACCAGAAATCCGGGGCCTCTTTGTTCAGCTGCACCCGTTGATCCAGCCCCTGGCCGGGTGGATACAGGATACTTTGAAATGGTTTCACCTACAAATGTTTTGCACCGGCCATGACCGGCAGGATTTGTAGGCGTCATCAGCCTTGCGGCGGTTGGAGCGGGAAGACACCATTTCCCGTATGGAAGCAAAGATACGAAATGTCGCCTTTTGCGCGATGGTCTGCCAAAGGAATAAAAATTAATGCATATTCCCGGAAATCCAGAAATTTTTCAGAACCCGGCCCACAGATTTGCCGGGTCAAATAATGCGAAATGCACATCTTTCGAAAGATATATCTTCTGCCGTTTTTCTTTTGTTCAGGTTATGCCCTTTGCGCACAACGACCTTTGTCCTTTTTCCTGGAAGCCGCGCGGCAGAATAACCCTGCCATGCGCATGGATTCTTTACAGGCAATCGCTAACCGGGTGGCACTGGAACAGCAAAAGGCAATGGCTGCAGGTCCGCTGGTGTACGCCGAAGGGGGGCTGCTGATGGCGCCGGTGCTTTCGACCGACGAGGGGAGAACGCGCCTGCTTGTTAATCCATCCAAGTCCACCGGCGATTATTACGGGTATGATCTTTCTTTGACCAACGGGGGGCTTTACCGGGGCGTCGTCGGCCTGGAACAGCCATTGCTGGCTGGCCCCCGGGTCCGTGTGCTACGGCAGCAAAACGAGCTCCAGGATGCGCAGCTTGCGCACCACAGCCGGATGACCATCCACCAGCTGGAAAAGGTAATAACAGACCAATACCTTCTTTGCCTGTATGCATTGGACCAGCAGGAGGTTACCCGGCGCCTGCGGGAGGTGGTACAGGACCAGACGAGGATCAGCGCAGCTCTGGCTAAAAATGCACTGCTGTACCAGGCCGACGTTCAGCTATTGCATATCGAAACAGACCGGCTGACTTCCTTGCTGGCTACCCAGCAGGCTTCCTACACGGTCCAGCTCCTGGACCTGAATACGCTTTGCGGAATAAAGGATTCCTCGGTGGTGTCCTTATCGGCCGAAGCCCTGTCCTTTCAAACGGAAAACGCAGGCACATCGGGTTTTACAGAGCAATACCGGCTGGATAGTCTGGCCTTGATCCAGGGCCAGCGCGTTTTCAACCTTCGCTACAAGCCGCAGTTGAGCTTGTACGGTTCGGGGGGCTTGAATACGGCATATGCTCCTGATAGCTACCGCCGGTTGGGCTGGCAGGCTGGTCTCCGATTTACGCAGGTGATCTTTGACGGGCATCAACGCCAGATGAACGACCGGCGAGTCCTGATGCTGGCCCAGGCGACAGCCTGGCAAACAGACTTCTTTCTTGATCAGAACGGCATCCGCAAGACACGGCTGAAAACCCAGGTCAGGGCATTGGATGAACAGGCAGCAGCTATACAGCAGCAGCGCCAGGCTTATGACAGCGTGCTGACCCTTTACAAGCAGCAGGTGATAAACGGAGGTTTCCCTATCGTAAACTATCTCACCTTACTGAGAAGTAGAGCGGGTTTGGAGCAGGAGCTGGCCACGGTGCGGTATAACCGTGTACTGCTGGTCAACGAGTACAATTACTGGAACTGGTAAAACATATCTATGAACCGTATTTTTTTTTATGGTTGGCTGGTAGTAACAATGGGCGCCTGTCATTCCACGCCCGCCGTGGAGGAAACCGTACACCCCCGATCGATAGTCGTCGCAGGGCCGCTGATAACAGGCACGATAGAAAAAATAGAGACCGCGCCCGCTACTACCGTCTATTTGCAAAAGAGTGAGCTGACGGCGCCGATTTCGGGCTACCTGACCCAGGTACATATGCGCCCGGGAGACCCTGTGCATAAGGGCGATCTACTATATCAGATCGAATCGAAAGAGAGGAAAGCATTGGGCAGCTGGCCTATCGGAGGAGATTCCGCCGGCAGCGCCTTTGGAACATTCCGCGTTCTGGCGCCTGTCAGCGGGTTCGTCACCCGAATGGATAAACAGCAACCAGGAGACTTTGTCACAGAAGGTCAGCCTCTGTGTTCGGTAGCTGATCCGACCACGGTTCTCTTCCAGCTGAACATACCGTATGAGCAAATTGCGCTCGCACAGCAAAATCCCCTGTGCCGTATCGATCTGCCCGATGGGACTTCTGTCGACGCCAGGATCATACGCCCCCTGACGCAGGTGAACCCGGGCAGCCAGACAGCGCCATTCCTTGCACGACCGGAAGGATACCGTTTTTTTCCCGAGGGATTGATCGCCAGCGCCTGTCTCGTGGGATACCGGAAAAAGGACGCCCAGCTATTGCCCGTCAAAGCCTTGCTCAGCGACGAGCTGATGCGCCATTTCTGGGTGATGAAGCTGGTGAACGACTCGATGGCAGTGAAGATATCCGTCACCGTGGGTCAAAAGAACGACAGCCTGGTTGAAATAGTGCAGCCGGTGTTTTCCTCTTCCGACCGGGTGCTGACGGACGGGAACTATGGCCTGCCGGACACGGCCATGGTCAGATTGCGGGATAATACGCGACCTTAAATGTGATCGACGATGAAAATTGGATTATGGATACTTACCTTCCTCGCATTTGCCGGCTGTTGCTTCCTGTATGGAGGCTATGCCGATATGGCGCTGGTCCGGGCTATACATACCAGCCGTAACCCGTTATTCGATCGTGCCTTGCAGTGGATCAGCGATACCACGGCCTGGCTTAGTTTCGGAGGAGTGTTTGTGCTGTTATTTTATGCCTATAGGACCAGGTTGGGAATTGGATGTGGAGCCAATGGGGACAGTCACAAAAAGACATATTTGTCAGAAGCAGTGATCCTCTTGTTGTCTCTTCTGCTGGCGACTGTCTTCGTGCAGGTGTTTAAATCCCTGCTCCATCGCCCGAGGCCGTATGAAGTGTACTCCTTTATAAAGAAGCTATCGGATGCGGGCGGGGGCTCCTTCCCTTCCGGGCATACGGCTGATGCTTTTACCGTAGCAGCGTTCCTGATGCTGGGTGATTATAGGTGGCTATTGGTGCTTTTTGTCCTGGGATGGGCTTTTGCGGTGGGTTATTCGAGGATCACGCTGGGCGTCCATTATGGCAGCGACGTGCTGGGCGCCGTGCTGTTGGGCTGTCTTTCTGCATGGGTCGTCCGGACCTTGGCGGGGCGTTCCCAATTATTATATGAAAAGGATTACCAACGATAAAATATCGGATCAACGGATATGCAAAACCAACGCTATAAGCAATTTCTAAAGCCCCTCTCCTTTGTGGCGCTGGTAGGCGTGGCCATGGGCCTGTTTACATTCAGCCGTATGCAAACGGCTCTTTTCCCGGAAGTGATGTTCCCGAAGGTGAAATTGATTGCTGATGTGGGCCAGATGCCCATCGACCGAATGATGATCACGGTGACCCGGCCTATTGAAAGCGCCGTAAAACGTGTAAAGGGCGTTACTGTCGTGAAAAGCGTCACCAGCAGGGGCAGTTCGGATGTACAGATCTATTTTGACTGGGGCATCGACGTATACCAGGCCAAGCTGCAGATCGAAAGCCGTCTGAACGAAATCCGCAACCTGCTGCCTGCCGGAACCAATATCGCGGTAGAGGGCTATAATCAATCGCTGTTCCCGGTATATGGGTATACGCTGGAGAGTCACCGTTTGGGTCCGGTGGCCCTGCGTGATATGGCAATGAACACCGTCCGGCCCCTGTTCTCACAGGTGACGGGTATTTCTACGGTGATCCTGCGGGGTGGGAAAGCCAAGGAGTTTGTCCTTATACCGGATATTGTCAAAATGTCGAATTTAGGAATAACGCCCCAGCAGCTGTTGGACGTATTCAATCACACTAATTACGTGTTATCCAACGGCAAGCTGTCGGACTATCGGCGGCTTTATCTTTCCCTTACCGACACCCGCTTGGGTGGCACGGACGATCTGGGAGCGGTGATCGTAAAAAATGATGAGGGCCGGATGGTACAGGTAAAAGATATCGCACGTGTGGAGCTTCAGGAGCAGGTAGAATTCAATATCATCAATACCAATGGACATGAAGGCATGATCATCGACCTTGTCAAGCAGCCGGGGGTCAATCTTATCGACTTTGCCAAAGCAGCCGAGGAG
>DASZXP010000081.1:0-17624 GCA_035545935.1 Puia sp. | reverse complement strand
CCGAGTCGGTCAGCCTACACGAGACGGCATTCCCTTTCAAGGCCATAAGCAGGCACTTCCGTCCATTGGCCACATCCTCCCTCCTGACTCCGAAATATACCTGCTGCCCTACTGCAAATCGCCCCGGGGTCCACTTCAACTCCCTTAATGGAAGCCTGACAGCATGGAAGTTGTCGGCCGGTGCGGGCATACCTGCCTCTAATAGCGGGTCGCTCCCTTCCCCGGGAATAGTACAACCGGACACCCGCATCATGCCGATACCTGTCAGCAACATGCATAATCCCAATACTTTTCCACTATGTTTCTTTAATATTCTCTTCATGCTTAGTCTATTTATTTTTATAATCTTTAATATCTATCACGGACAACTCTTTCCATCGCCCCACTTCTCTCACCGCCACATACATCTTACGATCGTGTAGTCTCACTACCACGAACTCTCCCGGACGTATTTGCTTTTGCGAGCTGCCGACACAGAAATAGGGAATACCATTCCAATCACCCCGTTCATATTGATGCGTATGCCCGAAGAAATACGCTATCACATGATATTTCCTGACCACCTCGAGCAGCCTCGCCCGCTCCGGGCGCGTCCACCATTTCACCCCCCATGCGTCAAAGCCATAATGAGAGAACAATATTACAGGCCGGCCGGACTTCGCTACATGCGCCTCCAAGTCCCGCTCCAGGAAATCAAGGCTGTTCTGAGGCTCCCTGAAGGATGTCTTGAAATAATGACACCACTCGCACGAATCCACCCATCTATTGCCGGGATAAAGGTTCAACTGAACAAAATGCGCGTCTCCCCAATCCCAGGAATAATGAACACTATCCGGAGACAGCGAACTTAGACCTCTCCTGGCGGCATTCCTCGCCCGCAAACCCCTCCTCACCGGTCCTTCTATCGGGCCATCATGATTGCCAAACCCATCATATACCGGATAATGCAGCGATCCGCGGCCATCCGGCTTCATGATGCTGCTATATTGCGCCCACTGCGCAGCCGTGGCGGCATCGGTAAGGTCTCCCGTAACAACTACGCCTGCTGGTTTGCCTACCTGGAATACAACGCTGTCGCTGGCAAACCATTTCCCCTGCAACCCATTCATCTCATCGATGATCTTCCCATTGATCCTCCCGATGCTGTCGTTGACTCCGTAATGCATGTCGGACACGATAAAAAATGTAACCTCCCCTTTTTTACCATCCTTTGGTTGGGGGGGCTGCCCATACGCCCCTCTGGCCCACAGCAAAAGAGACAATATGAACATGGCCCCCGGGTTGAAGGGTAAATGAAAAATTTTATGGTTCATGATGAATAATTAAGGGACCCTCACAACGTTGTTCAGATAAAGGTTGACAGTATACATTCCTTTCATCACATAGAATGCAGGAGTTATGACAGGCCGGATGGCCTGGTTGATGTCCGTAAATTGTCCAGGTATCAGATAATAGCATATACCGTTGGCAAAACTGCTCCCGAAACTGGAATATTGAAAAAGAGGCAACGCATTTATTCCCTCTGGGTACTGGTATTCTATAGATGTATCGGTCTTTACCTCCGGATAATAGGGGTCCCAATCATGGAAAGTAGGCCGGCCATCCGTCCGGTTGGTTACCTCTCCCGCAGCAGGGTTGAATAAATTTCCATTCTTGTCCCAGAATTTGAACACGATCTTTTCCGGCCCCGACGAATCCCGCACGATCGTCGCCTGCAATGATGTGGAAGGCGTATAGCTCGTCCCGTCCGTCGCCAATGTCGTCCAGGATGTAGACAGCACGGAGTCAAACCGGGAGATGGGCGTCAGGTTGATCGTACAGGCATCCGGCATCTCATACCCGCCCCGGATATTGGACACCCTGATGCCGACTGTATATTTCCCGGCCACGACATATTTGGTTGCTGCCGTAAACTGCAGCCTGCCCCCGATACTATTGATGCTGAAAGGCGACACTACGCTGTCCTTGATCTTCGCATTCAACAGGTCCAGCGTCGAATCCAGATAAGTGATCGATCCCGTATATACCTGTATCGTCTGCGGCTTCATAAACATGCTGTCCACTTTCTCCCCCGTGACGGCATCATAGATCCCCAACAGAGAAACGTTCAATGGCGTTGTAGACCCGTTGGCGACAAGGCTGGAAGACACCGTGGTCTGTCCCTGCTGTACGGAGAAGGGGTTCACCTGGTAAAAGATATGATCGCTCAGGTATCCTTTGACCACCTTCGAACAGCCGTAATATATCACGGCGGTAGCCAACGATAAAACAATTACTTTCAGAAATATTATTTTATTGCGCATAGATCTTATGTATTAAATTGGATATAGTCGTTTTCAACGGATATTCAGGGTTGAATTATTGGCAAGGATATGCAATGTCGTACCCGTCGATGTATGGATGCCCGAGGTCTGACAATTCAGGACGACATCCACCGGATCTCCGGCGGGTACGCCTGGCGAGCCGTCCATGGCTCCGTTGATCTTTACATACTGCAATACATAGTAGGTATAGGTCGTCACGCTGGAATAAGTATAGGCAGTCTTTTTCACCCCAGACACCGTATCCGCCCAGTTCGGATAAGCCGCCGCCGTCGTTGCCGCATGATCCAGCGTGATCGTCGTATCGGTAAACATATATTGTGTCAGGAACCTGGAAGTCAGCCGGCCGTATAACGTATCCAGGGATTTGACCTTCAGAGTTGTCATTAGCTGATTGATAGAGAAATTGGTAGGGGCGAAAAATGTACCCGCCTTGTTGACGCTGTCCTTCAGGGAAAAATGATCGATCAGCGACACCACCGTATCGAAATAATGATAAGGATGATTCACCAGATAATCATATGTCGTATAGGGCGTGGAGGCTTTTGCCAGCCCACCGTCAATCCTGTAATCATCCTTTTTACAGGAATACAGCATCGAAAGGAGAATTGTTATATAAAGAATATACTTCGACTTTTTCATGATCTACAATGTTTTAAAAGACCGTTAATTGGATAATGAAGTCCAGAATGGCGTCTGTTTCAGGTTTGGGTTCAATGTGAAAAGGGAAGGGTCCACCGGCCAATAGTATTTCCCTGCAAGGAACTCGGTCTGCGTCATGCCGGGAATCCTCGCCCCCCCTGTCAAACGTTCATTCCTGATAAGATCATAAAAACGGTGCCCTTCCAGGAACAGTTCCGCCCCCCTTTCGTTCGTGATAGCGTTCAATAGATCATTACCGGTGAGGCCGGCCGGCAATGGCGTCAAACCGGCCCTTAGACGAATGGAGTTTACCAACGCTAACGCTCCGGCTTCATCATGCAGGCTGCCCGCAGCCAGCGCCTCCGCTTTCAACAACAATATATCTGCCAAACGGAATACGATGATATTGTTCCTCAGTATATAGAAATTGGACCCGTTGGAAGAAATAGTCGTTATATTCGAATACTTCGAACAGCAATAATATTTTGTGCTTCCCGAATTTAACAGGTAGAACTCTTTTTTGTAACGCAGGTCATTAGCCGTATCGGAATAAAGCTTGAACAACGTGCCGCTCCCTATCTGCCAGTTCGGCGTGCTCCTCGTCGGTAAATACGGCGTGCTCAGAACATAATAGGCGACGCTCGCGGTAGAAGCCACCGCGTTCATGGCCTCATTCGAAGAATTTTGAGCCACCTCGAATATGCCCTCCCCGGATTGTCCGGCATAGATACTGGTATATTGCGAGCCGCTGACAAGAGAATAAGAGCCTGTGCCGATCACCGAATCACAGGCCATTTTACAGCTGTCATAACTGCCCTCCCAGGCATAAATGTGCGCCAGCAAGGCAAAAACAGCCCCTTTATCCGCACGCACTACCCTATCGGTCGAAGTATTATCCTTGATATCCAGGTACTGCCTCGCTTTTCCCAGATCCGAAATACAGGATTGAAGGACATTCGCCTGCGACGAGCGCGGCAATCCCAGGTCCCCGGAAATATCGTCCGCATATTCGGTTACCAACGGAACATCCCCCCATATCCTGGACATATAGAAATAAGCCAGCGCCCTCGTAAAATATGCCTCTCCAAGCAGCTTGTTCTTTCGCTTCAGCCTTGTCGCATCGTCATTCCCCGTAAAAACGTCCAATGGCATCTGGTTGATAAAATGAAGACAACGGTTGCTTTGAGCAATAGCGCTATAAAAGGGCGTCCACACCCGCAGTTTCAGCTTGATATCATAAGCATTGTAAGACACGACAGAAACGTCCCATTGCATATTATGTATCTTCAGAAAATCCGCATCGGCCACATTACCAAACTCATCCGTCGGGAGATCACCATATGAAAATTGAGAGCAGGCGGCATCGAGCGCCGATCTCACCAGGGAATAACAAGCGGCAACAGACGAATTTGCATCCGCATCGGAAGACCATGTGGTCTCATCGGAAGCAGAGCTCACCGGATCCTGATCAAGGAATTTCTTGCAGGAAGCCAACGCCACCGGCAACAGCAGGCAGCTTAATATCTTTAATAAATTAGTACGCATGATAATTGTTTATTAGTCTCTTGAATAGTTTCCGGCAGGGCTACAGATCGACCCTCAGTCCGAATGTCACCTTCAAAGCTGTCGGATAAACAGTATTGGAAGAACCTGTGGTGGGATCATATAGCTCCGGATCAGGAACCCCCGAACTCTTCCAGATATGCAAATTCTCCCATAAGGTATAAACATTCAGGTTCCTGATGCCTGTCCTGCTCAACCAGTTTTTTGGCAGGTTATAGGCGAAAGTCACCTGCTTTAGCTTGATGAAACGGCCGTTATCGATGAAATAAGACCTCCCTACATTCCATGGTCCGACAGAACTGGTTTTTCCTGCTGGATATACCAGCCGTGGGAACCTGGTCTGGTCGCCGGGCTGCTGCCAGAACTGATCCAATAAATTCACATATGCAGCGGGGCCGGCAAGACGACCCCAGGTATTATAATTGGCCGCGCCATTCAATGCATCCGACAAATACCCGTTGATGATATTGTTTCCAAATGAATAGGAACAAAATATGGTCAATGATGCTCCTTTGTACATGAAAGTATTCGTTATCCCTCCCGTTGCCTTCGGGCTCGGATCACCCTTCAGCACCTTGTCGCTGTAGTCGATATTATAATCCCCGTTGAGATCCAGCAACCTCGCATCGCCTGCCTGTAGCGCAGTACCCATATAGGATAGCTTCTTCCCGGTGATGGGATCGACAGGCACATCCGCATCCGTCGCATATACTCCATTGGCCAGCCATGTCAGATAGCTGAATACAGGACGACCAAGCGTAAGGGTCTTTTGCCACCATGCCTCACCATAGATCATGTCCCGGTTGCCGTTCGGCAGCTTGGTGATATAGTTCCTGTTCAAGGCAATATTGAAGCTGGTGCTCCACTGGAATCCCGATCTCGAAAGGATATTCCGGGTACTGAGGCCTACCTCAAGTCCCTCATTCCGGATATTTACATAGTTGCCTGAATAATAAAGATATCCCGTCGTCTGTTGCGCGGGTATCTGGTACAGGAACTTGCCGATAGCATCCTTCCTGTATGCATCCACAGCCAGGACCACCCTGTCGTTGAACAGGTCGATATCCGTACCTATATTTATCTGCGGATATTTCTCCCAGTGTACATCCTTGCTCGACTTCGTCCCCGACGTCAGGTAATTGTTATTATAGGGGAAAGGGGATATCACCGTAGTCCCGTTGTACGTCGATGGCGTACCAGTCAAAGATGGCGCTGCCGCAGTCCCGCCAAGCGTGCCGGTAGTCGCGCCCAGGAAACTGGCATCCGCAGACAACGCCTGGTATTTCGCATACCAGCTGCCGGGATCCATCCCGGTAATGCCCCAACTGGCCCTCACCTTCCAGAAATTAACGACATTCTTCAAAGGCTTGAAGAAGTTCTCGTCCGAGACGACCCATCCTGCCGATACGGAAGGAAAAGTACCCCACCTGTAATTACTGCTGTATATAGAGCTGGCATCCCGCCTCAGGGACGCCATGAGCAGATATTTATTGTCAAAATCATAAGATACCCTACCGTAAAAGGACTCTGTCGTCTTGGTTTGCCTGGATGTCGTTGCATAAAGATTGGATCCTGAAGGAACTGTTTGTAGCGTGGAGATGCCGGAGACGCTTATTCCTGCCGCATATGCATAAGCGTAGTATTGTCGCGCCATAGACGTCGCCTCCCCACCTACAACGGTAAATTGATGCTTTTTTATCTTCTTGGTGTACTGGATATAGTTATCCCACATCCACCCGGGGTTATTCGCCTGATTATGATAAGCTATGTTCTGTACGCCATTGACCAGCGCCGGCGAAAAATAATCCCACCGGTCTCCATAAGCATTCGCGCTGAAGCTGCTCGTGACAAGCAATCCCTGCGCAATCGTGTCGGTGACTTTCAAAGAACCGTTGATAGTGAATACCGAATTATCATCGTATGAATTATACTGCCCGGAAAATACATCCAGCTGGGTCTGGTTCAGCTGGCTCAAAGAAGTAGGGAACTGCGATGAATTGTAAAAGAATGTGTTGGCAGATCCTGCGCCATGATGTCTTTTCTCTGCGCTCAACATGATATTGCCGGTGATATTCAAGTGTTTCATCGCCCCGATGCTCACGCTCAGATGCGGTGCCAGACGTTCGGCCGAAAAACCTTTCAGCTTGCCCTGCTCGCTGTAATGATTGAGCGACAGCTTATAGCTGTTGTTGCCATTGAAATACCCCGACATGCTCACATCCTCATTGTTGACTGCGGAGCTGCTCCTGATCAGCATCCCTTGCCAGTCCACGTCACTATTGAAAGCCGGATTTAATGAGTCGGTCAACGCCTGCGGTATGCTTCCATTCAGCAGGTCCGTATAAGGCACTGCATTGTTCAGCAGCTCCAGCTTCAGCAACCGCTCGGCGTTACCCGTAGCTACTTTCTTGAACGTTGGTCTCGTTACGACGCCATAATAAACCGAAGCCGTCACCTGCGGCTTTTGGGACCTCCTTGCCGCCTTCGTAGTGATGATGATCACCCCATTTCCACCCCTCGCGCCATAAATAGCCGAGGCCGAAGCATCCTTCAGCACGTCGATAGATTCGATGTCCGCCGGATCTATAAGCGTCAATGGGTTGGAATACGTATATGTCCCGCTCATATTATTCACATCGAAGATCACCCCATCGATGACATACAAAGGGCCTGTATTCCCCCCATTGGCATTGCCATAGTCGATATTCGTAGTCCCCCTGATCGTGATATTCGGCTTGGCGCCGGGCTCTCCCGTCGAAGACTGCACGTACACACCAGGCAGGCGGCCTTGAAGCATCTGGTCGAAACTTGCCTCCGGTATATCCTGAATCTCCTTCCCTTTAATGGAAGACACCGCCGCCGTTACATTACGCCTCGCCTGCGACTGATACCCGATCACCACCACATCCGACAAGTCCGATCGTTGGCTGACAAGCACAATATGCAGTCTGGATGTCGCCGGGACAACCTTCGTCTGATATGCCACATGCGACAAGGATAGCTTTGAGGCCGCATCCTTCACCGTGATGAAAAAATTACCGGCCGAGTCCGAAAGCGTAACATTGCCCCTGACGCCATTTTCCTCTATTGTCACCCCAGCCAATGGCTGCCCGCTGTCATCAGTCACCCTCCCATGTACTGTCAATGATGGAGCCGGACGATGCGACGTATCCGACCCCTGCACGCCTGAGGCAGCGTCCGTTCGGTTGATGACAATGATCTGCTCCGTAATAGTATAGGATAATGGCGTATTCCTGAAACATGCATCCAGCGTCTTCGCCAGTGACGCCCGCTTCACCCGGATGCTTATATTCCCAACCTGCTCCAGGGTTTTGAGATTGTAAATAAAATCATAGCCAGTCTGGGCCTTTATCTCCTGAAGTATCTTTTCCATCGGAACATCCTTCTCCCGGATGGTGATCTTCTGGGCATAACCCGCAGCACAAACCTGAAGACAGGCGGCCATGATGAAAAATGCAGTCAAACGCATAATACGCAGCGTTTTGGTGAACCTTCCCCTTGAAGGAAGGGCAAAAAGAGCCTTAAAATCCATACCTTTGTCGAGTTTGGGTTAAACAATACTTGTCCGCCTTCGGCGGAAGCAGTCTTACACGAGATTTGTTACTATTGGGTTAGCCCGAACATCCACCGGAGGTGTTGGTAGCACTTCCGGTTTTATTTTGGCTCCCTTTTCAAGGATGATAGGGTTTAACAATTATCTTTTTGTCTTCGATAGTAAATTGCACTGTTTTCGTCAAAGCCAGCACCTCCAACAACCTGGAAGCATTCGCCGATCGAAGGGCCGACCCCGCAAACCGCTCATTCTTCACATCACCTTCATAGACGATCTCCGCATCATACCAACGACCCACCTGGCGCATGATCTCTTCCAGCGTCATGCCACTGAAAGAAAAATATCCTTCCTTCCATGCCCCAGCCTGCGCCGCATTAAAATCATTCGCCACCGTGATATGCCCCCGGTCAAGCAGCGCTTGCTGCCCGGCGCTCAATACGACACTCCGGGAAAACCCACCCCCTGCTAACGCATTCACTCTCAACGCCCCCTCGACCAGGGTCGTCTTGACAGAAGGCTCATCATCATACGCATTCACATTGAATCTCGTCCCTAATACCTCGATCTCCCCCTTGCCTGCTATTTCTATCCTGAAAGGATGATCCTTACTGGCCACCAGATCAAAAAAAGCTTCCCCGGTCAGTTGTACCATCCGCTCCTTTCTACTAAATGTCGTGGGAAATTTCAGCGACGATGCCGCATTCAGCCAGACCCTGCTTCCATCAGGTAATGTCACTGCATATTGTCCGCCCTTCGCCGTAGCCACGGTATTGTACTCCGTTGCCGACGTAGGCCCTGAAAACTCATAGGTTAGATGCCCCCCTTGATCCGTCAGCCTGGAATCACCCTGTATGCCCAATTCAATATGCCGCCTGCCAGACAGCGCCACGGAAGAACCATTCCCTAATGTAAGCGTGGCCTTATCGCTTCCGGGAAGAATATCCTTTTTAAGGACGGACGAAGCCACTTCCATCTTCGCTCCCTTCCGGCTCACCATCAATATCCATATGGCCCCTGCTACCAGCACAAGCACTGCCGCCGCTGATGCCCAGGTTTTCAACCAAGGCCCTCGCTTCACTTCTATAGGGTATTGTAATCCCAGCCGGCCGAATATTGCCTCGGTCACAGCTTCCTTATCGTAGTCGTCGATCGCCCTTACATCGCTTATAACCTGCTCACGGTCCATCAATCGCTCGAAAAGCCTCCTGTTATCCCCCACTGCGAGCCAGCCATCTAATTGCCGGTCCTCTTCTTCCGATAGACGCCCCCCATCCCGCAACCTGTTGATCAGGCCGGCTATCCGGACAGCAGCTGTCGCACGATCATTTTCTTCGGAATATTCGAAAGTCTCCATTTGTATATATAACACCGCCCGAAGCCTCACCGGCTTCACTTGTTCTGTCTTTTTTTAAAATAAAAGGAAAATTGAGAGAAAGTCTATGACATACCATTGAAAAACAATGCCAAGACGACCAGCAATGGGCCATGCTCGCTCCCCAGTTGGCGTCGCAGCTCCAGCAGGGTCCTGTATTTGTGGTTCTTCACCGTCTTTAATTTCATATTTAGCCTGGCAGAAATCTCCTTCACGGATAACCCTTCCTTATAGCTCATGAAAAAGATTTCCTGCTTATCGCTGGACAACGAGCGTACAATATCATAAATAAGTGAAATCGCTTCAAATTGCACTATCCCCGTCTCCAACGGATCTACAGCCTCCGGCTCACCCGCACACATCGTCTGATGATGATTTTCACGGCGCGCCCGTCCCCGGTTGAGATTTAAACAACCGTTCCTGATGGCGATGTATAAGTAGCCTTTGAAAGAATTAATAGAGTGAAAAGGTGGCCTTGTCTGCCAGAGCTTGATGAATGTCTCCTGAACTACATCCTTGGCCAGGGAAGAATCCGAAAGGAACTGTTCTGCAAATTTACATAAAATAGGGAAATAGGCGCCAATCAGCCATTGCAAGGCTTTCTGATCCCCGTTGGCGAGACCAGCCAGGAACTCCCTTTCATTCAATGTTCTCTTTCCCGACAAATTAGCTCAGATTCTATTGGCAAGATACAATTTTGCAACGGATAAGCCTCCCTTTATAATTATCTTACTGTAAACACAGGCTGGCTTTCTATTCTCCCGCAGCCACCTCATTTGACGATCCATTCATGGATTCCCGTAGCATAATCCACCGGCAGCTGTACTTCCATGCGAAGACCCGTGGTCGTCACCGGATCGAACTGCACGCTGTTATACCTGTCCCTGGCGATCTCATAGGGAGTAGTATTCTTTACAGGTACCCACTGACCGTCTTTTTTATATAAGAGCTTCCAGGATGCGGGTATGCGGCAGCCGCCCCAGGGACCGTCATCAAACCAATACACTTTGGATGACGAGATAGTGTAGGTACTGTCGAAATCATACTGCACCCATTCGGTAGTGTTCTTTTTTGGCCACCAGTGCAGATAGCTGGCGCTGTTATCCTTCGAATCGATGGGGTCGTATTGATCGTTCAGCGCTTTTAGCATCAGCTTGCCGCGCACAGAGGAAGAGACAGTGCTCTTGCTGGCAATCGTTGGAGCGGGCTTGGGCAAGGCGGCAGAAGCTTTATAGGGTATCCAAACCTCCATTTCTCCCGCGCCCCTGTTGTTCCAGGAGTAATAAGGAATAGCCGTTATTTTTTCTTCCCGGGTGATAATAGCATCGCTGTTGGGTTGTCTCGCCGACATATTGCCTTCCGCCGTCAATTGAACGATGCCCCCCAGCTTGTTCGCGGCATAGTCGCTGGCAACGGCCGCCGCCTGGTCTACCACTATGCTCTGGACCGTGCTATCCTGCTGATCCTTCCCTTCCAGGCAATACACGATGGGACCACGTTGCAGGGCAAACCTGTCCTTGTCGGCCTTTACGCTGTCATTGGCCAGTACCTTCCGGACCTCCATGGGGAATTCCATCACCACTTTGTCCCCCTTCTTCCAGGTCCTGTCCAGGATCGCATATCCTTTGTCCATCTTATACTCCGTCTTTTCTCCATTGATGGTGATCGGGATGGCTTTATCCTTTATGGAGGCATAACGGTACAGGTCACCCGGCATCGGCTGATCTTTCGCCCAGCCGGGGATACGCACATGCAAGGTAAACCGTCCGCTATAGGCGGGATCGACACCTATCTCCACTCTCCCTTCCCAGGGATAGTTCGTGGTTTGCGTCAATGTGAGCTTAGTGGCCGGGAGGCTGATATCAGCCTTATTGCTCATGAACAGGTTCACAAAAAGATTATTCCCATCCTGTGCATAGACATAACCTGGTACGGAGGGGAGGAAGCGGGCGACATTCGAGATACAGCAGGCACAGCTGAACCAGGCGCTCCGTTGATGCTGTCCCAGGGAGGCCAGCGGGTTGGGATAAAAGAAGCGATTGCCCGTCAGCGATACGCCGGACAGGAGCCCGTTGTATAATGTACGCTCCAGCACATCCATATATTCCGCATCCGCGTGGAGCAGATACATGCGGAGGTTCCAGTAAACATTGGCGATGGCGGCGCAGGTCTCCGCATAGGCCGACATATTGGGCAGGTCATAGGCATCCCCAAAAGCCTCTCCGTTCCCCGTGGCGCCGATGCCGCCCGTGATATACAGCTTGGTAGCCACTACATCATGCCAGATATCGTCGATGGCGTTCAGATATTTTTTATCTCCTGTCAGGGCAGCCACATCCGCCATGCCTGTATACATATAGGCGGCCCTTACGGCATGTCCTTCGGCCTGGTGCTGATCGGCTACTTTCTTGTCGGCCTGGTTGTAGGAGTTGCCACCGGGACCGCGCACATCCAGAAAGAACTTAGCCAGGTCTAAATATTTCTTTTCGCCCGTCACACGGTATAACTTTACCAGGCCTATTTCCACTATCTGATGCCCAGGGTATTCCTCTACCTTGCCGTATCCAAAGTCCTTTACCAGCAGATCGGCATTCTTAAGGGCAATGTTCAGCAA
Organism: Puia sp.; assembly: GCA_035545935.1. Lineage (GTDB taxonomy): Bacteria > Bacteroidota > Bacteroidia > Chitinophagales > Chitinophagaceae > Puia. Next base: position 5,538 of record DASZXP010000081.1, on the reverse strand, counting down.
TGTTCTTTTACCCGTGGCCTGGTAGTGGGCAACGGCGGATTCGTATAAATGGCCTGCATTATACAATTCATGACTGAGCTCTTCTTCCTTTTCCCAGCGTTTGGTCCCGATCCACTCATGTGGATGCTCCGGATGGGCCGTGCGGAAAGTATACAGGTAGCCATCCGGCTCCTGTGCGGCTCCGATAATAGCGATCAATGTATCCAGCTGGGCCGAAAGCTTCGCATCCGGATTGACCTGGAGACTGTAGGAGGCCCCTTCGATGACCTTGTACAGGTCCGTATCGTCAAAAGGGAATTCGGTGAGCTTAGTGGTCTTTTTCTTCCCGGCGGCCATGAGAAAATTATCGATCCTGCCTGTCTCACGGCATTTGTCCAGCACATAAGGTATCGTCACCCGGGCGTTCACCTGGAGCTTGGGTTCCCAGAAATTATCGGTGAGATGTACCTGCGTAAATGGTACGGGTTGGACGGGATAATCTTGCGCCCGTGCCGTGAGGGTTGTGAGAGATAAGAGCAATAGGGGGAATGGCTGGAATATACTTTTTACCATGTACTAAAGATACCCCAAAAAAATAAATGTCATGTGTACATTTTTTAGTAAGATATGGGCGGAAATTAACCTTAACAATTTTTAGAACGTGCTCCCATTCTGCACCTTCACCTTCTTCTTCCCTACCTTCTTCTCGAACTCCAACACCTCTTTTGGCTTGGTATTGGCCTTTGGCGCATTGGCGGCAGTAGTCGAACCGGAATTCTTCGGCGTCTCTTTCTTGCCTAATGTATAGGTTTCGGTACGTGCGATCATACCCGTGGTGGGATCATAGAATTTCCAAACGCCGTTCTTGATGGCGGCTCCTTCATTCTTTATGATGACAGTCCTGTAGCTGTCCAGGTGATCGATATCTTCCACCTGGATCGTATCATACTCTTTATCGGGATTCAACGCTTTCCAGCTCTCCTCCCGCAACAATGTCCCATTCATTCCAAAATACTGGCAAACCCCATCCTTGAAACCCCATTTATAGAACTCGGCCCCTATCAGGTCCCCCCGCAGGTTATAAAGCCGCCAGGTCCCTTCTTTGCGGTCGTTCCTGTATATCCCTTCCTCCTCATATCCCGGCTCCCCTCTTACTTCGTCATAGTGGTTCACCCATTTACCCTGCTTCTTATCCTGTTTGTCGATGCAGTTCAGAGTATCCCCATTGGGGCTGACCTTATAGTCTTTCCATTGAGCAAAGCTCTTCACTGGATGTATCTGCAAGATAATCAATGAGAAAAGAAAGAATATCCACCGCATGATCATTAATTTTTACGGGACATACACCGCCCCATTACCTTAAAAAAGAACGAAAATCGTTCCAATTTATGATCCAACCCTTAACTTTCCGGGATGAAATACTCCCTCAAAACGGGCCACAGGCCCGTTGTCCGAAGGACCATCATTAGATCTTTCCGAAAAACGGGCTACTTTTCCCGGAAGACCCGTTTTTCGGACATTCTGACCTGCCTGCTATTCAGCAGCATACAGATCCTTGCCCCCTATCTGACCAGCGCCCAAAATCCGGCATCCCGGCCACCGGCACAGCCTCAGGGTCAGAAGCTTACACCGGCACAGGAAGCAGAGATCATCGCCAAGATGCAGGCAGAGGCCAAAAAATTCACCATACCCCAGCTGAAGACGGCCCTGGAACAAAGCCCCAACCCGGTGCTTTACGCCAAGCAAATACTCCAGAAACGATTCAAGATCGACACGATCATCGTAACAAGGACACGCAATTTCAGCAGCCTGGCCGACAGCCTGGCTTATACAGGTAAGACCCAGAAAGTATATGGCCCTTATGGAGAGAAGGGCAGCCGCTTCCTCGTACAGCTGCTCACAAAGGCGCCCAATCAATTCTATCACATCAGTCAGATCTTTATCGATACCTCCATCTTCCGCTATCGCATCGCGGACTCCCTGGGCAATCTCATCCTGCGTAAATTAAAGGACAGCGCCGCCAGCTTCGATCAGCTGGCCAAGACCTATTCCATGGGAGGAGAAGGAGGAGGCGACCTGGGTTGGATAGCGCGGGGGGCCATGGTGCCGCAGATAGAGCACGAGGTCAACGCCCATAAAAAAGGAGAAGTATTCAGGGTCTGGAGCGTCAACGGGCTTCATATCATTCGCAAGGTGGAAAATCCCAGGCAGGATACGGGCTTTGCCCTCATGATGCGCGTCTGGCTCTGATAGCGCCACAGGCGCAATGCCCGGCAATCAAAGAAAGTATCTAACCGCCAGCTCATACCCCTTCAGACCCAATCCCATGATCGTTCCCTTTGCCTTGGCAGAGACATGCGACAGCTTGCGGAAATCCTCTCTTGCATGTACATTGCTGATATGAACTTCTATCACGGGGGTCGTGATGGCGGCAATGGCGTCTCCTATCGCCACGGATGTATGCGTATAGCCGCCGGGATTGATGATGATCCCATCATAGGAGAAGCCTGCCTTCTGCAGCTGATCGATCAGCTCACCCTCTATATTGCTCTGGAAATACTCGAAGGTGACAGCCGGGAACAGCTGCTGTAATTCCTTAAAATACTGCTCGAAGGTCTTACTGCCATATACGTCCGGCTCCCGGGTACCCAGCAGGTTGAGATTAGGCCCGTTGATAATGGCTATTTTCATGATTGGCTCTTTTTGATCAGCTCGATAAAGTCGTCGAAGAGATAACGGCTGTCATGAGGGCCGGGAGTAGCTTCCGGATGATATTGTACGGAAAAGGCGGGTCTGTCCTTCAACCGGATGCCTTCGATGGAATCATCGTTCAGGTTGACATGCGTAATCTCGATATTGGACGCTTTTTTCACCGCCGCGGGGTCCACGCCAAAACCATGGTTCTGCGTAGTGATCTCACATCTGCCCGTCACCAGGTTCTTTACAGGGTGGTTGAGCCCCCTGTGGCCGTGGTGCATTTTAAAGGTCGGTATATCGTTGGCCAGCGCCAGCAGCTGATGGCCCAGGCAAATGCCAAACAAAGGCTTCTTTTCCTTTAATATTTCTTTTACGGTAGGTATGGCATACTCCATGGGAGCCGGGTCGCCGGGACCGTTGGAAAGAAAATACCCATGCGGATGAAAGGCGCGTACCTTCTCCAGCGGGGTCTTGGCCGGAAATACTTTTACAAAGGCGCCTCTTTCCACCATGCATTGCAGGATATGCTGTTTTACCCCATAATCCATTACGGCGATCCGAATATCGGCGCCGGGGTCACCCAGCTCGTATTCCTTTTCAGTGCTGACGGCGGAGGCCAGCTCCAGCCCATCCATGGAAGGGGTTTCGGCCAGAATGGCCTTCAGCTGGTCGATATCGGTGATCTCAGAAGAGATGACACAGTTCATGGCGCCCTTGACCCGTACATGGGCCACCAGGGCGCGGGTGTCTACCCCTTCGATACAGACGATATTGTTGGTCTTGAGGTATTCGTCCAACGACCCCTTGGCCTGCAAGCGGGAGAACTGCTCTTCCAGGTTCCTGCCGATGAGCCCCCGGATCTTGACGCCGTCGGACTCGATATCGCTCTCCTTTACCCCGTAATTCCCGATATGGACGCTGTTCATGATCAGCACCTGCCCATAGTAGCTGGGGTCTGTGAACACTTCCTGATAGCCCGTCATTCCCGTGTTGAAGCATATCTCGCCGGAGGTGGTGCCTCTCTTACCGAATGCTTTGCCGTAATGAACAGAACCGTCTTGGAGTAACAGGATGGCGTTGGACATGTTGTAGAAAATTTCGCGAAATTACAAAAAAAAGAGCGTCCGTGGACGCTCTTTTGGTATAAAAGAATTTAACATTTTACGAACCTTCGGTTCTATTCACCTTTCTTTTCTTTCTTTTCCTTTTTGGGAGCTTCTGCTGCGGGAGCCTCTTCAGCGGCTGCTTCAGTAGTCTCGCCGGCTTCTGCCTTGGCGGTTGCTTTCTTCTTGCTTCCACCTGCCCTACGGGTCCTCTTGCCGGTGGCTTCCTTAGCCTCGCCCTTGCCTTTACCATAGACCTCGTTGAAGTCTACCAGCTCGATCAGAGCGGTCTCGGCATTGTCACCAATACGCGTTCCCAGCTTGATGATACGGGTATAACCACCGGGACGTCCGGCTACCTTTTCAGCGATGGGTCCAAACAGCTCGGAAATAGCTTCCTTATCCTGCAGATAGCTGAATACAACCCTGCGCTGATGCGTAGTATTGTCCTTTGCCTTGGTGATCAGCGGCTCGATATAAGTCCGCAGGGTCTTGGCCTTAGCCAGGGTAGTAACGATCCTCTTATGAGTGATCAGTTGGGTGGCCAGGTTGCTCAACAGCGCTTTGCGGTGCGCGGTGGTCCTGCCCAGATTGTTGATCTTGTCTCCGTGACGCATGACATTTGATTTTAAACCTTACACCGTGTCAGGAATTGTAAGGCTGTATTAAAAAAAGAAGTCGGTCATGCTAACGCATGACCGACCGGTAATCTATTCGTCGTCTACTTTCAGCTTGCCGAGGTCCATACCGAAGTGCAAGCCTCTTTCGCCCAGTACCTGCTCGATCTCAGCGAGGGATTTCTGACCGAAATTGCGGAACTTCATCAGGTCTTCCTGTTCGTAGGTCACCAGCTCGCTAAGGCTGTTGATCTTCGCTGCTTTCAGACAGTTGAAGGCGCGTACGGAAAGATCGAGGTCTTCCAGGGGCGTCTTCAGGATCTTACGCAGCTGCAGCGTTTGCTCATCCACCAGGTCTTCCTTCTTCTCTTCCTTATTGTCGAAAGTGATATTCTCGTCGGTGATGATCATCAGGTGCTGGATCAGGATCCTGGAAGCCTGTTTAACGGCTTCTTCCGGATGGATGGTGCCATCGGTGGATACTTCCATGATCAGCTTTTCGAAGTCGGTGCGTTGTTCAACGCGGGTGTTCTCGATGGAGTACTTCACGTTCTTGATAGGCGTAAAGATCGCATCCGTGGGGATATAGCCAAAGGGTGCATCCTTGGGCTTGTTGTCTTCTGCGGGGACATAGCCACGGCCTTTGCCGATGGTGATCTCGATGTCCAGCTTGGCAGAAGAATCCAGGGTACAGATCAGCAGACCGGGGTTCATTACCTCGAAGCTGGGGGTTGCTTCTCCCAGGGTTCCGGCGGTGAATTCCGTTCTGTTCTTCAAGCTCAGCGTGATCTTTTCCTGTGTTACTTCATGTTCAACTTTCTTTTTGAACCGAACTTGCTTCAGGTTAAGGATGATCTCCACCACGTCTTCCGTCACACCTTTCAGCGTGGCAAACTCGTGGTCGGCTCCTTCGATCTTGACCCCAACGATCGCGTAACCTTCGAGCGAGCTCAGCAATACCCTGCGAAGGGCGTTACCAATGGTGACGCCATAGCCCGGCTCCAAAGGACGGAATTCGAATTGAGCTTCAAAATCAGTCGCTTTTTGAAGAATGATTTTGTCTGGTTTCTGGAAATTTAAAATGGCCATATTTAAAATTTCGATTTAACGAGTTAAATGCAAATCACAAATTACTTGGAATA
>DASZXP010000080.1:0-23126 GCA_035545935.1 Puia sp. | reverse complement strand
TAGTGTTTTTTAAAAAAATTGAAGTATGTAATAGAAAATGATTGTACAATTCTAAGGAAAAAAGCTTTTCAATAGACGAATTGGATCACTAAAATTTTTTATAGGCCTCACAAGATAACATTTTTTAACAACTGACAAATTCTAAATATTCAGTAAGTTATACGATGCCCCAATAGCCCGCCCCCAAAGGGTTCCCGTCCTATCACAAGCCGACGAACCCGAGGCTCATTTAGCATAGGCCAGGATGGTAGTCAGTCATTTCAATTGGTAAGGTTAGGATCAATCTAGCAGTGTTCCCGCTACTCGTATCTCAACGCTTCGATAGGGTTGAGCCGGGATGCTTTTAAGGATGGATAAAGGCCGGCAAGCAGTCCCACGATAAAACATAGGATAATGCCCCCCGCCAACCATAGCCAGGGGACTACGAATCCGGTATGTAAAATAAGCGAAAAAGAGTTACCGACAATCACTCCCAGCACTACCCCGAAACCCGCGCCGATCAGGCTGATCAGCACCGACTCGAAAAGGAACTGCTGACGCACATTGCGTTGCCTGCCCCCAATGGCCTTTATCAGGCCTATCTCTTTGGTACGCTCCGTCACGGATACCAGCATGATATTCATCAGCCCCACAGCGGCTCCCACCAGCGTGATCACACCGATGAGAAGGGCGCTGATCGTAATAAAGCTCAGATTGCGCAACAGCATGGCCACCCCGCTGTCGCTCTTGTCGATGTAGAAATTGTTGTCCTCCGTCACATCCAATTGCCGGATTGGACGCATGATACCCTCCGCCTGATCGATGGCCCCGTCGATGATCCGTACGTCGCCGACCTTCACCAGTATGCTGAAAGATGCATTCGGGTTGGAGTTGAAGAACCTTCGTACATTATTATAGGAGGTGAGGATCATGTTGTCCCAGCTCATGCCCAGGGTAGACCCTTTGGGCTCCAAAACCCCAATGACCCTAAAAGGCAGCCCGTTCACCCGGATGACCTGCTCCAGGCTCCGGGAAAGGTCCTTTCCAAAGAACTTCTGCGCCACATCATTACCCAAAATGCAAACATTACGCCCAGATTGCACATCCAGGTCATTCAGGTTCCTGCCCGCGCCGATATTATAGCCGTTGAGCTCGGCCCAGTTATCATCCCCCCCATAGACCCTTACATTGGGATTGGTTTTTTTGCTCCCCACGGAAACGACCCCGTCCCCCACCCCAAACAAAGTGATAGCCACCTTGGCAGGATAGGAAAAACGTTCTTTAAAGGTCTCCGCCTGGTATCTTGTGATCGGCTTGCCCGTATTGGATTTCTTCAGGAGCTTCTCCCCTTTCTTCCTTTTTTCCACATCATTGCGCCGGAAACCCATCTGCCATTCCCGGTAATGGATGGTAAAACCGTTGGCCCCCATGGCCGAAAAGCTTTCCATGAATTTCTGCTTCATGGCGTCGATGGCCGTATTGATGCCCACAAGAGCCATGATCCCAAAGGCGATGATAGCCACAGTGATCCCCGTGCGCAGCTTATTGCTTTTCACCGTGCGAAAAGCCAAACCCAACGTGTCCAGAAGGTGCATACTGGCGTAAGATACTAAATTCAGGCATTTCCATAATGTAAAGACCCCACCAATTGGCGGGGCCTAATCATAAGTTAACAAAGCGTCCTATTTCTTCACAGAAGTATATACTTCCCACTGGTCTCCATTGCTGCGCAGGGTCACCTTGCCGTCCGCGCTTTCCAGGGAAACATAGTAGCAGCTGTCATTGTCGCCTGTGAATTCGAACAACTCCGTGATCCAGTAGCTCTTATAGTCATTTTTCAGGCTCATCATCAGGTTGATGGGCAGCTGGGTGGATACGATATTACGGGTGGTAGCCAGCAGTTCCCCGCCTTCGGAATAAAAGGCCGACAGGATCAGACCGTCCATTTTAAAGGTCAGCTTCGTAAAGGTCTTGTGTCCTTCTGTAGACAGGAGCTGGGCATTCCGGAAATCCTTTTTGAAAGAAGTCCTGATCTCGCTGTTGATATTGACATCGTTGTTGCCATTATCTGTACCGGTGAAAGCGAAACTGGAGCCAAGGGTCATTAACAGGACCATGGTTACGGCAGCCTTCTTGGCTACATTCAGGATCAAAGTGCGGAGGTTGGTTGTGTGTGTCATAAAATTATTTTTTAACTGTTTTTGTTGTTGGTTTTTGTTTGCTCCCGGGCGTCCCCGGTATGCCAGATACTATTCCAGCGCAATGCCAATTTTCTTTACTTACTGATAATCAACCATTTAATTTCATGGGCTGTCCAGAGAGTGTCCGGTCTTGATATGTCCGGTGTCCGGTTTTGATGCGAATTGTTTAAAAAAGAAAAGAAAATTTTACCAGGTCCCGGCATTAACTAGCTTCGCCTCTTGTAAATTAACTTATAAGTGAATAACTTTACACTGGAAATATGGGATGACGAGGCTAAAAAGTGTACCTTTTATACCGTTCGCTGGGAGGATTCCTTTCAGAACGAGACGGACAAGTTCTTTAATAAATATGACTCCATAGCCGAGTTTAAAACATCTGTACAGCAGCTGTTAAGCTTTGTTCTGGACAGCATCGGTGACGATCATGGGGCTATTGATCTCCTGTTCAACAGGTTTGAAAATGAGGTCGTGGGATTGCCCAATAAAGGGAATGTGAATGTGGGCGGGATCGTGTTCCTATACCCGGATTTTCCTTTGCGGCTTTATGCCTTAAGAGTAGATCATCGTCCTGATCTTGTAATTCTGTTTAATGGAGGGGTTAAATCCTCCCAGACCAATCAGGGAAGCAGGGATTTGAATTTGAAATGGATCGAGGCTTGCCAGTTTGCCAGAAGGATCGAAGAAGCATTGAGAGACAAAGAAATTATCATCGATCATAAAAAGAGGAAAATTTTCTCTGCCGGCGGTAGTGATGAAATAGTTCTATAAATATTTTACTATGCGAAGCAAAATAGCACAACAGATCCAGGAAGAGACTCCCGTAGAAGTTCGGATCTTTGTCCGTCAATATACAGACATTGTACTGCGGATCAACCAGATCCTACAGGCAAAGGGTTATACCCAAAAAGACCTGGCCGAAAAAATGAATAAAAAGCCTTCGGAGATCAATAAATGGCTAAAAGGGAATCATAATCTTACGCTTAAGACTTTAGCCAAGCTGGAAGCAGAGTTGGGTGAGCCTATTATAACAATTGCTACCCAGCGCCCCAAAAGGTCCGTCAATCGGGCTTGATCCCGCAGCGCACCACGCCCTACCACGTATATATCAACGTATTCAGCTTATCCAGCAAAAGGTTGGGAAACACCCCCAGCAGAATGATCAGCGCCGCCACTACCACCAGCAGCCCTTTAAAACCCGATCGCGTCTCTATAACCTGCGCATCCCCATCCTTGAAATACATGGCCTGTATCACCCTGAAATAATAATATACGCTCACCGCCGCACACAGCACCGCAAAGATCACCAGCCAGAGATAATGCCCCGTCTCGATGACGGACGCCAGCATATAATATTTGGCAAAGAACCCCGCCGTCAAAGGGATCCCGGCCAGGGACAGCAAAAATATCGTACAGGTGGCCGCTAACAAAGGATGATGCTTCGCCAGCCCGTTGAATCCCTCGAACGTATAATCCTTCATCTTGATCAGGATGGCAAAAATGCCAATCGTCGCCAGACTATACGCCGCCGCATACAACAGGATACCTTCCCGGGCCAGTCCATTGATGGATAACAACGCCAGCAGCATGAACCCGGCCTGTGCGATGGAGCTATACGCCAGCATTCTTTTGACGCTTTGCTGGAAGACGGCGGTAATATTGCCTATGAACAAGGTCACGGCCGTAATGATCGCTACGAACAATTGCCATTTGGTCTGACTGTCGCTAAACGTCTCATCGAACAATCGTATAAAGCCGATAAAGATCCCCGCCTTTACGATCGTCGCCATAAAGGAAGTAAAGACCGTCGGCGCCCCGTCATATACGTCGGGCGTCCAGAAATGGAAGGGAGCGGCAGACACTTTAAAGCCCATCGCCACCAGCAGCAGCAACAGCCCCGCCATATACAGGGCGGACAGGTTGGACCTGCCGATACCAAGCTCGTCGATGGAGAAAGACCCCGTAGGGCTGGCGCCATATAACAGGGCGATACCCAGCAGCATCACTCCCGTCGAAAAACAGCCCATCAGGAAATATTTCAGCGAGGCCTCATTGCTCTTCAGGTTGCGTTTATCACTGCCAGTAAGGATATACAGCGGTATGGAAATGATCTCGATACCCAGGAACAGCATCAACAAGGTATTGAAGGTCGTCACGAGGCTCACCCCGCACAATACAAAAAAGACAAGCGCAAAACATTCCGCCACCGGCATCCGCTGGGCGATCTTCTCGATATCCCTCCCCGACAACAGCACATAGATCAACGTGCTCCCAAAGATCACCGTATTGGCCAGAAGACCAAAGGTGTCGAAGAACAACATCTTATGCGCGTCGATGGCAAAGAAATGGTAGCCGATCAGATCCAGATAGTTGCCCACCAGCAGCAGGGCGAGCCCGATAACAGCAACATTCCGGATAAAAGGCCCCTTGTCCGAAACAATGCCGCTGAACATCATTAAGATCCCCCAAACTGCCGATATAATAATTGCGTTCATATCTTTTTATGTACTTAGTCTCCTTTAAATCTTTTTATAATCCATCTTCGTCAGGATCATGTCCACTGTCTCTTTCGTCAGGTTCAGCACAGGCTTCGGATACACCCCTATCACCACGATCAGCACCACGATCGCCGCCAGCACCACTTTCTCATTGAATTTGATATCCTTTGCCTTTTCCGTCAATGCATTCGTATTGCCAAAGAACACCTTTTGTATCATATTCAGGGTATAGATGGCCGACAGGATAATGCTCAACCCAGCCACCACCGTAAACACCACATTGTATTGCGTCACCTTGCTGCTATACACCCCGCTGAAAAGAAGGAATTCACCAACAAAGGCGTTGGTCAGCGGCAGCGCCACATTCGCCAGCGCAACGATCACCAATAATATAGCCAGGGCCGGAGCCTTCTGCGCCAGTCCACCCAGCTCGGAGATCTTACGCGTACCCATCTGACGCTCGATGAGGTCGACGACTATCCACATCCCGATGATATTGATCCCATGGTTGAACATCTGGATCATTACCCCTTGCATACCGGTGGCAGTCGTGGCAAAGATCGCCAGCGCCATCAAACCTATGTGCGCAATCGACGAGTAAGCCACCAGTCTCTTCAGATCATCCTGCTTGATAGCCACCAGCGAAGCATAGATCATACCCGTGATGCAAAGCCCCGAGGCAGTATCACCCCAGGCCCAGGTGCCCAGCGGAAGTACGGGCGCCAGCCAGCGGATCATGCCAAAAAGACCCATCTTCACCATGATGCCGCTCAACACCATCGTTGTGGCGGTAGGCGACTGCTCATACGTATCCGGCTGCCAGGTATGCAGAGGCCATATCGGCATCTTGATGGCAAAGGCGATAAAGAAAAGCCAGAACATCCACACCTGGTCCGCACCACCAACAATTGATCGCAGACCATAAAAGCTCTTCAGGGAAAAGCTATGATCCGGTGTATGGGAATACAGCCAGATGATACCGACCAGCATCAGCAGACTGCCCACGAACGTATAGATAAAGAATTTGAAAGTCGCCTGTATACGACGCTCCCCGCCCCACTGACTGCACAAAAAGTAAACGGGTATAAGCGCCAGCTCCCAGAAAAAGTAGAACAGCAGCGCATCCATAGCTAAAAACACGCCCATCAATCCCGCCTGGGAAAGGAGCATCAGCGCATAGAAATTCCAGGCCTTGCGATACTCATCCCTCCAGGTGGCAATAAATATCACCGGGAAAGCTATCGCCGTCAGCAGACAAAGGATCTGCCCCATGCCATCGAGTCCGACCGTAAAGCGGCTTCCCAGACCGGGCAACCATTCCGCATCGGCATGCAGCAACGGGCTCTTCGCGCCCACCGACAGCCCCCATAAGGATATTACCAGGGCCGCCAGCGATATCAGCAGCGACCAGCTCCGGGCGCTTTTATCATTTTTAATAAAGAAGCCCGCCAGTCCACCTATCAAGGGAATCGCTATTAGTAAAACAGGGATCATAATATACAATCAGTTTCTATTTCTTAACGAATAACTCTACCAGGAACAAAGCCAGGATACCGATGACCATCAGCAGCACATATCCGCCTACCTGACCGCTTTGCAACAGCCGCAGCTGCCGGCTTCCATATTGCACCAGCCTGCCAACGCCATTCACCAGCCAGTCGATGACCCATTTCTCGATGACATTGTTCAGGAACTTGCTGATGGCATACAGGGGGCGGACGATAATGGCATTGTACAGCTCGTCCACATACCATTTGTTCGCCAGCACTTTTCCAAAGCCGGAGGGCTCCGCCAGGTCTGGCTTCTTGCTGAATCTGGTCCATGCTGCGATCACCCCGATCAGCGCAACGACCACGGAGATCCCCATCAGCATCCATTCCTGACTGACGCCTCCTTCAGCGGCATGCTCGACCGCGCCACGTGCAAAGATGGGTTCCAGGAAATGTCCCAGCCAATGCGAATTCTTCGCAAATGCTTCCGGCACCCCCAGAAAACCCGCCACCGCCGCCAGCAGAGCCAGCACGATCAGCGGAATGGTCATAGCCGAGGGGCTTTCATGCAGATGGTGCTCCTGATCATGCGTACCCCGGAAATTCCCCAAAAAAGTAGTGGCATACAATCGGAACATATAAAAGGCCGTCAGCAGGGCCGTGAACACACCCACTACATAATAAACAGGGCTCTTCGCAAAAGCGCCCGCCAGGATCTCATCCTTGGAGAAGAACCCCGAGAAAGGAGGGATACCCGCGATGGCGATACAGCCTATTAGGAACGTCCAATGCGTCGTACGAATATATTTCTTCAGTCCACCCATCTTACGGATGTCCTGCTCGCCACCCATGGCATGGATAACAGAACCTGCCCCTAGGAACAACAACGCCTTGAAGAAGGCATGCGTCATCACATGGAAGACAGCGCCCGTATAAGCGCCGACACCCAGACCCAGGAACATATAACCCAGCTGGCTCACCGTGGAATAGGCCAGCACTTTTTTGATATCGTTCTGCTTGAGGGCAATAGTGGCCGCCAGCAACGCCGTAGCCAATCCGATGATCGCCACCACATTTTGTGTCAGCGGCGCCAGGGAGTAGAGGATATTGCTCCGGGCTATCATATAAATACCCGCCGTCACCATCGTCGCCGCATGGATCAGGGCCGATACAGGGGTAGGACCCGCCATGGCGTCCGGCAGCCAGGTATAAAGCGGGATCTGCGCCGACTTGCCCGTAGCGCCTACGAACAGCAGCAGGGTGATGCCCGTCAATACAGCGGTAGACGTGCCGGGAGCAGCCGTAAACACTTCACTAAAGTTTACGCTCCCGAACTGGTTGATCATCCAGAAAATGGCGATCAAAAAGCCCAGGTCGCCGATCCTGTTCATAATAAAGGCTTTTTTCGCCGCATTGCCATAATCGATGTTCTTGAACCAATAGCCGATCAGCAGGTAAGAGCAAAGCCCCACGCCTTCCCATCCGATAAAGAGGATGACAAAGTTGGCGCCCAGCACCAGCAGCAGCATGGAAAAGACGAACAGGTTCAGATAAGCGAAATAACGTGCGAAATGAGGAGCCTCCTCCTCATGCATATAAGCCGTGGAATAAAGATGGATGAGGAAGCCTACCCCCGTAATGATCAGCAGAAAGAGGATGGAAAGCTGGTCCACCTGGAACGCAAACGGGATATGAAGCTTGTCGACACTGATAAAGTCGAATAACGTGACGGTGACGGCTTGGAAATTCTCCTGTCGCACCTCTCCGAAGATCAGCAGACTCAATATAAACGATGCGAGCAGGACGCCACAGCCTACAATGCTTGTCATTCCTTTTGACAAGCTGTTTCGAAAAAGACCGTTGATCAGAAATCCTGCCAGCGGCAGCACCGGGACCAACCAAACTAATTGGATCATATCAGTGTTTCAGTCGATTTAAGAAGTTTACATCTATTGAATGCGTGTTCCTGTACATCATCACGATAATGGCCAGCCCCACACTCACCTCCGCCGCGGCAACTACCATGATAAAGAACACGAACAGCTGTCCGTCGATGCCCGCTTGAGGGTTACCCGTACCCAGCGCATGTAGATGCATTTTCGAAAACGCCACCAACAGGAGGTTGACGGCATTCAGCATCAGCTCCACGCACATAAAAATGATGATCGCATTGCGACGGGTCAACACCCCGGCCACCCCGATACAAAAGAGGGCCAGCGAGAGAAATATGTAATAATTAATCGGCATAGTCTAGTCTTTTTTTCCAATCACTACCACACCCACCATGGCGCTCAGGAACAGCACGCTGCTGATCTCGAAAGGCACTACATAATCCTGGAAGAGCGCCATACCCAGGTTGTGGATCAGGCCAATATCTCCCTTATTCATTTCCGCCAGCTGGTTCTTCATATCCGCATGTTTCAGCGCAGCCACGAAAACCAACAGCAACGAACCACCCGCCACGACACCCGCGATCTTCAACCATTTATTCTTTTGCGGCTCTGTGTCGGCATTAAGGTTCATCAGCATGAATACGAAAAGGAACAGCACCATGATAGCCCCCGCATAAACGATGACGTTCACGATAGCGAGGAATTGGGCGTTCAATAATATATAGTGACCCGAGATGGCTATGAACACAACGATAAGCCACAGCACGCTATGCACAGGATTCTTGCTTATCACCACCAGGATAGCGCTCACCAGCGCCATGATACTAAGGACCCAGAACAGAATTTGCGTAATACCCATTGAGCAGTACAGTTAAATATGTTTCTTTTTATTTCCCGTTACCTTCATTTGCCTTTCGCCGACTCCGTCACGTCTTCGCTCGGTTACCAGCTGCCTTCGCAAACTCTTCCGGCTGCGTCACAGGGTTAGGGATCAACAGCTCCTCTTTTCCATAAATAAATCCCTTTCTCGTATAGTTGGAGGGGGCAAAGGTCTCGGACAAATAGATGGCGTCCTTCGGACAGGCCTCTTCGCAAAGTCCGCAGAAGATACAACGCAGCATGTTGATCTCATACTTCGCGGCATACTTCTCTTCGCGATACAAATTCTCTTCTCCCGGCAGCCGTTCAGCGCCTTCCATGGTGATGGCCTCCGCCGGACATGCCACGGCGCAAAGACCACAGGCCGTACAACGCTCCCGGCCCTGCTCGTCGCGGTTCAGCACGTGTAGTCCGCGAAATACGGGGCTGAAAGGACGCGTCTTCTCCGGATAGTTCACCGTCGGCTTCTTCTTGAACATATGACTGAAGGTGATGGACATTCCCTTCGCGATGGCAGGCAGGTACATCTTTTCCCACATCGACATCGGTTTACGATCCACCGACCTGGCTCTGCTTGTTAATGGTTCCATAATTGCGCAAATGTATTTAAAAATGCCAATGATTTTGTTTCAACAATACCAAAAATCCCGTGACCAACATATTGAAGATCGCCAATGGGATCAGGATCTTCCAGCCCAGCCGCATCAGCTGATCATAACGGAATCGGGGGATCGTCCACCGTACCCACATAAAGAAGAAGATAAAGATCACGATCTTCCCGAACAGGCTCACGATCTGCAGCGTCGCCAGCAGGTTCTGTCCATGCGCCTGACCAAATGCCGCATCGTTGACAAAAGGTATATCATACCCGCCCCAATACAACGTAGCCATCACCGCGCTGCTGATGAACATGTTCACATATTCGGCAAAAAGATAAAAGCCCAGCTTCATGGAAGAGTACTCCTGGTGGTAGCCGAAGTTCAGCTCGTTCTCCGCTTCCGAAAGGTCGAAAGGCGTACGGTTACACTCCGCAAAGGCGCAGATCAAAAATATAAGGAAACCCAGGGGCTGCACCAGCACGTAGTAGTGCCCTCCTTGCTGCTTCTCTACAATATCTTTCAGGCTCAGCGAATTCGTGATCATCAGCAATGCAATGATGGAGATACCCATCGCCAGCTCGTAAGAGATGATCTGCGAGGCGCCACGGATGGCGGCCAGCAGCGAGAACTTGTTATTGGAGGCCCAGCCCCCGATCATGATCCCATATACACCCATGCTCACGACGCCAAAGATGTAGAGTATACCGATGTTGATATCCGCTATCTGTAAAGAGATATGACGGCCGAACAGGTCGAAATGACTGCTCCATGGCACCACCGCGCTCGTCATCATTGCCGTCAGCATGGCCAATCCCGGTCCCAGCACGAACAAAAATCTGCTGGAGCTGTTAGGTATTATCTCTTCCTTCATGAAGAGCTTTAAGCCGTCGGCCAGGGGCTGGAACAATCCTCCGGGCCCCGCGCGGTTGGGTCCCCGGCGGTCTTGCATAAAAGCCGCCACTTTCCGCTCGCCCCATGTCTCGTACATGGCCACCAGCAAGGATACGCTGATGATGATGGCGATCAAAATTGCCTTTTCTATCAATAAAAACCAGTCGACGCTTAGTAATGTTAGGTACATCCTCTATGATTGATTAAATTCTTTTTATTCAACTACCGTGGCTCGTGCGGCTCGAAATCCGTAGAGTGCGCCGGCCTCTCCAGCTTGGACAGGTCGATCTCCGGCCTGTTGACCTCGCTGACATCATGTATATCCATCAACAGCTTCGGCGCACGTCCACCCATCACATCATATAACGCCTCCTGCGGCCGCACCGTCCCCACATAATGCCCCTGGGATATGACGGAATGCCTGTTCACTTTCGTAGGTCCTTCTATCGTCCAGTCGGCCGTGGCCTTCTTCTCGAATCTGCATTCATTACAGATCCAGTCCTCCACTTCGCCCCACTCATCCTTACGGGCCGTCACACGGAACACCTCATCTCCCCTGTACCACAACGTCACCTTGCCGCCGCATTTCGGATGGTTGCAGTTGCGATGCGCATCCACCGGCTTGAGGAACCATACACGGTTCTTGAAGCGGAATGTCTTATCCGTCAGGGCGCCCACCGGGCACACGTCGATGATATTCCCTATGAAGTCGTTCTCCAGTGATTTCTCGATATAGGTAGCGATCTCGGAGTGATCGCCTCTGTCCAATACGCCATGCACCCTTTTCTCCGTCACCTGGTCCGCCGTGAATACACAGCGATAGCAGAGGATACAGCGTGTCATATGCAGCTGGATGTAGGGACCCAGATCATGTTTCTTAAAGGTGCGGCGCTCGAACTCATAACGCGTGCCTTCCTTGCCATGCTCATAGCTGAGGTCCTGCAGATGACACTCTCCCGCCTGGTCGCAGATAGGACAATCCAGCGGGTGATTGATCAACAATATCTCCACCACCCCATTGCGGGCATCGATGACCTTCTCGCTGGTGATATTCTTGACCACCATGCCATCCATCACATTGGTACGGCAGCTGGCCACCAGCTTCGGCATAGGACGCGGATCGGCCGTAGAACCCGCCGCCACTTCCACCAGACAGGTTCGACACTTGCCACCGCTGCCTTTCAGCTTGGTGTAATAGCACATGGCAGGTGGCGCTACATCGCCGCCGATCTTCCGGGCGGCCTGGAGAATAGACGTCCCCGGCTCCACCTCGATGGTGATATTGTCGATAGTAACCTTGAATAATTTTTTCTCGTCAGCCATAATCTTTTGTTTTAATAACTATGCAGTGGCCACTTCTAATGGATCTGCATAATGTGCCAAGCCAAAATTCCTTTGTTGAGATTCCACCGGATTCTTCACATGCCACTCGAACTCATCTCTGAAATGCCGGATCGCAGCCGCTACAGGCCACGCAGCCGCATCCCCCAGCGGACAGATGGTATTACCCTCTATCTTACGCTGGATATCCCACAACAGATCGATATCGCTTGATTTCCCTTTGCCGTATTCGATATTCTTTAAGATCTTCTCCATCCAGCCCGTACCTTCCCGGCAGGGCGAACACTGTCCACAGCTTTCATGCCGATAGAACCGCGCCAGGGTCAGGGTATTACGGACCACGCACTGATCTTCATCCAGCACGATAAATCCACCACTGCCCATCATCGACCCCTTGGGGAATCCGCCATCGGCCAGGCTCTCATAGTTCATCATACGCGTTTCCCCCTTCGCCGTCTTCAACAACAGGTTGGCCGGAAGGATAGGCACTGAAGAGCCGCCCGGTATACAAGCCTTCAGCCTCTTCCCATTGGGAATGCCGCCGCAATATTCGTCGGAAAAAATAAACTCTTCCACGGAGATGGTCATGTCTATCTCATAGATCCCCGGCTTATTGATATTGCCACAGGCCGATAATAGCTTTGTACCCGTGGACTTGCCCACGCCGATCTTCGAATAGGCTTCACCGCCCTCGTTGATGATGGGCACTACCGCCGCGAGGGTCTCCACATTGTTGACCACCGTGGGACAATCCCATACCCCCTTTATAGCCGGGAAGGGAGGCTTGATACGGGGATTACCCCGCTTGCCTTCCAGGGACTCGATCAACGCCGTCTCTTCGCCGCAGATATAGGCGCCGGCGCCGCGATGTACATAGATCTCACAGTCAAATCCGGTGCCCAGGATATTCTTGCCCAGCCAGCCATTGTTCTTAGCTTCGGCGATAGCCTGCTCCAATATGTCCGGTATCCAGGCATATTCGCCCCGGATATAGATATACGTGCTCTTACTGCCCAGGGCATAGGACGATACGATCAGCCCTTCGATAAGCAGATGGGGTAAGAACTCCATCAGGTATCTATCCTTGAACGTACCGGGTTCAGACTCATCCGCATTGCACACCAGGTATCTGGGTACGCCTTCCGGCTTGGCCAGAAAGCTCCACTTCATACCCGTAGGGAAACCTGCGCCGCCACGACCCCTCAATCCGCTCTTCTTCACCTCTTCCGTCACCTGGTCGGGAGACATCGTCTTCAACGCCTTCTCCACGCTGCGATAACCGCCTTCACGACGGTATACATCGTAGCCACGGATGCCTTCCACATGCGCCTTTTCTAATAATAATTTTCTACCCATGTTATATCCGTTTGTAGCCGACAATCTCTTATTCAGGATGTGTCGATCTATCTTTAAACAACGTTTTTTGCCGGCGATACAGTATCATCTGCAGTACGGCGGATACCAGGAACGCAATACACAGCGCGCTGAACATCATCTTCATCGGGCGCTCGGTGGCAAAAAGCCACGAAATGCCCATCAGCAGGCCCGCCAACGCAAAGAGGATGGTCGCCATTTTAAAATTCCGCTTCATGCCTTGTCCCTGTTCCATAATACTGTTTAATTATTGGCCGCCGCATTCCTCCGGCACTCTTCGATAATTGCATCCACCTTCTCCGGTGTCAGATGCTCACGGAAATGCTTTCCCAGCTGCATCATCGGCGCATAGCCGCATGCCCCCAGGCATTCCACCGTCTTCAGCGTGAACAGCCCGTCCGCCGTGGTTTCCCCTACGCCGATGTTCAGCTTTTGCTTGATATAGTCGATGATCTGATCGCTGCCGCGCAACATGCAGGGCCCCGTCTGGCAAACTTCGAACATATATCTGCCTACCGGCTTCAGGTTATACATGGAATAGAAAGTGGCCACTTCGTACACCTCGATAGGCTCCAGCTTCAACAGGCTGGCTATATAATCCATCGTCTCCGGGCTAAGCCATCCCCCGAACTCTTCTTGGGCCAGGTGCAGCAGCGGCAATAAGGCGCTCTTCTGCTTACCTTGGGGGTATCGGGCGATGATCTCGTCCACCTTCTTTAATTTCTCGTCTGAAAATTTTATCATAAAAAAACTTCGTCTTCTGGTTAGGCGTCCATCTCCCCCGCAATGAGATTCAGAGAGGACATCGTAATAATAGCATCGCTCAACATGCTCCCCTTCGTCAGCTCCGAATAAGCCTGGTAATAAATAAAACAAGGCCTCCGGAAATGCAGTCGGTACGGAGTACGCCCGCCATCGCTGATCAGGTAATATCCAACCTCTCCATTACCCCCTTCCACGGACTGATAAACTTCGCCCGGAGGGATCTCCGTCTCACCCATCACGATCTTGAAATGCCAGATCAGGGCTTCCATCTTCGTATATACATCTTTTTTGGGAGGCAGGTAGTAGGACGGCGCATCCGCATGATACACATCCGCCTCCTCACCCTTCATATCCTGTATCTTTCTATAGGCCTGTTCGATGATCCGCAGCGACTGCCACATCTCCCCATTGCGTACGAGGAATCTGTCATAACAGTCACCCGTACTGCCTACAGGTATCTCGAATTCAAAATCTTCGTAGCTGGAATAGGGCGAATGCACCCGCACATCATAATCCACCCCGGCCGCACGCAGGTTCGGTCCCGTAAACCCATAGTTCAACGCTCTTTCGGCATTGATAGGACCCGCCCCGATGGTACGCTCCATAAAGATGCGGTTGCGGGTAAAGAGGTTCTCGAATTCCTTCAGCACCGCCGGATATTCCTCCATGAATTTCTCCAGCTTCTCCCACACCGCATTATTGAAGTTCCGTTCGAATCCGCCGATACGACCCATATTCGTCGTCAAGCGCGATCCGCACACTTCTTCATATATTTCATAGATCAGCTCCCTATACTGCATCACGTACAGGAAGCCCGTAAAAGCGCCCGAGTCCACACCTACCACCGAATTGCAGATCAGGTGGTCCGATATGCGTGACAGCTCCATGATGATCACCCGGAGATAATCCACGCGTTTAGGCGTCTTTACTCCCAATAGCTTCTCACAGGTGAGATGCCATCCCATATTATTGATAGGGCTGCTACAGTAATTAAGCCTGTCCGTCAGCGTGGTGATCTGGTATAAAGGTCTCCGTTCAGCCAGCTTTTCAAAAGCCCGGTGGATATATCCCACCGTCTGCTCCGCAGAGACGATACGCTCCCCATCCAGTTCCAGGATATTCTGAAATACCCCGTGCGTAGCCGGGTGTGTAGGCCCAAGGTTGAGCGTTGTCGTCGTTTTCTCGATGCTGCCTTCCGGTAGCTTTATGTGATGCTCGACACTCATATTATCTCGAATAAGTTTGTTAATGCTTTGCTTCATCCGCCCCCTGACCTGCCCGCGTGTCCTGGCTGGTAGCGCCGCCTGCATCGGCGGTATTCAAAGGTCCCGCCTGTCCCACCGTCGATGGACCCACCTTCTCGTCTATAGGCGATACGATCCCGCCGGGTCCTCTTCCGAACATGGCGTCATCCTTGTCGATACGTGTCTGGTCCTCCAGCGGATATTCCTTCCGCATGGGGAAATACGTCATCTCATCCACATTGAGGATCCGCTTCAGGTTGGGATGTCCCACGAAGTTGACCCCAAAAAAGTCATAGGTCTCCCGCTCCATCCAGTTGGCCGACGAATACAGCTGCGTAGCCGTAAATATGTCCGGCTGGGCGATAGGGGTAAAGACCTTGAACCGCAGCCGTATATTATCCCTCAGATTGTGCAGATGATATACGATAGCCAGTTCCCTCCCCGGCTGACCCGGATAATGCACCGCCGTGAGGTCCGTCAAAAACTGAAAACGCAACTCCTCGTCGTCGAAAAGGAATTGCATTATTTTCAAATTGAGGTCTTTGGGCGCTTCGAAAGTGAGAAGACCATAGGGCTCCTCGAAATTCGACACCTGGTCCCCGAATTTACCTTTCAGCCTGTCCTTGATTGTTTCGTTGGTTAATGACATATCTATTGAATACCGTAGCTCTGTAAAAGATTTTTATACTGCTCGCTGTTCCTCCTGCGGATACTCTCCTTCCCTACCAGGTCCTGTATACGCATGAACCCGTCCAAAATAGCTTCCGGCCGGGGAGGGCAGCCCGGGACATACACATCCACCGGCACCACCTGGTCGATACCCTGCAATACGGAATACGTGTCGAAAATACCTCCACTGGACGCACAGGCGCCCACCGCCATTACCCAACGGGGCTCGGCCATCTGCAGATACACCTGTTTGACAATGGGTCCCATCTTCTTGGCAATCGTTCCCATCACCATCAAAAGATCGCACTGACGAGGGGAAAAACCCAGCCTTTCCGCGCCAAATCGGGCCAGATCATAGTGAGAGGCCATGGTAGCCATGAATTCGATGCCGCAGCAGGAGGTGGCAAAAGGCATCGGCCACATGGAGTTCTTGCGGGCCAATCCGACTACGCTGCTGAGTTGAGTGGTAAAAAATCCTTCTCCTGAATAGCCTTCAGGCATATCTACGAGGCTGATATTATCCTTGATATCAGCTTTTATAGGATGAACGTTGAACCTTACCGGACGTGACATATCTTAATTTTTTTGAATGTTAGTTAATGAATCTCCCCCCGGCATGAACCAAGGTCCGATGTCCGAAGGTCAGATATATAACAAATGCGGCCAAGGACGGGTTTCAAAGCTCCCCGTCTTTTAACAATCGTTATCCATTAACAGGATTAGCAGCATTTTATTATCCATAGGGTCGGTCTTTGCATCACGGGCCCCATCATTGTGCATACTAAACGGACCACAGGTCCGTTGGCTAAAGGCCAGACATTAGTCTTCCCAGGTCAGCGCGCCTTTTTTAAGTATATAAAAAAAGCCTGCCAGGAACAGTACGACGAATAACAGTACCTCCGTAAATCCCGCCCATCCCAGCTGCCGGAAATTTACCGCGTAGGGATAGAAGAAGATCACCTCAACATCAAATAATACAAATAAGATGGCTACTAAAAAATATTTGACGGCCATGGGATGACGGGCATTGCCCACACCCTCGATACCACTCTCGAAGTTTTGAAGTTTTTCGGCAGTCTTACGTTTGGGACCTAACAGGTGAGTGACGCCCAGGACGAGCAATACGAAGCCGATGGCGAAGATAAATTGGACACCTATCGGAAAATAGCTAATGGAATTGTTCACATTTGATTCACTCGCAAGGGTATTGGCTTGTAAAAGAAAGATGTCCATTTTTAAAGGATTACTGTGATTCTCCGGGGACAAATTTAAGCCAGCGGGTGGAATTTCCAACTTATTGATAATAATTAAAATAAAAAGGGGCCCAATATTGGGTCCCTTTTATCGTTGTAAACAGCTTTTTTACCGCTACTTACCCGTCTTTGGCTTCGTTCCTCCCCCACTAGCGGGTCGGGCCGGCTGCTTGGCCGGACGGGTGATGATACTAATATATTGTTTGGCCGTAGCGTTGTCCGGATCTATTTCCAGCACCTTGTTCAGATACATCAGGGCTGTCTCCTTGTCCTTCTTGTTATTGTTGTAGAAACCTGCCAGGTAAAAATAGGCATTCAGCGCCTGACCTTTGTATTTGGTAGAGTCGGCGCTGCCGGCAGCCTTGGCGGTGGAATCCAGCGAACGGGATATGGCGGCCAGCTTGTCGTAGGCTTCCAACGCTACCCCCGTCGGGTTGGCCGTATCTTCCTGGGCTATCTTACTACGTGCGCACCAGAGATATCCAAAGATCTCATTGGGCCACTTGGTCTCATAAATGCCGCAGAAAATGCTGTCGGCCGTCTTGTAATTGCCCGCCTGGTAATTGGCGATACCGAAATTGTACACATCCGTCTGGTTGGGCTCCTTTTTGCTGGCAAATTCTATGGCTGCCAGCTCGGCTACGCCCTCTTTATACCCCAGCTTCTTGGAAAGGTCGATGCCTTTGGCGAGGTATTTAGCCTTGTTCTCGGGCAGCGTATCCCTTTGGATAGCGATCTTGTAATTGGCGATAGCCTGTACCCTTGTTGCCGAATCCGTCGCCTTGGATTGGATATTTGCCATCTCGGCATAGTCGGCCCCCAACAGGGCAGCAGTATCCTGTTTCTGGAAATAGGTCGTCATATATTGCGTAGCGCAAGCTATATCCTGCAATGTATCGCAGCTATAAGCCACCAGCTTGTACAGACGGGGGATAGCCTTGTCGCCCATCTGGGTGATCATCGCCTGCGCGGCTGTCCTCGCTTCGGAAAACTTGGAAGCAGCGTATTTGTAGTCTATTTTCAGGAATTCTACTTCCGGACCGGGGTCAGCATTCGCCACGTATTTATTCAGGTAATCTTCGGCCTTGTTCACATCATGGTAATACCAGTAGTAGAACAGCTCGAAATAGGCGGGAGCATACGCAGGGTCGGCCTGTACAGCCTCTTCAAAGGCGGGGAGAAAATAGTCCTTGTTATTCTGGGTCAGGTACACCTTCCCGATCTTGTATTTTGCTTCCGCATACTTGGGGTCGATGCCCAGCGCCTTGTTATAGCTTTGTACCGCATTGCCTCCGTCGATGAGCTTGCGATAAGCATCTCCCATCAGCACATAGGTGCGGGGGTCGTTGAACTTCTTTACCTGGGTAGCCAGGTTCAGCTTTTCGATGGCGTAGGCGGCATCACCCGCCTTGGGATCGATGTTGGCGTCAGCCACGGCATTCAGCACATCGATGTCTTTCCCTTTGGTAAGGCTTATAGCCGTCTCGAAACGCTGACGGGCATCCGTGGTCTTGCCCAGGCGCAGCTCTACTTCTCCCATGCCGGCCAGCAGCAACGGAGCGGTGCCATTGGTCTGTAAAGCTTTGGAATAAAGATCACCCGCAGCCGTTGAATCCTTCATACCCAGCAGGGTCTGTCCCTGCCAGTAGATGGCTTCGATATTATTGGGGTTGGAAGCCAGTATCTTGTCGAATACGTCTTTCGCACTCTTATACCGCTGATAATAGAGAAATTTCTTTCCCTGATCCACCGTCTGAGCCATCGCTCCACCACAAAGACCAGTAAGAGCCGCTACCAGTAAGCTTAATCGAATCTTATTCTTCATTGTACTTTAGCTGTTTAATATGTGTGTAATGTAAATTTATTGATTATTATTATTATTTACCCATCTGTACTTGTTGTATGCTGAAGGACATTCTCACCGGCCAGAGAAAGGCCTTACTGAAGATCAGCTGTCCCCTTTCATACTGCAGGAAATTAGCGAAGTTGCCCCCTACCCCGGGGTAGTTCTCTTTCAGGATATAATACAAAGACCGCACCAACGGATAGCGATGCAATGCAATATTTGCCTGATAGGGTTTTACATATGTCGCGTGGTCGCCAAGACAGCTCGTACAGCGCAGGGATGCGATCTTCACGTTGGGCAGGAACATATCCTGATTGGGCTCCCCTTCGCCGATCCAGCTCACCCCGATGAAACCCACCGCCCGGGGGGTAGCAGCGACATATTTGATCACCTCCTCGCTGGAATTGGCCGCCGTGACCCGCTTGCTCAACGGCTTGCCTTTTAATATGGAATCCATGGCATACCGCACCGTGCTCGTCGCCGACCTGCCATCCATGACAGGCAGATGAACAGTATCCCTGCCATCCAGCATTGCTTTTATCTCATCTATCTCAAAGACCGAATCCTTCGCCTTGTTATTGACGATGACCGCAACGGCATCATACGCCAGCGGCGACATCGACGGCATCAGATGAAAGGAGTCCTGATAGAACTTCTCCTCATCCGAGCTCAGCCCACGGGTAACGATGATCATCCGGGTACTGTCCGTGGTCAGGTCCCTCAGACATTGCGCCTCGGGCTTGTAGCTTGCAATGATCTTTACATTCGGATAAGACGACTCGAACACCTTGATCTGGCTGTCGATGACGGGCTTGAACGACTCGTCGATACTGATCCGCAAAGTGCCGGAGGTGGGCGTTTCCTGGGGAGAATTATTCCCATTGTTGCCACATCCCCCCAGCAGGAGACAAAGACCTGTTGCTACTAATAACCCTCTACCGTTATTAAATATGTACCGCAGTGGAACTTGCATCAACGATAATAATTTTTTTTATATCCCCGGTATATCCGCCAGCCGCCATACAATAACCATAGGCCGGAAAAGGCGTACCGAAAGAAATTATCCGATATGAGATCAAAGCCAAACTTAGGCGAGAACAACATAAAAATTCCAAACAGGAAAATGATCGCACCCATGCCATAGTCGAGGATCGACTTCCTTAGTTCATATCGTCGCCGTCTGCCATCAGGCGCCTCGTTTTCCATGCTTGAACAGTATTTTTGTTTGTTCGCCCGGTAATTAAGCCCTTTTCCGTCGTAAGTCCCGTCCACAGGTCGGGCAAATTAAGGAAATAAGCTCAAAAAGAAAGCACCGTATAAGGTCTATTACTTATTAATTTCTTATTAATATAAACTGGATGCGTCTTTTATATATGATTCCGAATGTCCCCCATTCCATAAAGCAACCGCCTCACCATCACCGCATTTTACTGATTTTAACAGTACCTTTGCGCCGATGGAAAAAGCACGACCCTCGTTGGATGGCGCTTCGGACCGGCCCGCCATGTCGTTCCTGATGGTTTGTCTCGGCAATATTTGCCGCAGCCCACTGGCAGAAGGCATCCTGCAGGAAAAAGCCCGGGCCGCCGGTCTCGACTGGACGGTCGACAGCGCTGGCACCACCAGCTATCACATCGGCGAAGCCCCCCATCAACTATCGCAAAAAGTAGCCCGTATCAATGGCGTCGATATCAGCGGGCAACAGGCCAGACGATTCAATGCCGATGATTTCCAACGATTTGACAAAATATATGCCATGGCAGGCGATGTCCTGGACCAGATCAGACGCATCGCGGGCCGTAGGTATGATCCCAGTAAGGTAGAACTCTTATTGAACGAGCTGCATCCCGGTGGCAACGAGGATGTTCCCGATCCCTGGTACGGACCGGAACCAGGATATCACGACGTATACCAGCTTATCGATGCAGCCGCCGATAAGATCATCGAAAAATATGGCCAGCCCGGCGCCGGCCCCAAAATAGCTTCCACCGACGAAGCCAACACCAACAAATGAGCAGCAGCCTAAAACCATCTCTCCCACAAGGCACCCGTGACTTCGGCCCCGCCATTGTCCGTAAGAGGAACTATATCTTCCAGACCATCCGCACGGTCTTCGAACTATATGGCTTTCAGCCCCTGGAAACCCCTGCCATGGAGCAGCTGGAGACCCTCATGGGTAAATATGGCGAGGAAGGCGACAAGCTTATCTTTAAAATACTCAACAACGGACTGGGTGATCCGAAGAACATCGAGAAATCTCGTAAGGCTTTTGAAAAAGCGCTGGAAGGCAGGAATGACAAGGATCTCACGGAAAGAGCCCTCCGCTATGATCTTACCATCCCCTTCGCACGGTATGTGGCCATGAACCATGGGCAGCTCACCTTTCCTTTTTCACGTTACCAGATGCAACCCGTCTGGCGGGCCGATCGTCCCCAGAAAGGCCGCTACCGTGAATTCTACCAGTGCGATGCCGATGTGGTGGGCAGCCGCTCATTGATCAATGAAGTGCAGCTGGCGTCTATATATAAGGAGGCGTTCCGCAGGCTGGGCATCCCCGTGGAGATCCGTGTCAATAATAGAAAGATCCTCGCCGCCCTGGCCGAGGTTTGTGGTGGGGCCGATAAGATGACCGATATCACCGTGGCCATCGACAAGCTGGATAAGATAGGCATCGACAAGGTAAAAATAGAGCTCACGGAACGTGGCCTGAACCCTACCCAGGTCGCCGCCATCGAGCAATATTTAGGCATCGACGGAGACAATCAACACAAGCTGGACCAGCTCAAAACCCTTTTCAGCTCCAACGAGACGGGTCAGAAAGGCATTGCCGAACTGGAATATGTGCTGCAATACGATGCCGGCACAAATGCGACGGCAGGCTCCCCGACAGCCACCCTGGTCGTAGACCTTACCCTGGCCCGCGGCCTGAACTATTATACAGGCACCATCTTCGAAGTAAAAGCTACTACCGTCCAGATGGGCAGCATCGGCGGCGGCGGACGTTATGACGACCTTACCGGCCTCTTCGGCGTACCCAATATCCCCGGCGTGGGTATCTCCTTTGGGGTGGATCGGATCTATGATGTGATGGAAGAGCTCCAGCTCTTCCCAGAGGACGTACATACCGGCGCCAAGATGCTTTTCTTTAACCTCGGAGAGGCCGAATCCCGCGCCGCCTTCGGGCTCCTGCAGCAATTGCGCGCCAGGGGCATTCCCGCAGAGCTTTATCACGAACAGGCCAAGTTCGACAAACAGTTCAAATACGCGGAGAAGAAGGGGATACGGTATGCGGTCATCATTGGCAGCGAGGAGCTCGCATCCCGGGGGTGCAAGCTAAAAGACCTTCACAGCGGCCAACAATCTGCATTAAGCTTTGAAGAGCTGTTGCAATTCAGATTTTAGCCCCTGTCCAATCTGATCGACCTTGCGCCAATTTTCTCCCGAAATTGGCCAGTCCCTTTTTTATCTTTGTCCGATGCAATCCCTCGAAATACTCTTGTACACTGCCCCCGAAGGAAAAACTCATATCGAGGTTTTTATGTAGGCGAGCAGAGCGAAGCCTACGAACGAGGAAGACCGTGTCGAAGCAGGTCTGACGAAGTTCTGAGACGTTTTGGCTTTCTCAGAAAAAGATGGCGGAGTTGTTTGGAGTGGATGTGCGCACTATCAGCGAGCATTTACAAAACATATTCGCTATCAATGAATTAGAAAAAGCCCCAACTATCCGGAATTTCCGAATAGTTCAAAAAGAAGGCTCCAGAGAAGTATCCAGGGAAGTGGATTTCTACAACCTCGACGCCATCATCGCCGTCGGCTATCGCGTCAATTCCCATGAAGCTACCCGCTTCCGTATCTGGGCGACAAAAACATTACGGGAGTTCATCATAAAAGGCTTCGTCCTGGATGACGAGCGGCTTAAACAAGGTAAGAAGTTCGGTAAGGATTATTTCGATGAGCTCTTAGAACGCATCCGCGAGATCCGGGCCAGCGAACGCAGATTTTACCAAAAGATCACGGACATCTATGCACAATGCAGCTAAAAAAAGATAACTGAAATCACTATAAATAGAAAATTAAGATCACTATCTTTATCCATTACCATTTCAAACTACCATTTTTAACTAACAACATCTATGAAAAAGGCCCTACCCATTTACTTTCTGTTAGCAGCCCTTTTATTCACTACCGCAGCCACTGCCCAATCCACC
>DASZXP010000079.1:0-9811 GCA_035545935.1 Puia sp. | reverse complement strand
GGTCGTTCCATTGTGCGTGCCGTTGATGGCGGATATGTGATCGCAGGCTCGAGCAAATCGGTCGACGGCGATGTCTCCGGGCATCATGGTTCGGTGGATTCTACCGACGCGTGGGTGGTCAAACTGGATGCGGATGGGCATGTGCAATGGCAAAAGAGTCTGGGCGGGAGTGGAAAGGATGAGATCGATCATATTATAGGTACTTTCGATGGGGGGTATATCGGCATCGGAACCACTACTTCCCTTGACGGAGATGTTTCGGGCTGTCATGGCAATGCCGCGGCTGATATATGGGTAGTGAAGCTGGATCGTTATGGCGTTATACAATGGCAAAAATGCCTGGGGGGTACGTCGGACGACATGGCCAATAGCATACGGCAAATGAGCGATAGCGGGTATATTATCGGCGCAAGCGTACGTTCGAAAGATGGGGATGTATCGGGCAACACCGGCATAGATTATACTGCCTGGATCGTAAGATTGGATAAGTCTGGATATGTACAAATGAGCCATACCTATAATTGTACAGCAGGGGTTACGGACGCATATGATGTCCTGCCATTACCATCGGGTGAGTACCTGGTCGCGGCAGATGCCAACCAGGACGGAGGCGATTTTGGCAATGTGGGACATGCCAATCCTCCCAATGCTTATATGCTGAAGGTGGATGGAACGGGCAGCGTTTTAAAGGTCTCCTATTTGGGTGAACGATCTGAAGCAAATGCATTCAAAGAAATGAATGGGAGCCAGTTTTTTCTGGAGACATATCTCTGGAATTGCTATCCGAATCATCCTAACAGCGGATTTACTATTAAAAACTATGATACCAGTTTGAATGCGCTGGGATCCAATGATAATTTTAGCTATTGTCCCAATGCCGATATCTACGGCTATTCGACCGCGGGTAGGGGGAGCATGCTGCTGAAGAGCAATGGTCCGGGTGTTGTGGCGGGCACTACATCGGATACTCCGGGGCTTGGAAATCATGGGGGAGTGTACGATGGGCTTCTAGCCAGCTTTTATCCCCGTAGCTGGGCAAAATGCTACGGAGGATCGGCCCTTGATTATTTCGGTGGAGTAGTGACTGAAGACGACTACACCTATATCACGGCAGGCTATAGCAATTCCAATGACGGGGATGTTTCAGGAAATCATGGCGGGTTTGATTTTTGGGTCGTCAAGCTGAGCAAGGTCAATGTGATCAAGGGGGCGGTCTTTTTGGATTATAACCTCAACGGGACAAGGGATGGCGGCGAGCCGCTGGTCAACAATGTGCTGGTGCAAAGCTCACTGGGCAGCACTTCATCGGGCAGCAGCACGTATAATGGGAACTTCTATAACGTGGTAGATACGGGAACCTATACAACGCAGGTGATATCGCCCTTGTCTTTCTATACACCTTCTCCTTCCACGGTGTCCAGCACCTTTCATAGCTATAACAATACGGACAGTCTATCCTTTGCATTGCAGCCTGTGCCGGGCAAAAGGGATTACAGCGTGGGCATTTTTTCAAGGGATTTTCCCCGGGCGGGTTTTGATGCATCGTTCCAGATCACTTATGCCAACCATGGGACAGATACGCTTATAAACAAGAAAGTACAGCTGATAAAAGACCCGCACTATACATTCCTTTCGGCTGTACCTGCAGCATCGTCTGTGACAGGAGATACGATCACGTGGGTGCTTGCAGAACTGGACCCCCGGCAAACGGGCAGCATCGCCGTACAACTTCATTTGTCGCCTCCTCCTACAACCAAGCTGGGGGATACGTTGCATACGGTAGCGGTTATAGACAGCACCGGCGATCTATTCCCTGTCGACAATATTGCAACGCAGACGGATATTGCCATCAGCAGCTTTGATCCCAATGACAAGGAAGAGGCGCATGGGGGAGTGGTATACAAAGATGATCTAAACAAAGGCAATGCGTTGCTGTATACCATACACTTCCAGAATACGGGTAATGATACCGCGTTTACGGTACTGGTGCGTGATACGCTGGACAACGCCAAACTGGACCCGTCGACGGTGGAAATGGTGGGCGCCAGTCATCCTTATCAATTGAGCATTTTTAATGGCAACCAGCTGGTATGGACCTTTTCTTCCATTCGACTGCCCGACAGTATGAAGAATGCTGCCGGCAGCCAGGGGTATCTTGTTTTCAGGGTGAAGCCCAGATCGACGGTGATGGAAGGGGATACGATCAAGAATACGGCCAGCATCTATTTCGACTACAACTTACCGGTGGCTACTCCTACGCAAAAGACGGCGGTGGCCAAGCTGACCCTTCCGTTACCCCCCAGGCCAGTGATCGACGGATTGAATACAAATTATTGCCCCAATACCGGTGCGCATCCAGTGAAGATCACCAATATCCCGTCACCCAGCTACCAGGCAACTACCTTGGGCAAAGTAGACGGGGTTGTCGTGTCGGTGGGGGCTGATAGCAGCATCCTCCTCCGGACGGACACGCTGGCAGCGGGGTCGCATGTCCTGACAGTGATCTTCAGCAATGCCACTGGTGCGGATACCAGTTCTCATGCTTTTACCGTCGATGCGCAAGTGACGCCTGTGGTGGACCTCGGCAGCAATACAACGACGGTGACAGATCTTTCACAGCAGGTGATCCTTACGGCTACCAATACGGCCGGTGGCGGTAGCCAGCCTCTTTATACTTTCTCGAAGGACAGAGGGTTTACAAGTCTCGTACAGGCGGAGAGCTCGCAGGCCTCTGCGTCGGTGGATCCGTCTACGTTGCAGGTGGGCAATAATAGCTTTTATGTTCGCATGAAGACGAGCAGTAGCTGTTACACGGCGTCAACGGCAGTGGACAGCATCGTCATAATGCGCAGCGCCGTCACCGGGATCGTGGATGTCGACTATCCTGACCAGGCAATTAATATTTATTCGAACCCCTTCTTTGGTCAGCTGCAGATTACGGGTCTGCAACCCATTAAGGACTATTTGCTGACGCTGGTGAGCAGCAACGGCAAAGTGGTGTTCCGCAAGCAGGTGTCCGGCCAACAGAGTATTTCCATCCCGACGGGGGTACAGCCGGCGGGGGTCTATCTGATGAATATCTATGATGAAAAGAAAGGGCGGCTTATCGGCACGGCCAAGCTCCTGTCGCTGGGAAGATAGGTGAACCGTCCATTTTTGAGGGTGGATTTAAAGACGGAACACAATATCCTGGCATGTCTATTGGTTATTGCCTTCGGGGACATAATAAATCTCTTAGGGGCTTTAAACTTTTACCTTCCGGGAAACTCCAATAGATAACATTAAAATCAACGTATGAAATTCAAATCTAATCTCTTTAGACTGGCGGTAATCGCGATAATGGCGATCGGCGCCTCTTTTGCTACCTCTTCCGCATCTGCGCAGGTATATGTTACTGTGCGTCCCAGCTGGGCGCCTGTAGCGCGTCCTGTCGCTCCCAGCCCCGCCCATGTGTGGATCGATGAAGATTGGGAGTACAGAGGTGGTCGTTATGTAGCGGTAGGCGGGCATTGGGTAACTCCTCCTCATCGTGGATGGGTTTGGATACCTGGCCGGTGGGTACATACCCGCAGAGGCTGGCAGTGGATGCCCGGTCGTTGGAGAAAGCGCTAAGTAAAGCTTAAATATTAAAAATAAAGAGTCTCTTTCGGGGGACTCTTTTGCTTTTTAGCCGTAATTTCCGACCCTAAAAATTAAGCGTATGTCTTTTTCTGTCAGGGTATTTTTGACCCTTTCGATATTGCTTGTTTGTGTGGGGGTCGAGGCGCAGCCGGGTTCTTCGCAATTGAAATGGGCAAAGGAGGGGAATTCTTTCTATACGGTGAAGAATGGCAATATTATCCGGATCCAGCTGCCTGGTAACGAGGAAACGACCATTGCCAGCAGGATGCAATTGACCCCTTCCGGGGAGGGGGTACCCATTCAGGTAAAGAACTTCAGCTTTTCGGAAGATGGAAATAAGCTATTGATCTTTACGAACACAAAGAGAGTATGGCGTTACAATACGAGGGGAGACTATTGGGTATACGATCTTAGTACGAAGACATTGAAACAAGTGGGTAAAGGCCGGCCGGCCTCGTCCCTTATGTTCGCCAAGCTATGTCCCGACGGCAGCAAGGTAGCTTATACGAGCGAGCACAATGTGTATGTGGAGGACCTTTCTTCCGGGGAGTCTAAATGTCTTACCTCTACCAATGGCACCCGCAAGCTGATCAATGGAACTTTCGACTGGGTATACGAGGAAGAGCTGGATTGCCGCGACGGTTTTCGCTGGAGTCCGGATGGCGCGCATATCGCGTATTGGCAGATAGATGCGAATAAGATCAGGGATTATCTCATGTTGAATACGACGGATTCCATTTATCCTTTTGTCATACCTGTGGAATACCCCAAGGTGGGGGAAGCGCCGTCGCCCTATAAGATCGGGGTAGTGGATATCGCCACCGGCCGGACGCAATGGATGAAGATCCCCGGCGATCCGCAGCAGACGTATCTCCCGCGCATGGAATGGGCTTCCAATTCTTCCGAGCTGATCCTGCAGCAATTGAACCGTAAGCAGAACGACAGCAAGCTGTTCATCGGCAAGATCGCCGACGGCTCGACCACGCAGGTGTATGAGGAGCATGATAGCGCCTGGATAGATTGCAAAGGCGCCTGGCAGGATGGGGTAATCGCCGGATGGGATTGGCTGAGTGGGGGGAAGGAGTTTATATGGGTATCCGAGAAGGATGGCTGGCGTCATATCTATCGATTGAGCCGGGATGGTAAAAAAGAGACTTTGGTGACAAAGGGCAATTACGATATCATCACGATCAGCCGCATCGATGAAAAGAACAACTATATCTATTTCATGGCATCTCCGGATAATGCCACGCAGCAATATCTCTATCGTACCAGGCTGGATGGGAAGGGCAAGCTGGAGAGAGTATCACCTGTAGACGAGCCCGGGACGCATGAGTACGATATTTCCCCCGGCGCCCAATATGCGCTGCACAATTTCAGCAATGCGAATACGGAAGAGGCGCAGGAGTGGGTGAGCCTGCCGGCTCATCAATCTCTTTCCAGGGAGGTGAATATCCCCGAGATGGTGAAGCAGGGCGAGAGCAGGAAAAAAGTGGAGTTCTTCCACGTGAAGACGGTGGATGGAGTGGACATGGATGGCTGGATGGTGAAGCCCGGGCATTTCGACAGCACCAGGAAATATCCTGTATTGTTCTATGTATACGGGGAGCCTGCATCGCAGACGGTGAAGGATGAGTACGGCGCCGGCAGAAATTTCCTTTATTCGGGCAACCTGGATGCGCCAGACGGCTATATCTATATAAGCCTGGACAATAGGGGTTCACCCGGGCCCAAGGGGCGTAGCTGGCGCAAGTCCATCTACCGGAATATCGGCAGATTGAACATCCGGGACCAGGCGATGGCTGCCAGGGAGATATTGAAATGGTCTTTTGTGGATAGCAGCAGGATTGCCGTATGGGGCTGGAGCGGCGGCGGGTCCAGCACCCTGAACCTCTTGTTCCAGTATCCCGATATTTACAAGACGGGGATTGCCATTGCGGCTGTGGACAACCAGCTGTGCTATGACAATATCTACCAGGAGCGGTATATGGGCCTTCCCCAGGAAAACCGGGAAGACTTTGTGAACGGAAGTCCCATAACTTATGCTAAGAATTTGAAAGGCAATCTTTTGTATATACATGGCACCGGTGATGACAATGTGCATTATCAGAATGCGGAGATGCTGTTGAATGCCCTGATCAAGTACAACAAGGTGTTCCAGTTCATGCCTTATCCCAACAGGAGCCATGGGATCTATGAGGGGGAGGGGACGAGGCAGCATCTTTCGACCTTGTATACCAGCTACTTAAAGGAGCATTGTCCGGGTGGACCACGCTAAGCGGAGATACTAAGGAATGTTGACAAGAAATTGCAGAAACTTGTCTATTTTTTTGGAGTGTGATAAACTAATACATACCTTTGCATCCCATTCGAAAAAATGGGATTTGGCTTATGTCTCAACGAATCAGAATCAAATTGCAGTCCTACGATCACAATCTGGTAGATAAATCTGCCGAAAAGATCGTTAAAACCGTTCGTAGTACGGGTGCTGTGGTAACGGGACCTATTCCCCTGCCTACCCGCAAAAAGATCTTTACCGTACTGCGTTCGCCGCACGTAAACAAGAAGGCCCGTGAGCAGTTCCAACTGCATACGCACAAGCGCCTGTTGGACATTTACACTTCCTCTTCGAGGACGGTGGATGCGTTGTCCAAGCTGGATCTGCCTTCCGGTGTGGATGTCGAGATCAAGGCCTGACGGAGTCTATTCCTCCCTAACGGAGGCGAGATGTTGTTCCTTCGGAAACGAAGACAAAACAGAATTTTAAGCTCTTTATATATCCATCTTTTGTGATTTGCTTCACATCATCTATCTGTAAACTCTCTGCCTGGTCAGGGATAAAATAGCGCTGGATGCAGGATGGATCAACTTAGTAAACACTTTAGCAGCTGTAAGGCTGTTAGGGTACATATGAACAAGCCGTTCAGGGTTTGTTTACTGCCGGTACTTCTGTTACCCGGGACTCGTGCAAGACGGGCGAAGGGCAACACAAAGAAAAGGTCGGCTGCAAACGAGGGGATTGAAGTTATTAGACCGATGCTGTATGTTCGGGAGATCCGATGAGATCGCGGGCCCGGGCAGAAGCCAAACAGTATGTCTATAGCTGTCCTCATACCCGATGGCATAAATTTTTAAAAGAAATGAAAGGCATTATTGGCAAAAAAATCGGGATGACCAGCATCTTCAGTCCTGACGGCAAGCAGACAGCTTGTACGATCATTGAAGCGGGTCCCTGTGTGGTGACGCAGGTGAAGACCCAGGACACGGATGGTTACACTTCCCTTCAATTAGCATTTGGCGACAAGAAAGAAAAGCACACCAACGCAGCAGAAAAAAATCACTTCGCCAAGTCCAACACTTCTCCGAAACAGTTTGTAAAAGAATTCCGCAATTTTTCCATAGAAAAGAATCTGGGTGAGTCCATTACCGTAGAGATCTTTGCCGAAGGCGACAAGGTCGAAGTAGTAGGTACTTCGAAAGGCAAGGGTTTCCAGGGTGTGGTCAAGCGTCATGGATTCCATGGTGTAGGCGAGCAGTCTCACGGTCAGCATGATCGTCAGCGCGCTCCGGGTTCTTTGGGTAACTCTTCCGATGCCAGCCGCGTTATGAAGGGTGTTCGTATGGCCGGCCGTATGGGCGGTGATCGCGTGAAGGTAAAGAGCCTGAAGGTCGTGAAGATATTCCCCGAGAAGAACTATATCCTGGTCAGCGGTTCCGTACCCGGCCACATTGGTTCTATCGTATACATTCAGAAGTAAAATCGTTAATCGAGTTTTAATCGAATTATCATGCAAGCAGACGTTTTAAATATACAAGGAAAGAAGACAGGCAGAACGGTGGAGCTACCGGAAGAGATCTTCGGGATCGAGCCGAATGACCATGTGATCTACCTGGCTGTCAAGCAATACCTGGCCGCCCAGCGTCAGGGTACTCATAAAGTGAAGACCCGTCTCGAGGTGCAGGGTTCCAGCAAGAAGCTGCATCGTCAGAAGGGTACCGGCGGCAGCCGTAAGGGTAACCTCCGTAACCCCCTGTACAAGGGTGGTGGCACCATCTTCGGCCCCAAGCCCCGCGATTATGATTTCAAGCTGAACCGCAAGGTGAAGGATCTGGCCAAGATGTCCGCTCTGGCTCACAAGGCCAAGGGTAATGCCATCGTAGTCGTGGAAGACATCAAGCTGGATACTCCCAAGACCAAGCAGTTCACGGATGCCCTGAAGAGCCTGAACATCGCCGGCAAGAAGGTATTGTTCGTGCTGCCTGAAGAGAGCGACAATCTTTTCCTGAGCCTGCGCAATGTGCCTACTGTGGAAGGCGTGCTGCTGGCCGATGTGAATACTTATGATATCGTGAATGCAGAAGTACTGGTGCTGAGCGAGACAGCCGCTAAAGTATTTGCTGACGACGCGGAAGTGGAAGTAAAATAATTGATCATTCGAAGCGGAGCACAGCTCCGCTGGCCGAAGGCCCATCATAAGACGTGCAGCGGGGATGGGTAAATTCGGAGTAAACCATACCCGATGCACATAATTGAGATATGAAACTCTCTGAAGTTTTAGTAAAACCGATACTGACAGAAAAGGCAAATGCTCAGCAGGATAAGCTGAGAAGGTATGCTTTCCGTGTCAATCGCAAGGCCAACAAGCTGGAGATCAAGAAGGCTGTGGAAGATTTTTACGGAGTCACCGTTGTCGACGTAAACACTTCCGTGGTTCCTGGAAAGAACAAGACCCGCTTTACAAAGGCCGGTTATGTTCAAGGCCGCAAGCCTGCCTATAAGAAGGCGCTGATCACCGTAGCGGAAGGAGAGACTATCGACCTGTACGCTAGCATTTAAAATTATTAACTCATTAAAGCAAGCGGAGCTGATAAGTCCGCGATAAAAGATAAGACATGGCACTGAAAAAATACAAACCGATGACTGCCGGCACCCGCTGGAGAATCGGGAATGCTTATGCCGAGATCACTACCGATGCGCCTGAAAAGACGTTGTTGGAGAAGGTAAAGAGCACGGGTGGTCGTAACGTACAAGGTCGCAGGGCGATGCGCTATATAGGCGGCGGTCACAAAAAGATGTACCGTATCATCGACTTCAGAAGGAACAAGAAGAATATCAGCGCTACTGTAGCGTCCATCGAATATGATCCCAATCGTACTGCGTTTATCGCGCTGTTGAACTATGTGGATGGCGAGAAGAGGTATATCCTCGCTCCGCAGGGTTTGCAGGTAGGCGGCACGGTACAGTCCGGTGACGATGTAGCTCCCGAAGTAGGAAATGCGCTTCAATTGAAGAACATGCCTCTCGGTACGAATGTACACAACATCGAGATGCAGCCTGGTCAGGGTGGCAAGCTGGTGCGTAGCGCCGGAACCTCTGCTCAGCTGACGAACAAGGAAGAGAAGTATGCAGTGTTGAAGATGCCCAGCGGCGAATTGAGGAAGGTGTTGATCAACTGTTATGCAACGGTGGGTGTGGTTTCCAACAGCGACCATTCTCTGCAGAGCATGGGTAAAGCTGGTCGTAACAGGTGGAGAGGTATCCGTCCGAGGAACCGTGGCGTAGCGATGAACCCTGTAGATCACCCGATGGGTGGTGGTGAAGGTAAGGCATCCGGTGGACAGCCTCGCAGCAGGAACGCTCAGTACAGCCGTGGTCTGAAGACCAGGCAGAAGGGGAAGGGCAGCGACAAGCTGATCATCCAGCGTAAAAACGGTAAAAAATTAGCGAAATAATTTATAAATACTAATTATGGGTCGTTCAATTAAAAAAGGTCCTTACGTAGACGCGAATCTGGAAGACAAGATCCTGGCGATCAATGAGGGTACGGCAAAGAAGGGTGTTATCAAGACATGGAGCCGCAGATCTACCATCACTCCGGACTTCGTAGGCCACACGCTGGCTGTGCACAACGGTAATAAATTCATTCCCGTGTACGTAACGGAGTTCATGGTAGGTCACAAGCTGGGTGAATTTGCACCTACCCGTAACTTCAAAGGACATTCATCTAAAAAGATAGCATAATTAGTTTGCGGCTTTTGGTCGCAGACCTAAAATAGAAATAATGGAAGCAGTAGCTAAATTGAGAAATTACCCGACATCGCCCCGTAAAATGCGTTTGCTGGCCGATGAGATCCGCGGTCTGAATGTTGAGAAGGCGCTGGCTTTACTGGAGCATCATCCTCAGCATTC
>DASZXP010000078.1:0-4344 GCA_035545935.1 Puia sp. | reverse complement strand
TTTATATGTAAATAGGGGGAAATGAGCATATAATTCGTAGAATTTCTAACGGTCAGGCACCTTACTTATGCCCCGTCCAGCCAAAAAAATGACGCTAAAAAAAATTGTAGTTACCGCGTAGTCCCCCCTCCCGGACCCGGTGTTATATAAGTGAAACATTTAGCATTAACCTAAGGGTAAACTACCAAGCCTCCGGATCAGTGATCCCTTAAAAAATCGCTGCCATGTACCACTATCTAAAACCAGGTGTCGAAGTCACCTTTCAATGCCTGCACGACATCAAGCTCATTGTCGAAGAATTCAATGAGCACAAAGGCAATGTCCGTTGTAAATATTATGACGACAATCTTCACCGTTTTATCAAGCTGACGCTCCCCGCGGAGTCGCTTACTCCCGTGCGAAAAACCCAACCGCTTAAAGTCAGCCGGCCATAGGTCGGTTGACCAGCCTTTATCCCTTAGGGTTCAGCGCCTGCTTGATACGTTCTGCTATATCCTTCAGATGATATCGGCTGATCTTGTCCGTCGTCGCCGGTATGGCGCTGAGGATCCGTGCCCGCAGCTCCTCCAGTTCACCCTTCCCGATAGACGTAAGGTCTGTGTTCTTCGTATTGATCCCGAAAGTAATGGTGATACCGGGACCTAATGACGTGGATTGGGGAGGCGTGGGATTCGCCAGCGCGATAAGGGCCTCCACATAGGCTTTTTGCAGATTCCTCCGGTATACGTCTATCGTTGCATGTGTGGTCAGCTCCTTCCATATCTCCTTACGCGTGTCGCTCAGCAGATCCTCCACCGTATAGACCTTGCTGTCGCCATATCTGCCCGCCGACTGTAATAATAAGTTCAATCTCGAAGGGGACAGCAGGCTGCCCAGTATGCTTGTCTGCAACGAACCCACCGGATCGCCTTGAATAGGACTGCTGATCTTGTTCAGGATATTGTCATCCAGCAGCCAGTGTGGTGTCGCGAACAATTGCTTGTTCAAAAAGGCTACCGCTTCCTGCTGACGGGCCCTGGGCGTCGGCGCATATATATCCCCCGGCTCTTCCACCGTACGGTAGGTCTCATAAATGCCGCCCACATTCCTCAGCACATGACTCATATACCGGCTGAACTGTCCTATCAGCGATCTGTACATCTCCGTCAGGTTA
Organism: Puia sp.; assembly: GCA_035545935.1. GTDB lineage: Bacteria > Bacteroidota > Bacteroidia > Chitinophagales > Chitinophagaceae > Puia. The sequence continues at coordinate 3,191 of DASZXP010000078.1, read as the reverse complement.
TCATAGTCATCCGCCTCTTCATGGGTCCACTCCTGCAGGCTGGGCAGGATGCGCTGCAGGTTCTTGATGCCATATTCGCCCGCTTTCATGCTGTTGTCTCCAAGGTCCTCCGTCTGCGCGCGGGGATCAGGGCTATACCCCTCCCCTCCAAACCAAAGACGGGGATTGGACTTCAGACTATCGACGATCCATTTGTTGACTATCTTCTTATCCTCCTTTTCATCCTTTGCGCCGGACGGGGAATAGCCCCATTGAATGGCCCAGCGATCATATTCGCCTATGCGGGGGAAAAGGTCCGCCTCCGGGATATTATCCTGCGGCTGCGCTACATAGTTGAATCGGGCATAATCCATGATGGAAGGCGTATGTCCATGCGCATCCAGCCAGGCCTTGTCACGCAGCTTCTCCACCGGCACCGTGCTGCTGCTTCCCATATTATGACGAAGTCCCAGCGTATGTCCCACCTCGTGAGAGGAGACAAACCGGATCAGCTGCCCCATCAGGCTGTCATCCAGGTTCATTTTCCGCGCCCTGGGATCCACCGCCGCCGTCTGGATCATATACCAGTCATGCAGCAGCTCCATGATATTGTGATACCAGCCGATATGGCTCTCGATGATCTCTCCGCTACGGGGGTCATGCACATTGGGACCATAGGCATTCTCGATGTCCGAAGCGAAATACCGCAACACCGAATAGCGTGCATCCTCCAGGCTCATCGTGCTGTCATTCTCAGGCCATTCCCTTGCTTCGATGGCATGTTTGAACCCCGCCTTCTCGAAAGCCTGCTGCCAGTCATTTATACCCTGCATAAGATAGGGCTTCCATTTCTTGGGGGTGGCAGGGTCGATATAATAAACGATGGGCTTTTTTGGTTCCACCAGTTCCCCCTTACGCCATTTCTCATAGTCTTCATCCTTTGGCTCCAGCCGCCAGCGTACGATAAACTCCTGGTTGTCCACTTTCTGCTGGTCGTCGCTATAGATAGTATAGTCATCCGCGAAATATCCTACCCGGCGGTCGAAAAGCCTTTTCTTCATCGGCGTGGCCGGCAGCAGGATAAAAGAGGTATTGAGCTCCAGGGTGGCGGCGCCCGCCGCATCCGTGGGACTTCCAAAGCTAAACCCAAATGGCAGGGCAGGTCCTCCACCCACCATAAAGGTCTTCACCGTCTTCACTTCCGTATTGATCGGATAGGTATTGATCCGATCGATATAGCTCCTGTCACCGGCCAGCCCGCCCAGCCGCATCCGGCTCTTGACGGCCCCGGGAATGCTCACCACCAGGTTATCCCCTTTGAAAAAGTCCGTGACATCGATGACCACGCTGCTGGAATCCTTGCCAAATGCCTTGATCTCGAAGGCCGCGGCGATAGGGTTTACATTGGAGTTGGCCACCGCCCTATATATCTTATTGGTGGAATCCGCCATATTGACCAGGATCACCACCCGCAGGAATATACTGTTATTGGGCCCCTTTTCCCACTGCAGCACCTGCTGATTGGCCAGTTCGCCCCCATACACCCCCCCACCCGCGGTCTTACTGAATCGCGTAATGGCCATGACCTCCCGCTTCATCAACGAATCGGGTATCTCGAAGAACCACCGGTCCTCCACCTTATGCACCGTGAACAACCCCCTGCTGGTGACAGCCTTGTCCGTAATGACGTCCTTATAAGGCTTGGGGCCCTGCTTTGGCGCGGATATCACAGGTATCTTGGGCTTGATCGTATCCGTATGAGGAGGAGTGACGGGCTTGTTTTGTGCGTAGGTAAAAAATGCGGCTACTACGGCCATGGCCGTCATAATGAACGAGCGCTTCATGAATTGGAGGGGATTATATTTTTTAATAGAATATGTGTGAATTGGAGACGGAAAATACGAATTTGTCCCATTTTCCGTTTACCTACGGTAAAAAAACCCTAATCCCCTGTATGCGACCCATCCAGCACCTTATAAGCCACGCCTTCTCCGGCATCGTTCTGCTTACCATCATGGGCGCCCCCACCCCCGGCAACGCGCAAAGCAAGGCTCCCGAAACAGCTCCCCAGGTCGATGAGGTCCACGCCAGCCTCCTGGCAGGCAAAAAAAAGGCAATGATCGCCTATGCCGGCAAGGAACGCTCCTTCACCATGGATGTAAACGCAAAAACAGTAAAGAATTCCGATCTCCCCGGCTTCATCACCGTCGACGGTCAGATCGTACAGGCTACCCTCGTACCCCATAAGCCAGCCGTCGATGCCCGTACCATGACCACCGCCCAGGAAAAAGAAACCCTCACCAAATACATGAATTACGAGCTGGGCTATTATAAGAAGAAGCTCAAACAGAACTATAGCCAGCTCCAGACGGAATGGGTCACTATAAAAGACAGGCTCTTCCTCGTATGGTATTTCGATATGCCGAAGGATTATAAGCTCGTCAGCCGGCAGCTTTACTTCTCTACGCTCTTCTCCACGCAGGTGCTGGACCTGAACGCCCCCGTCTTCAAAACGGAACAATTCTCTCATGCAAGAGCTACGCTCAACCGTCTCGCCAATACGCTCAAGACCTACGACAGGAACCTCGATCTCGAGGCGCTGAAGAAACAATTGAACTGATTGTTATTTCTAAAAGTCTCCTGCATTATTTTACCGGGTCAAAGGGAATAATTTTTGCACAGATATTCGAGTTTTCACCTTGTGGCCCAAATTACACAAACAATTGATAATCAAATTTTAAAGCAGGAGTGTTGGAGTGGATTGATTTTTTTTTGCTTTTTTTTCAACAATATTTCCGTAAATGGAGCAAACGAAATATCTTGATCTCCCATTCACGCCTGATTGCAAGCCTGCCGGCAAATACCAAACCTCCTTCCTATAGTGTCCAGCTAAATTTGCCTAAGAAGATATCTGAATGATGATTAATCAGAATTCGGCTGTCTATTCAGGTTATCCTTATTAGTTATCTCTGTTCCACAGTCCTGTATCCTTGGAAGCATTTGAATCAATAACGTGACCTTATGTTGCCAGATTATTATACTGATCCAAATACAACACTGATTAGAGATTTCAATGCAGGAAAAGGTCCCGCCTTTGAAACTATCTATAACCAGTATTTTCCCGTCATCTACCGTTTTTGCCTCAGCCTGATCGAAAAAAGCGATGAGGCGGAAGATATTACCCAGGAGACTTTCCTTAAATTATTCCAGTT
>DASZXP010000077.1:0-4660 GCA_035545935.1 Puia sp. | reverse complement strand
GGTTGTAGTCAGTAAGCAGCAGTGCACCACTTTTCGGTAAGCCAACTGCACCATTTCGGTAATTTGGAATACACCAATTCGGTAATCAGCAATACACCACTTCGGTAATTTTGAATGCACCAGCCGAGGGCTAAAAGAATACATGATCCATTTATTTAACCTCCAGTTTTGCAGGGCCGATAAAATGGCATTTGCAAAATGGATAGAAAATTTAAAGACTGGATCATGTATCAAGAAGTTCAAAGGCTCCTGTCGCAAGGGAGCAGCCAAAGAGAAATTGCGATCACACTAGGTCTAAACAGGCGGACGGTAAGGAAATACGCCGCGATGACGGAGGCTGGATTTGAGCTGTTTCTGGCTAAAAAGCGAAACAAGGTTAAACAGCTGGATCGGTATGAAGTGTTTGTAAAAGACCGGCTGTTGGCGGCGCCGGCAGCCAGTACCGCCCAGGTGCATGATTGGCTCAAAGAGCACCATACGGATTTCCAGGAGGTCTCTGCCAAGACTGTTTATAGCTTTGTTATGCAGGTGCGGCAGAAGTACCAAATCCCGCTGGAAGAAGCTCCCCGGGAGTATTTTCTGGTAGAGGAGCTGCCCTATGGCCAGCAGGCACAGGCTGATTTTGGACAGTACATCCTTTATACTGTGGACAAAAGGCGGAAGAAGATCTATTTCTTCGTCATGATGCTGTCCAGGTCCCGCATGAAGTTCGTACAGTTCTCTGACCGGCCCTTCACCTCTTCGCTGGCCGTTGACGCACATGAAGCGGCCTTTGCATTTTTTGAAGGCGTCACCCATGAGGTGGTCTACGATCAGGATCGGCTTTTTCTGGTCGATGAACGGATGGGGGAATTGCTGCTCACCCATGAGTTCAAAAGCTATGTCGCCGAGCGCTCCTTCCATCTCCATTTCTGCCGCAAAGCCGATCCCCAGAGCAAAGGCAAGGTGGAAAATGTGGTGAAGTATGTCAAACAGAACTTCCTCTACGGCCGGGTCTACCATGATCCGGTCACGCTCCAGTCTGAAGTGCTGGGGTGGCTGGAGCGTACCGGCAATGGGATGCCTCATTCTACTACCCGAAAGAAACCCCTGGACGAATGGCAACACGAGAAGGGGCATTTAAGACCCTGGATAGCAGTGAAGCCTGAACCAACCTGGCAGCTCTGTACCGTGCGTAAAGATCATACCTTCTCCTATAAGGGCAACTTCTATTCCGTCCCCCAGGGCACCTATCAAAAGGGAGTACAGGTCCGTCTGACGCACATCGGCGATGAGGTGCACATTCATGATGCCCAGGGGGCGCTGCTCTGCAAACACCCCTTTACGGAAGGCAGAGGCCATCAGGTGATCAACCGCAACCATAAGCGGGACCGGTCTGCCAGTATCGATCAGCTTATTACCGCCACAGCTGCCCGCTTTGCCGACCCGGCGGGAGCAAGGCAGTACCTGGAGGCTATCCGCAAGCAGAAGGGCCGGTATATCCGCGATCATGTCCAGGCTATCGCAGAAGCTATCAGCCAGGTAGAATCCGCCCTGGTCAGTTCCGTGCTACAGACCTGCATCCGGGAAAACTATCTTAGCGCCACCCTGTTCCGGGAACTGCTGCACTTCCACTTGCAGGAAGCCCAAAAAGAGATCCCGGACACCGCCCTGGCCAAAGTCATCCTGCTGGATCCGCATAGCGCCAGAAAGGCGGCTATACAGCCCGACACCAGCAGCCTGGACACCTATGAACAAGCTTTCCGGAACGCTTAACCCCTTCCTTCCTCTCCAATTTTTAACGCATGAAACTCAAAACACAGATACAACATCAGTGCAAGCAGCTCAAGCTGCATACGATAGCCCAAAACGTACAAACCCAGGCCGACCAAGCCGCTGCCAGCGGCAGCAGCTACCTTGAATTTATATCCTCCCTATTGGAAGCGGAGCTAACCAACCGGCGGTCCCGGGAGATCGAGCGTAAGATCAAAGAGGCCCGCCTGCCGCTCAGGCATGACCTGGCGTTCTTCGACTGTTCCCAGGTCCAGGGAATGCCGCCGGCCAAACTGGACCAACTCAAGGAACTTTCGTGGCTCGACCAGGTGTTCAACCTTGTGGTTATGGGACCCCAGGGCATTGGCAAGTCCATGCTGGCCGCCGGATTATGCCATCAGGCCATCCAAGGAGGTTATAGGGCCTACTTTAGGACCATGGACCACCTGATGACAGTGCTCAAGACACGGGACGGCTCCCGGTCCGCACAGGTCGAATACCGTCGCCTCTGCAAGGCCCACCTGATCGTTATCGACGATATCATGATGATCGAGGTAGCCCGAAGGGAGGCCAATGCCTTCTTCCACTTTATCAACGCCCTGCATGAGAAAATATCCTTTATCATCACTACCAACAAATCGCCCAAACAGTGGGCCGAAAACCTTGGCGACGAGGTCATCACTACGGCCATCCTGGACAGGCTGCTGTATCGTTGCGAGATCATAAAGCTCTCCGGTGAAAGCTTCCGGATGAAAAACCGCAAAAGCAGCATAGGCACGGAGTGACCACGACAGTCCCGAATCCCCCAAGCCTCCTTCTGGTGAAGGGGGCTTTTTTATATCCTTGTCAAAGAGCGATGCTGCCTCCATGGCCCGAGGTATTCCTGGCGGGTTGCACCCCTGCAGAGCCCGCTTCCGCTTGTCTCCGGCACGGCAAAGATATGGGTATCCATACCACGAACAAATAATCCAATCGATAAAATGCAGTGTGGCTAACCGTTACATAGCGTTGGCCTGCAAAAGAAAAAGGACCAAAAAGAAAAACAAAGGAATGGGCTACGCCCATGAATCTATTTGATGGGGTTTTCTCAGGCATCCGCATAAAGGCATTCCATCTTGTCGTATTCCTAATCTCATTACCTTTATTCCTTATCCGATCATGTGTTCTTTGACGCTCCTCTACTGGTGCACTGCTGATTACCGATTTGGTGCACTGCTGATTACCGAAAGGTGGTGCATTGCAAATTACCGATTACATCCCTCAAAGAAGCTCGCACTTTATTAAAGTATGAAAGAGCCGAATTGGGATTTATCTTGCCTTTTCCCCGACGGCTGATATCTTTAAACAGGTATTCTTTAAATCCATCCAAAAAACGGTCGTCTATGCTTTCGAGTGTATAGTCGACACCATCGCAGTAGTCCTTCAAGTGTTCGTAGGTACTTTTCCAGTTACCACCGTTGCCGTTGGAGATGTCAGCCTTCTTATCTGCCATCTGTCTAAAGTAGTCAAGGAAGGGTATCTTTCCTTTCTCGCTGCTAGTAAAACCGTTACGTGTGGCCTGGAAGTCCAGTAGCCGTTTCGCCCGGATCGATTCAGCGAGCTGCATCGTCTCTTTATTGTGTTCTTTCTCGAGATTCGTTTTCGGGTTCTCGTAAACATACAGCTTCAGCCATTCATAGCGTGTCTTCTGTCGCGGCGCCTGGAAGGCAAAATAAAGACTGCTCTTTTTCTTCATTCCTTTGGCTATGTTATCGCCTGATGCTTTACTAGCCCGTTTTCTTAGATGGATCCTCATTGTTTTGCGATTTTTTGTTACTAATCTGGGACTAAACTTCTCCTAGATCAGCCGACCAACCAACAGGCATCCCTATTTATACAGGTTTTATAGCAGGATTTTGTGTTTCGGTATATTCTATAATATATAATAGAAAATACCTATTTTATAAGCGGGATTTCGCGAATTCTTCCTTTGAAAACCGGGTATTCGAAGTCCGATCCCGATAGATATACGAAAAGCCGGTTTTAAACACGTTAAAACTCGTCAAATTTCGATTCCATTCATTACTATGAAAGAATACTCGTTAAACCGATCGGCGGTTTATTCCAAGGCTAAAGGTTATATACGTTTTTTGGATACTGGCCTCCCCATAAATTGGTTCTCCCGAATACCAATCTCCTTGTAATTATCCGGGATCAACGTCTGGGTTCTTTTTCCTTGGCTTCCGAGCAATTGATAATATAACTCTGTACGCAGTTTCTTCTTCCGTATTCTTGGCATATCGGCTCTTCGTTTATTTAGCGCTTCGGTAAACTCATTCAATGATCCATATACTGCCTCGATATCCTCTCTATTCAAATGCTCAATAGTAAGAATACGAAGATTGCCGATCTCTTTGTAACGATCTACTCGCAATATCCTATTACCTCCATACGCATCAGGCAGTTTCTTTATCCTAATCCAGGCATTGATATTATGAATAGTAAACGACTGGCCGCTGACTTGAGTACCGTATCCCCGTTGCAGGTATTCCAGCAAGTCCCAAGCAGTAAACTCATTGGCTTCAAATTCAATTCTCATTATCTCAAAATATTTCGCCTGAAAATACTCCTATCGGCTACAAAATAGCCCTCCCTTTCATTATATCGTGATTCCGATATGGTTACCTCTGCTTTCCCTCCGCTATACTTCCCATCTAATTTTTCCTTCTTTAAAAAAAAGCTTCCAGTGTTGGTCAGGTCAAACCCACATAGGAAGGTGCATCCAGATTCAGTAACAAGGTAACCAACTATTCAAATCATCTAGAAAAGAACAGGCTATGAATAGTCTTTTCAAGAACTTTAGTGTCCTCGAGTCTCCATCAGTTGAATTAGTAGACTGCTTGCTTAACCTTCTTCATGAAGTAAGGCT
>DASZXP010000076.1:0-27676 GCA_035545935.1 Puia sp. | reverse complement strand
GGCGCCCTGGCCTATACCTTCTGCGACTCTTACTGGTACAGCGCCGTGGAAGGTGAAGTATACGCCTCTTCGGCCTTCTTCACCGCCCTGGTATTCTGGGCCATCCTTAAATGGGAGCACCATGCCGACCAGCCCGGCGCCGACAAATGGATCGTATTTATTTTTTATATGATGGGACTTTCCATCGGCGTCCACCTGCTGAACCTGCTTACCATCTCGGCCATTGTAATGGTCTATTATTTCCGGCGATTCAAGCCCACTACCTGGGGCATCGTCTTTGCCCTCCTGACGGGCATCGTTATCACCGGATTGGTACAGGTGGTCGTTATACAATATACCATCAAGGGCGCAGGCGCTTTCGATATCTTCTTCGTCAACAGCCTGAACCTGCCCTTCTTCTCGGGCTTTGGCCTTTACTTCGTACTGCTGGCGGCCTTGCTGACCTGGGGACTTCTGCTCAAACGCGAGACCGTCACCCGTATGACGATCCGCATCTGGATGCTGCTGTTCGTTCTTATCATTATGCTGCCCATACTGCTCAGCGGTTCCGGCGGCGCGGGAGGTAAGTTCTTCCGGCTGCTCATCGGCCTGGGCCTCTCCTGGCAGGCAGGGTATATCATCAAGAGCGACGCCCTGGCTAAATTCAAGATGGCTCTCTGGTGCTTTGCCTTTATGCTCCTGGGTTATTCCACCTATTTTACCACCCTCATCCGCAGCAACGCCGATGTGGCGGTGGATATGTACAATGTCGACAATCCCGTCAGCCTCGTCGGCTATCTCAGCCGTGATCAATATGGCGACTGGCCCATCCTTTATGGTCCGGATTTTACCGATCCTGCCCCTACGGTGGAAGGCGCCGATACATATGCCAAAGGCAAGAACAGCTATGAAGTGGCAGGCAAGGCCGTCGTACAGGACTGGGGCGCCGCGCCTACGGCGCATATCTTCCCGCGTATGTGGAATCCCAGCAACGACCGTCATGAAGTAGATACCTACCGCGATTTCTCCGGCATGAGCGAAGGCGATCAGCCCACCATGGCCGACAACATCAAATATTTCATGAGATACCAGGTAGGCTGGATGTACCTCCGCTATTTTATGTGGAACTTCTCCGGCAAGCAGAATGACCTGGAAGGTTTTGGGAATGTACGGGATGGGAATGCCATTACCGGCATCTCCTTTATCGACGATGCATTTCTGGGGGATCAAAGCAAGCTGCCGGACAGCATTCATAAGCACAACAAATCCTATAACAGGATGTATCTCCTGCCTTTCATACTGGGGCTCATCGGTCTGATCTTCCAGGCCATGAAAGGGAAAAGGGACTTCATCGTCACGGCGCTGCTGTTCTTCTTCACCGGATTTGCCATCGTCCTTTATCTCAACCAGGCCGGTTTACAGCCGCGCGAACGGGACTATGCCTATGCCGGCTCCTTCTATGTCTTTTCCATCTGGATCGGGCTGGGCGTCATCTGGGTGAAGGAGCTGCTCGAAAAATTCGCCTTCAAGGGCAAGGCGGATCTGGCCAACTACACCGCCGCAGGTCTTTGCTTCCTGGCCGTACCCGTGATCATGGGTAGTCAGGAATGGGATGACCATGACCGGAGCAAAAAAACCCTTGCCAGGGACCTGGCCAGGGATTACCTGGAAAGCTGTCCCCCCAATGCGATATTGTTCTCCTTTGGCGACAACGACACTTATCCCCTGTGGTATGCGCAGGAAGTGGAAGGCATCCGACCCGACGTGCGGGTGATGGTGAATACGCTCCTGGGAACGGACTGGTACATGAATGAATTGCGTTACAAGGTCAACGAGAGCGCGCCTTTCGATATCATATTCACGCCTGAACAGATAATGGGCGACAGACGCAATGTCTCTTATTTTGTGAACGATGTGCCGGGCTATGACAAAAGCAAGTACTATGACCTTTATTCCGTATTGAAGAATGTCACGGGCAGCGATGAGCCGGCCTTCACCAGACAGGCAGGGAATGGCAACACCGTCAACCTGGTGCCCACGCACAAGTTCTCCGTGCCCGTCGATCTGAATACGGTGCGCTCCAATGGCACTGTCCATGCCGGCGACAGCGTGGTGTCCGAGCTGCACCTGGACATCCCGGAGCAACGGAATTTCCTCGTCAAGAATGATCTGGCCATACTGGCCATTGTAGCAGCCAATAAATGGCAACGTCCCATCTGCTTTACCTCTCCGCAGGAGCTGGGTGATCTGGGATTGTTGAAATATGTAAGGCTCAGAGGACTTTCTTATCAGCTGGTGCCGGTGGAGAACAGCAATGTAGACAATGATGTGGCCTATAAGACGCTCATGGAAAAATTCACGTATGGCAATGCGGGTACGCCGGGCGTCTATTTTGATGAAGAAAATCGCCGTCACCTCAACAGCATCAAATACGCCTATGCGCAGGTAGCATTAAGCCTTGTCGAGGCAGGTAAAAAAGATTCCGCCCGCAAGGTGCTGGAGCATTACGATCAGAATGTGCTGGAGTCCAATTTCCCCTATGGCATGACGAGCAACCAGAGCAATCTGCATGATTATTTCTCATTCAGGTTCCTGCAAGCCTGTTACGAATCCGGGGACCTTACCCTGGCAGCCAGGGTGACGGCATCCCTGAAGAAGGATCTTCAGCAGCAGATGGCGTACTACAAATCGCTGGGCGATAATATGACGGATGAGCAAATGGCGGCTAATGCCCAGATGATGCTACAGGGCAAGGGAGGTAATCTTTCCGAGAAACAGATGCGCTTTGCACAGGATATTCTTTCCACTTATCAGCTGTCGATGCAGATGGCTGAATGGGACAGGCAATATAATGGTAAGCCGGCCGCGCAGCCGCCGCTAAAATAAGAAAACGGGGGTTGACCCCCGTTTTCCATCCTACTGAAGCATAAGGATTAAATGGGCAAACCCAATCCGTTGACAGCGCCGAGCAGCTGATCCAGCAAGGGGGTGACCAGCGACCCGAGGCCAAGCGTGTTCAACAGGCCGATGGGAATTGCCAATAGAGTAGGCAGCAGGCCGGTGACAGGACCGTCTCCGCCCTGGATGTTCTCCATGGCTGCAAAATCCAAGGTTTTCATATATAAGTTTTTTATGCTACTGCAAGAGCGCAGTATGCAATAAAATTCTTTATAAACCCCGGCATATTCTAGTACCGTTAGGGATAAATTATCCGTGCCTATTTATAGATGTATACTTCAATTTTTCCATCCCGGGTAACGCACCCCCGATACATGCCTTCTGTATTGAAGGGCATGGCCATATTGCCATCCTTGTCGAGGGCTATCAGTCCTCCGTCCCCTCCCAGCCTGCCGACTTTTTGAATGACCCTGTCGCCGGCTTCTGTCACGGTGATCCCCGTGTATTCGATCAGCGCCGACAGATCATGGGCAACGACATTACGGATGTAAAACTCTCCCCACCCTGTACAGGAGACGGCTACTGTATTATTGTTGGCATAGGTGCCGGCCCCGATGAGCGGAGAGTCGCCTACGCGGCCATATTTTTTATCCGTCATCCCGCCCGTGGATGTGCCTGCCGCCAGGTTGCCGTTCTTATCCAGCGCCACGCAACCCACTGTTCCAAACTTATAGTCCCTGTTGATGATGCCCAGTCTGCCATTCGGCAGCAACGCATGACCTTTGGCGGCCCGGATCGAGTCGTCCTTTAAGGCTTCCTGCAGCTCATTCCACCGCTGTTGTGTCCGGAACCAGGATGGGTCTGTCAGGGTAACGCCCGCCTCTTTGGCAAACTGTTCCGCTCCGCGGCCGGTGAGCAATACATGCTCCGACTTTTCCATCACCGCCCTGGCCGCTGTGATAGGGTTCCGGATAGTCCTTACTCCGGCCACGGCTCCTGCCGCCAGGTCCTTGCCGTTCATGATAGCGGCATCCAGTTCGTTGACACCGTCATGTGTAAAGACCGCACCCCTGCCGGCGTTGAAAAGGCTATCATCCTCCAGCACTTTGATCGTCGCCTCCACCGCATCCAGACTGGCGCCACCCTTCTTCAGGACGGCATAGCCCGTCTCCAAAGCCTTTTGCAGACCGGCCCGATAGGCCGCTTCCTTTTCAGGGGTCATATTCTTTTTCAGGATCGTGCCGGCGCCTCCATGTATCACCAGCACATACTTCTCCTCCTGTTGCTGCCGCAGCTCTCCGTCTTCCACCGACCACCACCACCATCTGCCGCCGCTGGCCTTATCCGCCGCAAGATCGGCGACGGGGAAAAAGCCATTGCCAGTCTCCGAACCCTGTATCTCATATACCCTGATGGCCTTTCCGCCGTCATTCCAGTCCAATGACCGGCCCGGCTGGCATCGCTCAGGCACCCTGGATGGGTCCGTCGACAGGAAGTAGGCTTTGCTGGCGCCAAACACGGTTGCATTCCCCTTTTCATCGATACACACCGCTGTCCTTTCATCCATGGCAATGCCTCTGGGAAAGATCTTCCAGTCCTTAATGATCCTGCTGAGAAATGCCACATGCCTTCCCTGGCGATGCCTGGTCAGGAAATGCATATCGCTGAGCACATTTCTCAGATAAGGTGGCTGCAGGAAATCATTGTTATACAGCTTTACGATGCTGTCGTATGGGTTTTTCAATATCGCAGATGTAGCGCTGCCGCCTTCTCCGCTGTAATACATTCCTGTTAGCACCGCGCACCCCGCGCTAGTGCCGCCTACCGGTACCTTTTTTACGTTGAGCAGGTAGTTGATGGCCTCGCTGGTCTTTGTGTTCCTCCAGAAGTTCATGTAGTTGGACTGATCGCCGCCTACGATAAAAAGCATTTCCGCATTCCGGATGACGCGCGCCACCTCCGGCCTGTTGGCCATTTCCCTCGAGTCGATCAGCAAAGTCTCCACGGAATGGACCTTCCCCAGGCTATCGATGGTGCCATTATACATATAGTTGCCGCTGGCCCGCAGGACAACGACATTGCCGCCGCCGCTGCGGTCGATCATCCATTTGAATGCGCCGGGTACGTCTCCGCCGCCCCCGATAAGCGCTACGCCGCCCCGTGTCGGGGTTACGACATCCGTCGTATCGCCGGTGAACCCAATACAGGCCACACGGCCGGGGATGACCCGCTGGGCCATAAGATGGCCGCTGCAAACCAGGGTCGCACAAAAAAGAGCTGTTCTTATCTTCATCAATAACCAGGATTTTGTTTCATATTCTTATTGGCCCTCAATTCCGTATTGGGAATGGGGAACACATACTGCGCATCCGTCGGTTCCAGCAGCACGGCGCCCAGCGCATTTACCGCATCTTCGGGATTGCGCTGTATCGGCAGGTTATACCTGCGGAGATCGAAATGCCGGTGGCCTTCGAAAGCCAGCTCCTTAAACCGCTCCGTCACCAATGCATCGAGCAGCGTCTGCTTGTCGGCAAAACTTTCATCCGCATACCCGCTGATACGCTGTGCGCGTAATGCATTCAGGTCGGCGGCAGCGGACGTAAGATTGTCTTTTTGCGCATATGCCTCGCTGCGGATAAGATACATTTCTCCGGTACGGTACAGCTTGATATCTACGAGGTTCCTGTCGGAGGGGTCGTCGCTCATATACTTCACCACGACGTTGGGCACTTTCCCGGCAGCCTGCCGGACCGCATCGATATTGATATAGGCGCTGAAACGTATGTCGTTGGTCTGGTCGAAAAGGTTGGTCAGCTTGAAGCTGGCGGCATAATTGATCTTCGAACCACCGGGATCGTCCAGGTAGCCTGCCTGCGTATACAGGTCTCCGATAGCCTCGTCCCCGGTGACCCTCTTCAGACGCCAGAAGACCTCGTCCTCCGTAGCATCTTTCCATATCTTCGGGAAGTTGGCCCGGGAGGCCAGGGGCAGGGCATCGATCGCCTCCGTGGCATAGGTGATGGCATTGTCCCAATTCTTTTCATACAGGGACGCACGGGCCTGCATGGCGGAGACGGCGATCCTGGTGATACGGGTGTTATCGTCGAAGTCCGCCGGGATCAATGCCTTGGCGGCAGCCAGGTCGGCATCGATCTTAGCCATCGTCTCCCCAAAGCTCAGCCGGGCAGGGCTGCCATTGACATCCGACACCTCCATATACGGTACGCCCATGGCGCCCGACTCGTATTTCTCGGCAAAATTCCTCAACAATTCGAAATGGCAATAGGCGCGCAGCGCCAGGAGCTCACCTTTGTATTGATCCTTCAGTCCTTCCTCTCCCGGCTTGGCCTGGACATTATCCATGGCCGCCAGCACACGGTTGGCCCTATCGATGGCTACATAATTATCCGGCCAGGCAGGATGTTCAAAGCTGCCGTCATACTGCCAGCGATGGGTGGCGAAACCCGAACCGGAGCTGTTCTCCGAAGGCAGCATGCATTCATCCGTTACGATGGAGGTATAATAAATACTGGAATAATAAGACAGGTTGGCATACGCCCCGATGAGCCCCTGGTTCAGGTCGTCCACCGTGCGGAAAGCTTTCGATGGATCGATGCTGTCCGTTGGCGTCAGGTCTATCTGCTTGTTACAGGCGCCCAGGCATAGCGCGACGGCCAGGAGCGCGATCGATGGCTTACGGTATATATTTATTGACATGACGTACAAATTAAAAGTTAACGTTTAATCCCAGGGTATAGGTACGCGGAGAAGGATAGGCAAACTTCGCATATTCGTTACCGTTCTCCGGATCGAACCCTCTCCAGCTGGTGAAGGTGAGCAGGTTCTGCGCCTGCACATAGATCTGCGCGCCCTGGATATATTTCCTGCTGCCCAGCAGCCCGGCCAGGTCGTATCCCAGCTTTACGTTCCTCAGACGCAGATAAGATGCATCCTCGAAGTCCCTCGATGAGAAATTCCTTTTGGCGCTGATACGCGGAAGGAAGGTATGATCTCCCGGCTTCTTCCAACGGTCGTACAGCATACGCGTGGATTGGTTGCTGGTGATAAAGCTGGGGTTCTCATTGTAATATTCCTCGTTATTGTACCTCGTCACTTTAGCGTTGAAGCTGAACAGCGCGCTCAGCGTAAAACCTTTGTAGAACAGGTTGGAGGTAATGCCGCCCGTGATCTCCGGCACATAGGTCCCGAAGCCCGCGACGCTCATAGTGTCCTCGTTGTAGTCGGTAGTGATCTTGCCATGTCTGTCGTAGTACAGGGGGTCTCCATTGGCAGGGTCCACGCCCGCCCATTTTGGCGCGTACTGCGCTCCAAAGGGAAGACCCACCCGGATGATACCCGTATACCCATACTGGAACTCATCATATCCGCCCAGGTCCAGTACCTTGTTCTTATTGTAGGCCATATTCGCGCCCAGCGTCCAGGTAAGGTCCTTGTTCTTTATGACATCGCCCTGCAGGTCCAGCTCGACGCCCCGGTTCTGCATCTTGCCCGAGCTCAGCGGTATCGTATTGGCGTCGCCCGCATCCGTTGAAATGATCCCTGCCGTAGCCGATACCATCCTGGGGAAAAAGAGGTTATATGTCTGGCGGTTGTAGAACTCCGCCGTCAGACGGATCCTGTTGCTCTTCAGCAATCCCAGATCGAAGCCTATGTTGAGCTCTTTGGCATACTCCCAGTCATAGTCGGGATTGCCTGGCGTATACGGAATGATGCCCGGATTGCCGCCATAAGAGATGCGGCTGTAGGTCGTGACATAGGCAAAATCATTGGCAAAGGGACTGGCGGTGGTGCCATAGCTTGCTCTCAAACGCAGATTGGATATGACGTCGATGTCGTTCATGAAATCTTCCTTCTTCACTTCCCAGCTGAATCCGGCCGAATAAAATCCATGCCAGCGTGATTTGACCGGTACGGTGGAGGAGCCGTCATACCGGAAGCTGCCGTTCAGGGTATATTTGTTGTTATAGGTATAGCGCGCCAGCGCGATATAGCTGGCCGTTGCATTTTGTGTTTTCGCTCCTGCCAGTATCGGTGTATAGGTCCCCGGATCGCCAATGCCCGCGGGTGTTTGCGGCAGCCTGGCGTCCAGCCCGTATCCTGTATACCCAAAGGACTTGTAAGTATTCCGCAGGAATTCGAACAGGCCGGTGACCTCCAGGTCGTGTACATTATTAAAGGCATTGCTGTAGGTGAGGCCCGAAGTAGTGATCAATGAATAATGCTGTACATATCCTTCGGAAAGGCTGCCCAGCCGTCCGGGCGTCACCCTGCTGCCCGCATAGGAGTCGGGGTTGATCCAAGCCTCGTCCTCCCGATGACTGTAGTCGATGCCCAGCCTTGTCTTCGCCGTCAGGTGATTGGTTATTTTATAGCTTAGGTTGGTGCCAAGGATGGTCTTGAACTGCCCTTCTTTATTGGTGGAGTTCAGCATACGCTCATAGCTGTCGCTTCCTTCCCGCTGGTCGAGATAGGGATAATCGCTGCCATCGCCGGTGGTAACCAGCTTGCCATCCGGCCAATAAGGATATTCATAGGGCTCGGCGTAATAGACGGCGGCCAGTGGATTGCGCACGCCGCTGCTGGTATTCTCCTGCTGGAGAAGATCGGAGGCCGAGTAGCCCAGGCTCAGGTTTACACCCGCCGTCAGTCTGCCGGCAGTGAAATCCACGTTGTTCTTCAGCGTGTACCTTTTAAGGCCGGTGGTACGGGCGATGCCCTGTTGATCGAAATAGTTGAGGGAAGAGTAAAAACGGATGTTCTCATTACCGCCGCTGGCGCTGATCTGCTGTTCCATGAATTTCCCATCATGCAGGAACAGGTCCCGCCAGTTGGTATTGACATGGCTCAGGCTATCCACGATGTGATCCGCCAATGCCTGTTCGGCCGGGGTTTTCAGGGCATAGTCGGGATTCAATTTGGAGTAGATCCAGAAAGGCCCTGCTTCCGCGCCCGTCTCCAGCCCGATGCCTTCTTCGAACTGCTTACGCTCCGCCGTATTCATCATCCGGAACTTGGTGGAAGTAAGGGCGGAAAGACCATACTGGGAAGAATAGTTCACCACTACCCTGCCCCGCTTTCCCTTTTTGGAGGTTATGACAATGACGCCATTGGAGCCTCTGGAGCCATACAATGCTTTGGCCGAAGCGTCCTTCAACACCGTTACGGATTCGATGTCTGCCGGGTTGATGGCCTGGAATTCATTGGACTCGATGGGTATTCCATCCATCACATACAATACATTGTTGCTGCCCGTGATCGTCCCTACTCCCCGCAGGATCACCGAAGCGCTGGTGCCCGGCTGGCCCGAAACCGAAGATATGGATAACCCGGGTACGTATCCCTGCAACGCCTGTTCGAACGAGGCGACAGGCACTTCATTGATCTTGTCGGCAGCCACGGTCGTAACGGCCGAGGCGGAGCGATTGCGCGAATAGCCCGTATAGCCGGTGACGATGACCTCATTCAGATTTTTTACGGACAGCTCCAGCGATACGTCGACAATGGAACGCTGTCCGATATATATGGTCTGGCTGGTATACCCCGTCATGGAGAACTCGAGCGTCGTGGCTCCATCCGGTACGGAGAGACTATAGCCGCCGTCCGCATCCGTGGTGACGCCTGCGGCGGAGCCGGTGACCTTTACCGACACGCCCGCCAGGGGATTCTTATCGGGACCGCCCTTGACCTGCCCTCTGATGATCCTGTCCACGGGAGGTTTGGGAGCCTTTGGAATGATGATCACGAGATTGTCGTCCTTCACCGTGTATGTAATAGGCAATCCGGAAAAAGCCTTGGACAGCACTTCATCCAGTGTGGCATCGGTGACATGGATAGAGACTTTCCTGTCCTCGGGCAGGGTCCCGGTGTGATAGACAAATCGGTAGTCCGTCTGTTTCTCCACCTCATTCAACACCTGTTTGAGCGTAGTCTCCTTTAGTTGCAGATTGATCTTCGCCTGGGCGAATCCGGAAGCATGAAGTTCCATACATGCGATAAGCAGCAGCAACAAGCTTACCTGAATTTTCTTCATAACAGCAGTTTTGATTTGTATTATTTACCAATGACGATCGTATCCTTCTCCACCCGAAAGTTGAAGGGGTAAGAAAGCTGTAACGCTTCCAGCGCTTTCACCACCGTCTCGCTTTCGAATGTGCCGGAATACCGATAGCCTTTTGTCTCGTTGTCCGTAAAGACAATGGGAATGCCATACCATGTCTGCAGCCGGGCCGCTATCACTTCCAATGGTTCGTCCTCGATCTTGATACGGCTCCGTACCCAGGCTATTTCCTTTGCTTTGTGATCCACGGGATCCACGGTCAGGGATCTTCTTTTCCATACACTGTCGGCAGCAGGCCTGTCGATCCTTCCATCCTGATTGAAGGCCACCGACTTCTGACTGGGGGTCAGTATCATCTTCTGTTCGGGATGCCCCTTCAACGACACGGCTATCTTTCCCCGGAAGAGGGATGTCTCCGTATAGCCCGCCTGGGGATAAGCGTTGAGGTTGAACAGCGTGCCCAGCACTTCCACATCGACGGTGGAGGTGTGGACGATAAAAGGATGCTGACCGCCATGCGCGATATCGAAAAGGGCTTCGCCCGACAGGGTAAGCTCGCGTCCTGTATGGCCAAATCCTTCGGCCAATGTAAGCTTCGTATTGCTGTGCAGGGTAACGACGCTGCCGTCGGGAAGGACAATAGTCTTACGGGGCGCGTTCCCGGACTGGATAACCTGGACCATCGATGGGACGGATACCGTTTTCCTGCCGGGCATCATTAGCCATACGGCCACTACTACCGCCAGCACGGCCGCGGCAATACCTGTCGCGTATTTCCAGCGAGCGATCCGTCTTTTCGTGGGAATGGGCTGACCGGCGATCGTCGTTTTCAGCAGATCGTACCGGGCTATGCCATCTTTCAGCTGTTCAAGCTGTTCCTGGACATTACCCTGCCTGGCATTGAGGATGGAAACAAGCCGTTGCGCTTCTCTGACCTCATCGGCTTTCTCCGGATGGTCGCGTATCCAGGCTTGCCAGAACTGTACCGCAGCCTTGTCGCTGCCAGCGCAATAATTGCGGAATGATCCGTCGCAAACAAGATCTTCTGTCGTATAGCTACTTTTATCCATCAGAGAGGCCCTTTTAGTATACTGACGGAGAAGCTGGAAAAATTTCCCAAAGAATTAATAAGTTTTTTTTGGAGGTCCTATTCAGGGGGAGCTATTTCAATAGCTTACGCAGCAGCTGGATGGCGTTGTAGATGGTATTGTAAGCGGTCTTGATGCTTTGAGAGGTCCGGGCGGCTACTTCCTCATAGGTAAGCCCTTCAAAGAACACCAGCTGTATCAGCTCTATCTGACGGGGGGTCAGCTGTTCCATGGCCCTGTGGAGCTTTTGTTTCATCTCTTCGTCACGCTGGACCCGTACGATGATCTCTTCGTAGGATAATTCATTCAGCGCCTCCTCATCCGCCAGCTGTGTGATGGCCGCATCGACCCTCGAATGGAGCCCAAGCTGGTCGATCAGCATCCTTCTCAGGGCAGTGAAAAGATATGCCTTCACATTGGTCACAGGGTTCAGCTTATGCCGCCTGTCCCACAGCTGAAAAAAGAGCTGGGTCACGCAATCCTTTACCAGCTCGTCATTGGCCGTGACCTTCAGTCCCCAACGCACAAGGTGGAAGTAGGTATTGTTATACAGCGAGAAAAAGGACTCTTTATCGCCGTCCCTCAACCCCTGCCAGTATATCCTGTTTTGTTCTTCCTCGGTCATAGTTTACACCCCTTTACCGTAAGTCCTTTAACAGTACCTCTATGGCCGTCTCCAGCTGCTGATCGCGTCCCGCCGCATCTTTGTCGAATGCATTCATTACCCGTATGTCGGGTTCCGTCTGACGGCCTTCGAGATATGCCCCCCGCAGGTCCTTTACGCCCAGCGTAGGACAGCTCCATTGGAGCGTTTTATCCTGCAGGGATTGACCCGTCTGAAAAGTACAGCTGCCGGGAATGGGCATCCCGACTATCCTGCCCATATGAAGGTATTGATAATCGTATACGAAACAGCTGCCGTCGCTGTAGTTCGCTTCCCCCGCCAGCACGATGGAAGGCTGTGTCCACCGGAAAGAAGGTTCGCTGTTTACCAGCAATGGCCCCGCCACATTGTCCCGGATATGGACGCCGCTGAGGAACATGGTAAGCTCGGGCGCCAGATCGCCGCCCCTGTTGAATCGTGTGTCTACTACGATGCCCTTCCGCCCCGAAAAGCTGCCCAGCACCTGATCGTATACAGCACGATATGCCGCGTCATTCATGCGGGGCAGATGGACATAGCCCAATTGTCCGTGGCTGAGACTGTCCGTCTCCGCCCGGTTGCGTCTTACCCAACGTTGATACAGGAGCTCCGTTTCCTCCTCGGGAGTGATAGGCAGGACCATGATCTTTCTCACCCCGCCATCGCCCGAGAGGGTAAGCTCAGTGGTTTTCCCCGCCTTATGATTCAGGTAGCAGGCAAAATCCCGGTCGGGAAGTACCGGTACGCCATCGATGGCCCTGATGATGGTCCCGGGGGCAATACCCAGCGCTGGATCGTCCATCGGTCCATCCTGTATTATTTCCCGGACCCGCAAACCCGTGTCCCGGTATGACGGATCATAGAAAGCCCCCAGCGATGCCGTCACATCCCTACCCTTTCCGGCAGGACGATAAGTAACGCCCGTATGGCTCACATTCAGCTCGCCCAGCATTTCGTTCAACATCTCCGAAAGGTCATAATTGTTGTCGATGTCTTCCAGGTGCTTTTCATAGATGGATCTGCAGGCGGACCAATCGACGCCATGCAGCCCGGGCGCATAAAAAGTTTCAGCTATACGATGCCATATATGCATGAACATATCCCGTCTTTCGGCTGCCCGGTACAGCGTCATTTCGCCGGCCGTATGGACGATCCGGCATTGCCCCGTCACAGGATCGACATGGTTGATCTTCCCGCCGGCACAGACAAAGATATTCCCACCGGCGCTGTCCATTTCCATGAGGACATCGCTCCCGGCAAATGTCGCCATTGTCCGGGTGGATCGTGTGCGTAGATCCGTCCGTACAAGATCATATCCTTTTTCAGACCGGGCAAGAGCGTAGATCATCTTACCATCGGGGCCAGGCAGCACATCGGCCAGCAACATCGACGTACGCGTAAGCCTTACACGACGGGCCCGCCACGAGCGAAGGCCGATATCCATCGTCGTTGCCCGCGCGCTGCTATCTATTCTTCGGTATGCATCCCAGGCATCCGGGGTCAAAAACAATGCATAAATATCCCGTTGCCGGGCGCCGCTGCCCGCATAGCTGCGCAGTCCGTCCCTGTCGCTGAGCCAACAGATCATCCTTCCATCCATCGCCCATTTTGGCTGGCTGTCATTGAAGCCGCTGTTCGTAAGGTCGATCAGCCGGCCTGACCCATCGGAAGGAACGATGCCTATCTCATCGTTGTCTGCGCCAGGCCCGCTAAACTGGAGCAGCAACCATTTTCCATCCGGGCTCCATCTGAAATACTGGTCATGATCTCTCCGGCTATACAACCTGTCCCTGAGGATGGTACGGCTCGATCCGGAAGCAATGTTATATACTTTCAGCACGGTGCGGTCCTCTATATAAGCGATCTCTTTCCCATCGGGCGAATACCGGGGCTGATAATGTTCATGGCTGTCCCCGATGAGCACCTGTTCCTTTGCGGGGGCTGTCAGGGGCGTCTGTATTATCTTCCAGCTCCCGTCCCGCTCGCTTGCATATAGCAGGTAACGGCCGTCGGGAGAAAAGGAAAGATCTGCTTCCACCCCGGGCGTCTCCGTGATGCGACGGATATTTTTTTCTCCCACGCCGCTGGTGAATACTTCCCCATGAAAAGTAAAAGCGATCGTTTTCCCATCGGGCGCCGCCGTCATCTCGTCCACCTCGCCGACAGGTAAGGTCGTTACGTCATTTGCCTCCGGATGCGCCGGCATGATCACGCGTACGTTATATGGATCGGCATTCCTCCGCTTGCACCAGATCTCACCATCACAGCCGAAACAAAGGGTACCGTCGCGGCTGATGGAAAGGAAACGTACCGGTACTTTGGAGAAGAAAGTGATCTGCCGGGGTGATGATGGAACGCGTAAGTCCTGCTGATAGACATTGAAGCTTCCGCCTGCCTCGCTGAGATAATAGATGGAGCTATCCGTTGTGGCAAAGACAGGGTCCCTGTCCTCGCCGTCGAAAGAAGTGATCTTTGTATGAGCGCCTGTCGCGGCGTTATACACCCAGATGTCCCTTGCAATAGCAGAGGTCTGGTGTTTCCGCCAGGGGTTTTCCCGGCCTTTTCTATCATGGTATACGATCAGGGCGCCTGAAGGGCTGACATGCGCATCCTCTGCGGACGTGGTCAGCACCTGCTCCACTCTGCCGCCGTTGCAGGGGACCTTGTACAGCTCCTGCAAGGCATCCGACGGATATTGACGGCTGGCGGGAGCATCCAGCCGGACGGCGCCGAAAAGCACACAACTGTCATCACCGGTGAAATCATAGGGATATTCGTCCGCGGAATGAGCCGTCAGTCGTTTGGGCTCACCGCCTCTGGCGGAAATGATAAAGATGTCGAAATTGCCAAAACGGGCGCTTGCAAAGGCGATGTGTTTACCATCGTGACTCCAGACAGGCATAAAATGATAGGAACTGTCTTTTGTCAGCTGACGGGCTGTGCCCCCGCCGGAAGATACTGTATACAGCTGTCCTTTGTAGGCAAATGCGATGGTCGAGCCGTCGGGGGAAATGGCGCAATATCTTAGCCAGCGCGGGTTATCGCGGGCTGAAAGGGTCTGGATGTTGGCAGCCAGCAATAAGGTAAGGAACAGCTTTTGCATGGCGGAAGGTACATAAAAAAGAAAAGGAGCCTTCCGGCTCCTTTCTTCTGACGTCTATTTTAATTAGTGATGTCCGTTGCCGTGGCCGTTGTCATGACCATTCCCTTTCCATTTACTGTGGTCAGGATGCCCCTTGATCTGCCAGTATTTTTCTTCGTGGCTGTCACGGATCGGCCCCTGATCATGACGGCCTTTGTATTGTGAATATTTACTTATATCATCCTTGTGATGGTTCCACGGAGAGGGCTCATTCTCCACTACCTTATAGGTATGATACAGGTCGGCATGGTATCTCGAAGGCAGCGTGGCGGCGCTGATGCGACGGCCATTGTTCCAATAGATATATTTTTTATGAGGGACATCGTAGTAGACATCATATTCAGGTAAATAATAATATTCTGCATGATCATAGCCAGTGGGTCCCCATAGCGGCTGGTTGCCGATGTTGACGTCGAGATTTACCTTGACCTGGGCGGATGCGGAGTGCCAGAGGAAGCCTCCGGCCATTAGGACGAGTAGGGTTAACCTTTTCATATTCAATTGTTTTGGACAAATATACTCAAATAGGATGCCAGCCCCCACCCCTCCCGTCGGCATTCGGTGAACAAGGCAATTTCCGGGGTTAATGAGCGGGCTTTTGGACGTACGGGAAAAAGGTTTTTTAGTTTGAGGATTACACTATATCTTTGTCCATCATAATGGTAGACTTAAATACAAGCATGAAATTCACGGCATCCATAAAGTACATGTCCCTCTCTCATCACAACTCCTGTTGTTGTTGCTGTTGATACTTGTCTCCCACACGCCAGACATTCTATTCGTTCGAAATTAACCACCTGATTTATGGACAATACAATACAGCTAAAAGAACACCTCACCGCAATACCCCACCAAATTAGTGGGTTAATAGAGCAGACTGAAGGTCTGGACATGGATCGGACGCTGAAGCTGCTTGCTGCGCGCTTTCCGGGCCAGGTGGTATTCTCCACGAGCTTTAGCATCGAAGACCAGGTGATCACGCATGCCATTGCGTCCAACGGGACTCCCATCACGCTTTTCACGCTGGATACAGGGCGTCTCTTTGCAGAAACCTATTCCGTGTGGAGCGGCACCAACGATAAATATCACACCCGTGTCAAGGCTTACTATCCCGACCGCGCATTACTGGAGAGCTTTCTTGATGAAAAGGGGCCGAATGCATTTTACGAGTCGGTGGACAACCGCAAGGAATGCTGCCGTATACGCAAGGTAGAGCCGCTGAAACGGGCCTTGAAAGGTCAGGCCGTTTGGGTAACGGGACTGCGGGCGGAACATTCCCCCGAGAGAAAGGACCATGCGCTGATAGAGTGGGACGAGGGTAATCAGATCATCAAATACAACCCCCTTTTGCACTGGACCACAGAGCAGGTGAGGGAATATATAGACAAGAACGACGTACCCTACAATGTTCTGCACGATCGGGGGTTTGTCAGCATCGGATGCGCGCCCTGTACCCGCGCTATAAAGGCTGGCGAGGATTTTCGTGCGGGAAGATGGTGGTGGGAAGATGCGAGTAAAAAAGAATGTGGCCTGCACGCGTCCTGACGGACGTTCCGACAAGGCGAGACACTTAAAAAATGAACTATGAGCACAGCAAATAAATATCAGTTGGATTACCTGGATCAGCTGGAGTCGGAAGCCATTCATATCCTTCGGGAAGTGGCGGGACAATTCGAACGTCCGGCCTTGCTTTTTAGTGGTGGAAAGGATTCCATTACGCTGGTGCATCTGGCGTTAAAGGCCTTTCGTCCCGGGAAGTTCCCTTTTCCGCTGGTGCATATCGACACGGGGCATAATTTCCCCGAGGCATTGGATTTCCGTGATCAGCTGGCGCAGACCATCGGTGAAAAGCTGATCGTACGCAAGGTAGAGGATACGATCAAGGTCCGTCATCTGACGGAGCCCACCGGCAAGTTTGCCAGCCGGAATGCTTTGCAGACCTATACCCTGCTGGATACCATCGAAGAGTTCGGATTCGACGCCTGCATCGGCGGTGCAAGAAGGGACGAGGAAAAAGCCAGGGCCAAGGAGCGGATATTTTCCGTACGGGATGAGTTTGGCGGATGGGATCCCAAACGTCAGCGGCCGGAGCTATGGAACATCTATAACGGGAAGATCCGGAAAGGCGAGAATGTACGCGCCTTCCCTATCAGCAACTGGACTGAATTGGACATATGGAACTATATCCGTCGCGAAAAGATAGCGCTGCCATCCATATACTTCTCCCATGAGCGTGAGGTCATCGGATATGAGGGGCAATGGGTAGCCGTATCTCCTTTTATCCGGCTGGACCCAAGCGACCGGATTGAAACAAAAAGAGTACGTTATCGCACCGTAGGGGATATGACCTGTACGGCAGCCGTGGAGTCCGGCGCAACGGTCATCGACGATATTATCCGTGAGATCACCGCCACACGCACCAGCGAGCGCGGCGAGACCCGCATCGACGACAAGGTGTCCGAGGCGGCCATGGAGGACAGGAAAAAGAATGGTTACTTCTGATGGACCACGGGCCGGTCAGGCCCGGCAACAAAAAATATTTTATTATGGATCTACTGAGATTTATTACCGCGGGCAGTGTAGATGATGGGAAGAGCACCCTTATTGGCCGGCTATTGTATGACAGCAAAAGTATTTTGGCCGACCAGCTGGAGGCGTTGGAAAAGCAAAGCAAAAACAAAGAGGACGGTGAGATCGACCTGGCCCTCCTTACGGATGGTCTGCGCGCCGAAAGGGAGCAGGGCATCACCATCGACGTGGCCTATAAATACTTTTCCACTCCAAAAAGGAAATTCATTATTGCCGACGCACCCGGACATATTCAATATACGCGTAACATGGTCACGGGCGCCAGCAATGCCAACCTGATCATCATCCTCGTGGATGCGCGCAACGGGGTCGTAGAGCAGACACGCCGTCACTCCATTATCGCCAGCCTGCTGAATATCCCCCATGTGGTGGTTGCCATCAACAAGATGGACCTGGTGGATTATTCGGAGGATGTATATAACAATATCGCCATCGACTATGCGGAGATCGCCAGGACATTGGAGTTAAAGGATGTTGTCTATCTGCCCATCAGCGCGCTGAAGGGGGATAACATCGTGGAAAGGTCCGACAGGCTGGATTGGTATGAAGGTCCTACCCTGCTGGAGCTGCTGGAACAGACGGAGCTGGAGAAGGATGTGAACCTCACTCATGGGCGTCTGCCTGTACAGTATGTCATTCGTCCGCAAACAGACGATGTGGAGCTGCACGACTACCGGGGATATGCCGGAAAGATCGTCAGCGGCGTATATCGTAAAGGGGATGCCGTTACGGTGCTGCCCGCGGGTCTTACCAGCCGGATCAGGTCTGTCGAGACGGGCGGCAGGGAAGTAGAAGAAGCATTCGCTCCCCAGAGCGTCGTGCTGCAATTGGAAGACGACATCGATATCAGCCGGGGGGACCTTATCGTAAAGGATGAGCATCAGCCCCGAGTGGACCAGGAGCTGGAAGTATTGCTTTGCTGGATGGATGCCAAACCGCTGATCAGGGGTAATAAGTACCTGCTGCAGCTGGGCAGCCGGGTGGTGCGCAGCGTGGTAAAGGACATCGAATATCAGCTGGACGTCAATACCCTGGAAAAGAATTCCTCGCCCGGCAATATCGGGCTGAACGATATCGTAAAAGCCACTATCCGTACAGCCACGCCGTTGCCTTTCGACAGCTATCGTGAGCTGCGGGCAGGTGGTGGAGCGATATTGATCGACGAAACAAGTTATGTAACGGTGGGTGCATGTATGATCCAATGACCGCGCCTGACCGCGCACAGCGCGGGCGCCCGAAGGGCCATCATAAGCGTCCTTATAAAATCCATGGCCTGGGCCGACCAGGCCCGACAAAAGTGAAGTATGACAAAAGGTAAGGTAATTCTGGCAGGTGCGGGACCGGGCGATCCGGAACTGCTTACGTTAAAGACGCTGCGCTGGCTGCAAGCGGCCGATGTGGTCATTGTAGACAGGCTGGTCAGCCGTGAGGCGTTGCAGGAATACACACGGGAAGATGTCCTTATCGTGCCGGTGGGTAAGAAATGCAGCGATCAGGCTTCTACGCCTCAGTCCGTCATCAACGATCTGCTGGTGGAATATGCCCTTCAGGGAAAATTGGTGGTGCGATTGAAAGGAGGAGATGTATCCCTGTTCTCCAATGTGCTGGACGAGCTGCAGACCCTGGTGTCTCACGACATCGACTACGAGATCGTACCCGGGGTAACCGCCGCTCTTGGCGCTGCCGCCTATACAGGGATCCCATTGACTGCCCGCGGATATTCCACCGCGGTACGCATGCTCACCTGGTACAAGCAGGACCTCCTGAACGAATCTTATATACAGGACCTGGCCCGTACGGACGACACGCTGGTATTCTATATGTCTTCCGGCGGCGTGGATCAGCTGGTGGAAAAGCTGTTGCTGCATGGGATAGCCGCCGACAAATGGATCGCCATCATCGAGCAGGCGACAACGCCGAACCAGCAGGTGACCCGCTATCCTATCCATGAATATTTGCCCAATGCCGCGGGCAGCAGCTATGCCTCTCCTACCCTGATCATCGTCGGCAAGGTAGTAGCTCTGCATGCCTCCTTTGGATGGGTGCCGAACAGCGATAGCAAGGAACCCTATTTTACGCCATTGAGCGTAGCCTCCAACCATTTATTCAATAAAAAGTTACCGATATGCTGACAACGCCGAAACTGAAGACCCTGCAGGAGCTGATAGCGGGCGCCACCAAGGAAGAGCTGATCTGGCTCAGCGGCTATCTGGCCGGTGTAGTAGCGCAGACAGGCGTTGCATCTGTCCCCGCAGGCGTGTTGCCGGCAGCACAGGAGCCGGAAGCTCCCGCAAAGCCTTCCGTAAACAAGATCACCATTGCCTATGGCACGGAGACGGGCAATTCGAAAAAGTTAGCCACGGATTTTGCCGCCAAAGCCAAGAAGAAAGGGATCAACGCCAAGCTGGTGGGTCTGGAGCAATATCGTCTTACCGACCTGCCCAAGGAAGAGTATTTCTTCACGGTGATCAGCACCCAGGGGGATGGCGAGCCGCCGGCTTCCGCCAAAAAATTCTATGACCATATCCACCGGGAGAAGCTGCAATTGGGACAGCTGAAATATGGGGTACTGGCGCTGGGAGATACTTCCTATCCTCTTTTTTGCAAGGCGGGCGAGGATGTCGACCAGCAATTGCAACGCATGGGCGGGCAGCGTATCGTCCATCTGCAGAAATGCGATACGGATTATGAAGCGGAGGCGGGCAGCTGGTTCGAAGGGCTGCTCCAAAAACTGCTCAGCAATACGGCCCCTGTCGTGAGCGCCCCCGTGACAACGGCACGCAAGTCCACCGGGAAGAAGATACAAACAGGCGTTATTCTCCATAACGTCAACCTGAACGACATCGGGTCAGGGAAACAAACCTATCACCTGGAGATAGCCGCCCAGGCCGAATATCAGCCGGGCGATTCCATCGGGATCACGCCGGAGAACCCAAGGGACATCGTGGAAGCTATTTTGTCCCTGACGGGTATGAATCCGGCACATAAAGTGATATTCCGGGACGAGGAGTTCTCCACATCCGACGTACTGCGCAAGAAGCTGAACATCGTCTTCCTCCCTGAGCGGGTGGTAAAGAAATATGCCGCCATTGTAGGCCAGGACATCCCGGAGACACGCATGGGACTGCTGGACCTTCTGAAGATCTATCCTGTAAAGGACTCCGCACAATTCACGGAAGTGATCGGCATCCTGGAACCCATCGCTCCCCGGCTATACTCCATCTCTTCGTCTCCCGAAGCACATGGCGGAGAGATACATATCACCGTAGCCAAAGACACTTTCGTCGTCAACGGGGAGACCAAACACGGGCTCTGCTCCGACGCGCTGTCGCAGCTGTGCACCGACCAGGAGCTGGAATTCTATGTCCACCGGAACCTGCAGTTCAAGCTGCCGGCCGAAGATAAAGATGTCATCATGGTCGGACCGGGTACGGGCATCGCCCCTTTCCGCAGCTTCCTGGCCGAAAGGGATGCTACAGGCGCCAGCGGAAAGAACTGGCTTTTCTTCGGGGATCAGCATTTTACCACGGACTTCCTTTATCAGACGGAGATACAAAATTGGATGCAAACGGGTGTGCTGACGAGGGTGAGCACGGCTTTCTCCCGCGATCAGAAAGAAAAGGTCTATGTGCAGCACAAGATGCACCGCCATGCCGAAGAATTGTACCGATGGCTGGAAGACGGAGCCTATGTCTATATCTGCGGAGCCAAAGAGCCGATGAGCGTAGACGTGGAAAATGCCTTATTGTCCATCATACAACAGCAGGGTAAAAAAAATGCCGCCCAGGCCGAGAGCTATTTGAACGACCTGATAGAAACGGGACGATTTGTAAAGGATGTATACTAAACCAACGAACGTATGAGCGAGATCAAAAGAAATACTTTGTCACCGGCAGAACCTCCCAAACAAACGAACCTGTCGTCTACGGAGCGGATCAAGCAAAAGAGCGATGGGCTGCGCGGTACCATGATCGAGAGCCTGGAAGATGAAGTGACGGGAGCCATCCGGGAGGACGACCAGTCGCTGATAAAGTTCCATGGCATGTACCAGCAGGATGACCGCGACAGAAGGGAAGAACGTGCGGAAAAGAAACTGGAACGTCTTTTCTCTTTTATGATCCGTCTGCGGCTGCCGGGAGGGTTCCTGACGCCCGAACAATGGGTCGCCCTCCACCACATCGCAGGGGAACATTCCACGGGCACCATCAAGATCACCACGCGCATGACGGTGCAGCTGCATGGACTGCTGAAATCCCATTTAAAACCCACCATCCAGGCCTTTAACAGCACCGGTCTCGACTCCATCGCTACCTGCGGTGACGTCAACCGTAATGTCACCTGTGCGGCGCATCCCATGCAGTCGGAGGTACACGAGCAGGTGCATGCCTATGCGGCCCGGATCAGCGAGATGCTGAAGCCGAAAACACATGCTTATTACGAGATATGGCTGGACGAGGAAAAGCTGGCCGACAAGTCGGAAGAAGAGGATCCCCTCTACCAGGACCGGTACCTCCCCCGTAAGTTCAAAGTAGGCATCGGCATCCCTCCGAACAACGAGGTCGACGTATTCACCAATGACCTGGGACTGATCGCCATCATCGAGAACAAAAAATTAAAAGGTTTCAATATCGCCATCGGCGGCGGTCTGGGCGCTACACACGGCAACCCCGACACCTATCCCCGGCTGGCTACCACCATCGGCTTCGTATCAGTGGCCTCCGGGGACGAGAAGCTGCTGAAGGCCGTCTATGAGGTATGTACTATCCAGCGTGATTATGGCAACCGCAGCGATCGCAAGCTGGCCCGGCTGAAATACACGGTAGACAAGTATGGCGCGGAATGGTATCGGGAAGAGCTGGAAAGACGTACGGGTTTCCCCCTGGAGAAGGCTCGTACCGTGACCTTTACCGATCGCATAGACTATTATGGCTGGCAGCAGAACCACAAAGGCCTGTGGTATTATACTCCTTTTATAGAAAGCGGCCGTGTGCTGGATGACGAGAAAGTAGCCATGAAGACGGCGTTGCTGGAAATAGCCCGGACGGGCAAGGCCAATTTCAGGTTCACGGGGAACCAGAACCTCATCCTGGCCGACATCGACAAAAAGGATAAGGCCGCCATCGGGGAGATCCTCGACAAATACGGCATTATCAAGCATACGGATAGCGCATCGGCCCTGAGAAAGAACTCCATCGCCTGCGTGGCGCTGCCCACCTGCCCCCTGGCCCTGGCGGAAGCCCAGCGCTATCTGCCCGTGCTCATCGACAAGATCGAGGAGCTGCTGGACAAGCATGAGCTGAGCAATGAAAATATCATCACCCGTATGACAGGCTGTCCCAATGGATGCGGCCGTCCCTACGCCGCCGAGATAGGCTTTGTCGGCACCGCCCCGGGACATTACAATATGCACCTTACGGGCGACCATGAAGGGCAGCGTCTCAACAGGATATACAAGGAAAACCTGGACGAGGCGGCTATCCTCCGGGAACTGGACCTCCTTTTCTGGCTCTACAAGAAAGAACGGGCCACCGGGGAGAAGTTCGGGGATTTTGCCTGGAGACAACGCTGGTACAAACAATAAATTCGAGCTGCCGTCCCCTTGGCCGGCAGCTTTTTTATAAATCTTTAGTCTATTGATTAAGTAGACTTTTTTAAACAGAATTTAGTCTATAATTTTGGTGGACTAAAAACCAAAAAACATCTTAAAACATCCAAACAGAACCATTGTTATGAGAAATGCCAAAAAGCTTCTTTTCCTTATCCTCGCCTCTCTTCTCACCGCCGGCAACCTGGTCCTTGC
Organism: Puia sp.; assembly: GCA_035545935.1. Lineage (GTDB taxonomy): Bacteria > Bacteroidota > Bacteroidia > Chitinophagales > Chitinophagaceae > Puia. The sequence continues at coordinate 4,459 of DASZXP010000076.1, read as the reverse complement.
CCAGGACAACCCCAATACCCTCATCGAAATATCCGGAAGAGTGACGGATCAGGAAAAGCACGAACCCCTGTCCGATGTCAGTGTGCAGGTAAAAGGCACCACGACGGGCACAGTCACCAACCTGTCCGGGGATTTCCGGCTGCGTACGAGGGCGCACCTGCCTTTTACCCTGGTGTTTTCCTCCGTAGGCTTCCAGCAACAGGAGTTCGAGGTAAAAAGCCTGGGCTCCAATCTGCGGATCGAGCTGAGCACCCGCACCGTATTAGGCAGCGAGCTGGTGGTGACGGCCAGCCGTGTTCCGGAAAATATATTGAGAAGCCCTGTCGCCATCAACAAGCTGGACATACGGGCCATCCGGGAAAGCCCTTCACCCAGCTTCTACGATGCATTGGAGAATGTGAAAGGAGTGCAGATGACTACATCCAGTCTTACGTTCAAAGTGCCCAATACGAGGGGTTTCAATATTCCCAATAATTTCCGGTTCATGCAGCTGGTGGACGGCGTAGACATGCAAGCTGCCACTCTCGGCGTACCGCTGGGCAATGCCATCGGGCCTACCGAGCTGGATATTGCCAGTGTCGAGATCACTCCGGGCGCGGCCAGCGCCCTGTATGGGATGAACGCCATCAATGGCATGGCCAACCTGCTGACAAAAAGCCCTTTCACCAGCCAGGGACTTAGCGTCTATTACAAGGCGGGTGTGAACCATGTAGATGGGAAAGACCATGACCCGGCGCTTCTCACCGAGGCGGCCATCCGCTATGCCAAGGTCATCCATAACAGATGGGCGTTCAAATTGAATTTCGGCTATATGGAAGGCACGGACTGGCGCAGCAATACGCGGCTGGACCAGAATCCCAATAACCTCAACAGCGCCAATCCGAAATTCCCCGCCCTCAACGGGCCTGAGAACAATATGGCCTTCGACGGGTGGAATAAGTATGGGGACGATGTGCTTTCCGGTAGCAACGTAGTGTCCATCAGCGGCCTGACCATCGACGGCAATGCGAATCAGACGCTGCGGGTAGCGCGTACGGGCTACTGGGAGACGGACCTGGTAAAGCCGCAGGTAAAGAACATAAAATTCGATGCCTCCCTTCACTACCGGCCTACTGAAAAGACCGAGCTATCCTATTCCTACCGGGTAGGTACCATGGACGGCGTATTCCAGCGGGGCAATAAGATCCGGCTGGACAATGTCGTGGTCCAGAACCACCATTTCGAGCTGAAAGGCAGCGACTATATCATCAAAGCCTATGTCTCCATCGAGAACACCGGCAACTCCTACAATGTAAAGCCCCTGGCGGATAACCTGGACCTGTATACAGGCGGCGCCACCGATCTCGCCACTCCCGCCAGCTGGGGTTCAAAATACAAGGCGGCGTTACAGGACTATGCCACATCGCATGGAGGGACCCTGACCTCCGCCAATCTTGCCGATGCAGGCCGCTATGCCCGTCAGCAGGCGGATGCCGGAAGGGCCGAGCCGGGAACGGAGCGTTTCAACAGACTGATCGATACTATCCGAAAGATCAATAACTGGGATATCAAATCCTCCTCCATACCCGATGCTCCCGTCACCGGCGGCGCAGCCCTGATCCAGAAAAGCCGCCTGTATCATACGGAAGCGCAATGGGACCTGTCGAAATATACAAAGGTCTTCAGCCTGCTCATAGGCGCCGATGCCCGGATCTACCAGGTCATCCCCGACGGGAACAATTTCGTGGACTTTTCCCGTCCTATCGACGAGCGGAACAAGCCGGAAAAGGACGGCAGCTTCGGAAAGGACGTATTGTATAAGAAGTTCGGTGGTTTCGCACAGGCGACAAAGACTTTCTTCGATGAGAAGCTGAAACTATTCGCCTCTCTTCGCTATGATTACAATCCGGAGTTCGACCCCAAGCTCACCCCTCGCCTGGCAGCCGTCTATACATTGAACCAACGGCACAATTTCCGTCTGACCTTCCAGAACGGCTATCGCTTCCCTGCCCTCTTCGAGGCCCTTTCTTATGTGAACAACGGCCGGGTCAGAAGAGTAGGAAGCCTGCCCTATATCGATAAGGGATTGGGCTACCTCGAGAACAGCTATACGCAGCAGTCCGTTGTCAACTTCAATGCAGCGGTCAGCGCAGCCGGAGGCAGCAGGCAAACAGCCCTGGACAACCGCAACCTGCTCGTAGCCGCCAACCTTCCCGATTCAAGGCCGGAACAGATCACTTCCTTCGAAGCCGGGTATAAAAGCGTATTGCTGGACAATACCCTCGTCATCGACCTGGACGCCTATGTCAATACCTACAAAGGGTTCTTGGGGCAGGTACAGGTGTATGTGCCTCATGGCGTGACCATCGGATCCGATACGGCAGTGCTTGCCATGCTCGACAAGAACAGGAATGCCCAGGACCGCTACCGGGTATATACCAATGCCAAGAACACCTATCACAACTATGGATCAGCCCTGGCGATTACCTATAATTTCTACAAAAAATTTACGGTCGGGGGCGCGCTGAACTACAATAAAATGAAGTCCAACCAGACGAATGACGTCTTTGTCACCGGCTTTAACACGCCGGACTGGTCGGGGAACATTTCGTTCGGCAACAGGGAGGTCGTAAGGAACATCGGGTTCAACGTCGTGTGGAGGTGGCAGAACAGCTTCCTTTGGGAAAGCCCCCTGGTAACGGGTTCCATCTCCGCCTTCAGCACGGTGGACGCCCAGGTCAGCTTCCATCTCCCTAAAATAAATTCCACGATCAAGCTGGGCGGATCGAATATCCTCGATCATCGCTACCTGCAATATGCCGGAGGCCCCACCATCGGAGGCTTATATTATGCCGCCATCACTATCGATGGTTTATTGAAATAATCCTGGAAGTCATCATTATTCTATAAATTTGGGGGACTATAATGGAGCTGAACGACCTACCCATAAACGCATCATCAAAAGAAAACAGCGAGGAGCCGGATAACAACCGGCTCTTTCCTATCTTCTTAAAGCTGGAACAACTTTCCCTGCTCATCATCGGAGGGGGAAATGTAGCCCGCGAGAAGCTGCATGCCGTACTGTCCAATGCGCCCGCTACAAGGATCAGGATCGTAGGGAAGGTCCTTTCCGAGGAGCTGAAAGCCGAAGCGGCGCGTTACGATCATATTACCTTATTTGAAAAACCATACGACAGCAGCGACCTGGAAGGGGCCGATCTTGTCATCGTGGCCGTAAATGATATCCCTGCCGCCACACGGATAAAGGAGGATGCGCGCAGGGCCGGACTGCTGGTGAATGTAGCCGACAAGCCGGAGCTTTGTGACTTCTACCTCAGCTCGGTGGTGAGGAAAGGGCATCTCAAGATCGCCATTTCCACCAATGGGAAATCCCCTACCATCGCCAAACGGCTAAAGGAAGAGATCGGAAGCATGATACCCGAGGAAATGGACAATGTGCTGGACAATATGCAGACCATCCGCCAGCGGATGAATGGGGATTTTAGCGAGAAAGTACGGCAGCTGAATGACCTGACGAAGGTGCTGGTAGCCAAACAAACTGTCCCGGACAAGCCGGAAATACTGCACAGACCGGGACCGGGCAAATGGATGCAGGTAGTAAAATGGTGTCTCTTTGCCTTCCTGTTCATGATACTGGGGCATGCCATCCTTTCGATGGTGCCTCTCCGTGATATAACGGGCTATATCAAGACCCTCCCGAAGGAAGAAATAAATGGCTTTACGCTGATGATGCTGACGGGTTTTATAGCACAGATGGTGGATGGCTCCATGGGGCTTGGATACGGGACCATTTCCACGACTTTCCTGCTGGCCATGGGCGTCAGCCCTGCCATCGTCAGCAGCCGGGTGCATTCGGCCAGGGTATTTTCCAGCGGCGTGTCGGGATATAGCCATCACCGCTTTGGCAACATCAATAGAAAGCTCTTCCAGGTGCTGGTGATACCCGGCTGCATCGGTGCGATCATTGGCGCCACCTTGGCCTACTTCGGTCAGAAATACGCCAGCTATGTACGAATCCCCCTCTCGATGTATACCATCTACCTGGGGTTCTATATCCTGCAGAAAGCTTTTAAGAAAAAGAACCCGAAAGACAAGGTCCGGCGGGCCGGATGGCTGGCCTCCGCCGGGGGATTTATGGACGCCTTTGCCGGCGGCGGCTGGGGGACGCTGGTCACCAGCACCTTGATCTCCAAGCGGAAAAATCCCCGTTATGTCATCGGGTCCGTATGCCTGGCGGAATTCTTTGTCGTGCTGGCAAGCTCCATCACCTTCTTTATCCTGCTTCGCCATATCCCGCTGAGGGACGTGGCGGGTCTGATCCTGGGAGGCATCATTGCCGCACCCATCGCCGCCCGGCTGGTAGGCAAGCTGCCCATCAAGGCCATGTTCATTGCCGTGGGGTCGCTGGTAATGCTTACCAGCTGCAATACCTTGTGGAAAGCAGTCATGACGGTGATCC
>DASZXP010000075.1:0-5745 GCA_035545935.1 Puia sp. | reverse complement strand
CGTCCCCGTACCCCCCGCTCCGATTTGTCCAGCCTCCGCCCCCAGCCGGTTCTTCGGCCCCCGGAGTTTCCGCGCCAGGTTCCAATTCGTCCACCGGAGGAACAAAAAGATAATGCTGAAGAAATAGATAAGATCCCTGCTGTCGATAACCCCACGGCTGATGCTCCGGTAATGGAAGTCTATGCCGAACATCTCGATATAATAATCCGCCCCCGCCGCAAAGATCGGCAGCTGGCTCACGGCATTGAACCCGCTGTATAAAAGGAAGCAGGCAAAAGCCGCCGCGATAAAGGCGACAACAGCATTGCTTGTCCAGCTGCTGCACAAGATCCCGATGGAAGTAAACACCGCCGAAAGAAAGATCAATCCTATATAGCTGCCCATCGTGGCCCCCGCATCGATACCCGCCTGCCCCGACAGCCGTTGCAAGCTGAGGAAATACAGAAGGGTGGGCGCCAGCGCAATAACCACCACGATAAGACTTGCCAGATACTTCCCCATGACCAGCTGCGCCCTGCTCAGCGGCACAGTCTGTAAAACCTCGAAGGTCCCCATCCGGAACTCCTCCGCCAGACTCCGCATCGTGATGGCGGGGATCAGCAACAGCAGGATCCAGGGCGCCAGCTCAAAGAACTTGTCCAGGCTGGCATACCCAAAAGCCAGGATATCCGTGTCCGGGAATACGAACAACAAAAGCCCATTCAACAACAGGAAAACGATGATGGCGATATAGCCCGTAAGATTACTAAATGATTGACGGAGTTCTTTTTTGCAGACTGCCCACATGGCCACGAAAATAAAGCGTAATGTTCAATAATCTATTACAATATATTATACCCCTCCTACGTTAATGACCAGCACCATTTATACCCCACAAATCTTATTGCCCGGCAACGGTCCCGTAGAATATAAGCCCGTTCCGGAAAGCCGCCCGTCACAAGGGCATCATCTGGCTTTGACCCCAAAACGCGTCCATCGGACACCAAAATTTGGGCCTCAAATCCGGACCGGCATCACACATTGCAAATAAATTAAATGTGGAAAAAAAGTTAAATTAGATGAGTGAAAAAATCTACTTGATAAAAAGATAGCCTTATATTCGCATACTCTAGTCAGAACAACCTTCCTGTTGAAAATAATTTATGGTTAGGCAAAAGATATTTGACCGAAACCAACTGCATAAAAGATCCGCCCCGCTGGCGGATTTTTTACTTTACCCCCCGACACGCCGCATTCCCCCGATCATCGTCGTTTATCACCACATCTACTCAATAGCCCATTAACCTCTATTCAACACATTATTAATAATTATCTATGTTAATATGGATTTTTTAATATATTTCAACAAAACTCCTTCAATCATTTAATAATCAACTTCTTACCGTTTTTTCGCAGCTATTTCGCCTTTATAGGCCTCCCACAAAGGACTCGCCGCCCTCAATCGTTCTATCCCGGCTTTTACCCGCTCTATCACATAATCTACCTCCTCTTCCGTATTGAACCTCCCCAGTCCAAAACGCAGGCTGCCATGCGCCAATTCATCCTCCAGCCCCAACGCCTTCAGCACATAGCTTGGCTCCAACGAGGCCGAGGTACAGGCCGACCCGGACGACAACGCCACCTCCTTATTGATCATCGTGAGCAAACCCTCCGCCGACACATACTGAAAGGACAGATTCGTCGTCCCCGGCAGCCGATGCTCCCGGCTCCCATTCACATATACCAGCGGTATCTCCAATAACCCCTTCTCCAGCCTGTCCCGCAACGCCGCTATACGCCGCCCCTCTTCTTCCATCTCCCTCCGGCACAGCTCACAGGCCTTCCCAAAACCCACTATCGCCGGCACATTCAGCGTGCCGCTACGCATACCCCGCTCATGCCCACCCCCATCCATCTGGGCCGTCAGCCGCACCCGGGGCTCCTTCCGGCGTACATACAACGCTCCCACTCCCTTGGGACCATATAGCTTATGCGCGCTGATAGCCATCAGGTCGATGCCATCCTTATTCACATCCACCCCCACCTTCCCCACCGCCTGCGCCGCATCCACAAAGAAGACCACCCCATGACGACGCGCTATGCGGCTGATATCCCCAATAGGCTGTATCACCCCGATCTCATTGTTCGCATACATGACAGAGATCAGCACCGTCGTGGGACGGATCGCCGCCTCCAACGCCGCAAGATCGATCAGCCCCTCCTTATTTACAGGCAGATAAGTTACCTCGCCACCCAACTTCTCTATATGATGACAGGTATCCAGGACAGCCTTGTGCTCCGTCGCCACCGTGATGATATGATTCCCCTTCACCGCATACATCTCGAACACCCCCTTTATCGCCAGGTTGTCCGCCTCCGTCGCGCCCGATGTAAAGACGATCTCCTTCGTCTCCGCCCCTATCGATCGAGCTATCTGTTCACGCGCCAGCTCCACCGCCTCCTCTCCCTCCCAGCCATACGCATGCGTCCTGCTGGCCGCATTCCCGAACTTCTCCGTAAAATACGGCAGCATCGCCTCCACCACCCGCGGATCGCAGGCAGTAGTAGCATTATTGTCAAAATAGATGGGTAGTTTCACCACACAAATTTAGCCCTTTTCACGCTTGCCGCGCACAGCCGTCCCGCCATCACTCCTCATCAGCCCATATCGAAAGATAGCATCCCGGGAGGGCCTCCGGCAACCCCGCCACCAATGAAGAGACCCAACGATTTTACAGGTTTAAAAAATAAGTACCCTATTTTTGATAAAACTATCCCATGCGTAAAGTCGAACATATTGGCATCGCCGTCCGCGACCTCACCATCTCGATCCCCCTCTTCGAGACCCTCCTCGACACCCCCTGCTACAAAACGGAAGAGGTCGACAGCGAAAAGGTGACCACCGCCTTCTTCCGGAAGGGAGAGACCAAGATCGAGCTGCTGCAGGGACAGGACCAGAACAGCGTCATCACCCGCTTTATCGAAAAGCGGGGCGAAGGCATACATCACATCGCCTTTGACGTGGCCGATATATACGCTGAAATGAAAAGGCTCCGGGAGGCCGGCTTCACGCTTCTCAACCCCCAACCCAAACCCGGAGCCGACAACAAGCTCATCTGCTTCCTTCACCCCAAAGACACCAACTCCGTACTGATCGAGCTCTGTATGGAACGGCCATGACCTCATCCGCCACCGACCCGGTCAAGTTCTAATTTCTTACTACATTAGTAGTAAATGAAAGGGCCTCTAAATCCCACCGGACTACTGATCTCCGGCTTACTGCTGCTGGCGCTGACCTGCCCCGCTCAACTATTGCCCATCCGGAACTACACCATCAAGGAAGGGCTTAGCAGCAACAACATCTACGCCGTCCTGCGCGACACAAGAGGCATCCTTTGGGTAGGGACCAACAACGGCGTCAACTGCTATGATGGGGACAGGTTCTTCCAGCCCGCTATGACCACCCGCACCGGACAGATCTATGTCACCAGCTTCTTCGAGGATCATGAACACAATATATGGGTCACCAGCTGGTACAACGGTCTATACAAATACAAGGACGGGGTCTTCGTCAATTATTTCCCCGACAGCGCGCACCTCGAAGCACAAGCCAACAACACCTTCGACATGGCGGAATGGAGCCCCGGCCGCTACATCGTAGCCACCGACAAAAATGTCTGGCTCTTCGACGACTCTCCGGCACCCGGACCAAAAAGATCACACCCGGACTCATCTGTCTTTCCAGCATCCGGCAGTCCCCGCACATCAGGCGCCCCGCTCCCCACCGATCCTTCATCTCTCCCATCCCCGCAACCCGGATTCCATCTGCTCGACCCATCCAACAGCACCCTCGACCAACAGATAGGCACCGTCCTGCTCACCCCCGGCGGCGAACTCCTCATCGGCTATGGCAAGGGGATAGCACACTACCAGCTCATCGACTCCGCCGGCGAAAAAAAATGGTCCTACGCCGGCATGCTCTGGGAAGGCCCCTATGTGAACAGGATCGCCCTGCTGGAAGACCAGGCCTGGCTCGGCTCCGACGGCGGACTGTATTATTTTCCACATTTCTCCGAGCTCCTCCGCGACCCCGTTCACACCAAACCAATACTGCTATATCCCCATGCCGAAGTGGACAGGGTATACATCGATGCTGAAAAAAATATCTGGTTCACAGGCGGAGGCGGAGCGCGAAAGATTGCCGCCGGCAGCTATCAGCATCTCGTCAATGGCCCCACGCAGCACGATCCGCTCTCATCATCTGCTCATCCATCGGGAGTTCCGTCATCCCTCCCCACTGCCCTGTCTGCCCCAGTCCCCTTCCGCACCTACAGCCGCACCAACGGTCTTCCCTCCAACATGATCCGCGCCTTTTACTCCGACGCCGAAGGCGTCACCTGGATAGGCACCGAAGACGGCCTCGCCCGCCTGCGGCAGGAATACTATCGATTCTATCCCATACAGGAGAATGTCCGGGACGCCCTCGACCAGAACGAACCCGCCATTATCATTTCCATACACGATGACAGACAGGGCAACCTCTGGATGGGCAGCTACAACGGACTTTACCAGGTAAAAAAAGAGCTGCCCAAAACAGCGCCCATGCCCGAGCTCACCAGCCTCGGGAAAAAAAAGATAGGATTCATACACTGCATGATACACGACAAGCAGGGACGTCTATGGGTCTGCACCGATGGCGGCATACTGCTCATAGATGGAGGCGCGCCCGTCATCAAGGACTCTCTCGTCGCCCGCTGCGCCTTTGTCGACCCCGATGGAAAAATGTGGTTCGGCAGCAGTAAGGGCAGGGTGGTCTACCAACAGGATGGGCAATTCCATTTCTTAAAATTTACCTCCCGCAACGACGAGCGCATCGATGCCATCTATCACGACCCCAGAGGCTTTCTCTGGCTTGGCTATGCCCTCACAGGGATGCGGAAATTCCGTATACAGGGGGACAGCCTGCAACACCTGCTCGAATACACCGAACGCACGGGCTATCCCAATCTGCGCATACGATCCCTCGCCTTCGATGGAAAAGGACACCTGCTGGCCGGCACCCGCACCGACGGATTATATGTCATACCCCTCGATGCAGACAGTTCCACACGCCCCATCCATATCACCACCGGACAGGGACTTAGCGGCAGCTGGATAAAAGCTTCCATCGTCAGTCAGGAAGGATGCTACCTCGCCACCAGCAACGGCCTCGACCTCCTGGAACCAGGACCCGCATGGGATTATCACCAGATACATATCCGTCCTATCCCTTTCCGCAACGAGCAGGTACCCATCGAGCTCAATGCCCTCTTCCGGCAGTCCGATACGATCTGGATCGGCACTCCCAAAGGTTTGCTGCAGTATGTGCTTACCCTGCAGGGAAAAAACACTGTCCCGCCTCCCGCCTATTTTATGAAGCTCACCGTCAACGGCCGTCTGGACAGCAGCTTCCTGCCATTTACACACACCGGCGCGCTGCCTTCACTGGACTACGCACAAAACAATCTTGCCTTCGACTTCGCCGGCCTCAGCTTCCGCGATGAAGAGAAGGTCAGCTATCGCTATAAGATGGAAGGGCTCGACAAGGACTGGAGCGCACCAACCCACCGCCGTTATGTCAACTACAGTCACCTGTCCCCCGGCTCATACAAGCTGCTCGTCATGGCCCGCAACGACGACGGGATATGGAGCACTACACCCGCTACACTCGCCTTTCGCATCGACGCGCCGTTCTGGTTGCAGGCATGGTTCATCGTCGGATGTATC
>DASZXP010000074.1:0-76137 GCA_035545935.1 Puia sp. | reverse complement strand
GCCGGCCTTTTGATAATCTCCCACTCTTTTTTCGAAGAAGTTGGTCTTCCCCTGTAAGGAGATCATTTCCATGAAGTCGAAGGGGTTGGTCGTGTTGAACAGCTTGGGATATCCCAGCTCGCCCAGCCAGCGGTCGGCCACGAATTCGATGTATTGCTGCATGAGCCGTGCGTTCATGCCGATGAGGTCCACGGGCAGCGCTTCCGTGATAAATTCCTTTTCGATGCGGACGGCGTCGCCGATGATGGCATACACCTGCTCTTGTGACAGCTTATTCTGCAGCATGCTGTACAGCAGACAGGCAAATTCGCAATGGAGACCTTCGTCGCGGCTGATCAGCTCGTTGCTGAAGGTGAGGCCGGGCATCAGGCCTCTTTTCTTCATCCAGAAGATGGAGCAGAAGCTACCGCTGAAGAAGATCCCTTCCACGGCGGCGAAGGCTACCAGTCTTTCGGCAAAGTTGCCGTTCTCTATCCAGCGAAGGGCCCATTCCGCCTTTTTCTGTACGGCGGGTACCGTTTCGATGGCATGGAAAAGGCGATGCTTTTCCTGGGGGTCCTTGATGTAGGTGTCGATGAGGAGGGCGTAAGTCTCCGAATGGATGTTCTCCATCATGATCTGGAAGCCGTAAAAACAGCGGGCTTCCGGGAGCTGTACCTCGCTCATGAAATTGACCGCCAGGTTCTCGTTCACGATGCCATCGCTGGCGGCAAAGAATGCCAGCACATGGGAGATGAAATGGCGTTCGCCTTCGTTGAGCTTTGCCCAATCCTGCAGGTCCGGGGTAAGGTCGATCTCTTCGGCCGTCCAGAAGCTGGCCTCATGCTTTTTATACATTTCCCACACCTTCGGGTAGTTGATCGGGAGGATCACAAACCTGTCCTTGTTTTCGCGCAATAAGATCTCGTTTCCGTACTCCATTTTTTAAAACAGATTGCAGATTAATACTTTAGAATAAAAAGTGGCTCGAATAAAATTCCTACTAGAATGTGTATCGGGCGGCAGGTTCTTTCAATAGAAGGGGTAGGAAGACCCCCATCCGTAAAGAACTAACCCAAAAATAACATTGTCATCTAAAAAACAATGGGTATGTTATCCACCGGCTGTGCATAGCTTTTTATGTGATTTAGGAAAGGCTTGCTGGCTGCAAGTTTGCCCTTCCAGACGCGCCAGGAAGCAGTGAAATAGCCAGTAAAGCAAGCAAAATGAGATATTCCCCAATGGTGTTGCCCATTTTAATGAACGGTAGATGAAGAATGCTTAACAGCAGCCCGGCCAGAAGAATGCCATACCATCTTTTCCTGTGTGGAGGCCAGCTGAGGACCGCCAATAGCAGCGGGAATATCCACTGAACAGTGTAGTACTGATGGCGGTAGATAGGGGAGAAGAGGTCTGCGATCATGTAGAGACAGAATCCAAAGATGGCTATCCGTGTAAGGTCCCGATCGCCGGACGATCGTCGTATAAAGTACCAAAGCGCCGTCAGACCAAGGATGGCAGTCATGCATAGCAAGCCAAGTATTCTTACAGACAGTTTTCGGTGCAATAGCAGCCGGTATAGAACGAAAACATTTCCATTTTCAGAGTAGACATTTGACCAGGTGTGTTTCATGTAATCATCGGCTGCCTGCATATCTAACCCTTCCCAATAACGGTAATGAGGGTCCGGATCATTGTGCTGGACCTCATGTGGCAGGTCCTGGTGTACTTTCAGCTGCTCCTGCAGCATATGCGCATAGTCTTTCCAGAGATCGAGCTCCGAATGGCTGGTCAATATCCTGCCCGCCAGCAAAAGGCCCGGAATAAGCGCTGCTATGAGCCAGCGACGGGAAAAACTCCTGGCCGACAGGGCCAGGGGAACGAGGAATAAAACGGAGTATGGCTTTATTAGGATCATGCAGGCTGCTGCCGTCCCGCCGATCAATGCCCACCCGACATTCCTTTGATGTCGCATGGAAGCATAAAACAGCATGCCGAAGGCAGCTATAAGCAAGTAGTACTGGCCATGGGAAACCTGGCATTTCCAGGCATTGGTCAGCATAAACAGCAGGGAGACAGCCAGGACGGTCATCCGTTGTCCTCCGGGACGTGCGCCGTAAAAAGCAAAGACCGTCATACCAGCCAGCAACAGGTATTCCAGCACCAGCCAGTATTGCGCTATCCGGGCCTGCGGCTTATTGGCAATGGGCAACAGCAGCCGGTGCAAAAAAGGCGTCGAGGTCATAACCGCCGGCTTGAGCGTATCGAAGTTATCGGGATCGTAATAGCGCAGGCCATCCCCATTCTTCCATTTGTAAAAATAGGGTGACCGCCCGTCCTCGATCATCCTGGCGCCTACAATACGATTACGCAGGTCGCCGGGATATTCCTTCGTGTAATGGATATCCCGTAGCAACGCAAATACGAATAATGGCAAAGCCAGACAAATTATCGATATCCATGCGAGCCTTCCATGCATAAAGCTGTCCATTGCATTAGTTGAGCGTCTGCTCGCTGATCTTGCCTGTGGTCTTGTGTTTCAGGATGACCTTTTTGGCGCCGTAGTGGGTAACTTCTTCTTTTACCAGATAGTGATCGGCGTCGTATTCGACGAGATGGCTGTCTTTGCTCATTCCGGTACGGCCACGCCATATGTCCAGCTTGACGGGTTCCCATAATTTGGATTTGCCGGAGCGATAGGCGGCATCGAGGATAGCGTTGACGACATATCCATCATAGAATGTTTCCTTTGGCGTGCCGCCGTTCTCGATGGAACGGAACATATCGGTGAACATATGGTTGTAGCCAAGGTCGTTGACCTCGTCCCCAACGGGGAAAAGCCAGCCTGTGTTACTTTCCGCCTTTTCCGCCACATAGTCGGCGCCTTTGCCGGTGGTGAACATTTCAAATCCTGTGCGCAGGAAGCTATTTATCCAGATAGTGCCTTCGGTGCCCATCACTTCGTCACGGAGGTCCATGCCGCCCCGGAAGGTCCAGCTGACCTCGAACTGACCGATGGCGCCGTTCTCATATTTCACCAGGCCGATGGCATGGTCTTCGGCGTCGATGGGTTTTACCTGTGTGTCGGCCCAGCACATGACCTCCATGGGCTTGATGTCTTTCCCGATAAAGCTGCGGGCGATCTCCACGCAATGACAGCCCAGGTCGAGGATACACCCTCCGCCGGCCTGTTCGATGTCCCAGAACCATTCACTATGAGGGCCGGGATGGGTCTCTCTCGATTTTGCCCAGAGGATCCTGCCCAGCGCGCCGTTCTTTACACTGTCATAGGCTTTTAGGAATTTAGGCGTGTAGACCAGGTCTTCCAGGTAGCCGTTGAATATGCCGGCGGCTTCTACCGCCTCCAGCATGCGTTTGGCTTCGGTGGCATTGCGTCCGAGAGGCTTGGTGGTGATGACGGCTTTTTTGTGTTTGCAGCAAAGCAGGACGGCAGCCTCGTGGAGGTTATTGGGAAGGGCGATGCATACGACATCGACTTCCGGATGGGCGATGGCTTGCTCCATGTCGGTGGTCCAATGGCTGCAGCCATAGTCTGCGGCGAATTTCTTAGCGGACTCTTCCCGGCGGGCGTAAATGCTAAAAACCTTATCCTGACTGCGTTGTCCCTGGATCGACTCGGCGTAGAACCTGCCGATGAACCCTGAGCCGAGCATTGCGATCTTTACCATACACTAAAATTTTATTGGTTAGCTGACAATTGTTTTTTTTCACGAAAGAATAAAATGAAATAGATAAGCACGGCGGCGGCGATATAGGCGGGTACCAGCCAGATGCCTGTCCAATTATGCGGCACGGAGGCGCCGGGAGTAGCGTATTTATCTACCACCAGTCCCGAGAACCATGTGCCGATGAACATACCCAGTCCATAGGTGGCAAAGGTGAAAAGCCCCTGTGCGGCATTCTTGATGCTTTCTCCCGCCTTTTTTTCCGTGTACATATACCCTGTGACGAAGAAGAAGTCATAGCATACGCCATGGAGGATAATGCCCGCATACAGCATCCACTCGCCTGGCCCGATATTTCCATAGGCAAAACAGATATAGCGGAGGATCCAGGCCGTCATGCCCAAAAGGAGCATTTTCTTGACGCCGATGCTGTTGAACAGGAAGGGAATGGCTATGATGAACAGCCCTTCGGAGATCTGGCCCATGATCATTTTGCCGGCGGCATTTTTCATGCCCAGCTCATTGAGGAAGGGGTTGGCAAAGCCGTAGTAAAAAGAAAGGGGGATACAGACCAGGATGGCTGCTATAAAGAAGATGAGATAGGGCCTGTTCCGGAAGAGGACGAATGCCTCTGTACCCAGGGAGGCGGATGCATCGGTGGCGACGCCTTTGGGAGGTGTATTGGGAAGGAAGAAGCTGACCAGACCTAGTACGAGCGAGGCGCCCGCGGCCAGGTGAAAGGTGGAGGAGGACTTTTCCCAGCCCAGATTGCCGACGAGCAATCCTGCCACGATCCATCCGATGGTGCCAAAAACGCGGATCCAGGGAAATTGTTTGCCGGGATCGTTCATCTGGTAAAAGGCTACGCTATTGGACAGCGCGATGGTGGGCATATAGAGCAGGGAATAGAGCAAAATGACCCAGAAAAAAACATCGTTGTTGTGGATAGAGGGCGTCACGAAAAGGAGCACAGCGCCTAATATATGCATGACGCCCATGATCTTTTGTGCCGCAAAATAGCGATCAGCGACCATGCCGATAAAGAAAGGCGAGACCATGGTGGCAATGGCCAGGGCGCTATAGGCCATCCCGATCTCCTTACCGCTGGAGTGAAGGTTCTCACCCATATATGTCCCCATCGTGACATACCAGGCACTCCAGATAAAATACTCGACGAACATCATGAATGCAAGCTGAACACCTGTAGTTGTTTTCATTGTTGCTCCAAATTAGAAGTTAGAAAAACCGGAACAATTTAAGCGTTCATACCAAACTAAAGAAAAATGTTTGGGATAAATATTTTTCAAACCCTTTATCTTGCAGTTCGAACACGTTTATGAGAACATACGAAGATACATACCGGCACAAGGGTCTACGCAAGCAATTGGTGGACACTATCCGTCAGAAAGGCATTACGGACGATAGGGTATTGGACGCCATCCAGCAGATACCCCGGCATTTTTTTATGGATTCGGCCCTTGACAAGACTGCCTACGAGGACAGGGCTTTCCCCATAGGGGAAGGGCAGACGATCTCACAGCCATATACGGTGGCTTATCAAACACAGCTGCTGGAGATAAAACCTTATGAAAAGGTGCTGGAGATCGGCACGGGCAGCGCTTATCAGGCCAGCGTACTGTCGGAGATGGGAGCGCTGGTGTTTTCCATCGAGCGGCAGAAAAAACTGTTCGAGACCAACAAAACTTTCCCCCATTTAAAAAAATACCGTAATCTCAAATTATTTTATGGGGATGGTTTCGAGGGATTGCCTACCTATGGCCCCTTTGACAAGGTGATCGTGACCGCTGCGGCGCCTTTTATCCCACCCAGGCTGGTAGAGCAGCTGAAGCCGGGAGGAAAGATGGTGATACCCGTAGGGGAAGGGCAGGTGCAGCGGATGCTGCGGCTTACCAAACAGGCGGATGGCGGAGTGACGGAAGAGCTTTTCGATAATTTTTCCTTTGTGCCGATGCTGGAGGGTAAAAATCATTAGAGAAAGGCTACTACCTGTCGCACGACCTCTTCATCCTTATAGATCTTGCGATGTCCCAACCCTTTTGTTATGACGAACCGGACGTTGGAATGACCGTCTTTTTGTACGGGCAGCGTATCTGCCAGCGGGGTGACATCATCGTCCTCATCGTGCAGCCATAAAACTTCGGCTTTGATCCCATGCAGGGCCCGGCGGAGGGAGAACCAGGAAAAGGGGCGGCCGGACAGGCGGTATGCATATTCATCGAATGCTGTCCGGACGCTGGTATCCAGCTCCAGCAGCTGAAATAACATGTCCACGGCGGACGTCATTTCCACCGGCGGGGATATCAGGACCAGGCGGGTGGATCTGTCATGTGCGATGGACTCCAGGTAGAGGCTAAGGGCCAGTCCTCCCAGCGAGTGTCCCATAAAGGAATGGATAGGGCCATAGCGATCGTCGATAGCGCTGATCATATCCACATAAAGGGGAAGGGTGATCCTCCGGCCGCCGGACCGGCCATGAGCGGGCGCATCGAAGGCCAGCACTTCATACCCTTTTTTTAGAAAAGCATTGACATATTGTTCGAAATTGCGGGAGGAAGATCCGAAGCCATGTACGATGAGCACTTTTTTAAGGGTAGTAGAGGATGCCTGGTGAGGCAGCCATCGATGGCCGCGAACAAAATGATCTTCCAGACGAAAGGAAAGCTTTTCTCCCTTGTCGAACAGCGGAGGGAGCTTTTTCCGGGACTTGCGGCGGGGAGTGCAGAAAAGTGAAAAAGCCTTTTTCGCCGCCTGCCGGGGGGATACGAGGGTGAGGATATGCAGACGGGCGCGTACGTACCCGATAGTCAGTTTTTGCTTGAACTTCATAGTGAACCACCGATTTACCGCCCTAACGGGCGTCAAAAAACAAAGATATGCAGATTGTGATCATAGGTTCAGGGAATGTAGCTACCGTGTTAGGCGGCAAGCTACAGGAAGCGGGGCACCGGATCGCACAGGTGTTCAGCCGGCAGCCGGCGCATGCCATGCGTCTGGCGGAGGAATTGCAATGCGGGCATGTGTCCCGATGGGATGAGCTCTACCGGGATGCCGACCTTTACCTGGCTGCCCTCTCGGACGATGCGCTCCTGACATTGGGCTCGGAGATCTCCCTGCCGGGCAAATTAGTCGTACATACAGGCGGCGCCGTGCCGAAGGAGGTATTGTTGAAGGTGAGCCCGAACAGCGGTGTATTGTACCCTTTACAAAGTCTTCGCAAGGAACTGCGCCCTTATACGGAAATACCATTGCTGGTGGATGCCAACCTTCCCGCGGACCTGGAAAGGATAACGGATGTCGCCCGAAGCATCAGCGGACAGGTGCAGGCGGCGGATAACGATACCCGTCTGAAATTGCATGTAGCGGCCGTGCTGGTCAATAATTTCACCAATCACCTTTATGTACTGGCGGAGGAATACTGCCGGAAGGAAGGGGCGGATTTCAACATGCTCTTGCCGCTGATCCGGGAGACGGCCGGGCGGCTGTCGAAGATCTCGCCCCGGGATGCACAGACCGGGCCTGCGATACGGGGGGATGAGTCCTCCATAAAAAGGCATTTGGAATTGATAGGCAGGTACAAGGATATCAAGGAAGTATATACATTGATCACCCGTCAGATACAGGAGGAAAGATAGGCGTAATTTCACCAAGGATTTTGCAAGGATTAAGGTAATTTGCACCCCAACTTTCAATTATGAGTGTTCTCGAAAAATTCAAGTCGGTCAGCACCTTTGTATTCGATGTGGATGGCGTAATGACGGATGGCTCCGTACAGGTGACGGATGATGGGCAGCAATGGCGGACCATGAATACAAAGGATGGCTATTCCCTGCAGCTGGCTATCAAAAAAGGCTATCGTGTGCTGGTGATCTCGGGCGGGCAATCGGAAGGGGTCCGGCTCCGTCTGCAGGGACTGGGGATACAGGATGTTTTTCTGCATGTGAAGGATAAAAAAGAAAAGCTCCTGTCTTATATGCAGGAACATGGTCTCGAGGACAGCGATATGTTGTATATGGGGGACGATATCCCTGATTATACGGTGATGAAACTGGTAGGTCTGGCCTGCGCGCCTGCGGATGCCGCGCCGGAGATCCGGCATATCGCGGCATATATCTCTTCTTTTAACGGAGGACATGGGTGTGTCCGGGATGTCATCGAAAAGGTCCTGAAGCTGAATGGTCATTGGGAGCTGGATACCGCCATCGCCTCTAAATAATCGAAAAATTATCCTATATGATGCGGTTGTTCGGCGCCTTTTTCAAACTTATACGCTGGCCCAACCTTATTTTTATCGTCCTGACGCAGGTGCTGTTCTATTACTGCATCCTGTTGCCTAATTATCATTCGAGCTACAATATGGCAGACTACGGACCTGTCCTGCAGCCGCGTTGGTTCTATCTGTTGTCGCTGTCTTCCGTCCTTATTGCGGCGGCAGGATATATAATCAACGATTATTTCGATCTGAATATAGACAGGGTGAACAAGCCGGACAAGCTGGTGGTGGACAAGATCATCAAGCGTCGCTGGACCATTCTCTGGCATTGGATACTGTCGGGGCTGGGCATCGTCATTGGCGCCTATGTGAGCCTGAAGACACATAATCCTTTTGTGGGACTGGGAAATCTCGGCTGTGTGATCCTACTGTGGTTCTACAGCACCACTTTTAAAAGGAGGCTATTGATCGGAAATGTGATCATTTCCCTTTTGACGGCCTGGGTGATCCTGGTGTTGTATACGGCAGAGATCAGGCTGTTTGCCTACGGATTGTTCTATAAATTGCTATCGAGGCTTTTTAAATTCGCCATTCTCTATGGTGGATTTGCCTTCATCATATCGCTGATACGGGAGGTTATAAAAGATATGGAGGATATGCCGGGTGATGAGCGATATGGGTGCAGGACCATGCCCATCGTATGGGGAGTGAATGCCGCCAAGGTATTTGCGGCCACCTGGCTGGTAGTGCTGATCGGCAGCCTGGCTGTCATACAATTCTATGTCCTGCAAAATGGCTGGTGGATCATACTCCCGTATTGCGCAGTCCTTATCATTGCCCCTTTGATCTGGATCTTGAGAGGGCTTTATCGTGCAACGACCGCGGCGGACTACCACCTGCTGAGCACATATATCAAGGGAGTGATGCTGGCCGGCATATTATCGATGATCTTTATAAAAATCGTATAGGATGAAAGAACGTATCGTATTGGCGTCAGGGAGTCCCCGGCGCAAACAGTTATTGGAATGGGCGGAAGTAGATTTTGAAGTGATCGTATCGGATGCTCCGGAGACATATCCGTCCGGGCTGCCGGTGGGGCTGGTGCCTATACATATTGCCCGCAGCAAGGCGCAGGCTGTAAAGAAACAGGTGCCCCGGGACCGGATCGTGCTGGCGGCGGACACGGTGGTGGTATTGGATGGGGATATCATCGGCAAGCCTCGTGACAGGGAGGATGCCATCGGGATACTGAGCCGTCTGGCGGGCCAGCAGCATGAAGTGATCACGGGAGTGATCCTATCCAACGGTGAAAAAGAGATCGCCTTTGCTGAAAGTACGGAGGTGTTTTTTCACGAGCTCACGCAGCAGCAGATCGGGAACTATGTAGATAAATACCGTCCTTATGACAAGGCCGGCGCATACGCCATACAGGAATGGATCGGGGTGGTGGGGATCCGTGGCATCGAAGGCGACTTCTACAACGTGATGGGACTGCCCGTCAGCCGCGTGGTGCAGGAACTGGAGAAGTGGTAAGCCATGAAGGAGTCCCTGTTACAGTGGATCTGGCAGTATCAATATTTCAATTTTCATGATCTGCAAACCGCCCGGGGCGAGCCATTGCAGATATTGTTCCCCGGACACCCCAATACAGATCAGGGACCGGATATGCTGGATGCCCGGATAAAGATCGGAGACACCTCCTGGGCGGGAACTGTCGAGCTGCATGTGGCCGCATCCGACTGGGGCAGGCATGCGCACCGCGAGGATAAGAATTACCGGAATGTCATTTTGCATGTCGTATGGGTGGATGACACCGACGCTCCGGCTCTTTCAGGGGAGCGGGAAGTGCCGACCCTTGTCCTGGAGCATCGGGTATCCAAATGGCTGTTGCAACAATATGAGACATGGATGAAAAGCCGCGATCTTGTGCCTTGTCAGCAGCAGCTGAAAGAGGTGGAGATAAAGACATGGGAAAGCTGGAAGGCGCAGCTGATAGAACGACGGCTGCAACGGCGGGCGGGTTTTATCGCCGCGGACCTCGAGGCGGGTCGCCAGCATTGGGAGGAGACATGCTGGTGGCTGATGGCAAAGACCATGGGAGGGCCTGTGAATGCGGCAGCTTTCGAAATGATAGCCAGGAGCCTGCCGCTGACGACGCTGGTCCGGCTGGGACAGGATCAACTGGAAGCCTTGTTGCTGGGCCATGCAGGTTTGCTGGAAGGGGTCTTCCGGGATGAGCATCCCAGAAGACTCCAGCAGGAATTCCATCATTTGCGGGTAAAATATACGTTGCCGGCCCAGCCTGTACCTGTGCATTTTCTTCGCATGCGGCCGGGCAATTTCCCTACGATAAGACTGGCGCAGCTGGCAAGGCTGCTGAAGGGGACCTCCTTTTGGTTCAGCCAGTGCAGGGAAGCAGGTGCGCCCGGGGAATTGAAGGAGCTGATGGAGGTGACGGCGGGCAGCTATTGGGATGATCACTATATACCGGATAAACCATCCGCGCGACGGGTCAAGCGGCTGGGCGAGGGGCTGAAGGATAGTCTGCTTATCAATGTATTCATACCATTGCTGTATGCATACGGGATACTAAGGAACGAGCCGGAGCAACGGGAGAAGGCGAAGGTGTGGTTGCGGGCCCTGCCGGCGGAGAAGAACGCCCTTATCCAGGGATGGACGCGCCTGGGGGTAAAATGCTACCATGCAGGGGATTCCCAGGCCCTGCTGGAATTAAAAAAGCACTATTGCGATCAGAAGAGCTGTCTGCAATGTGCTATTGGAAAAGAGATCTTGGGTAGACAGGTTAACTAGACAGGCTGGGCGATCTTATCCCAGTTGAACGCCATCTTTACCTCGATGTCCGGATGGAGGCTGTACATAACGGGACAGGTATTCGCAATGCGTTCCAGTATCAATCTTTGTTTCTCATCCGCCTGGAAGCTGGGAGGCCACTCGAAGCTGACGTCGATGCCGCCGATACGGCGTGGATCGGACTTCATGATCTTTTGGACGGATATTTTCATGCCGTGGAGGTCTATTTGCGAATCCTTCGTCTTGATCCCCATGGTAGTGGCTATACAGGCGGCCAGGGAGGTGGCTACCAGGTCGGTGGGAGAGAAACGTTCGCCTTTGCCCTGATTGTCAACGGGGGCGTCCGTCTCGATAGATGTACCGGATTGCAAGTGTGTGGCAACCGTCCGCAAATCTCCTGCGTAAATAACTGTAGAGGTCATTGTTCTTTTTTACTTAAATTTACGCTAGATAAATTAAAACATCCCCAGTGAAGAAATTTTTCTTGTCCACGCTGATCCTGTTGGCCGTTGCAGGTCTTTATGCCCAGGACAGCAGCTATGTTTCACCCAGACGGAATAAGAAGGATGCTAAAAGAGAGAGGATCAACAACTTGATAAGAATGGAAGAGGAAGGGGATCTTATCTTCAACAAGCATAATATATTCGGCATTCGCCTGGCCACGGACGGCTATGGCATCAATTTCGAGAAGGGGAAGTTCGTAACTCCTACCCGCACCCTGCTGTATCAATTCGAGCTGAATGAAAAGAAGAGCGTGAAGGAACATAAGGTCTCGGCTTCTCCTGATCAGTTCAACTATAGTTCCCTGGTGCCGTACAAATTGAATAATTTTTACATTTTCAAGCTGGCGATGGGTCAGCAGCATCTCATAGGCGGCAAAGGCAATAAGAATGGCGTTGCTGTGACGGCATTGTATACGGGAGGCGTCTCCATCGGCATGCTGAAGCCCTATTATGTGGATGTGCAGAATACCCAGACGGGGGAGACTTCCCGCAAGACCTTCACCGAGTTGCAGACGGATACCCTGCCGGATGTGGTGACGGGAGCTTCCGGTTTTACGGTGGGATGGGGACATTTGAAAATAAAGCCGGGATTGAATGCCAAAGGAGCCATGCGATTTGATTACGGTCGGCTGAACCAGTCAGTTACGGCCATTGAGGTAGGGCTCACGGGTGAATATTACTTCTCTAAAATACCCCAGGTGCTTTTGGTGCCTCAAAAGACCTTCTTCTTCAATGCCTATGTCCAGATCATGTTTGGGAGTAGAAAATAGGTGTACCTTTACAGCATGGAAGAGAAATCGACAGTTTCCTCCTGCGGGGGAAATGATCAAAATAACGAAGGCAAGGTCAAGAAACCCAACTGGTTACGCGTCAAGCTCCCCATCGGCGAAAGTTACAAGCATGTCCGTGGTCTCGTAGATACACACAAGCTGCATACTATCTGTGAAAGCGGCAATTGCCCCAATATGGGGGAATGCTGGGGAGAAGGTACCGCCACCTTTATGATCCTGGGTAATATCTGCACCCGGAGCTGTGGATTTTGCGCCGTAGCGACGGGGCGGCCCGATCCGGTGGATTGGGACGAGCCTCAACGGGTGGCGGAAGCCATCTATCTGATGAAGGTGAAGCATGCCGTTATTACCTCCGTGGACAGGGACGAACTGAAGGACGGAGGCAGCATCATCTGGCAAAATACTATCCGTGCCGTAAAGGCATTGAACCCCGGGACCACGCTGGAGACCCTTATTCCGGACTTCAAGGCCGAACAGGAGAATATCGCACGGGTCATCGAGGCCGCCCCGGAAGTAGTTTCTCATAATATCGAGACGGTGGAAAGGCTTACCCGCCAGGTGCGGATACAGGCCAAATACTGGCGTAGCATGGAGACGTTGAAAGTGCTGAAGGAAGGAAATATGCGGACGAAGAGCGGGATCATGCTGGGTCTGGGGGAACGCAAGGAGGAAGTGGTGCAAACCATGCAGGACCTGCGGAGCAGCGGAGTAGACGTCATCACTCTGGGGCAATATTTACAACCTACCAAAAAGCATCTGCCCGTCGTACGGTTTGTCCACCCGGATGAATTTGCCGAGCTGCGGGAGATAGGCTATGAACTGGGATTCGATTATGTAGAGAGCGGGCCATTGGTAAGGTCTTCTTATCACAGCGAACGCCATGTCATACCCGGCTATGGCAGGAATGAATGGCTGCGCCAAAAGCAGGAGATCGCGTGACAGGAAAGGCATCGATCCTTTGGCTGGCCGCCGTACTGGAAGTGGCTGTCTCCATGGCCCAACAGCACTGGAAGGATGTCGACTCCCTCTACCAACCTTTACCGTCCGGGGTACATATCCACCGGTGGGCGGATTCCCTGAACGGACGCCCTTTTATCGGCTATTATGTTTCAGCTCCCTTGAAAGATAAACGCCTGATCTTTTCCGACCAGGTGACCACTGACAAACGATTTACCCCCTCTCAATTCTATCAGCTGGAGCAATTCCCTTTACTGGTAGTGAACTGTACTTATTTCTCCTTCGAGACGAATCAGAACATCAGCATGGTGATGAAGGATGGAGCGCTGGTGGCCTATAATGTCACCGCGCTGCGGGGCAGGGGCGAGGACTCCATGTTGTATTATTATCCCACGCGGGGAGCCATCGGCATCGATCGTAAGAGAAGAGCCGATGTTGCCTGGACCTTTACGGATACTACCCATCGCTGGCCTTATGCTTTCGAAGAGATGCCCGTGGTCGCCAAGGGTGAGGAAAGCAATCCTTCCATCTATGAGCTGAAGGACATCGAGTGGAAATGGTGGAAGATGCGGACGGCCGTGGGGGGAGGACCTGTATTGATCCATGATGGACGGATCTGGATCACCTATAAGGAAGAGCAGCTGTTCTCGGGCGGGGATATGGACAGGCATCCCCGGACAGCTATGGGATATACGAAGGACGGACATCTGATCATCCTGGCCATTCAGGGGCGTAGTCCCGGCGTGGCGGAAGGAGCGACACTGGAGGAGGTGGCAAAGATGCTGTTGGACCTGAAATGCTATGAAGCGGTGAACCTGGATGGCGGGGGCAGCAGCTGTATGCTCGTCAATGGAAAAGAGACCATCAAACCTTCGGATAAAGAAGGCGAACGACCCGTGCCGGCGGTATTCCTTATCCGGGAAAAAGCAAAAAACAAGTAGACATCGACGATAGTCTTAACCTTTCATGTCCCAGACCAGGGCGCTGGCGCCCAAGATGGCGGCATCGGATTCCTTTAAATGGCTCACCAGGATCTTCACCTTATTCTGGAACACCTGGATGAGGTTGCTTTCCATATTGTCCCGGGTGGGTTTGAGGATGAGATCGCCGGCCTTGGTAAGCCCTCCAAAGAGGATGATGGCTTCAGGGCTGGAGAACATGACGAAGTTGGCGAGCGCCAGCCCCAGGATCTCTCCTGTGAAGTCGAAGATGGCTTTTGCCAGCTTGTCGCCCTGGATGGCGGCGTCGTATACTTTTTTAGAATCCAGCTGATTTTTAGGGATGTCCCTCAGCAAGCTCGCTTCCTGGCTTTTCTCCAGCATTTCGATGGCGGTGAGCTTTACCCCCGTGGCAGAAGCGTAGCTTTCCAAAGATCCTTTTTTACCTGTGCCTTCGTGCAGACGGCCGTGGGGGATGATGATGGTGTGTCCCAATTCGCCGGCAAATCCGTCATGACCATATATGAGCTTGCCGTTGGCGACGATGCCGCTGCCTACGCCGGTGCCCAGCGTGATCATGATAAAGTCCTTCATCCCCTTGGCGGCGCCGTACATCATCTCGCCGATGGCGGCTGCGTTCGCGTCGTTGGTAAGGATGGTAGGCAGCTGGAACTTATTCTGGATGAGCTTGGCCAGGGGGATGATCCCGCGCCAGGGCAGGTTAGGGGCGTATTCTACCGTTCCGCTGTAATAGTTCCCATTGGGGGCGCCTACGCCTATACCGCGCATACGGCCCGTGCCGCCCGCCTTTTCGATCAGTATGGATAGATGGTGATGCAGCTCGTCGATAAAGCTTTCTATCTGGCTATGCCCCCTTGTGGATATTTCACTGGAAAATAACACATTGCCAATACGATCGACTATCCCAAATTTTGTACCTGTGCCCCCGATGTCAATGCCGATGGCTAATGACTCGTAAGAAGAAGCGGCTTTTGCCATGAACGCTAAGTTTGTGGATTGCAAATATACATGCCGGAAGACTAATGTCCTCCACTGGCTTCCATATTTTCAAAGTCAATCCCTTGTTTTCTCAGGATACCTCTTACGATGATGGCAAAGAAAGTAAGATAGGCAAAGCATATCACTGGCACCCAGTAGGACTGGTGAATGCCTATGGTATGCATATCGGCCAATTTGCCTTGCAGGGGTGGGATAAGCGCACCGCCCAGGATCATCATGATCAAAAAAGCAGAGCCTTGAGAGGTATATTTTCCAAGACCCGCGATGGACAGGGAGAAGATGGAAGGCCACATGATCGAGCAGAACAGCCCGCCGCTAAGGAATGCATACAAGGAAACCCAGCCTTGCGTGAACAATCCGATGAGCATGGCTGTTACGCCCAGGATGCCGAAGGTCATTAAAGTTTTAGCAGGCTTTTCCTGTCCATAGAAGAATCCGGCTATTTGTATCACGATGCAGAAACCATAATAATACAGACCGCTGACGTCGTTCTTGCTGATGGCATTGGCGCCGATGACCACGCCAAAGGCGACATAGGGCACGAGTATGAACAACAGGTTACGCATGGTCCTGCCGGGGTTGAATACGGTGATGGCGCCTGCCCAGCGGCCTATCATGAGGCTGCCCCAGTAAACGGAAATATAGGGGGCGAGCTCGCTGTCCCGCAGACCGGCATCCGTCAGATAACCGGGATGTTTCAGGAGGGCGCCCATATTGCTTTGAATGGTAACTTCCACACCTACATACGTGAAAATAGCCAACATGCCCAGGACCAGCTGAGGATAACGCATGGCGCCCCAGCCTTCGCTGTTCTTCTGTGCGGACCTGTTGGAGAACAGCAGGCCAAATACCACCACGCCCAGCCCCACCAGCTGCAGGATGAAGTCGGTGTTTTGCAGTTTGTGCTCCTCGGCAAGGGCCGGATTGCCTACTTCATGGGCCAAACGGTTGAAGATGATAAAAAAGACAGCTACTAAAAGTATAGCGATGATGGTAATGCTGACCGTAGCCTTGGATGATTTTTCGAAGTGAGGATCGCCCTTTCCCTGCGGAAGCTTTTTGGAGAAAAGGAATAACAACGCCGCTACCAGGAAAAGCCCCGCTACCACCATATACAGGTGATTGATGGAGGAGGTGCTGGCGTTCTTGATATCCTCGTCACTGGCCTTGGCCGCGCCAAATAGGGCGAGGGCGACGATGATGGGTCCGATGGTGGTGCCAAAGGAATTGACGCCGCCCGCCAGGTTCAGACGGTGCGAGCCGGTCTGCGGATCACCCAGGGCAATGGCAAAGGGATTGGCCGCCATCTGCTGCAGGGAGAACCCCATGGCTACGACAAAGAAGGCAGCCAGGATAAAATAATAGGATCCGCTGTCTACGGCAGGCAGCATCAGTAAAGCGCCGGCAACGGAGATGAACAGGCCATATATGATACCATTTTTAAAGCCCCATTTGTTAAGGATATCCGTTTTGCTGGCCGAGGAGAACCAGTACAGGATCAGCGAACCCACGAAATAAGCCGTGTAAAAAGCAAAGTCGATGAGCTGGCTCTGGAACTGATTGAGCTGGAAACGGGTCTTACAGAAGGGGATGAAGATACCGTTGGATGCTGCAATAAAACCCCAGAAGAAAAATACGATGACTAACGTGGCAAGGGCTCCGGTGTTAGTGGGTTGTTTGGACTGGTTCATGTAGTGTCGCTGTTTGGAATTAAGGGCTGAAAATAGTGTGTTTTCGTGACGCGAAAAATTTTTTCATCCCGGGCGGAGCTTTAAATGGAAAACCTTCCCTAAATTGAATGGCGGTTGCTCAAAGCTGCACCCTAAGCGTTAACATATTTTAATGGAAATAATACACGTTTCGGCAGAGTGTTATCCGGTGGCTAAAGCCGGTGGATTAGGCGATGTTGTGGGGGCGCTGCCCAAATACCAGCGCCAGCTGGGGCATGTTGCCAAGGTGGTCATGCCGATGTATCGCACAAAATTCCTTTTGGCAAATGAATGGGATGTCGTTCATAAGGGGTATACTCATCTGGGCAACTGGTGGTTCAATTATACCATCATCAAGGAAAAGACGAACAAATTAGGTTTCGACCTGTACCTGGTAGATATCAATGGGGTGCTGGACAGGGAGAAGATATACGGATATGACGATGATATCGAGCGGTTCGTTGCCTTCCAGGTATCCGTAACGGACTGGCTGGCGGCCTGGAAGCATCGCCCGGACATCGTGCATGTGCATGACCACCAGGCGGCCCTCATCCCTTTCTTTTTCAAATATTGTTATGCCTATCGGTCCCTGGCGGATATACCTACGGTGCTGACCATTCATAATGCGCAATACCAGGGTTGGATGGGATGGGACAAAAGCACGTATATCCCTGCTTATGATACGTGGAAAACAGGTATGCTGGGCTGGGGGAATGCCATCAATTCCCTGGGCAGCGGGATCAAATGCGCCTGGAAAGTGACCACGGTCAGCCCTACCTACCTGGAGGAGATGCGAAGCAGCGCCAATGGCCTGGAAGCTTTGCTGGAATACGAGCGGGGGAAATGTTCGGGCATTCTCAACGGGATCGATAACCTGGTCTGGGACCCTTCCACGGACGGCTATTTTGAAGACCATTATGATGTCGGGACGGTGGAGGAGGGCAAGCGGAAGAATAAGGAACTGCTTTGCCAGCGGTTTCAGCTGGACCCCAAAAAGCCGTTGATCACTTTTATCGGCAGGCTGGTAGGAGAGAAAGGAGCCGATCTGCTGCCCCAGGCCATCGAGGACTCTTTCTATTATGTAGGACGCAGGATGAACTTCCTTATCTTAGGCAGCGGGTTCCCGGATGTCGAAAGCCGTCTCAATGCGATGAAAGGCCTTTCCCGGGGGGACTATAACGTCTATATAGGGTATGACGAGACGTTGAGTCACCTCATCTATGCCGGCGCGGATTATATCCTTATGCCTTCGCGCGTGGAGCCCTGTGGGTTGAATCAGCTGTATGCGCTCCGATATGGCACTATTCCTGTAGTGCGTAATACAGGGGGACTGCATGACACGGTGGTGGATTATGGCGACAGGCATGGCTATGGGATACGGTTCAACCATGCCACCGTTCCCGATATGACGCATGGTATCTGGCGGGCAGTGGAGCTGTACCAACAGCAGGAAAAAATGAAGGAGATACGACGTCATATCATGCAGCTGGATTTTAGCTGGGAGTCCAGCGTGCGATCCTATATGCAGCTTTACGAATCCATGAAGTAAATAGTTATCAAATATCGTTTATCCATAAACTGCCAAGCATATGTCTAAAGAGATTTTGTCCGTGATATTAGGAGGGGGCGCAGGCACCAGGTTGTATCCTCTGACGGCCAGCCGGTCCAAGCCGGCCGTGCCCATTGCCGGTAAATACCGATTGGTAGATATTCCCATATCGAACTGTTTGAACTCGGGGATCACGAGGATGTTCGTGCTGACGCAATTCAACTCGGCTTCCCTCAACCGGCACATCAAGAATACCTATCATTTCAGCGCCTTCAGCTCGGCATTCGTAGACATCCTGGCTGCGGAGCAGACACCCGACAATCCCACCTGGTACCAGGGCACGGCCGATGCCGTACGGCAATGTCTGCGGCATCTGGGACCTTTCGACAGCGACTATGTGCTGATCCTTTCCGGCGACCAGCTGTACCAGATGGATTTTATGGAGATGCTGGCGCATCATAAGGAGAAGGGGGCGGATATCTCCATTGCTACGATACCTGTGAATGACAGGGAGGCTTCCGATTTCGGTATCATGAAGATGGATGACAGCGGGTTTATCACTTCCTTTACGGAAAAGCCCAAGAAAGATATGCTGCCCCCCTGGGTCAGCGATACGGGATCCGCTATGCAGGCGCAGGGACGGCATTACCTCGCGTCCATGGGTATTTATATCTTCAACCGTCAGCTGCTGTCGGAGCTGTTGCAGAATGAATATGTGGAATCCACGGATTTCGGGAAGGAAATCATTCCCCAATCACTGGAGAAATATAAGGTGGTCAGCTATCAATACGACGGATACTGGACGGACATCGGGAACATCCCTTCTTTCTTCGAGGCCAACCTGGGTCTGACAAAGGATATCCCCGATTTCAATCTTTTCGATAATGAAAAGGCGATCTATACGCGTGCGCGGATGCTGCCGCCGGCAAAGATCAGCGGTACGACGCTGGAGAAGACCATCATTGCAGAAGGGTGTATCATCAATGCGTCCCGCATAGAGAACAGCGTTATCGGGATACGTACACGTATCGGGACGGGCACGACCATCGTAAGCAGCTATCTGATGGGGGTGGATTACTACGAGACCATCGAGGAGATCGAACAGGCAAGGGCGCATGGTCTTCCCACGGTGGGCATCGGGCATCGCTGTTATATCCGGAATGCTATTGTAGATAAGAACTGCCGTATCGGGGACGATGTGCGGATCAACGGAGGACATCATCTGGAAAATATGGATCATTCGCTGTACACGGTGAAGGAAGGGGTCGTGGTGATCAAGAAGGGAGCTGTGCTGCCGAATGGGTTTGTCATATAATTATTAAAACTGCCCGGGAAAACCGGGCAGTTTTGAGCTGGATACCGTGTATTTTTTACATAACCAACGATTGCTATGGCTGCATCCCCTTCTTCCTACAAACCTACGCTGAGTTTTGTCCAGATCCTGAACATGAGCGTAGGCTTCTTTGGCATACAGTTCGGCTGGGATCTGCAAAGAGCCAATATGGGGCCCATTTATGAGTATTTGCATGCCAATGCCGACACCATCCCTCTCTTGTTCCTGGCGGCGCCTCTTACCGGATTGCTGGTCCAACCCATCATCGGCTATATGAGCGATCATACCTGGCATCCCCGGTGGGGGCGGAGAAGGCCCTATTTTTTTGCCGGCGCTGTCATCAGCAGCATTGCCCTGATCCTTATGCCACACAGCAGCGCTTTGTGGATGGCTGCGGGATTACTGTGGGTGCTGGATACTTTTGGGAATGTATCCATGGAGCCTTTCAGGGCATTTGTGGCGGATAAATTATCCGAAGAGCAGCGAACCCGTGGTTTTGTCATGCAAAGTCTTATGATCGGGCTGGGTGGCTGTATCGCCAGCGCGCTGCCATGGGTTATGACCAACTGGCTGCATGTAAAGAATACGGCTGCCAGCGGCACCATTCCGGATAATGTAAAATGGTCCTTTTATATTGGGGCGTTCTTTTTTCTGGGTGCGGTACTGTATACGGTGTTTACTTCCAATGAGTATCCTCCCGTGGATCTACCGGAGAAGGATAAGATAAAAGAGGAGAAGAAAGGATTTGGCGGCGGCGTATCTGAAATATTCTCCGCCATTGCTCATATGCCCCGCCGGATGAGGGCGCTGGCGCTGGTGCAGTTCTTTACCTGGCCGGGTCTTTTCCTTATGTGGTTTTATTATAGTACGGCCGTCGCCCGGAATGTATTTGGGGCTGTCAGCGAGACGGAAGCGCTGTATAGCGAAGGGGTAAGCTTTGCGGGGCTGACCTTATCGTACTATAATATAGTGACGTTCGTATTTGCTTTTATACTTCCATCTATCGCGGCGGGACTGGGTAGAAAATTGACACACTCCCTTTGTTTGTTATGCGGCGCCGTCGGGCTTATCAGCGTGGCCTTTGTCTCCGACAAATACATGCTTTATGGATGTATGACAGGAGTAGGCATTGCCTGGGCCAGCATACTTTCCATGCCATATGCCATGTTGAGCGGCGTCCTTCCCGAAAACAAGATCGGCGTCTACATGGGCATCTTCAACTTCTTTATCGTCCTGCCGGAGATCATAGCTTCCCTCGGCTTTGGGTGGATCATGAAGCACCTGCTGCACAACGACCGTCTGCTGGCCGTCCAGATCGGAGGCGGGTTGATGGTGCTGGCATCTCTGATCTGTTATGTGCTCGTAGACGAGAAAGAAACAAAAGTATCTGTTGTATGAGATCATTCATTGCCATAGGGCTGGCTTTGTGTATGTCCCTTTGCGTCTGTGCCCAGGGCCCTGCCCGCTGTTATCCCACCAACTGGTGGGTCGGTATGAAGGATCCCAACCTGCAATTGATGATACGGGACACCAGCTGGGCGGCTGCTCCTGCCATAACCATCAGCTATCCGGGCGTGCAGCTAGTGAAAGTACAGCCTGCCGCGAATCCCCATTATGTATTCCTCGACTTGCGCATCGGAAAGGAAGCGCGCCCCGGAACAATGAAGATCCGGGTAAAAACGGCGGGCGGTGTGTCGGTGATCGACTATGCATTGCAGACCCGCAGGACAGGTAATGGCAGCCGGTTTGCTCAGGGAGTTACCAGCTCCGACTTTATTTACTTCCTTATGCCGGACAGGTGGAGCAATGGCGATCCGGATAACGACCGGGTGCCCGGCATGCGTGATCAGTCCCTGAACAGGGACTCCATTTTTCTGCGTCATGGCGGGGATATGCAGGGGATACTCGATCATCTGGACTATCTGCAGGGATTGGGCGTGACGACTTTGTGGATGACGCCCGTGCTGGTGAACGATATGCCAAACAGGACGGAGCATGGCTATGCGTTCACGGATCATTATACCATCGACCCCAGATTAGGCGGCGCCACGCTATATAAAAAGCTAAGCGATGAGCTGCATCGCCGGGGCATGAAGCTGATCCAGGATGCGGTATACAATCATGTGGGGCTTTATCATTTCCTGGTGCAGGACGCACCCTCGCGAAGCTGGCTCCATCGATGGCCCGAATTTACACAGACCAGCTACAGGGACCAGCCGCTGATGGATCCCCATGCATCGGCGACAGACAAAAAGATCACCAGCGATGGCTGGTTTACCAGGGAGATGCCGGATATCAACCAGGGCGACCCTTATGTGGCCAATTTCCTTATCCAGCATGCCATCTGGTGTGTGGAGACCTTTGGGGTAGACGGCTGGCGGATCGACACCTACATCTATAATGATCTCGCTTTTATGAATCGCTGTAACAAGGCGCTCATGGACGAATATCCCAGGATCACGCTCTTTGGCGAAGCATGGGTTCATGGGGTATCCAACCAGGCGTTCTTTGTAGAGAACAATCTTGTCAATGCCTATAAGAGCAACCTGCAAGGGGCGGTGGATTTTCAATGTAATTTTTACGGCATTCTGCCTGCATTGACGGAAAAGCCGGGCTGGACGGATGGCGTGATGAAGCTGTACAATACCCTCAGCAACGACTTTTTATACAAGGACCCCAGCCGGAACGTCATCTTCCTCGACAACCACGATATGAGCCGGTGGTTCTCGCAGGTAGGAGAAGATGTACGCAAGCAGAAGGTTGGGATCGAGTGGCTGCTCACCTGCCGGGGCATCCCGCAGCTGTACTACGGCACGGAAGTATTGATGAAAGGCTTTGCCAACCCGGATGGATGGGTACGTCTCGACTTCCCCGGTGGATGGAAGGGTGACAAAAAAAATGCCTTTACGGGCGAGGGACTTTCCGGGGATGAAAAGTCTGTGCAGGAGCTGGTGCGTACCCTGGCCAATTTCAGGAAAGGATCGTCGGCCCTGAAGACAGGAAAGATGATGCAGTATGTACCCAGCCATGGACTGTATGTCTATTTCCGTTGGGACGCGAAACAGACGGTGCTATGCGCGATGAATACCGACTCTTTGCCGGCTCCGCTCGATATCGAACGATACCATGAACGGACGGCAGGATTCAGCCAGGCGATAGATGTGACGACCGGCAAACATTATCCGTTGCGGGAGATCCCGGCCATCCCGGCAGGGGAGATGTGGATCCTGGAGCTGAAGAAATCCTGATTACAGCAGGGTGCCCTGTATAAAGCGCTGAGCATACTTCCCCCAATCCTTGAATACCGAATTCAATGTTTCCTTCAATTTGGCAACGTCCGTCTTTTTACCTTTTTGTGGCGGCGTGAGCTGCGTATCGGCGACGGACACCGTCTCTACCTTGGTGGCAAACCAGGTGACATGCTGGTGAGGCATGGCCACGCCCAGGATCATGCCAGGCAATCCGGTAAAGGATTCGGGGCCTCCCGTAGTAAGGATCTCATCCGTATAGAAAGCCACTACATAGAGGGAATCCATGATGATGGCATTGGCCCTCCGGCAATTGAAGCCCGCAATGACACGTGTCTCGTCTGTCAGTTTCCACCGGATCTTCCTTAGGCTGTCCGTTACAAGAAATGTCTCCTCGAATACTTTTTTCTGGCTGATGCTTTTCTCGCCATCCAGGTCATTGTAGACGATATTATCTTGTCCTGGCTGTTCCGAGAACCAGCCCATGCTGGTGCCGATACTTTCCCTTGTGCCGGGTTTGTACAGGGTCTTGTTTCGGGTGAAGAGCATGTCGAAATAGGTGGTCTTGAACTGGGAAAGCGTCTTTTTCTGCAGCTCGGACCAATCCCCGTCCCCTTCGATCTGGGAATACTGGTTGACCCTTCTTTCAAATTCTATCTTCCCCTGGGAAAGAAATATGGTATTCTGCGCCTGTCCCTGCAACATGCATGCAGTTAAGATCAGCAGGAGCGATATATTGGTTATTTTCATGACGAGATCTTGTAGTATTAACGATTGTTGGGTGCGGGGGTGCCGGCTTTTGTAAAATTCCAGACCACCGACAGCATGAAGTATCGCTTGATGGTGCTGAAGGTGTTTTGGCTGATAAAGTTACTGTATGTATTCCGGGAAAAGCCTAAATTTTGATTCAGCAGGTCGTTGCCGGATATGCTTACCACCAGGGCGTCCTTATTCAGGAATTTCTTGCCCAGCGTGGCATTCAGCAGGGTATTGTTGAGGTTGGTGGTGAAGATCGCTGTCTTTGGCCGCAGATTGATATCGGCGTCCGCACGCACAAAGAATTTCAACGGCAGGTAGAGCTCCAGGTCGGGATGGATGGTATATGTCCAGTACTTGGTGCTGGTCTGGGTGTTTATGGACGAACGGCTGTCCGTATAGGTGGCGGAGGGCCGAAGGCTAAGATCGTATTTCTTGTCCTTGGACTTGTATATATTGAAGCCAAACGTATAGCTATTGCTGTTAGTGGTGTTCTTTTGATAGTTGATGATGCTCGAATTGCTGTTCAGGTTGAAATTGGCAAATAGGCCGGAATACATATTCCACTTTTTCATTTTGACATTATAGCTCAGATAGCCATACATGGAATGATTGCCATCGACATTGATGGTCTGGGTTGTCCTTTTACCCGTTGTATCGATGTTCGAGCTGCTGCTAAGGGCATTTTGTGTGAAGTTGTAGGAAATATCCATCCAGATGCCGCGTTCGGTCAATATTTTGAAATCGTTGTAGTTGATGTCAAACCGGTGGCGGAACTCCGGCTTCAGACCCGGATTGCCGACGAAGATATTGAGCGGGTCCTCATTGGTCCGGATGGGTTGGAGCTGGTTGAGGCTGGGCTGGTTCATGCTGCCGTTGTAGCGAAAATTCAGTCTCTTCTGGGGATTGAAAAAGTAGCCGAAAGAGGCATTGGGATACCAGTTGACAAATCTGCGTTGCACGCTGGTGTCAGCATGAAGATCGCGCTGATCGAATTTGGTAACGCCGATGCCTGTACCGGCCGCCACTCTCCATTTCTTCGTTATGAGCGAATAGTTGAGGCCGCCCGTATTGGTAAGGACATTGAACTGATAGTCGTTGCTGTACAACGTGTCCAGGCTGGTATATTTCCCCCCTGCGTCCTTATTATACGAACTTCTGTTGGAGTGGCTGTTGTTGATGGACAGACTGTAGGTAGCAGTGATAAAGGACACCTTCGAAAGAGGTTCGGTATAAGTGAGCTTGGTGTCGAGCAATACATTATCCGTATGGAAGTCCTTATGCTGATCCACGACCGAGTCGCGGGTGAACACACCTTTGTCAAAGAAGCTGGTGGTGGACCCCAGGACACCGGTAGAAGTATTGTTCGAATAATTCTCCCGGATATTGAGCGAAAAGGTCCGGCCTTTTTTAGCCATTTTTTTCCGCCATAGAAGATCGCCGTTGACGACGTGGTTGTCCCCGATGGTGGAGACGGTGCGTCTATTGCTGTTGACCAGGCTGCTGTCGTTGGCCCGCGACTCGGAGACGAAATCGCTGTAGGTGGTCTTGTGGTCGACGCCGCCATTGGCGGCCAGCTTGAGCGTGGAGGTGGAGTCGAACTTGATCTCGTAGCTGCCGTCCATGTTGTGGCGAAGGATATGATCGACGGATTTCTGGGTTGTGTTATTGAAATAAAACGAATCCGGCAGGATATTCTTGGAATTGGTGGTACTGAGGTTGTTCACATCCATCTGCATGACCTTGTAGTTGCCATTGGCTGATTGCCGGTCGTCGTCCCATTTATTATTATAGTGCAGCCCGCCCGTCTTTACGGAAGGTATGCCCTGACCGTTATATTTGCCGTCCCACGAGTCGAAATCGTTGTTCAGACCATTGTAGGTGAAATAGCCGCTGGTCTCGTCATAATCCAGATTGCCCGCAAAGCTCTGGCCGTAATTATCCCTTTCCTGCCAGTTGAGCCCTGTCTTTCCCGTGTTGGAGATGATGCCATAGCCGGCGATCTTTTCTTTTTTGCGGAAATAATTGAACATGGCCTGGTAATCATGGAACCCATCCGTACCCTGGCCGGCGCTGAGCTTGCCAAAGTATCCATTTTTCTTATTATCCTTTAATTTGAGGTTGATGGTCTTGTCCCTTTGTCCGTCGTCGATGCCCGTGAAGGTGGCCTGCTCGCTCTTTTTGTCATATAGCTGTACCTTGTCTACCATGTCGGCGCGGAGGTTCTGGGTGACGAGGGTAGGGTCGTCGCCAAAGAACTCTTCCCCATCCACGAGCACTTTTTGCACCGTCTGTCCCTGAGCCGTGATCTGGCCTTTGCTGTCCACCTGTATGCCAGGCAGCTTCTTCAACAGGTCTTCCACCGTGGCGCCTGCCTGGGTGTGAAAGCTGTCCGCCTTGAACTCGAGCGTATCGCCCTTCATACGGATGGCTTTGTTGCCGCTGACCACCACGGCTTCCAGCAGCTTGCTTTTCAGCACGAGGCCGATGGGAGGCAGGGTATGGGGGAGTGAATCTTTTATTTCCAGCTCATCCACATAGTCGGCATAGGAAGGATAGGTCACCAGCAGGAGATAATGCCCGGCCGGGATGTTCTTTAATTGAAAATTACCGGATTTATCGGTGCGCGTGTGTGCGACGATGATCGAGTCTGCTTTTTGCAGTATCAATACCGAGCCGCCGGATAAACTATTCTTTTCGGTGCTGTCCGACACTGTACCCTTTACAAGGGCCAGGGTTGGTTTGGGCGGAGGCGCGGACTGGGATTGGGATATGGCATAGTGAAAAGGCAGAACGAGGGCCACGATCATAGCAATTAGCAGGCGCATGGACAGGAGTCAATAATAGATTAGTAATGTTTTTTCGGTTGACAGGTTCCCGGGTACAAATTATTCGTAAAAAAAAGGATATGCAAGGCCGAACCCTTAAATTTACGTTAAAGGACAAAGCGTTCATCTATCTGTTGCATGTAAGCTTTTTACCCGGATGCAGAAATTATATTATTTCATAAAAATAGTAGACAAAAATTGGCTACCTCCCATTCTCCCAGATACGAAGACATCCATTTCGTAGACGCTACGAAACCCGTGTGGAATTATTCCTTATTCACGGAAGAGGATATTCGAAACTTTCAGCAGGGGACCCATTACCAGCTGTACAAGCTTTTTGGATCCCACCGGGCGACGGTGCTGGGAAAGGAGGGATATTATTTTTCCGTATGGGCGCCGAATGCCACGTATATATCTGTTATCGGTCACTTCAACGGCTGGAACCCCGACTCGCATCCTTTGTTGGTACGGCTGGAGCGGTCCGGCATCTGGGAAGGGTTCATACCCAATCTCCCCAGCGGTGAGGCATACAAATACCATATACGGAGCGCGGATGGTCAGCGCCTGGACAAGGGGGACCCTTATGCTCATTTTTGGGAGCGGCGTCCTTATACGGCCAGCATCACCTGGGACCTGGGCTATCCCTGGAAGGACGAAGAGTGGCTGCGAAAGAGGAAGAAACATAATTCCCTGCAAGCCCCGTGGAGTGTTTACGAGGTACATCTTGCCAGCTGGATGCGTCCCGACAAGAACGATGAAGAACGCTATAATAATTATGACCAGATAAGGGAGCGGCTGGTGCCTTATGTAAAGGAGATGGGATTTACCCATGTGGAGCTGATGCCCGTGATGGAGCACCCTTTTGACGGAAGCTGGGGCTACCAGGGAACGGGGTATTATGCGCCGACGTCAAGATTCGGGGATCCACAGGGCTTTATGGCGCTGGTGGAAGCCTTTCATCAGGCAGGTATTGGCGTAATTCTCGATTGGGTACCGTCTCACTTCCCTTATGACGCACATGGCCTATACCTTTTCGACGGGGCCAATACCTATGAATACGCAGATATGCGTAAGGGATTCCATCCCGACTGGAACAGCTATATCTTTAATTACAAGCGGGGAGAGGTAAAGAGCTTCCTTATCAGCAATGCCCGGTTTTGGGTGGATTGTTTCCACGCGGACGGTCTGCGGGTGGACGCGGTAAGCTCCATGCTAAAGCTCAATTATTCCCGTCAGGCGGGCGCCTGGGAACCCAATGAGCATGGAGGAGATGGCAACCTGGAAGCCATCGCCTTTATCAAAGACCTCAACGAAACGCTTTTCCGGGACTTCCCTGATGTCCAGACCATCGCGGAAGAAGCTACGGACTGGCCGGGTGTAAGCCGTCCTACGTTTGCCGGCGGTCTGGGCTTTGGGATGAAGTGGATGATGGGATGGATGCACGATACATTGAACTATTTCAAGATCGATCCTGTGCACCGGAAGCACCATCAGAACAAGTTCTCTTTTAGTATGATGTATTTTTATGATGAGAACTTTATGCTGCCGCTGAGCCACGATGAGGTCGTGCATGGCAAGTCCCCCATGATCTATAAAATGCCCGGCGACGAATGGCAGAAGTTTGCCAACCTCCGGCTGCTTTATACCTATATGCTGACGCATCCGGGAGGAAAGCTCCTCTTTATGGGGAACGAATTCGGATCTACCACGGAATGGAACTATAAGAGCGAGCTGCCCTGGGAGCTGCTGCAATGGCCGAGCCACAGCGGACTAAAGGACTGCGTGCGCGATCTGAACCGGCTTTTGACAGGCGAGCCGGCATTATACGAGAACCAGTTCTCGATCTATGGGTTTGAATGGATAGACCTTTCGCATCGGGATGAATGCGTTATAGTCTATCGCCGTAAAGGAAAGGACCCGTCGGGCGATCTGCTGGTGATCCTGAACCTGACCCCTGTAGTGCGCAGGGATTGGACGATATACGCTTCAGGTAAATCCGCCTGGAAAGAGATCTTCAACAGCGATGACAAAAAGTACTGGGGCACCGGAGACGTATACAACCCCGAAGTGCCTGTCCGGCTGGTAGACCAGGCCGAGGACAGGTATGAGATAAAAGTGCATCTTCCGCCATTGGGAGGCATCGTGCTCAAATAGCCATTCTGGCATGCGGACAGCTACATTCTTTCCGGCATGCGGATCCCCAGCAGCCCCATGGCAGACTGCAATACCGTACCCGTCAATTGGCATAGTTGCAACCGCAGGGCTTTTTTCCCGGGTGTTTCTGCTCCTGCTACCTTGTGGGCGGCGTAAAAAGAGTTGAATGTCTGAGCAGCTTCAAACGCGTAAGCCGCTACTACGGAAGGGTTCATTTCCTCCACGGCCTGGGTAAGTATCGTGGGGTATTTTTCCAGCTGGACGATAAGCTTTTTCTCGAGGGGCAGGAGGCTGGCGTCGGCATCCGAAGTAGTCGAGTCTCCTTCCTTACGAAATATGCTGCGTATCCTTGTATAAGCATATTGTATAAAGGTAGCCGTATAGCCATGCAGGTCGATGGATTCCGAGGGATTGAACACCATTCTTTTTTTGGGATCAACCCGTAGCAGGAAGAACTTGAGACCTCCCAGTCCGATGATAGTATAAAGATCCTTCAGCTCTTCCGGAGTGAACCCCTCCGTCTTGCCTTGTTCTTTTGTTTTGACCTCTGCCTCTTTTTCCATTTCATCCAGCAGATCATCCGCATCGACGACGGTGCCTTCGCGTGTTTTCATCCGGCCGGTGGGCAACTCCACCATTCCATAGCTGAGATGAAAGATGCCATTAGCGGACGGGAGCTCCAGCTTCTGACAGATAAGCTTCAAGACCTTGAAGTGATAGTTCTGTTCGTCGCCTACGACATAGATGCTTTGATCCGCATGATATTCCTCGTATTTTTTAACAGCCAGTCCGATATCCTGGGTCATGTATACGGCAGTGCCATCCCTCCGCTGTACGATCTTCTGGTCCAGCCCGTCCGCTTCCAGGTCGATCCACACGCTGCCGTCGTCCTTGCGGAAGAATACGCCTTTTTTCAGACCGTAGTCCACCAGGTCCTTGCCGAGCAGATAGGTATCGCTCTCGTAATAGATCTTATCGAAATCGCTGCCGATCCTTTTATAGGTCTCGTCGAATCCTGCATAGACCCAGCTGTTCATGGTCTTCCATAGTTCGATGACGTCGGGCTTCCCCGCCTCCCAGTCCACGAGCATTTGCTGGGCGGCCTTCATGATGGGAGCTTCTTTCTCGGCTTCGTCCTTGCTCATGCCCTGGGCTTCCAGTTCGGCAGCCTGTCTTTTATGCTCCTGTCCGAACTTTACATAATAATCTCCTACGAGATGATCACCCTTGATCCCAGTGCTGGCCGGCGTGGCGCCATTAGCAAACAGCTGCCAGGCGATCATGCTCTTGCAAATATGGATGCCCCTGTCATTGGCGATACAGGTCTTGACAATGTCATAGCCGTTGGCCTTATAAAGGGCGGCCACGCTCCATCCCAGGAAATTGTTCCGCAGATGGCCTAAGTGCAGGGGTTTGTTGGTATTGGGGGACGAATATTCCACCATCACCGTGCGACCGTTGTTTTCCGAAAGCCCAAACCGCGGGCTGGCATGGTGAGTGGATAAGAACCCCGTCCAATAGGAGTCGGATACGGTGAGGTTGAGAAACCCCTTGATCACGTTGAAGGAGGAGAACAGCTGCGGATAGGCTTTGAGAAGGGCCTGCCCCAGCTCGTTACCCAGGGTTTCTGGGGATTTTTTCAGGCTTTTAACAAAAGAGAATAACACTACCGTGTAGTCGCCTTCAAATTCGGGCTTGGTCTCATTGATCTGAATATCCTGTGGTGCAATGCCAAACTGATAGCTGTCAAGGAGCGTTTTCCCGGTGGCCGTTCTGATCTGACTGATAATATCCATTTTCACTTATTGGCTGCGAAGGTACTGCATGGCGATCAAACGGAGAAAGCATCCACCGACAGTGTAATAAATACGGGAAAAACGAGCATTTATCGGTATCTTCGTGGCTATAACGCAACGGAGCAAATGGCGAAAAAGCTGATCATATCATTCATCGATTATTTCTATCCTCCTTTCAGCAAACTGATGCCCATGCAGACCTTCCGGTATGCTGCCTGCGGGGGCGCCAATACCGCGGTGGACATCGTCATGTACGCCATTGCCTATAATTTTATTTTACATAAACACGATCTGGATCTGGGGTTCTTTGTGATGAAACCCCATATTGCCTCCATTATCATTGCCTTTTGCGTGAGCTTCCCCTTAGGATTCTTTTTGATGCGTAATATCGTCTTTACGCAATCCACCCTGCAGGGAAGGGTACAGCTATTCCGATATTTTGTCCTGGTAGTGATCTGTCTTTTCCTCAACTATATTTTTATCAAGCTGTTCGTGGAGCAGGTACATATCTATCCTACTTTCGCCAAGGTATTGACCACCATCATCGTCGTCGCTTTCAGCTATCTCACGCAAAAGAACTACACGTTCAGGGCGGAAAGGGTCAAAGCCGCCGAGCCGGTCAAGGCTGACACCGTTAAGGACCGTCTTTGACGATTTATCAGTGTGCTCTCTGACTAAGGTTTGGCTGGTTGTCCACCCGTAGGCTGCGTCATGCTGAACCAATTACCCACCCCATCGGAGATAATTGCCTCGATGCCATAGAATTGTTCTTTTGGCTCGCCTTTGAACTGTACACCTTTTGCTTTCAGCTCTTCATACGTAGCGCGGCAGTCGGGAGTATAAAGGACGCCGGCGCCCATGGCCCCTTTTTCCAAAAGGATGCGAAAGGCATTGCGGGTCTCTTCGTCGTATCCCATCATATTGCCGGCCAGGGGCTGGATCAGCGTTATTTCCAGATCGGGCTGTTCAGGAGGCGATACCGTGAGCCAGCGGAAGCCATTGTCCATGGTGACGTCTGTGTTGACCTTAAAACCAAGGGTGGTGACATAAAAATCGTAGGCCTTTTGTTGATCGATGACAAAAAAGGCGACATGGGAGACTTTCGTTATCATAATACAATTTTAGGAGATAAAGCTAACCTATCCGTCACGGATGCCCTTCTCGAATCTTGCTTTTCAAGCATGTCTTCTGCGGTTCCGGCGGCCGGAACGATCAAGCTTTCAGACAGGTCTCGATAAAACAATGCGGGATGAATTTACGCGGCTGGGCAAGGGCCTGCTGTTTTTTCAGCCAGGCCTGGTTGCGATAGTACTGGGGGGCGTAGCCAATTTCCTTTTTGAAAAGGACGCTGAAGGACCCGATGCTCTCGAACCCGACATTATTGCATATTTCGGACACGGAAAGGTCCTTATCCGCCAGCCACTGACGGGCCTGTTCCACTCTTTTATAAGTGAGATACTGATGAGGAGTGCGCCGGTAGATGCGGGTGAACAGCCGGTGAAAATGGTACCGCGACAGACAGGCTTCCCGGGATATGCGATCCAGGTCGATGGACTCGTAAAAGTTCTCGTCCATATACAGCTTGGCTATGACGATCTTCTTATATACGTCCGGCGCGATGGGCATTTAGCGTGAACAATTTAGCTTTAATTCAAATTTAATGATTGTCTGTCAGACTTTTATAATAATTTTCCTGGCATAGTTTTAGGTATTCACCCAACAACCCAGCCAGTAGGTTGTTATTGTTTAAAAAAGGTAACTGCATGATTACAGTCATCATTCCCGCGCTTAATGAAGAAAAGACCATAAGAAATGTTATTCAGCAAGCCAAGCGGAATGAGTTGGTAGACGAGATCATTGTAGTGGACGATCTTTCTCTGGACAATACCATCGCCGAGGCAAAGAAGGAAAATGTGCGGGTCATTACCAGCACCCATATCGGCAAGGGGGATTCCATGCGGGAAGGGATGTTGATGGCTAAGAACGAGATACTGGTATTCCTGGAAGGGGATACGCCTCATCACCCGGAGGACATCGTGAAAAAGCTGACGGACCCGCTGATCAGGGATGAAGCCGACTTTGTAAAAAGCTATTACGAACGGCAGACGGGACGGGTGACGGAGATACTGGCCAAGCCGCTGCTTGAATTCTTTTTCCCACATCTGTTACAGTTCAGACAACCTTCCAGCGGGATGATCGCCGGAAA
Source organism: Puia sp. (assembly GCA_035545935.1). Taxonomy (GTDB): domain Bacteria; phylum Bacteroidota; class Bacteroidia; order Chitinophagales; family Chitinophagaceae; genus Puia. The sequence goes on along the minus strand of DASZXP010000074.1, from coordinate 43,642 downwards.
GAAATCCTTTTTTCAAAAAGTGGAGTTCGACAACGACTATGGCGTGGACATCGGGCTGCTGATCGACATGCACAATGTGCGGGCCCGGATCATGGAGGTCTGTATCGGGGAAGTCGAGAACGATATGCAGCCGCTCCATGTATTGGGCAGAATGGCCAAACAGGTGGCCAATGCCATCTTCAAACGGGTGAATATATTCGATGGCGGTCGCCGGCAGGACGATGACCCCACCCAGCTGATGCGGGAACAAGTAGAGTTCGCCTTGAAGGAGATGGTAAGGCAGCCCAAAAAAATGATCGTTTTCGACATGGACAATATACTGCTCCAGGGCAGTTTTATACGTAGTGCTGCCGATAAGTTCGGTTTCCGGAGGGAGCTGGACGATATACTATCCCAGGATAAGAGCAATTATATAAAGACCCAAAAGATAGCCCGTCTGCTGGAGGGGAGGACCTTTGCCGAACTGATCAATGTTGTGGAATCTATTCCCCTGATCGGGGACGCCATGCAGGTGGTCCGGGAGCTACAGGTAAGGGGGTATGTATGCGGGATCATCAGCGACAGCTATCATGCTATAGCCAATCACGTCAAAAATCTCCTCGGACTGGACTTTACCCTGGGCAATGAGCTGGAATTCCAGAAAAGCGTCGCCACAGGGGAGGTCAAGATCCCATCCCAGCTCCTGAAAGACAAATTCAGCCAATGCGACCATGACCATTGTAAGAGTAATATGTTCCAGTATATCCTCCATCGGTTTGGCATCAGCCTGGCTGACTCTGTGGCGGTCGGGGACGGGGAGAACGATGTTTGTATGGTCAAAATGGCGGGGACGGGTATTTCCTTCAATTCCACGACGCCGGCCGTAGATGAGGTCGCCGATTATGTCTTTAAGGATCAATCCTTAAAACCTGTCCTCGAAGTAGTTAGGTAGATACTGACACTCCACCTGTCATTTTTTCACTTTCGCCTGGCATGGCACAATGATTGACATCATGCACCGGATAGGATAATACTAACCTTAAAAGCAAACAATTATATGGGAAAGATTATAGGAATTGACCTTGGTACGACGAATAGCTGTGTGGCCGTATTGGAAGGTAATGAGCCCGTGGTGATCGCCAATGACGAAGGCCGGCGTACGACCCCGTCGGTAGTCGCCTTCCTCAAGAATGGGGAAAGGAAAGTGGGCGATCCTGCCAAGCGGCAGGCCATCACCAACCCGATCAATACGATCATGTCCGTAAAACGTTTTATGGGCAGACGCTATGACGAAGTGACCAATGAAATTACCCACTGGAGCTACAAAGTAGTTCGTGGGGACAATAATACCGTACGTATCGACATCGACGGCCGGCTGTACACACCGCAGGAGATCTCTGCCATGATTCTTCAGAAGATGAAGAAGACGGCCGAGGACTATCTTGGGCAGGAAGTGACGGAAGCCGTTATTACGGTGCCTGCGTACTTTAACGATGCTCAGCGCCAGGCTACGAAAGAAGCCGGCGAGATCGCCGGTCTGACCGTCCGTCGTATCGTGAACGAGCCGACGGCTGCCGCTTTGGCCTATGGGCTGGACAAGGCCGGCAAAGATGAAAAAATCGCCGTTTTTGACCTTGGCGGCGGTACTTTCGATATCTCCATCCTCGAGTTGGGTGACGGGGTATTTGAAGTAAAGTCTACCAATGGCGATACGCACCTGGGTGGTGATGACTTTGACAAGGTGATCATGGACTGGCTGGCTGATGAATTCAAGAAGGACGAGAATGTGGATCTGCGTAAGGACCCCATGGCTCTCCAGCGTCTGAAGGAAGCCGCTGAAAAGGCCAAGATCGAATTGTCCTCTTCCAGCGAGACGGAGATCAACCTGCCCTATATCACGGCGGTGGATGGTGTTCCCAAACACCTGGTGAAGAAGCTGACCCGTTCGAAATTCGAGCAGTTGGCCGACAGCCTGTTTGAAAGGTGTTTGAAACCCTGCGAGCAGGCCCTGAAGGATGCCGGCCTCAATGCTTCGCAGATAGACGAGGTGATCCTGGTAGGTGGTTCTACCCGTATCCCCAAAGTACAGGAGATCGTGGAGAAGTTCTTTGGCAAGAAGCCGAATAAAGGGGTGAACCCTGATGAGGTGGTTGCCATCGGAGCTGCTATACAAGGTGCTGTATTGACAGGTGAAGTGAAGGATGTGCTCCTGCTGGACGTAACTCCGCTGAGCCTGGGTATCGAGACGATGGGTGGTGTTATGACCCGTCTCATCGACAGCAATACGACCATCCCTTCCAAGAAATCGGAAGTATTCTCTACGGCCAGCGATAATCAGCCTGGCGTGCAGATCCATGTATTACAGGGCGAGCGTCCTATGGCCAACCAGAACAAGAGCCTGGGTACCTTCAACCTGGATGGTATCCCCCCAGCTCCCCGCGGCGTTCCGCAGATCGAAGTGACCTTCGATATCGATGCCAATGGTATCCTGCATGTAACGGCCAAGGACAAGGGCACCGGTAAGGAACAGAAGATCCGTATCGAAGCCGGTAGTGGCCTCAGCAAGGATGAAGTAGAAAGGATGAAGGCGGAGGCAAAGGCCAACGAGTCCACTGACAAGGCGGCCCGCGAAAAGATAGACAAGGTGAACCAGGCCGACAGCCTGATATTCCAGACGGAAAAGCAGCTGAAGGAATATGGAGATAAGATCCCTGCTGATAAGAAGGCTCCTATCGAAGCAGCGTTGAACAAGCTGAAGGATGCGCATAAATCACAGGATGTCGCAGCCATCGACACGGCGGTAGCGGAGATGAATACGGCCTGGACGGCTGCTTCCGAAGAGATGTACAAGGCAACTCAGCAGGCAGGCGGACAGCCTGGTGCAGACCAGGGTGGTGCAGGGCAAGGGCATACGGCCGGCGCAGGTGGTGAGAATGTGACGGATGCGGAGTTTGAGGAAGTGAAATAAGGAACTATTTTATAAGATGAAGGGAGTGAGCTATGCTCACTCCCTTTTTTTATGCTTTAATTTATGGACGACAATTCGTCCCTGAAACATAGAGTAGATCAATACATATTCGTTAACGATCAGCGTTCTTCGAAATTTTGAATATTTACTGCTTCTAAACCCAAGTTCAGGCTGATCCTGAAGGATCTGCATCTTTTTGATAATAGCCTTGTGGAAGCGTGCTAAGAATTCTTCAGAACGATGATCCTGCAGATATAGAACAGTGCCCCAAAAGTCTGATTGAGCGCGGGTAGTCCAGGCTATTTCTTTTTTTTTGCATCCAGTTGACTCATCAATTCACTAAAAGTGATGTATTCTCCCCTTTCATATTGTTCTTCTGACTCCCGGACCTGGCTTTGCTCTTCTTCGGAAAGCTCGTCCCACCAATCATAAGAAGAGTCCTGATCTTGCAGTATGGATCTTATATCTTCCAGTTGGGATTTATTGTCGCAGAGATCGATCAATTGATGTAACTTCTCTTTAATAGCGTAGTTCATAAAATAAGGTGTTAATGAGAAATAAAATTAGAATTTATTAAACTTATAGAAAAATCGATTATCCCTTAGAATTAAACTTCTTTAATCCTAACAGAAAATGATTTGGATTATTCCCTTATAAATGCTATTTCTTTCTCTGCTTTATTCCCCGCTACATCCACCGCCGTAATGGACAGTTTGTGCGCTCCCGGCGGACAGGTTTCATCAAACGTATACGTATAGATATTCCCCTTCTGCGCAAAAGGCGCCCAATGACCATCGATCTCCCCACGGAAGGAGGCGGCGAGCCCCAGATCATCCTTGCATTGTATGCTGATGGTGGAGACATCGCGGGTGAAATGCTGTCCTTCCTCCCATTGATAGGGATGTATGTCCGGGGCGATGGTGTCGATGATCAGGTGGAGTATGCCCAGCCGGCTGAAAAATCCGGCAAGCCAGTCACCTCGCGAGCTGCCTTTTACGATGTACTGGCTATCGCCGCTGGTGAGCTGCATCACCGTCCTGTTACGCCGGGGATCATTGGGAGAAAGCGAGGTCCTCACCTGTATGAAATATTTGTCGTGCACGGGTACGGTGGGGTCATGCAGGAAGATGAGAGCCGAAACGCTACGGGAATCCGTGTCGGGCAATTCCTGCCAGTGAAAGGGCAGCTGATCATAAAATGACAAGGCGGTGAAGCGGGCATCAAAGGATGCCCCATTGACGTGTGTCTCCCTGCCTGGAGTGCAGGCGATGGTGCCGGAGGAGAAATAATGTCCGGCGCTAAAGGCCGTCGTATGAAACAGGAGAGGATCATGTGCAGGAGCGGCGCATGCGGGCATATAGCGGACACGGATCGTCAATTCGGACCGGTTGCCCTGAACATCCTGCGTGCGAATACGAAGGATATGTATGAGCGTATCTCTTAAATGAATAAGGCCATCCCTGCCGGGATAGGTAAAGATCGGAGCATGATTGCCGGGCAGCGTGGAAAGATGCTGTACATAAATGCCGGAACGGACCCATTTGCTGTAGTCGATGCAGGCATTGATATACCGTGTGTCGGAGGAAGAAAGATCGCGAAGACTGAATGCGTGTATGAGGGAATCGTCCAGCCAGAGGGTAGCCCCGAATATGCCGGAGATATGGGAGTTGGCAGCGCTTTTATCCGTAGCGGCAATGCCCAGGCTTATCAGGGGACTGTTGACGGCAATGATATCCCTTTTGGTACGATAAAAACCATCCCGTCCTGTAATGTCTATTTTTTGAGCCCTTGTCATATAAGTGCTGTGTCGTCTGTCGTACCAATACAATCCGTTGATCACCGGTGGCTGATCATCCTCGACACTAAGTCCTTCCAGCTGTGGGTTCCTGTTTACGCCGGCCGTATCGCGGATCTCGAAGTGAAGGTGCGGCGCCTGTGAAGAGCCCGTGTTGCCGCTGTAAGCGATAAGATCGCCTTTCTTCACCGGATAAGCTTCGGCAGGCAGGTCTATCTCCTGCTGCCAGGACTGCATGGCATATTGTCTTTGACGAACGATATCGTCCAGCGAGTCGGCAAAGCGCTGCAAATGACCATAGACAGAGATAAGGCCATTGGAATGGGTGATAAAAAGCGCATTGCCCAGGCCGTCCGGCGCTGTGGACAGGTGGCTGATATAGCCGTCGGCTGCCGCATATACCGGCAGCCCCTCTTTTCCACCCGTGCGTATATCCAGCCCCATATGGAAATGTCCCTCCCGCAGCTCGCCAAAATTGGCTGCCAGTTGCAGCGATCTGTCCAGCGGAGGACGGAAATAGCCATACGAAGGGCGGTAGAACCAATATATGATCCCAAGAACGGCGAGGATCAGCAGTGTGACGAGGCGGATCATGATAAACCTTTTTGTCAAAATAAAAGCGGGGATACGAGGGGCTGAACTGCGATCTGCCAACTCCGGAAGTCCCTCTGCCAACCCGATGATAGGGACGGCAAACACTAAAAGCCCGTTTGCAGAGAGAAAGGACGGGTTGGTCGACAAAAGCGGGCGGCCGATTGGTCGTCCGGCGGGCAAACGGTACATTTGAGCATGGAAAAAAGGCAACTGTTATTGTTCGGAAGTTTTGTGGCCTTTTACTATTTGATCCATATTGCCTATGATATGCCCAATCTCGTACATGGCTATCCGCAGTTCGATCTGCTGCCGGGAACGGGACGGGCCTGGCTGTTACGGATAGGGGACATAGGATTGGAATTCCTTTTTGCGTTTATTCCTTACTGGGCGTTGTGGCGATGGTATCCCGGGAAAAAGCTACTACAGGTGACTCTTTTGCTCTTATTGGGGCTGCCCCTGATCTTTTTATTGCGTTACTGGATAGAGCGGATGGGGATTGGAAGAAGCTTGCGGTTGCGGACCTTCTTTTTAGACCATCTGTTCACCGCTCTTATTTCGATAGTATTCGGGGTCATCTTTTATTTTATCCGATGGTCGCGTTACAAAGAGCTGCAACAAAAGGACCTGGAGATACAGAACAGACAATCCGAATTGTCCTTTTTGCGGAGCCAGATCAATCCCCACTTCCTTTTCAACAGCCTGAACAATATCTATTCACTGGTATATCACAAAAGCGATCAGGCGCTGACAGCCATTGCGGGGCTTTCCGACCTGCTGCGTTATATGCTGTACGACGCGGCGGAGAAGGTGCCTTTGAAGACGGAGATGGATTATATCGAAAAATACATCGGGCTGCAGCAATTGCGGTTCGACCACCCGATAGAGGTGAGCATGAAAATAGACGGAGATATGCAAGGGATACTTATTCCTCCCTTGTTATTCATACCTTTTGTCGAGAATGCTTTTAAACATGGCGATCTGGATAAAGGGGGACTTGCCGTGTATCTATCCAGCAAAAAGCAAAAGACGTATTTCCATTGTACCAACCGCAAGGGAACACAACAAAAAGACCCTGGCGGCGGTATCGGGCTCGGGAATGTAAAAAGAAGGCTGTCGCTCCTATATCCCGGCAAACATGTATTTTCAGTAGAAGACGGTCCTGTAAATTTCTCCATTCACCTGGAATTGAGCCATGACTGACAGCACACCCATACGATGCATCATTGTAGACGACGAGCCGCTGGCGGTGGCCCTGCTGGCGGACTATGTACAGAAGACACCCGGGCTGGAAGTGGTCCTTCGAACCACGCATGTGCTGGAAGCATTGCAGGCCGTGCAAGAGGGTAGGGCAGATCTGCTGTTCCTGGATATACAAATGCCGGAGCTGACGGGTATCCAGTTCATGAAGATCATCCGGCGGCGATGCAAGGTGATACTTACCACGGCGTACACCCAGTATGCGCTGGAAGGATACGAACACGATGTGGCCGATTATCTTCTAAAGCCGATCACGCTGGACAGGTTTATGATCGCGGTGGAAAAGGCAAAGGAAAGATTGGGACGTGGACAGGGAAATATCCAGGGATCTGCGCCGCGTGTTCCGGATCCTCCCGATCATCTTTTCATACGGACGGAATATCGGATACAGCGGGTGGACCTGTCATCCATTCATTATATCGAAGCGCTAAGGGATTATGTGGCCATTCATACAGACGCCGGGAAAATACTTTCCCTTGAAAGCATGAAGCATATGGAAGAGCTGTTGCCGGAAGATCAGTTCATACGGATCCACAAGAGCTATATCATCCATCGTAACAAAATAGATTTTTTGGAAAGAGGAAGGGTGGTGATAGGAAAAGAATATCTACCGATAGGCGATACATACAAGGAGAAAGTACGTCTAAAATTGGGGCTTTTATAATCAGCTGTATACCAGACTATTCAGTCCGCATTAACAAATTCTTTGCATGCATCGCTTGTATGTGAACGTGAAAGTTCGTACATTTGCATCGCAAAACCGGGCAACGGTCTACTTTACTTGCCATCTCAGGGTTTGATTTGACACTTTCTTGATACGATTCTTCAGTGCCTCATCTCGCTAAGCGAGATCCAGATCATCAGATTCCTTCGACTTGCCCGGATCAACAATGTGAATAATTAAATAGTATACGTTATGAAAAGTGATGTCATGGACCGTCGTGTCCAAATGGAACCTGCTATCCTTAAACAACTGGTGACCGAAGTAAAAGAGACAGTGGCAACGGGTGTTGCAGCAACGAAAGAGGCTAAATCTTCTTTCGGACTGGTAGATATGTGGAATATCCGTAAGCATGGGCGTTATGCCGGCAAGCCTCGTCAGAAAGGCACCATTACTACAGGAATAAGCTACTGAAAATAAATTCAGGCTCTGTTTAGTTTGTTTATGTTTAAGTGTGAGTCCCCGCTCTGGCGGGGATTTTTTTTATGAGCAGCCAACTGGCTAGTGTTGCCGTAATAAAAACAATCATGAACTTGACGCCGGCGGGAAGATCGATATGCACCAATGCATACTGCATCCATACGACAAAGATATAATGCACGAGGTACATGCCATAGGCAGCGCCCGACAACGACCGTCCGATATGACTTTCTGTATTGGACAAAACTTTGAATACACCCAGAAAGGCTATGCAGGTAAGAGAGGTGGTCAGCGCAAAAAACATACTATGCGGCAAACCATCTCCCGGGAAAATAAATGCCTGTACTATAAAGGCTGCAACACCAGCAGTCATCCACCAGAGCCAGCTCTTCGATAACCTGTTGTCTGTCCGGAAGAGCTGCTGGTCCAGGCGGGTAACGCCAATGACAGCTCCGGTAAGAAAGTACCCGAAGTACAGCAGCAACCGGCTTTCCTGAAAATCGAAAGGGCCGATGCCCGTCCATGTATTGCTTCCAAAGAGTAAGGCGGCAGGGACATATAGCAGCTGAGTAGAGAGCAGGAAAAAGAGAATAAAGGCGCCGGGGCGTATGCGCATACGGGTGATCCATGCTGAGAGAGACATAAGAGGCCGGTATAGCATGGCGACAATGACATCGAAGAGAAAGAGCACCCAGATAAACCAGGGAGGGCCCACTGGCCACGCTTCTACGGTGAAGAAGTCCCGTAAGTAGGCAGCTATGTCGATCGAATGGCCGGAGAGCAGCCAGGCGGGATAGTAAGCTATCTCCATCAGAATGATCACACCCAACAGGAAGGGAATGAACAGACGGCGGAACCTGTCCCGGATAAACCGGGCAGCGCCTTTCCGTTGTAATGCGGGCAGCGTGAACAGGCCGCTGATAAAGAACATCAAAGGCATAAAGAAGGAGTCGTTAAAGCTGATAAAGAGATCCAGCGGAACCCAGCGATGCGGGTCGACGACAGGATGCGTGGATAATATATAAGCTTCCTTATGGAAAGCGGCAAAGGTAGCATATGCCAGCGCGGCATGATGTGCAATGACCAGGACAGTAATGAATGCCCGGAGATGATCGATCCATGGGGTACGCCCTTGTGCGAATGTTGTCATGGAACAAAGGTCACATCCATGAAAAGGTTTGTTGCATCGACATCAGATAATATCCATCTTTTTCATGAGGAAAGAAGCATTGCGATTGCTGGCGATGCCCTGCCGGAGGCGGTAGTCGAAATGGAGCTCGTTGCCGTCGATGGTGCTTTCGAAGCAATAATTGCTCACGAGGCCGGGCAATTCCTGTTCCAGGCTGCCGAGGGAAAGGTCATGGGTAGCAAAAAAAGAAAGACAGGGATATTGCAGCAGCCTGCGGATGAACTGTTCGGAACCGTATGTCTTATCATCCGAATTGGTGCCTCTCAAGATCTCATCGATCAGCACCAGGGAAGGGATACCATCCTGGATACGATGAATGATACGCTGGAGCTTTTTCAGCTCCGCCATGAAATAGGACGTGTGTTCCTGCAGGGAATCGCTGACCCGCAGGGATGTGAGGAGCTGCATGGGTGTAAAGAAGAAGGTAGCGGCGCAGACGGGCGCTCCGCATTGAGCCAGCAGCAGGTTGACCCCCGTCGTTCTCAAGAAGGTGGTCTTCCCGGACATATTGGAGCCCGTAACGAGGATAATCCGCTGATCTTTACCGATGGTGCAATCGTTGGTCACTCTTTCTCCGGCCTGTATCAGGGGATGAGCCATACCGGTAGCCGCGATCTGCAGCTGCGCATGCTCTAACGGCGCAGGATATGTGAATGAAGGGTTGGAGAAGGCCAGGGTGGCCAGCGAGTTGAGGCATTCGATATTGCCCACTGCCTCGATCCATTCGGGGAATTCTTTTTTATGGGTTTCTTTCCATTTTTCCAGGGCGGCGATGCATTGCAGATCGTAAAGAAGGAAACTGTTCAGCAGCGTATTTACCAGCATGTTGAGGCGCTGATCGAAGAAGGAGGACAGCTGGGACAGACGCCGGATGGCGTGGTAAGCCCTGGCCGTGCGGGCCTGCTTTTCCTGCAGGAGAGGGGAGCCCTGGGTATCCATCGTATTGAATACGGCCAGGATAGAGGAATATTGATCCAGGACCGCCTGTTTCTTGCTGATGAGCAGGTGCTGGCGGAAGATATAGTTCTTATAGGCGCCTGTGACGACCCATGAGAGGATCACCCCCAATAACAAGGGGAGATACATATCCGTCGACAGGTACAAGCCGATGCAAAAAATGTTATAGGCGATGAGCAGCCAGCGAAGTAGGGTCATCCCTTTCCGGCCATGGATGCGGGAAGAAGTAGCCAGCCAGTCAAGGAGGCTGTAGAGATCGCCTTCCTTCTCTTCTATCAGCAGCCCTTTTGCCGTCAGCAGCTGGCGTTTGTCGGGCTGTGCGGTCATGACCTGGATGGCCTGCTGCTGTCGTATGATGTCGGGGATGGTAAGAAGGGGTTTGCGCAGCAGGGTGGACAGCCTTGTCTTGCCGTGAGTGGTCGTCGTACGATTGATCAAATGGAAAAGGCTCCGGGGGCCGAATATATCCAGATCGTCCAGATAGGTGTCGGAGTCCAGCTGGTCCTTGCCGTCGGGGAAGCCATTGGGCTGGTTATTCAGTACGGCCTGTTCGTTGGTATTGACAAAGAGCAGCTTTTCCAAAAGTGCTTTTTGATCGCTCTGGCGGAAATAGAGTTTTATCAATACAATGAATGCAGCCAGCAGGAGTATAGCCAGGGCCGTGAGTAAAAAAGGAAAGGATGGGATGCTGTAATAAACTGCTACACAAAGTCCGGCAAAGACAATGAGGCGAAGCATTGCCAGGAAGAAAAGCCTCTCCCGCACAATCCCGAGTCGAGCAGTGTATGAAGCTATTCGTTCTTCATAGTACGGACCTGGGGCTGACATTACATGATATCCAATGCTTTAACGAAAAATGTACAAACAAAAGGCAGAATGAGCGTCAGGTATTCGAACCTGGCTTCGATGGCGTAGATAAAAGCAGCAGTAGAAATGAGGAAGAGTACCCAATAGAGACCAGTATTTTTCTTTTGCTTTTCCATTCTTAGGATTTTTGATAGGGCAGACAGGTGGTCCGCTTTTTGAAAATTTTCACAATATTACGAGAAATGGCTCAAAAAGAAAAGATTATCGCAGGAATATCCCCTATCGGGACTACCTTTAAAAAACAAACTGTCTTGGATAATACATATCAGATTTTTAGTATAAATTCGTCACATAATGTAAAAAATACACATTAGGTGCGAAAAAATAGCTGTGACATGTCTGTCTTAAAAATTGAATTTTATCTACGTTTTTACACCCGGCCCGGTCAATCATTGTATATATCTGGAAATATAGCTGCATTAGGGGGAAATGACGCTTCTAAAGCCCTGCCCATGCAATATTTGAATGGCGAGTTTTGGCACGTGGAGCTGAAGTTGGAGCAATGGCCCGAAGAGCCTATCCGTTACAATTATATACTTCAAACAGAGGATGGGAAGTGGTCGGAGGAATGGGGGAATGACCGGGTATTGGAGGCGCCGGAGCCGGATATAGAGGAATTGCAGGTGGTGGATACCTGGAACTGGACCGGGGAATACGAGAATGTGTTTTATACGGCTCCATTCCAGGAGGTATTGCTGCGCCGGAAAGGGAAATCCAAAAAGACCCGGACAAAGGGAATTATTACACATATTTTCCGGGTGAAGGCTCCATTGTTACAGCAGGACGAGACCTTGTGTTTGCTGGGACGCGGGACGGCCTTAAAGGACTGGGACAAGGAAGAGTCCGTACCCATGGTACAAGAAGGTAATTGGTGGACCTGCCGGCTGAATATCCCCAAGGAGGGGCTTCCCATCGAATACAAGTATGGCGTTTATCATGCGAAGGAGAAGCGATTCCTTTATTTTGAGAATGGAGAGAACAGGCATCTGTATGGGGATGCCCATCAACACAAATTAAATATCGTGCACGATGGGTTTGTGCACCTGCCTAATAATACATGGAGAGGGGCGGGCGTAGCGATACCCGTCTTCAGTCTGCGGACTAAAAAGTCGATGGGGGTGGGGGAGTTTACGGACCTGAAGTTGCTGATCGACTGGGCGGTCAAATGCGGATTAAAGCTGGTGCAAATACTGCCTGTCAATGATACGACAGCCAACCATGACTGGCAGGACTCCTATCCATACGCGGCGATCTCGGCCTTTGCCCTGCACCCCTTGTACCTGAACCTGGAGAAATGCGCAGGTCGTAAATATGCCGACCTGATCAAGCCTTTGAAGAAAAAACAGAAAGAGCTGAATGAGCCGGCCCAGGTGGACTACGAAACCGTGATGAAGATTAAACTGCTGGCTGTCAAGGAGCTGTACGAGATACAGAAAGTAGAATTCGAGAAAGATCCTGATTTTATCGCCTTCTTCGAGCAGAACAAGCACTGGCTGGCGCCTTATGCTGCGTTTTGCTATTTACGGGACAAGAACGGTACCCCCGATTTTTCGAAGTGGAAGACGCACAGCCGGTATGATAAGGCGACGATAGAACAATATGTGTCGAAGGGCGCCCGGCATTATGGGGCCATAGCATTGCAATATTTTATACAGTATCATCTGCACCTGCAGCTGCGGGAGGTGGCGGACTATGCGCACGACAACGGGCTGATCATGAAAGGGGATATTCCCATCGGCATCTACCGTTACAGCTGCGACGCCTGGATGGAGCCGCGTTTGTATCATATGGATCAGCAGGCCGGCGCGCCGCCGGACAATTTTGCCGTAAAAGGGCAGAACTGGGGTTTCCCCACCTATAATTGGGTGGAGATGGAAAAGGATGGGTTTGCCTGGTGGAAACGCCGTTTTGAGCAAATGAGCAATTATTTCGACGGATTTCGCATCGATCATATACTGGGCTTTTTCAGGATCTGGAGCATACCCATGCATGCCGTGCAGGGGATCATGGGGCATTTCGTGCCGGCCATACCTGTATACCGGGTAGAGTTCAACGAGCGTAATATCTGGTTCGACCATGACCGTTATACCCGGCCTTTTATCAATGATGCCGTTTTGTGGGAGGTGTTTGGGAAAAGTTCGGAATATGTGAAGACCCATTTCCTGCAGGCGCAGGAGAACGGTTTTTATGCCCTGCAAGAAGCGTTTGATACGCAGCGTAAAGTGGAGTGTTATTTCAACCAGAGCACGAGCCAGGATCATCCTGATGGGATCAGGGACGGCTTGTATGAGCTGATCTCGAATGTGATCCTTTTGGATGTGGAAGGCAGCGATGGGCAACAGTTCCATTTTCGCATAGCCATGGAACATACATCTTCCTTCCGGTATTTGGAATGGCATACGCAGCAACAGCTAAGGGACCTTTATATCAATTATTTCTTTAACAGACAGGATAATTTCTGGGAGAAGGAAGCCATGCATAAGCTGCCTGCCTTGAAGAGGGCCACGAATATGCTTGTCTTTGGCGAGGACCTGGGTATGGTGCCCCGCTGTGTGCCGAATGTAATGCGGCAGCTGGGGATACTTAGCCTGGAGATACAACGCATGCCAAAGAACCCTGCCCGGGAGTTCTTCCATCCGTCCGAAGCGCCTTATTTGTCCGTGGTGACGCCTTCTACGCACGATATGAGCACGATCAGGGGATGGTGGGAAGAAGATCGGGGGGTGACCCAGCGATTCTTTAACCAGGAACTGGGACAGTGGGGAGAAGCGCCCTATTTCTGCGAACCCTGGGTCAATAGAGCCATTGTGCTGCAGCACCTGCATTCCCCTGCGCAGTGGAGCATTTTTCAGCTGCAGGATCTTTTGGGCATGAGCGAGCAATTCCGCCGGGAGAACCCGCATGACGAGCGGATCAATGTACCCGCCAATCCTCGTCATTACTGGCGATACAGGGTGCATTTGACCATGGAGGAGCTTCTTAAAGAGAAGGAATTCAATGAGGAGTTGAAAGGGTATGTGATACATTCAGGAAGACACTGATCGGGCCTTCGGCCCGGCCATTACCCGGACGCTAATGATGGCCGCCCTTCGGGCGGCATTTTTTGCCGTGCGGACGCCCGGCAAAAAAAAGGCCGAGAGACGAGCGTCTCCCGGCGGGTAGGTGGGGTTCAGGGACGAAAACGTTGATTATAACTTTACAAAGGACTGATCGTACTGAGTACCATTCTGACTAACAACCTTTAGAAAATAATTTCCACTTTTCAGATTAGAGATCGCCAGGGACTGCTGGTTAACACCACCCTCCAACTCCTGTTGCTGATTGATGACCAGCAAACCTGACATCGTATACACCATCACTGTGGCACGTGCAGCAGCAGGGCTGTTCAGCGTGTAGTTCAGCGTAGCGGTAGCAGGGTTGGGATACAGCTGTATCTTTTTATCAGCTACTGCGATGTTGGCATTGTAGACACAAACGATCTTGGAATACTTGGAAACACCGTCCATGTCCACCTGGCGCAGACGATAATAATTATTACCGCTGAGCATATGGTTATCTGAAAAAGTATAATCTGTAGAGTGCGTATTGTTCGTACCAGCTACAACACCGATGGAATCGAAGCCATTGGCAGTCGCAGACCTTTCGATGACGAACCATTTACAGCTCGTCTGATTCTCCATGGTCCAGGCCAGCTCGCCAGCGTTATTATTGTTGGCGGCGCTGAAGCTCATCAGCAGGGCAGGCAGGGTGTTTACCCGGGCTTGTTCCTGTGCAGATGTCTTGGTCAAACCAGCCAGAATGATCAGGGTGGTGAGAAGAGACTTTGTAAAGGTTGCAGTGTTGAGCGTTTTCATTTGGGTACGTTTTCGTGTGTTACGGACTATATCAGGTAAAATGTGTACCAAAATATAGAATATTGACAATCATTAATTTGCGCCCGTGCCAAACTCCAAACCTTTCCCTAAACGGGAAAAATCTTCTCAAATCTGCAAAAAATATAGGAAAAACACCATCGGGACCGTAATTCGTGCACCAGAGGCGCGCACAGCGCGCCTGCCCGAAGGGCCATCAAACAGGGTCCGTGTAATATCCCCCTTCCGCAGGAAGGGACGCATACACACATATTTAGGCATATCTTTACCCCCTCATGCAGATCAATTATCATTCTTACGAACTGGCTTTTCGTCATCCATTTACTATATCGCGCGGTACAAAGACCCACCAGCCCACCCTTATTGTGGAATTGGAGCACAGGGGGATAAAAGGCTATGGGGAGGCTCCTGCCATCAGCTATTACCATATACCCGTAGACAAGATGATCGCCGACCTGGAGTCGAAAAAGACATTTATCGAACGCTTTGCCTTTACGGACCCGGAAAGGTACTGGCATTATCTTCACCATCTCTTCCCGGAGAACTCCTTTTTAGTATGCGCCCTGGACATGGCTGCCTGGGACCTGACGGGAAAGATCCGGCAGGCGCCACTATATAATATATGGAAGCTGGACCCTGCCAAAGGGCCGATGACGGATTATACCATAGGAATAGATACTGTCGACAAGATGGTAGCCAAGATGCGGGAATTCCCCTGGCCTATCTACAAGATCAAGCTCGGATCGCCGGATGATATATCCATTATGAAGGCATTGCGTGTTCATACGGATGCCGTATTCCGGGTGGATGCCAACGCGGGCTGGACATTGAACGAGGCTTTGCAGATCATACCTCTGTTAAAGGAGATGAACGTGGAGTTTGTAGAACAGCCCCTGGCAAAGGATGATTGGGAAGGGATGAAGATATTGCATGAACAAAGCACGCTGCCGCTCATTGCGGACGAGTCCTGTGTAAAGGAACAGGATGTGGAGAAATGCCGGGGACATTTTCATGGCATCAATATAAAGCTCACAAAGTGCAGCGGAATCACACCGGCCCGCCGGATGATCGATGCGGCCAGACAATATGGGATGAAGGTAATGGTAGGCAGCATGAATGAAAGCTCTATCGGCAGCGCGGCGATAGCGCATCTATTACCATCCCTCGACTATGTGGACATGGATGGTCCGCTGTTATTATCGGAAGATCTTGCCACGGGCATTGAGTTCGACAATGGAAAAGTGCAGATCCCGCATGGGGCGGGACTTGGCGTTACATTTACAGGATTGTATACGAAGCAATGGGAAGGTGTTAACAAAATATAATTCTTAAAAGCCATTGTAAATTCAATAAAGGTCTTTAACTTTCCTTTAACGTCCTTGCAAACGTTTGCATGACGTTTATTATTTTCTACTACATTTGAGCCAACCTGCTGCCATACGTGAGATGCAAGAGCGTATCGCTTTCTATGAGGACATGAAAGCATACAATCAATTGTTCCAGCTCTTGTCCGGAGGACTGTTCAGATTTACCTACTCGCTGGTAAAGTCGAATGAGGTCGCGGAAGAGATCGTTTCCGACGTATTTATCAAATTATGGCAGATCAAGGATCGTCTGCCGGAGATAGAGAATCTGAAGGTGTATCTGTATACCATCGCCAAGAATTTCTCGCTGAACTATATCACCAAGCATTATAAGAACACCGTCGTCAGCCTGGACGAGCTGGATGTAGAGACGATGATCGAGCTCAACGGACCTGCCGAGATGTGTATCTCTGCCGACTTGGTACAGCAGATACGCCGGGTGATCCGTCAGCTGCCTCCCCAGTGCCGTCTGATCTTTCAGCTGGTGAAGGAAGATGGGCTGCGGTATAAGGAGGTGGCGGCCATCCTGGATATCTCCCCCCTCACCGTCCGCAATCAGCTGGCCATTGCCATCAAGAAGATCGGGGAGACCCTTCCCGCCTACCTGCAGTCGGGTTTTACCATGGTCGACCGCTTCTCACATTCTTAAATAACAATTTTTTATACGCTCTTGGTACATTTTCTCAGGGCGTCTTGTCTGTAGGATAAGCACATCATTATGCGAGAGGATCAAATTATGCAGGAAGACCGGTTTTGGCTGCTGGTAAGCCTTAAGCTTGCGGGGGAAGCCACGTCGGAAGAGCTGGCTGAATTGGAAGCATTTCTGCAGCAGCGTCCTGAAATGGGCCTGCGGATGGAGATGTTGAATGGACTTTGGCTGGGGGAGCCGGAAGACCAGGGCCGGAGGAATGATGCTTTGAACAGGCATCTCCAGCGGCTAAGCAATCATTTGTCGGCGCCCACGCTGAATTACGAGACCGCAGAAACAGCAGAAGAGGAAGAACCCGCGACCTTGCCCGCGAAACGCACCGGTAGGAAGATCTATCGGCTATTGTGGCCGGTGATAGGTATTGCGGCTGCCGTGGCATTGGTATTTTTTATTTCCCATCCGGAGGTAATAAAGAGCGACGTCGTGCAACAGACTGCCGAGAACACCATCAGCACCAAGCCAGGGTCGAAATCCAAGATCCAGCTTCCCGACGGGAGCCAGGTGTGGCTGAATGCCGACAGCAGGATCACGTATAATGAAAGCTTCCGTGGCCCGTTCAGGGAGGTGCAGATAACAGGAGAGGCCTATTTCGACATTGCAAAGGACAAGGATCATCCTTTTATCATACATGCCAGCTCCATCGATGTGCGGGTGCTTGGGACCAGTCTGAACATCCGTAGCTATACCAATGAAAAGAATACGGAGGCCGTGCTTATACACGGGTCCATCGAAGTGACATTACGCAGCAATCCGGACAAGAAGATCATTTTGCTGCCCAATGAAAAGCTGGTGGTACAGAATGGCAAGGCTGCAGTGATAAAAGGCACGCCATCGGTGCAGAAATCTGAAGATGCGCCGGTGATGACCCTTGGAAAAGCCCATATCGAGCCAAAGGATACGGTGGCCATGGATATACTTTGGGTAAAGAACAAGCTGGCTTTCGACCACGAGACGCTGGAAGAGGTGAGCAGGAAAATAGAAAGATGGTATGCCGTGAAAGTCACGATCCCGGATGAAAAATTAAAGCATGTGGAATACACGGGTGTGTTCGAGGATGAGAGCCTGCGGCAGGTAATGGAAGCGCTGAGATGGACAGGCAATTTCCGGTATTCCATCAATAAAAGAGAAGTGACCATAACACCCTGATATACACGAAGGATGTCTCACATCCGTTGTGCGAACCCTCTACTGACTTTTGCCGGCTGCCTGCAAGGGGCTGCTGATTATTTAACCAAAACTGCTAGTATGAAAAGAATCACTTAAAACAATTTACTGTCATAACAAAAAAGCGGAGAATGATTGCAGCATTCCCCGCCGGTGTAAAGACAATTCCCGCTCCCGGAGGAGTGGGCACTTATCATTTTTATCAAAACTAAGTTATGAAAAAAACCGGATGCGGCGTATCGGTCGATACCGGCCGTTTAATCATCAAATGCCTGCTGATGACGAAACTTGCCATTTTACTCATTTTTGTCCACGCTTTTGCCAATGGTTATGGACAGGGGAATATTAGTCTCAGACTGGAAAAAGTACAATTGAAGAAAGTTTTCAAGACGATAGAAGAGGGTGGTTTTTATCGATTTGTATACAAGGACGACATTTTACCAAAGGAGGGGATCAGCATCCGGGTACAGCACGCCGAACTGGCTGAAGTAATGGATAAGGTGCTGGAAAACACCGGATTGACTTATCGAAAGCTCAGCGAGAACCTTATTGTCATTACCCGGGCCGAGGCCAGCGAATCCATCCGGGGTTTGCAGGCGGTGAAGATAACGGGGAAGGTCACCAGCGACAAAGGAGAGCCCCTTAAAGGGGTGTCCGTGCTGGAAAAGGGCACGAATAATGGAACGACTACGGCCGATGATGGGAGCTTTACACTGCAGGTGACCAATCCCAATGCCGTCCTGGTCTTCAGCTATGTGGGATTCGGAGCCAAAGAGCTCGCCCTGAAGGGTCAGACAACGGTGGACATGCAATTGGCAACCACCGATAATTCCCTGAAAGACATCGTTGTAATAGGTTATGGCACCCAGAAGAAAGTCACTGTCACCGGCGCGGTAGCGCAGGTAAAAGGTTCCGAACTGGAAAAATCGCCTACGGTGAACCTTTCAAATTCGCTGGTTGGCCGGTTGCCGGGTGTATATGCCGTACAGTCCAGCGGTGAACCTGGTTATGATGGATCTACCATCCGTATCCGCGGTACCAATACCCTGGGAAATACCTCGGCGCTCATCGTCGTGGACGGTATCCCCGATATCGCCGGTGGTTTGGAACGCCTGAACCCCGCAGACATCGAAACCATGTCGGTGCTGAAGGATGCCTCTGCCGCTATCTATGGGTCCAGAGCCGCCAACGGGGTTATCCTGGTGACCACCAAACATGGGAAGACCGGCAAGCCTCAGCTATCCTACACGTACAACCATGGCTGGGCTCAACCGGACCGGATACCCAAAATGGCCACCGCCACCGAATATGCCGCCATCAACAACGCCACCTATATTTATGACCATATAGACCCTTCCGAATGGGCGGATGCATTTGCCGCTTTTAATTCAACGGGTACCTATGTCAGCGGTGGGAGCACCTTTACGGCGCCTTTCCTGCCGGCCGATGTCAAGAAATATGCGGATCATTCCGATCCCTGGGGACACCCCAATACAGACTGGTTCAAGACGACCTTGAAGACCTGGTCCCCACAAGATCAGCATACCTTGCAGATCAACGGCGGCTCCGAAGCTATCCGCTATCTGGCCTCTGCAGGCTATCAGGACCAGGACGGCTATTATAAGAATTCTGCAACAGGGTATAAACAATATGACATGCGTCTCAACCTGGACGCCAAGGTCAATAAATGGATCAACACGGGTATCAACCTTACGGCCAGGGAAGAATACCGGTTTTTCCCCACACAGTCGGCAGGATCTATTTTCCGGATGCTGATGCGGGGACGTCCCACAGACCCGGAAGTATGGCCCAATGGCCTTCCCGGCCCCGATATCGAGAATGGTCAGAACCCTATCGTCATTACCACCAACCAAACGGGGTATGATAAGGACAAAAGAGATTATTTCCAGGTGAATGGCAAAGTAGAGGTCCTTATTCCCGGCGTACCAGGCCTGAAAGTAACGGGTATGGCTACTGCCGACAAGGAGAACAGGATGGAAAAAGTATGGCAGACACCCTGGAGCCTTTATTTCTGGGACCATGCCACCTATGAGGCCGATGGCAAGACGCCGTTGCTGACCAAAAGCGTACGAAGCACCTTTACCTCTCCACAGCTCAGCGAGACCAACTACAATTACCTGAACATCCTTTTGTCAGGCTTTATCAACTATGACAAGACCTTCGGCGATCACACCGTGAACCTGATGGCAGCCGTTACAAAAGAGACGGACCAGGAAGATGATTTCAACGCTTATCGTACCAACTTCATATCCCCCGCCGTCGACCAGCTGTTCTCAGGCGGAGCCGCGGGACAGACAGTAGGTGGTTCGGCTTATAACCGTGCCAAGCTGAGCTATTTTGGACGCGTAGGCTACAACTACAAAGAAAAATACCTGGCAGAATTCACCTGGCGCTATGATGGGTCTTATCTGTTCCCCAGCGATCAGCGCTTTGGTTTCTTCCCGGCTGTATCTGCCGGCTGGCGTATTTCTGAAGAAGACTTCTTCAAGAAACACGTTAACTTCATGAACTACCTGAAACTGCGCGCCAGCTGGGGACAGATGGGTAATGACCAGGTATACTACCTCAAAAATGGTACGCCCACCTTGTTCGAATACCAATACCTGAGCCTTTACAGCTTCGGCTCCTATGTCATCAATGGCAATGCCGCCACCACATTGGGCGAGACAGTAGTCCCCAACCCGCATTTTACATGGGAAGTGGCTAATAATACAGACGTAGGTCTGGAAGGTCAGTTCCTGAACGGGCTTTTCAATTTCGAGTTCGACTGGTTCCTCAACAAACGTAACCATATCCTCTGGCAGCCCTCGGGCTCGACGCCGGGCTCTTCCGGGATCTCCAGTCTCCTGCCCCCCGAGAATATCGGCCGGACGCAGAATACGGGTTATGAGTTCAACGTGGGATACAATGGTCATTCCGGCGACTGGAGCTATTCTATCAGCGTCAACGGTGGCTATGCCAAGAACAAGATCCTTTTCTTTGACGAGGCTCCCGGCGCACCCGCCTGGCAGCGTGCAACGGGTCATCCTTTTGGCGCCAGCGGCAGCCCCAACAACGGCGCAGCATTTCTGGCGTATGAATATGCCGGCGCCTTCAAGGATCAAAAGGAGATCGATGCCAATACTATCGACTATACGGGCGTAACACCTGCCTTGAAGCCCGGAGACATGAAGTTCAAGGATGTGAACGGTGATGGCAAGATCACTGGCGACGACCAGGTGCGTCTGAACAAGACTCAGGACCCCACCTTCACGGGTGGCGTGAATATGCGTGTCGGCTGGAAGAACTTCGATCTTTCCGTTCTATTCCAGGGTGCGACAGGCGGCTTGCTATACATCGGTACAGAATCCGGTGATATCGGCAACTACCTGCAATGGTCCTACGATCATCAGTGGACAATAGATCATCCCAGCAGCACGGACCCGCGTCTGGCCAACAGGGGTAATACCTATTTCACGGGTGGCGGAGCGTCCAACAACACCTACTTCCTTCGCAACAGCGATTACCTGCGTCTGAAGAACGTGGAGCTGGGTTATAATATCTCACCTGCTGTACTGAAAAAAGCCGGTATCAGCGTATTCCGTGTGTATGCCAGCGGGCTCAACCTGATCACCTGGGATAAAATGAAGATCTGGGATCCGGAATCCACCTCCGGCAGTGGACAGTATTATCCTCAATCGAGGATCATTAACATCGGAGCCAGAGTAACCTTCTAAAATGAAAGCTATGAGTAACCTACTTAAAAATACATCTATCCTTTTTATGGCCCTGGCAATGCTGGGCAGCTGTAAACGTGATTTTTTGAGCACCCAGCCTTTGGGTCAGATACCTGCGGACGCTACCTGGAAAGACAAAGGACTGGCGCAGGCATTTGTAACGAATGTCTATAATGGTCTGGGCAATGGCGGTTTTGACGAGCAGCAATTGTCCTCTCTGTCGGACGAAGCCGTCTTTGTTCACCCCGGTCGCGGCATCAATACCATCAACGAAGGAACACTAAACCCTTCCAACCTGGGATGGGTCAGCGGCACCTATGAGTGGACCTCTATGTATAATTGGATCCGGGAGGCGAATGTCGCCTTGCAGAACCTTAAGCCCCAGGGGTTCGATGACACGGTGACGAACAACAGGCTCCAGGGGGAGGCGCATTTTCTCCGGGCCTATTATTATCACCAGCTGGTGAGATACTACGGTGGCGTACCCATCGTTACGAAGGTATATGGACTCGGCGAGGACTATTCTGTAGCCCGCAATACCTGGGACGAATGTGTGCAATTCATCGTTGCTGACTGTGACAGCGCCGTTAGTCTGCTGACAGGCAAGGATATCGACAAGGGCCGCGCCACACCGTTGGCGGCTATGGCCCTGAAGGCAAGGATCCTCCTTTATGCGGCCAGCGATCTGCATGATATTCCTACGGCCAAAGCCAATTCCGCCACCATTTCCGGATTCTCCAATCCCGAGCTGCTGGGATACACCAGCGGCGACCGCACTGCCCGTTGGCAGGCGGCCAAAGATGCTGCCCTGGCTGTTATGAATGCAGGCGCGGGCTACAAGCTGAACCTGGGCGCTCCTGAAACACCCGCTGACGGCCAGAACAACTATACGTCCATCGCCATGGGCGGAGGTAGCGCCGCACCTGGCCTTGATAAGGCCGCCTCGGTAGAGCTGATCTTTGAAAGAGATTTCTCCTCGCAGCTGTATACAGGCGGACCGGGCACAGATGGCACCTCGGTGGGGCTTGACAACGGTCCCAACGGCTATCATAACTGGGCGGGTAATGTGCCCATTCAACAATTGGTGGATGATTATCAAATGATGGACGGCACTAATTTCGATTACAATAACACTACCGAAGCATCTGCGCCGTATAAAAATCGCGACCCCCGTTTTTATGCCACTATCCTTTATGATGGCGCCGGCTGGAAGCCCAGGGGCAAGATCACTTCCAATCCGGATCCGGCCAACCAGATACAGAGCGGACAATACGAAACATCTCCGGGAAGCGCCTTGCTGGCAGGATTGGACACCCGTCAAAGCCCTGTGGAGAACTGGAATGCCAGTTGGTCCGGCTTTTACATGCGTAAGTTCATCGATCCGGATCCCAATGTAGTAGATAACAATACCCGCCAGTATGTGCCCTGGCCTGTGCTGCGATATACCGAGGCGGTGCTGAACTATGTAGAAGCCTGCATCGAGCTGGGACAGGAAGGTGAAGCGCAGAGCTGGCTGACCAAGATCCGGTATCGCGCGGGTATGCCGGCGGTGACGGAGACAGGGGACGCTCTGAAACAATTGTATCGCAATGAACGCCGGGTAGAGTTGGCGTATGAGGAGCACCGTTATCATGATGCGCGCAGGTGGATGATCGCGCCGACGACATTGGGACGAAAGATAAAATTCGTCAACGTAGTCGGTAAATTAAAGGCCGGAGCCACCGCACCTTCTCCTTACCAGCATGATGAAAGCAAGTACAATTATACGTATACTGTCTACGAAGACAACTCGCTGGAGAATCGTACCTGGATAGATAAGATGTACTTCCGGCCCATCAGCCGCGATGAGGTGAATAAGAACAGTAAGCTGGTACAAAACCCAGGCTACACTAATTAATAACTATGATTCGACCATTCAAGTGCCTGCTCTTTGGAGCAGGCACTTTATTCATTTTATCGACAGGCTGTCATTCCGGTCCGAACACGGTGAACGAGGATCATCCGTCCGTAGAACCCGACTCCAATGCGCTCTTTGTGTTGCTACCGTCCGACAGCACGCATATCACCTTCAACAATCAGCTGACGGAAGGGCTCAATACCAACGTATTGATGTACGAATACTTCTACAACGGGGGCGGGGTGGCTGTCGGCGACCTGAATGGAGATGGCTTACAGGATCTCTATTTCACCGGCAATATGACGGAGAACAAGCTATACCTCAATAAAGGACATTTGCAATTCGAAGATATTACCAGCGAAGCCAATGTCGCCGGCCGGCCCGGTCCCTGGAAGACGGGGGTCGCCATTGCGGATGTCAATGGGGATGGCAAGCCGGATATTTTCGTCTGCTATTCCGGAAGACTGCCGGGTATCAAACGGATGAAGCAGCTGTTCATCAACCAGGGAAATGATCCCCGCGGCATCCCACACTTCAGCGACCAGGCCGCACAGTATGGTATCGTGGATTCCTCCTACACCACCCAAGCTTATTTTTTCGACTATGACAGGGACGGGGACCTGGACCTCCTGTTATTGAACCATAACCCCAAGAATATGCCCGTGCTCAACGAGGTCAGCACAGCGGCGATCATGAAGCAGCAGGACCCTCTCTGCGGAGTTCGTCTTTACCGCAACGACAAAGGACATTTTTCGGATGTCACGCAGTCCTCGGGGCTCAGCAGCAGCTCTCTCAGCTATGGACTGGGAGCGGGCATTGCAGATATCGATGGCGATGGCTGGCCGGATATTTATATATCCAACGACTATGCCGTGCCGGATTGCTATTATGTCAACGATCATAAGGGGAAATTCGTGAACAGGCTGCAGGAGAGCTTTGGGCATATATCCCAGTTCTCCATGGGGAACAATGTAGCCGACATCAACAACGACGGATTGCCGGATATCTTTACGCTGGACATGCTTCCCGAAGACAATCGTCGTCAGAAGCTGCTATTTGCACCGGATAATTATGAAAAGTTCGATCTCTATCTGCGTTCGGGCTTTTATTATCAATACATGCGGAATATGCTGCAGCTGAATGACGGCAATGGCCATTTCAGCGAGATAGGGCAGCTGGCGGGTCTTTCCAATACGGACTGGAGCTGGGCGCCTTTGTGGGCCGATCTGGATAATGATGGATGGAAAGACCTTTTTGTCACCAATGGCTATGTACGCGACTACACCAATATGGATTTTATCAAGTACATGGAAGGATATACACAAAATAAGGGCAGGCTGAACAGGGAGGATGTGCTGGATATCGTGGATCATATGCCTTCCTCCAATGTACATAGCTACCTGTTTCACAACAACGGGGACCTGAGCTTTTCCAACACCAGCGCTCAATGGGGCATACGACAGCCCAGCAACAGCAATGGCGCCGCGTGGGTAGACCTCGATAATGAC
Organism: Puia sp.; assembly: GCA_035545935.1. Lineage (GTDB taxonomy): Bacteria > Bacteroidota > Bacteroidia > Chitinophagales > Chitinophagaceae > Puia. The sequence goes on along the minus strand of DASZXP010000074.1, from coordinate 18,644 downwards.
GGAGACCTCGACCTGGTGGTCAATAACCTGAACCTCCCTGCCTTTGTATATGAGAACAGGGCGCGTCAGCAGGCGGGGAACCATTATCTGCAGGTGCAGCTGAAAGGAGAGGGCATGAATACGGAGGGTATCGGTGCGCGACTGACATTGTACAGCGGGGGGAAAATGCAATGTCTGGAGCAGATGCCCCAACAAGGATACCAGTCCACCGTGAGCCCGATATTACATTTTGGACTGGGTAAGAATGCAGTGATAGACTCTTTACGGGTGATATGGCCTTCCGGCAGACAGCAGCTGGTTAGGAGCACAGGCATAGACAAGATGCTGGTGGTAACGGAGAAGGATGCGTCGGGCAGCTTCCGTGAGCCGACCGGTGTGACGCCTCTGTTCGAAGAAGTATCGGCCCCGCTAGCGTATCATCCTGTTCAGGCGGCTATCAATGACTACAAAAGACAGCCGCTGTTGGTAAACCCCATGTCCTTTTCGGGCCCCTGTTTGGCCACGGGCGATGTCAACGGGGATGGGTTGGAGGATGTATATATAGGAGGCGATAACGGACAGACAGGGGTATTGTATATACAACAGCACGGGGGCGGTTTCCAGCCCATGACCGAACCGGCCTTCGAGGCGGATAAGGCGTCGGTGGATGCGGATGCCGTCTTTTTCGATGCCAACGGAGATGGTCATGCGGACCTGTATGTCGCCAGCGGCGGTTATCACAACTACCGGGAAGGGGATCCCCTGTTGGACGACCGTCTGTACCTGGGAGATGGGAAGGGACATTTTACACGCAGCAGGGATGCATTGCCCGTCATGCGGGTATCCAAAGGATGTGTACGTGCGACCGATGTCAATGGGGATGGCCATCCGGACCTTTTCGTAGGAGGGAGAGTAATACCCGGACAATACCCTGGAACCCCCACCAGCTACCTGCTGATCAATGATGGGAAGGGACATTTCACCGACCAGGCGGCGGGTCTGGCGCCCGGGCTGGACAAGGCGGGAATGGTCACCGATGCCGTCTGGGCAGACATGAACGGGGATGGAATGAAGGACCTGATCGTAGCGGGAGAGTGGATGCCTATCACCGTATACATCAATCAAAAAGGGAAGCTGGAGAACAGGACCAGGGATTATTTCGACAAGGAATACAGCGGGTGGTGGAACAGGTTATGGGTGGGTGATCTCGATGGAGATGGGAAGCCCGATCTTGTAGCCGGCAACCTGGGGCTTAATTCCCAATTCAGGGCGGATGAAGGACATCCTGCCGAACTATATTATAAGGATGTCGATGGGAATGGAACGATGGACCCATTTCTCTGTTTTTATGTCAAGGATACCAGCTATCCGTTCCTCACCCGGGATGAGCTTTTACAGCAGGTGGCCAATATGAGCAAGCGGTTTCCCGATTATAAGACCTACGCCAATGCCCGGATCAATGATGTGCTGGGGCCCGGAGGAATGGAGGGGGTGGGGCGGCTGCAAGCCAATTGTATGAAGACCTGCTATTTCTCTTCGGGTGCGGATGGGCGTCTGCATGAAAAGAGTCTGCCCCTGCAGGTGCAATATGCGCCTGTCTGGACCATCACGGCCCTGGATTACGATGGGGATGGTAAAAAAGACCTGCTCCTGTGTGGCAATATCAACCATGCCCGGATCCGGTTTGGTAAATATGACGCCAATTACGGGTGTCTGCTGCATGGGGATGGGAAGGGGAATTTCACCTACATTGGGCAGCGGGAATCGGGCTTTCATCTCAGCGGGGATGTCCGGAGCGTGGTGCAGGTGGGCCGGACGCTGTTATTCGGGATCAACCAGGCGTCTTTGAAGGCCTACAGGGGGAGGCATAGTCCGTAAATTTTATTTTATTTTCCGTCAAAATAGATGTTATTTTGACACTTGCAGATTGACGCATATGATAGCAACTCAACAAGATAAGACACTGTCCTCCCGCATTATAGAGAAATTCAAGGAAACTTTCAATACTGATCCCGTGGTGATACGGTCTCCTGGCAGGGTGAACCTGATCGGGGAGCATACGGACTATAACAATGGGTTTGTAATGCCGGCCGCCATCAACAAGGCCATCTATATGGCCGTCTCCCGTAGGGACGACAATCTTATTCATATCGTGTCCCTGGACCTGGAGCTCAGCTATCTGGGTGATACGGACAAGATAGCCCCTTCTTCCCTTCACTGGCCGGATTATATTCTGGGGGTCATCCAGCAGATACAGGTCAAAGGCCACCACGTGGGGGGCTTCAACTGCGTTTTTGGAGGCGATATTCCCCTGGGCGCCGGCATGTCCTCTTCCGCGGCCCTGGAATGCGCTACGGCATTTTCCTTAAATGAGCTTTTTGGCCTTAAAATGGATCCATTGACTATGGTCAAGCTGGCTCAAAAGGCGGAGAACGAATTTGTGGGCGTGCAATGCGGGATCATGGATCAGTTTGCCAGCATGTTTGGCCGCAAGAATCATGTCATACGGCTGGACTGTCAATCCCTGGCATACGAATATGCTCCTTTCAATACGGATGGGATCCGTATCGTGTTGCTGGATACGAATGTAAAACACTCTCTTGCCAGCTCCGAATACAATACCCGGCGTCAGCAATGCGAGGCGGGGGTGGCGCTGATCCGGCAACATCATCCGGAAGTGCGCAGCCTTAGGGATGCCACATTGGAAATGCTGGACAAGTATGTAGCTCCCGCGGACGATCTCGTGTATCGCCGCTGTCAATATGTGGTGGAGGAGAACCTCCGGTTGCTGGCAGCCAGCGAAGACCTTAAAAAGGGAGACATCGAAGCCTTCGGTCAGAAGATGTTCGCTACCCACGACGGGCTTAGTCGTAAATATGAGGTCAGCTGTCCCGAGGCGGATTTCCTGGTAGAGCAGGTAAAGGGAAGGCCCGGCGTCATCGGCGCGCGGATGATGGGCGGTGGTTTTGGCGGCTGCACGATCAACCTGGTACGGGAGGATGTTATCGACGAGCTGGTCGCGGACCTGACGCCTGCCTATGCCAGGGCAATGAATAAGGAGCTGAAGGTATACATCGGCCAGATAGAGAACGGCACTTCGCTGATATAAAAGCATTTCAAAATAATCATTGCTATATGACCAGATCTTTTGCATCTTTCGCCTGTGTTGTCGGAGCCTGTATGCTGGCCAGTTGTGGTAACTCCAATAATGGGACCGCTTCTGACAAGCCTGTAGACTCGCCTGCTACTACTGCATCCGCATTGCCGGATACGAAGAACTTTACGGACAGCCTGGATGGAAAGACCACGGCTTTGTACATTCTGAAGAACAAGAACGGCGCTACTGCCGCCATCACCAACTACGGCGCCAGGATCGTCAGCCTGATAGTACCTGACAAGAACGGGGCAATGACGGATGTTGCGCTGGGATACGACAGCGTCGGTAAATATATCCATCAGCCCGAGACCTATTTTGGGGCCGTGGTAGGCCGTTATGGCAACCGCATAGCCAAAGGAAAATTCAAGCTCGGGGGTAAGGAATACAAATTGGCTACCAACAATGGCCCCAATCATCTCCACGGCGGGTTAAAAGGTTTTGGCGCGCATGTGTGGGATGCCAAACAGATCAATGACAGTACGCTGGAGCTGAGCTACCTGTCCCAGGACCAGGAAGAAGGCTACCCCGGCAACCTGACCTCGAAGGTGACCTATACCCTGTTGGGTGACAGCACCAACTGTCTGAAGATAGATTACGAAGCTACTACGGATAAGCCCACGGTATTGAATCTGACGAACCATACCTACTTCAACCTGAATGGCCAGGGCAGCGGTACGATCAATAATCATTTGCTGCAGCTCAACGCGGATAAGTATACGCCTGTTGACTCCACGCTGATCCCGACGGGCAAACTGGCGCCTGTGGCAGGTACGCCTCTTGATTTCACTAAGCCAACGGCTATTGGCGCACGTATCGACTCGCCGGATCAGCAATTGAAATTCGGCAAGGGCTATGACCATAATTTTGTGTTGAACGCCAATAAAGGCACAGGTCTTAACCTGGCCGCCACCGTACAGGGCGATCAGAGCGGCATCTTTATGGAAGTGTTGACGGATCAGCCGGGCATCCAGTTCTATGGCGGTAATTTCATGAATGGTTCCGACCCGTTAAAAGGCGGTAAGAAAGACGATTACCGTACGGCCTTCTGTCTGGAAACACAACATTTCCCGGATTCGCCGAATGAGCCTTCCTTCCCGACCACGGAGCTGAAGCCGGGACAGCAGTATAAGACGAGTACAGTGTATAGATTTTCGGTGAAGAAATAATTCAAGAACGGGCCTGAAAGGGCCCGTTCCGCTTTAGGACATCATGCTTCAAAACAGGGTCGATCCATTCGGACACATCATTCAAACACACGCACGCGGCGCCTGGATGGGCAATCGCGGCGTCATCCATGACGATCGCAAAACCATCCGCAAAGCTTTCAAAATAAAAACCTGGATCACCTGCGTGCTTCAATTCAAGGGAAGACATAGAACGGTCATGACGCCCAACCGCTGGACGGAACTATTCTTCCTCGACGAAGCAACCGCTTTTGCCGCCGGTCACCGCCCATGTTTTGAATGCCGGCGCGAAGATGCCGTACGGTTTAAATCATACTGGATAAAAGGCAACCCCGAACATGGTTTCTCTATCAAAACACCCATCGGCGAGATAGACCAGGTCCTGCACGGCGAAAGGATCGATGCCAAAGGACAGAAAGTGACCTATGACGCGTCCTTGCAAGACCTGCCGGATGGAACTTTTATTGAAATGGAGGGTAAACCCTGGCTCGTGGCCAAAGGACATGTGCAAACCTGGACGCCTTTTGGATATGAAAAAACAATGGCCTTTCCGAAGGGACAGCGGGTCAGAGTGCTTACACCCCGATCTATCGTCAATGCTTTCCGCGCAGGATACGTCCCGCAGATCAGTGATCGTTCAGCGGAAGACCACGCTGCTGGAACTCCTTCCAGTTAAGGTATTCGGGGCCTTTCCGATGCTCCACCATGGTGATGCACCCATCCACCGGGCACACCAGCTTGCATAAATTGCAACCCACGCATTCATCTTCCTTGATGGTATACGTATTGTAAGGATGTCCGGGCGTCAGGCTGATGGATTGATGCGAGGCGTCCTCGCAGGCGATATAGCAAAGCCCGCAATGGATACATTTTCCCGGATCGATATTAGCCACAATATGGTAATTGAGATCCAGGTCCTCCCAATGTGTTAAAGTAGGGACAGACAGACCTATAAAATCCGTAGTCTTCTGAAACCCTTTTTCATCCATCCAGTTGCTTAGCCCCTCGCAAAGCCCTTCGATGATGCGGAAACCATGCTTCATAACAGCGGTGCATACCTGTACGGTGGTGGAACCCAGCAGCATGAACTCCACCGCGTCCTTCCAGGTGCTGATGCCGCCGATGCCGGAGATGGGAGCGCGGGAAGTAATAGGGTCCTGGGCGATGGTCGCGAGCATTTTCAGGGCGATAGGTTTTACGGCAGGCCCACAATAGCCGCCAAAAGTGGACTTCCCGCCCACATTGGGATTGGGGATAAAGCTGTCCAGGTCCACGCCCGTCACGGATTGGATGGTATTGATCAGCGAAAGACCCTGACTGCCCGCTTCCACTGCTGCGCGACCCGTAGGCACTACGGAATGGACATTGGGTGTGAGCTTGGTGATAACGGGTATCGTAGCCGCTTCCATGACCCATTCGGTGACCAATCGGGCGATAACGGGATCCTGTCCCACCGCGGCGCCCATACCGCGCTCCGTCATGCCATGCGGGCAGCCGAAATTAAGCTCCAGCCCATGCGCGCCCGTATCCTCTACCTTACGGATAAGCTCGTGCCAGCTCTCCCGGTCATTGTCAGCCATAAGGCTGACGATCATGGCCCTGTCGGGGAACAAACGAATACATTCTTTTATTTCCCTGAGATTGACATCGAGTGGCCTGTCGCTGATGAGCTCGATATTGTTCAGCCCCATAACCCGGCTGCCATGATAATCCACCGCGGAATAACGGGACGAGACATTCTTTATCTGGCTGCCGAGCGTCTTCCATACGACACCGCCCCAGCCGGCTTCGAAGGCGCGAAGCACATTGATCTTTTTATCCGTCGGCGGAGCGCTGGCCAGCCAGAATGGATTGGGAGAGGTGATGCCGAGGTAATCGGTATGAAGGGAAGCCATAAAAAAAGTTTATACAGTTTGTAAATAGGATAGGATAGCGGCGGCGCTCAATTTACCGGCCTGTACCGCGTCCACCACTTCCTTGCCGCCATTGACACAATCGCCTCCCGCAAAGACGCCGGGAAGAGAAGTAATGCCATGCTGACTCGTGGTATCGACCTTACCGCCGCGGTGCGAAAGCCCGCCCGCCCGAACCAGCTGTTCAAAAGGCATCTGACCGGTGGCCTTGATGACCATATCTACTTCCATGACGAATGTTTCACCCGTGGGGCGCGGACTCCGGCGTCCGCTGGCATCGGGCGGTCCCAGCTCCATCTTTTCACAACGCAGCTGCGTAACCCTGCCGCCGGAACCTATCAATTCTCCCGGCGCCGCCAGCCAATGGATACGGCATCCATCGAGACGCGCGATCTCCAGCTCTTTTTGAGTACAGGGCATTTCTTCTTCCGTCCTCCTGTAGAGAAGGGTGACCTCTCCCGCACCCAGCCGCCTGGCCTGCGTGGCCGCGTCGATAGCCGTCATACCCATGCCGATAACGGCTACTTTATCCCCTACAGCCACGGAAGGGAAGCCAGCGGCACGAATAGTATAAATAAAGCGCAGCGCATCCACCACACCTTCCAGATCTTCACCCGGGATATCCAGTCGCCGGGCAAGCCCTACGCCAAATGCCAGGAATACGGCGTCATATTCATCCCGCAACTGTTCCAGTGACAGGTCTTTTCCCAGCTCGGCGCCATACCGGACCGTTATACCGCCAAGTGACAATATATACTCCAGCTCTTCCGCGCAATATGCAGGAGTGACTTTATAAGCGGCCACCCCATAGGTCATCAGTCCGCCGCCCTTTTCCTCTTTTTCATAAATGGTCACATCCACACCCTCACGGGATAGCACATGCGCGGCAGATAACCCGGCAGGCCCTGCTCCGATAACCGCGACACGACGCCCATTGGAAGGCTTGCGGGTGAACAGGGGCCACCGGCGTTGAATGGCCTGATCCGTGGAATAGCGTTGAAGCCTGGCGATAGGGATGGGCTCTTCTTCCATCAGGTTATAGACGCAGGCGCCTTCGCAAAGCTTTTCCACGGGGCATACCCGGGAGCATCCGCCACCCATGATATTGGACAAAAAAATAGTGCGGGCGGAACCCCTTATGTCGTCAGTGGCTATCTGTTTGATGAACTTCGGCACGTCGATGCCCGTAGGGCAGCTTTTGGTACAGGGCGCATCATAGCAGAACAGACAGCGATTGGCATCGACAAGCGCTGCATCCCGCGTCTCGAAGGGCGGATGTATGTCGGAAAAGTTCCGCGCGTATTCATCTTTGGTAAGGCGATTGTCACGGATCATAACTCTGTCAGTTTACCATATGTTTCGGGGCGCCTGTCGCGGTAGAACTGCCACACGCTGCGCACCTCTTCTATCTTGTCGAGATCGAAATCCGCTACCAGCAGCTCGTCCTTGTCCTCGGAGGCCTGGGCGAAGATCTGCCCCCGGGGGTCTACGAAATAAGAGCTGCCGTAAAACCGGCCCAGGTTCCAGGGCTTTTCTTCTCCCACCCGGTTGATACAACCCATGAAATAGCCATTGGCGGCCGCATGGGCGGGCTGTTCCAGCTGCCAGAGATACTGCGATAGACCCGCCACTGTCGCGGAAGGATTGTATACTATCTCCGCGCCGTTGAGACCCAGCACCCGGGCGCCATCGGGGAAATGACGGTCATAGCAGATATATACGCCGATCTTCGCATACCGCGTCTGGAATACGGGATAACCCAGGTTGCCCGGCTTGAAGAAGAATTTTTCCCAGAACCCGGAGGTGTGCGGAATATGGTTCTTACGATACTTTCCCAGAAAAGTGCCATCCGCGTCGATGACGGCAGCCGTATTGTACAACACACCCGCCTGCTCCTTTTCATACACCGGCACGATCATGACCATATTGTATTTTTTAGCATAGGCCGTCATCCTTTCCACCGTGGGGCCGGGTACGGATTCGGCGGATTCATACCAGGCGCTGTTCTGGCCCGGGCAGAAATAGGGGGTATTGAATATTTCCTGGAGACAGAGTATCTGCACGCCCTTTTTGCCTGCCTCTTCGATAAAGGGGATGTGTTTTTGCAGCATGGCTTCCTTTATTTCCTCGATGCTGCCTTCTCCTTCCGTCTTGGGGAGGCTCATCTGGATGAGGCCGGACCTGATCATTCTGGACATAAAATTCGTTTATTGGTTAATGTTAGCTAAGCCCTGTGTGCCGCCCCCGGCGGATGAACTGTCCATACCCTTTGGTTACTTTACATTCTCCCTCCCGAACAGCTATTTTCCCTCTCAGCAACACCGTCTGGATCTTCCCGGTGAGCTGCCATCCTTCATAGGCGGAATAGTCCACATTCATATGATGAGTAGCCGCCGTGAGCGTATGCTGCCGATTGGGGTCCAGCAAAATGATATCGGCATCGCTGCCCGGGGACAAGGTCCCCTTACGGGGAAAGAGTCCGAAGATCCTGGCGGGATTGGTAGCCGTAAGCTCCACATACTTGTTCAGGCTGATCCTCCCTTTTCGTACGCCCTCGCTATACAGCAGCTCCATTCGGTGTTCGATGGCAGGATGGCCGTTGGGTATCTTCGAGAAATCGTCCTTACCCATTAGCTTTTGCTCCCAACGGAACGGACAGTGATCCGTGGCCACCACATTCACCACGCCCTGGTTGATGCCCGCCCATAATGTCGCCTGGTCTTTCTTTTCCCGCAGGGGAGGGCTCATTACCCATTTGGCCCCGTCGAATTCCTCGCCGTAACGGGATGCGTCCAGCAGGAGGTATTGTATACACGTCTCTACCCATACATGCTGATTGCGCGTAGTAGCGCTACGCACCGCATTGAGGGCTCCCTCGCAGGTGAGATGCACGACATAGCCGGGACAGCCCGTATAATGGGAGATGGCCGCAAAGCGTCCCGTGGCTTCGGCCTCCGTGACCTCGGGCTGGGATAAATAATGATAGCGTGGTGTCAGCTTGCCCTCGGCCCGGTGACGTGCGATCAGGTAGTCGATCATATCCCCATTGGTGGCGTGTACGGTGACCAGGCCTCCATGCCGGCGAACTTCCTGCATGAGGGCCGTCATTTGTCTGTCGTCTATCATCAATGCACCCTTGTATGCCATAAAGGTCTTGAAGGAGGTAATGCCATGATCCTCCACCATCGTCTTTATCTCCGGTCGTGTATGTTCGTTAAAGTCCGTCACGGCCATATGGAAGCTGTAGTCGCCGACGGCGTTACCCGTAGCGCGGCCATTCCATTCGTCCAGCGCGGCTTGTAAGGAATGCCCCTGTTTCTGCAGGATAAAGTCGATGACGGTGGTGGTACCTCCGAAGAGCGCGGCTCTTGTTCCCGTCTCATAGCTGTCGCTGGAAAACGTGCCCATGAACGGCATATCCAGGTGGACATGAGGGTCGATGCCGCCCGGCATGACCAGCTGACCGGTAGCGTCGATGGTCTCATCGGCCGTGACGTTGAGATGTTTGCCGATGGCGGCTATCTTTTCTCCTTCTATATAGATGTCTCCGATGAAATCGTCCGAGGCGGTGACGATCCTGCCATTAGTAATCAACACTGACATAGGTGACCTGTTTTTTATCGTTAAAAGAAAGCCAGTAGCCGAGCCCTGAAATAAAGAAGCCTACAAACCAGGCATAGCTGTATAAGGATATGATCCATATAGGCAAGGCGCCGGGGCTGATGACCCCGATGGTTGCCAGGAATCCCGGGACATTAGGGACAATACCCAGCAGGAGGCAGGCGATGGCCCTCCTGTTGAAACCTGATGTATAGACATACGCGCCCTGTAATGAATAAAGATCGGCGACATTCAATTGCTGCCGCCTGATGAGATAATAATCCGCGATAAGGATGCCGCCCACAGGGCCCAGCAGGCTGGAGTACCCTACCAGCCAGGTGAATATATAACCTCCCGGGTCGGCGATCAGCTTCCAGGGAAAGATGAGGATGCCCAGGATGCCGGTGATGAGACCGCCCATGCGAAAATTTATCTTTTGGGGATAAAGGTTGGCGAAGTCATTGGCGGGGCTGACAATATTGGCGGCGATATTGGTAGCCAGGGTAGAAATGGCTACGGCGATCATGGCCAGGGTGATCAGTATCCTGCTTTCGAACTTCCCCGCCAGTACGACAGGGTCCCAGATCGGCGCACCATACAAAAGCGTGGTCGCGGATGTAACGACGACCCCTATGAATGCAAAGAGCGTCATGGAGGGCGGCAGCCCGATAGCCTGTCCTTTTATTTGTGCCTGCTGGCTGACGGCATAACGTGTGAAGTCGGGTATGTTGAGGGACAGGGTAGCCCAGAAGCCTACCATGCCCGTAAGGGCCGGTACGAAAAAGGTCCAGAATGCGGGACCTTGCAGATGGGAGGGCTGGGTTAAGATAGGACCTAATCCTCCGTGTACGGTGGTAATGGCCCAGAAAAGAAGGGCGAGCGCCGCAAGAGGTAGAAAGAATGCCTTGAAGACAAGCAACTTTCGGATGCTGTCCACACCGAGCCATACAACATACATGTTCAATGCCCAGAACAATATAAAACAGATAGCCGGCCCGGTTTGCAGTCCCCAGCCAGCGGGGAATACCTGCGGCAGGGTAGCCAGCGATGGTATCCAAAGACGCGCCGCCTGGTAGATGGCGAAACCTCCGATCCAGGTCTGGATCCCAAACCAGCCGCAGGCAACGATGGCTCTTAACATAGCGGGGATATTGGCTCCCCTGACGCCAAAACTGGCGCGTGCAAAGACGGGAAAAGGAATACCGTATTTTGCGCCGGCGCGGCCATTGAGGATCATAGGTATCAGTACGATGGTATTACCCAAAAAAATAGTAAGGATGGCCTGCCACCAACTCATCCCTCCGCCTATGAGCGAACTGGCCAGCATATACGTGGGTATGCAGAGGCTCATGCTGATCCAGAGGGCGGCATAGTTCCAGGTGTTCCATTTCCTTGCGGCGGGTGGAACAGGCGCCAGGTCTTCGCTATACAGGGAAGCGGCAGGTTCGGAAGAGGTAGAGGCTGTCATAAAGATTGGGTTTGTGCATCGGCAATAGTCAACGCGTCGCTGATGATGGCCAGCCCTTCCTCCATTTGCTCCCGGGTGATGGTCAAAGGCGGGGCGATAAAAACATAGTTCCAGCGTACGAAGGCATACATGCCCAGCTGCCGGAGACGAGCTCCCACCTGGTTCATCACCGTCATTTCCTCGGGCTTTGCATTGAAAGGCGCCATGGGCTCTTTAGTGGCCCTGTTCTTTACCAGCTCCAGACAACCCAGCAATCCCGTATTACGGAAGTCCCCGATGGAAGGGTGCCGCTGTTTCATCTCTTCTATCCGGGCTTCGAGATAACGGCCCATAGCTGCTGCGTTCTCGATAAGATGCTCGTCCTCATAGATCTTCAGCACTTCCACGCCGGCCGCGCAGGCCACGGGATGAGCAGAGTAGGTGAGACCCAGCCATAGAGTACGATCATTAAAGTGTTCCGCGATCCTGTCCGTTACGATAAGGGCGCCCAATGGAATATAACCAGCCGTAATGCCTTTGGCCGTGGCGATCATGTCGGGCTCGATGCCATGCAGTTCGGAGGCGAACCATTTGCCTGTACGCCCAAAACCGCTCATGACCTCGTCGATGATAAGCAGTATGCCATGCTGATCACAAAGGGCCCTGATCTTTTGTAAATAGTCTGGGGGATATTTGATACAACCCGAGGTGCCGCTTTCGCCTTCCATAAGGATGGCCGCGATATTCTCCGGTCCTTCCAGCTCGATGATCCGTTGAACATGACTTACACACTCCCGGTGACAGGAGCTGATCTCTTTGCCCCAGGGACAGCGATAGCAATAGGGGTCTTCCACATGGACGACATTGGGCATTTGCTGTGCGTCATGCGGCAGCTTGCGGGGATCTCCGCCGGCGGTCATGGAGCCATAAGAAGCGCCGTGAAAGGCCTTGTAGCGGGTGATGATCTTATGACGGCCGGTATAAAGCCTTGCCAGCTTGATGGCATTGTCGATGGCGCTGGCGCCGCACACCGTGAAGAGGGTCTTTTTCAGGCTGCCGGGTGTGATCTCTGCCAGGCGTCGCCCCAGCTCGCCCCTTGCACGGGTTACACAGCTGGGCGTCACATAGCTGACCTCCTGCATCTGGCGAACGACGGCCGCGGTGACACGCTGATTGCCATGACCGATATTGACATTCATCAGCCCGGATGAAAAATCCAGATAGCGACGGCCATCATAGTCGTACAGGTATACCCCCTCCGCATGCTTGACGGCAATGGGATTGAGACCTTTTTGTTTGCTCCAGGAGAAAAGGGTATAGTCGAAGTTTTCCTGTTGTATCTCCTGGGTTTCGGACATGGTAACGGGAGAAGGCATATGAAGTATTTTTAGTAACGATTAACTCATCCAATTGATCCCGGCTTCGGGGTTCCATTTTACCGTGCTTTTCTTCAGACGTGTCCAGAATTCAATGGAGCTTTTTCCTGTAATATCGCCCACCCCAAACTTGCTTTCGTTCCAGCCCCCAAAGGAAAAAGGTTCGCGCGGCACGGGTACGCCGACATTGACGCCTACCATTCCGGCAGAAGCCCGGTCGATAACATATCGGGCATAGCCGCCGTTTTGTGTAAAAACGGAAGCCGCATTGCCGTAGGGATTGGCATTCTCGATGGCCAGGGCCTCGTCCAGGCTGTCCACACGCATGATGCTGATGACGGGGCCGAATATTTCCTCCCGGGCTATAGCCATATGCGGTTTGACGCCATCGATGACGGTGGGACCCACATAAGTGCCTTTTTCTTTACCGGGAACAGTAGCGCCCCTGCCGTCGACAAGAATTCTTGCCCCCTGCTGTTCTGCCTCTGTTATATAGCGTTCGATCCTTTCTTTTGCTTCAGAGCTGATCACTGCACCCAGATTGCGGCCAGGGACGATGCGACGGGCCTCTTCGCAGATCTTCTCTACAATGTGGTCGACGGCGCCAACCCCTACCATGGCAGAGGCGGCCATACAACGCTGACCCGCGCACCCGCTCATAGAAGCCGCCACATTTTGGGCCGTCATCTCGGGCTTGGCATCCGGCAATACCAGCAGGTGGTTCTTGGCGCCACCCAGGGCCAGACAACGTTTGAGGTTGGAAGTGGCCCGGCGATAGACCAGCTTGGCCACACGGGTAGAACCCACAAAGCTGACCGCCTCGATGCCGGGATGATCGCAGATGGCTTCCACTATCTCGCTGTCGCCATTGACGACATTGAATACGCCCTCGGGCAGACCCGCTTCCTGCAACAAAAGAGCCAGACGGCCCACGCTAAGCGGCACTTTTTCAGAGGGCTTTATGATCATGCAGTTACCCAGGGCTATCGCATTGGGAATGGTCCAGTTGGGGACCATGGCGGGGAAATTGAAGGGGACGATGGAGGCTACCACACCCAGGGGAATATGCTCGGTGCGGCATTCCACACCCTTGCTTACTTCCAGGACCTCGCCCGTCAATAATTGAGGGAGGGAGGCGGCAAACTCCGTAAGCTCGATACATTTCTCTATCTCCGCGACGGCCTCGCCCAGCGTTTTGCCATTCTCTTCGCTGACAAGGAGCGCCAGCTCCTGCGTATGTTTTTCCAGTAGATGCCGGTACCGGTACAACACCTGTACCCTTTCTTTTATAGGCGTTCTGCTCCAGGAAGAAAAGGCCGCCCGGGCCGCTTTGACAGCCTGGTCAAGGTCCTGTGCCGTAGAACAGGGCATTTCCGCCAGCAAGCCCCCGTCCAGCGGGGAAATGACAGATAGGGTCCTGCCGGGAATATCGGTGAATTCGCCATTGACGTAGTTCCTGAGGCGTCCATACTTGGGGGCAGCCGCGATGACTTCGGATGTAGGTGCCATAATCGTTAATTGTATTTACAATTTAACGAAAAACGGAACATCTTCCTAACGCCGGGCTATTACGAGGACCTCGAAGGTGCCGGATGCGGCGGGAAGGAAGACCTCATGATTCTTTTCATCCACGGCCAGGGTGCGGGCGCTCTTCTTTGTCGGAACGTTGGCGACGACCTGGAAGGAATTGGGTGAGCGCTCATGGATGACGGTCAGCAGCCCTTCCCCGCAGGATGCGAATATATCTTTCAGGTGGCTATCGAAAGCCACGCCATCACATCCATTGCCGATAGGGTATTTGCCAATGATACCGCCGCTGACGGCATCCATAACCATAAGCCATTTATCACAGCCGGCAAATAACCGCCTCGTCTTTCTATCGATGGCCAGCCCGGTAGGACGCTCGCCGGGAGATAACGACCATGTCGTTACAACCTGTTTGTGGACTATGTCCACGACGGTGATCTCATTCCTGTCCTCGATGTTGACGAAAATCCTGCCGCCTTCGTCTGAGACGGCCGTCTCGGGCTTGCCGTCTAGCGCTATCGTGGCTATCACCTGCTCGGTGACAGGGTCGATGATGCTCAGGTCATGGCTGCGACCGTTGCAGGTGATGACAGTCTTCGAGAAGGGCTCGTACAGGATAGCATCTGGATTTTGTCCGGTGGGGATCTGGTTCAATACCTTCCCCGTCCTTATTTCAAAGACAGTGACGCTGTTGTTGCGGCCATTGCTGGTATAGCCTTTTCCGATGGACTCATCGAAGGCAATGCCATGGACGCCGTTGGTGTTAGGAATGACACCGACTGAATCGCCTTTTTTCTCATCCAGGATCACCACATGGGTGCCGTGTGAGACATATAACTTTTTGTCGGGTCCTATGGAAATATAGTCCCATCCACCGGGACTGCCTATACGAAAGGTTTTGCACACCTGGAATGAATCTGTCGACTGGGCCAGGCTGACGGTGACGGATAACAGGACGGTACAGATAGAGAACAGGCAAGATCGTAGGGATGTCATATGGGGTTAGGTTTTGTTGGGCATAGGTTGATCAGCCGTTATCGGGCAGGGCCGGGAGCTCCTTGGGCTCTTCCTTATCTTTTTTAAACTCCAATTTACCAAACTTATAGGTAAAATTGATCCCAAAGCTCCGGTAAGGCACCAACTGAAGCGTATGCAACGAAAAATTCTGGCCGTTGACGGTAGTTTCCTGCCGTACGTTGGAAGCAAAGGGATTGGTGGCGGAAAACGCGATGCTGCCCTTCTTCTTCCAGATCTGTTTGCGGAAGGCGAAATTATAGGAGGTAAAAGAGGGATACCGGCCCTGGAGCTCATTCCGTGCCGAATTGAAATTGCCAAAGAACTCCAGCACAAAAGTATTGCTCAGCTGGTAGGAGGCGTTCATATTGATCCTGTAATTGAAGCTGGTGACGTTCTGGCCACCCAGCTCGCCGGTGGTGATATACCTGTCGAAGACAGAAAGATTGCTGCGGAGATTGAGCTTGGATCCGACAGGCACGGCGCCGTAAACATTCAGACCATAATTATTTTCAGAACCAACATTCATGGGTACGCTGACGGATGTATTGAGATAGGTGGAGTCGCCGATAGTGTACTCAGGATAATAGGTGATAAAAGGTTGGATATCGTGCACCTGGTGATGATAGAAAAGGACGACATTGATAGCGCTGCCTTTCTCGAATGACTTCGCGTACGTGAGATCGATATTGTTGATGACCTCTGGCTGCAGATAGGGGTTGCCGGTGGTTATGTTCTTTGGATCGCTGGCGTTGAAATAAGGATTCAGCCACCGGTAGTTCGGACGCTGTATCCTCCTGGTATAGGCGACCTTGATCGTCTGGTCATTTTCGAAGCTATGTGACAGGATAATGGAGGGCGCGAATGTATTATAACCCGGGACCTCCGCACCGGAAGACTTGCTGAACACCGCATCTGTCTCCGTCCGTTCGTACCGCAGCCCGCCCTTCACATCCAGCCATTTAAAGAGCGGAAAGGTAAGAGAGGCGTAGCCCGCATATACATGACGGGTATAGGATAGGGAGTTTGACTGACCGCTGTCATATCGATACCCGCCTGTCGAAGGATCCAGCGCATAGACGGAAGAGGCGCTGCTTATCTGCCTTATCTGTACCCTGCCGCCCGTCTCCAGCTTTATCTTATCGTTCAACGGCTGTACATAATCGAGGCGGAAATTCGTCTCGTGATCGTGTCCGTCGCTATGGCTGTTGGAGCCAGTGAAGGTATTGGTCCCATCGGGAAGGCTTTGCGCCTGGTGATAGGCGGAGTGATTGTTGCCATAGCTGCCGTCATAAGATATATCCAGCTCCCTGTCCTCTTGTGGAAAGGTCCTTTTATAGTTCAGGCTGTAATCCAGCGAGTGCCCCTGGAAGCGGCTGCCGGAGAGGACCAGGGAACTGTCGTCCGAGAGGAGAGCGCCGGAAGAGGCGTCGTATCCGCTCTGCAGCTGAGAAAAGGAGCCATCATTTTTATTGCCGAAATTGTCATAGCCAATATTGCCGGAAATGGTATTGCGGTGATCGATGCTCCAGTCGAAACCAAGACCGGATTCATAACCCTGGCGATGGAATTTGCTTTCGCCGTCCTGCTGCAGCCTGTTCTTTGTCCCGGCCGCGGTGTCGTCCGACCATCTGTCGGAACTGTTGACCCTTGTGGAGGGGAGCTGTGCATTACCGCTGAAAAAAGCGTTCACCCCGAAATTGCCATGCCTGGCGTTGAGGTTCAGGGACCCATTCTCCAGGCGGCTGCCGGCGGTGAGGCTTATATTCCCATTGATACCCCGGAGCTTGTTTTCTTTTAAGACGATATTGATAATGCCGCCCGTGCCTTCCGCATCGTATTTGGCGCCGGGGCTGGTGATGACCTCGATGTTCTTGATCTGGCTGGCGGGAATGGACTGGAGCGCATCCGCCAGGTTATTGCCAAAAATGCTGGAAGGCTTGCCATTGATAAGAAAAAGGATATTTGAATTGCCCTGCAGCTGCACATTGCCATCCACATCCACGGACACCATGGGAACCTTTTTCAGGATGTCGGTGGCCACGCCGCCCTGGGAAGTAATATCCTTTTCCGCGTTGTAGACCATCTTATCGATCTTGTTCTCCACGAGCCCTTTGGGAGCGGTGACCGTCACGGCTTGCAGCGCCTCTTCCTTTTTCGAAAGAACAAGATCTCCCAGCGTCATGTTCATGGTCTTCCCATTTAGCGTGAGGACGCCGGTGGCGCGAGACTGGTAACCGATAAATCCGATGGTAAGCGTATAGCTGCCGGGGATCAATCCTTCCAGCGTAAAGAGACCTTTATTATTGGTGGTAGTCCCGTTGATGGGTTTTGTCTTGTTGCCGGACGCATAAAGGGTAATGGTAGCGTACTCCACGGGACTTTGTGACAAAGAATCCAGGATACGACCCGTGATCCGTCCTTTTCCGGAGGGAGCAGGCTGCTGAGCTATTAGTGATAAAGAATATATGAAGGCCGCTAATAAGAGACTACAAAATTTCATTAGTCAAAGTTAGCGACCTATTCTGATGAAATCCTGTCTTCAGCTCACCCTTTTGCCATGCAGGAGCATATCTACTGCCTGGTCGAGGCTGCCGGCCCGGGTGATCGTGCCCGCATTGACGAAGAATATCTCGTCTGCATTCTCGATGGTATTGAGACGGTGAGCGATGATGACACGCGTAGTAGTCTCCGGCAATCGTTGCAGGATATCTTCCAGCATCTTCTCGGTGACGGTATCGATATTGGCGGTCGCCTCGTCAAGGATCAGCAGATCGGGATTGCGGAGCACGGCGCGCATAAAGGCGATAAGCTGTCGCTGCCCAAGGCTGATGCCGTCGCCTCCGGAAGTGACGGCCGTGTCGAGCCCCGCGTCGAAGCGGGATAGCAATGTCTGCAGATTGGCCTTTTCGATGACGGCTGCCAGCTCTTCATTGCTGAGATGGTGATACTGCTCATTGCCGTATAATATATTATCCTTTACCGTGCCGGAGAAGAGGAAGGGTTCCTGCAGGATGAAACCGATCTTTCGGGTCCTTTCGGCGGCCGCATAAGAACGGAGGTCCTGGCCATCCAGCAGCACGCGACCGGAAGTAGGATCATACAAACGTGCTATAAGAGAAGCTGTGGTCGTCTTGCCGCCGCCCGTAGGGCCAACAAGCGCATAGGTCTTGCCCTTTTCCATCTGGAAACTATTATTATGCAGGACTTCCGTACCGTCCGGATAATGGAAGGATACATGCTGGAATTCCAGCAGCGCAGGGGCGGGAGCTTTCCCGTCACGGACTACGGAGAGACCCTGGGTTGTCTCGAGGTCGGACGTCAGGTTGAGTATTTGGGCGATCCTTTCCCAGGCGGCCAGCGCTACCTGGAATCCTGCCCAGAGGGCTGCCATCTGACGCAACGGATCATAAAAATAAGAGACATAGGCAAAAAAAGTGACAAAGA